>JAFRZA010000036.1 GCA_017442805.1 Erysipelotrichaceae bacterium
CTTGCCTTCTGCGGTTGAGAAGGTGTAGATCTTTGATCCATCGGTTCCGGTTGTAATGCCGACAGTCCATACCATGGTTTCCGTGGCATTGGTAACCTTGTCGTCGACGATGGTAACATCTTCGCCGGCATTGTAGTAACCGTTATAGTTCGTGCTTAAGGCCTTACTGTTGGCATCATTTACGATGATGACACAGTCGCCATCCTGTAATTCATTAATATCAGTAAGCAGTTCCCAGGTGTCATAGGTAACCGGAGGATTATCTGACGGTTTAACCTTAAAGGTTGCTGTAACCGTGATGTCAGCGGTAACTGTTACGGTAGCTTTGCCTTCGGCATCAACAGCTGTCTCAACGCCGTTGACCAGAAGCTTGTCCAGAATATAGCCTTCGGCAGGAGCTGTTGTTATTACAACTGTTTCGCCATGAGCGACTTCAGTCTTGTCGACAGATACTGTTCCGCCTTCAGCAGGCTGCTGAACTGTAACGGTATGAGTTACGACAATGGGGGAGAATACACCCTCAAGTTCAACATCCCAGTCAATCGTTACATAATAAACGGTCTTTCCGTCTTCTTCATAAGGTCTGTACGGATTGCCTGATTCCGGATGCAGCAGATCGATTTCATGATCGCCGTTAACATCAGAATATCTGAGGTAAAGATTCGTCAGTTCATATCCTTCTTCAGGTTCCACATAAATGGTGATGTCCTGATCGTTTTCAACGACATAGAAATCCGGATAGATCACACCGTGTTCTGAAGGCACGACTGTAATGTGGCGTGTAAGTTCAGCTGAATCCTTGAACTGCGCCCTGATCACGATGTTTTCATTGACGGTGAAGGTCATCTTTCCTTCGCTGTCAAGATCGTCGATATGTTCGACATTGTTGATCATAAGCGAGATCAGTTCACAACCATCTTCGGGAGTTACCGTGATGAGAATGTCGGAACCGGCTTCGACTTCATTGTCCGAAACCGTCACCGCGCCCTGATTAGAATCCTTGACCGTGACCGTATATGTTTCAACCGGTGTCTCGCCTTGCACGCCATAGAAATCAAACTTGTATGCAGCAACACTGCTATCCTGGAAACCATAAACAGTGAAACCGTTATAGTATTCAAGATACTGCTGTTTGTTGTCGTATACAGCGTTTACGCTGACAATGTACCAAGTGCCGTCAGCCTGCTGCTCAAGCGTCCACAGAGAGAGGTCGCTTGCAGCATCAGCAAAAGTCAGTCCGGTAGAATTGCCTACAGTGGCTGTCAGAACTTTTCCGTCTTCCGTTGTGAATGTATAATAACCGTTGCTGTCCTTGGTGACCGTGAGGTAAGCCATGCTTGGCAACTGATTCAGCTTGTCGCCCTCAAATGTGGCGGCCACTCCGGCAAGCTTACTGCCAGCGGCGTTAGCCGTTAATGCCAGACCATCCTCTGGATAGTAGATTACAACCTTGGCATTGTTCTCTGGCGCTGTAGTAAACTTGTCCAGTTGAGCAATGGGCTCCTCGGGTGTTGCTCCCTCAGCTAATGTCCAGAATTCCAGAGTCTGACTCGCAATGTTACCGGTAGTGTTAGTATAGCAGCGCCAGTCAGGATTAGTTTTATACACACCTAAGTATCTGGTATTACCAGCAGTATCCTTCGCTGAGAGATAACCACTTGCTATCGTCCACACATAAGAAGCGCTTGAATTGGAACCAACTCTTACACCATTGTTATTGTTTATAAGATAGAGGTGGTCTCCGTTTCCATTTGTGATGGTATATCCGTCATCTGTTGTAGCAATGGTCCATCCATAGTCACCGGTTCCGTTGACTACAAGTTCATTGCCATTTTTCTCAGCAACCACTGCTACTGGGGCGCTTGATGTGGCTGCAGCCGGTAGGACATAGGTTGTTCCATTACTGCTAGCAGTCATGGTAATAGCGACCTGCTTGCCGCTGGCGGCAGCAGCTGCTATGTCAGTGACCTTTTCCCACGTAGAAGAAGAGTCTGCCTTTACTGTTCTGGCATTAAATGACATCCCGCTGAAGGACATCATCAATGCAAGCAATAAAGTCACGACTCTTTTGAATAAAGGTTTTTTCATCTGCTCTCTCCTCTTCTAAATTGTGTTTCTTTATATTGCATATAAAACTCGGAGAAACACCTCCGAAATACACTTTTATTATATAGAAAAAGCGCTTTCAATGATACGATTTTTACTCTCTTTTCCTGACTTTTTTCCTGTTTTTTTCCGCTTTTTTCTTCAGATTTTAAGAAAGTACGCTTACATGTTTTTTTGTCATTTTTTTCATACGGATTTCGTTATTTTCGGTTATCAGTTATAATGGTTTTGAGGTAAACAAGATGCTGAAAAAGATGGGTGAATGGATAAGAAAAAACAGGCTTGATGTCCTGGTTCTGACTGTGGGACTGATCATTTTCTGCCTGTGCGCTTACTGGGCCAACAGCGGAAAAGAAGAGAGGGATCCTTCCGGCCAACCGGCTGTTTACGAAAACGCGAAGGTAATTGAGGTCCTCAGTGATAGCACTGCTCCGGACGAAAACGCCGATGGCGGATATCGCGGTGAACAGATGCTGACGGCGGAGGTAACGACCGGTGAATTCAAGGGACAGACCATGCTGGTGTATAACTATGTCGGTCCTCTGTACAATGTTCCTGTGCATGTCGGCGACAGCGTCACGCTTATCATTTCCACTTATGATGATGGTTCTCACACGGCAACCGTCTACGAATACAACCATTCAGCCATTCTGCCCATCCTGCTGGCTCTGTTTGTAATTGCCATCATAGTTGTTGGCGGCAAGAGCGGCATCAAGTCTCTGATTGGCCTTGTCTTTATGGCCATAACTCTGTTTACCATTCTTCTGCCGGGACTCCTTAAAGGAGCTCCTACCATCCTTATGACCTTCTTAATGTGCGTCTTCTCCGCTCTGTTTACCTATACGGTAATGTCCGGAGTCAATAAAAAGACGGTATGCGCTTTCCTGGGAACCATAGCGGGCATGGCAATGGCTCTGGCCTTCGCTGAAATCGCTCAGTCCCTTTTAAGAATAAATGGCTTGCGGATCACAGATGCCGAGGCTCTCCTTCAGCTGCGGCAGACCGGAACGCCGATCGGACTGAAAGGTCTGTTATCAGCCGGAGTAGTCATCAGCTCATTAGGCGCCGTCATGGACGTTGCCATGGGTCTGGCTTCCGCGGTAAGCGAACTGCACGAAGCCAACAGCGAACTGACATTCAGAGAGCTGTTCACCTCGGGTATGAACATCGGCAAAGACATGGTCGGCACGATGACCAGCACGCTGATACTTGCCTTATTGGGCGGTGAACTTGTTTTGATGATCTACCTCTATTCACTGGGCCTGGGCAAGTACCAGTTGCTCAGTTCCGCCTATGTCTCAGTTGAGGCGGTCAGCGCCCTCTCCTGCAGCATCGGCGTCATTCTGTCCATTCCCATTACCAACTTCGTATCAGCCAAAGTGTTCTCCGCTCATAAGTAATCAGTCAAATCAAACACCATGGGATTACTAGACAAATTATTAAATAAAACTGCAGACAAAAAATCTGTTTCAGACAAACAACCAAAGGCTTTGGATAATCCGGAGTGTAAAGAACTTATAAAACTCCGCTCTTTTATGCGCAAGCTTTTGGAATCTGACAGGTATATCGCAAAGAGCGAATATAAAAAGAGAATCAGTGATGCCACGGAAACGATAAACTATTTCGAGGTTCTCAAATCCAGCGGAATGCTCCCGGAATTCAGCCGGAAGAACAGCATTAAGCAATCGTATATTGAAGAAGCGATAAAAACCTATAAAAACTTTGAAAAACTGATAGATGAAAAGAACGAAGGATTCGTTCAAAAAGAATTAATTGAACAGAAGCAATATCTGGACAGCATTCTATATGATGTTGACCCTAATATATCGCTTGATGAAGACCAACGAAGAGTCGTTCTGAGTGATGAAGATTATACATTGGTAATTGCTGGGGCTGGAGCTGGAAAAACAACGACCGTTGCAGCAAAGGTGAAGTATTTGGTTGATAAACAAAACATCGACCCCAAACAAATACTTGTTGTTTCCTATACTAATGATGCAGTAAATGAATTGAGAGAAAGAATCAACAAAAGGCTGAACATCGCCTGTCCAATATCGACTTTCCATTCCACTGGAAATGCCATAATCCGAAAACAGAACCCCGAACCACTTAAGGTGGTTGATGGGTCAAAACTGTATTTTGTTATTCAGGACTACTTCAAGTCTTCAATTCTTAAAAACGAAACAATGGTGAATAACCTCATCATGTTCTTTGCCTCCTATTTTGATGCACCTTATGAAGGAAATGACCTGAACGAGTTTTTTAACAAAATCGCAAAAGGAAATTATACATCCTTAAAGAGTGACCTTAACGATTATAAACAGGAAATCATCGACAGCCGAACCAAAAAGTCTGTAACAATCCAAAACGAAATAATGAGATCCTATCAGGAAGTCGAAATCGCAAACTTCCTTTATCTAAATGGAATCGACTATGTATATGAGCCTCTATATGAATATCAGATAAAAGGCGCCAGAAAACCTTATACTCCAGACTTCCGAATCAATCAGGATGGCAAAATCGCGTATATTGAGCATTTCGGAATATCACAGTCCGGAAAGAATAACCGCTACACTGAAGAAGAACTCAACTTCTATAAAAAAGCAATCAACAATAAAATACAGCTTCACAGGCAGCATGGTACAAAACTCCTTTATACTTTCTCTGCCTATGATGATAATCGGCCTCTGTTAAGTCACCTTCAGGAAATCCTTATCAAGGAAGGATTTGAAATAAGGCCAAGGTCCAATCAGGAAATAATAACAAAACTGGTTTCATCCGAAGAAAACAGATACATTAGAAAACTGGTTTCTTTAATAACCCGTTTCATTCAAAATTTCAAGGTTAATGGTTTTGAAGCAGATGAATTTGACAGAATGTTCCATGAGACTCAAAATGTCAGATCCAGATTGTTCCTGACAATATGCAATGATTGTTATCTTGAATATCAGCGATATTTAAAAGAGAACGGGTGCGTCGATTTCGAAGACATGATCAACAATTCTGCAAAAATTCTGCGCGACGTTAAGGAGATGAAGCAGAAGATCGATTTCAAATACATTATCGTTGATGAGTATCAGGACATTTCCAGGCAGCGATTTGATCTGGTATCTGCTCTTCACGAAGTAACGGACGCAAAGATCATTGCGGTTGGTGATGACTGGCAGTCAATCTATGCTTTCAGCGGTTCTGACATAACTCTATTCACAAACTTCAAAGAAAAAATGGGGTATGCGAAGCAGATGAAAATCAGAAAAACGTACCGTAATTCTCAGGAAGTAATAGACATAGCCGGAAAGTTCATCCAAGAAAACGAAGCGCAGATTAAGAAGGATCTCATTTCTCCTAAAAATATAACTGATCCCGTCATCATATATACATATGATGCGACGCCAAAAAAGCGTGGCGACTCAGTAAAGGCAGGAGCTAATTTTGCTCTTGCGTCAGCTGTTGAAACCGCTCTTGGCCAGATTATTGAATACAACAAACAGGAAGGGAAAAACAGTAAGGAGTCTACTGTATTACTTATAGGCAGATACGGGTTTGATGGCGACCTTTTAGAAAAGACAGGCCTGTTTGAATTCAAGAATCGGGAAGGAAAAATCAGGAGCAACAAATATCCCTTGGTGAACATTACTTTCATGACTGCACATGCTTCTAAAGGACTGGGATATGACAATGTAATCATTGTGAACGGGAAAAATGAGACCTATGGCTTCCCTTGCAAGATTGAAGATGATCCTGTTCTCGCGTTTGTCATAAAAGGAGACAGATCTATTGATTACGCTGAAGAAAGACGACTGTTCTATGTGGCCTTGACCAGGACAAAGAACCGCGTTTACTGCATTGCTCCGGAAAAGAATCCTTCAGAATTCCTTTTGGAGTTAAAGAGCAAACACAAGAATGTTGTGTTACGTGGCGAATGGGATGAGAACTCCGGACAACGCGGAGGAGCAAGAAACACCTGTCCTGTCTGCGGATATCCACTGCAGTTCAGATATAAGCCGGCATATGGCCTGAGATTATATATATGTACCAATGAACCTGAAATGTGCAGCTTTACGACAAATGACCTAAAAGGAAAAAAGCTGGCCATCATGAAATGTGACAGTTGTCGAGACGGATATCTCATCGTCAAGCACAATCCGAAGGCTGCGTCATACTTCCTTGGCTGTACTGGTTATAAAGACAATGGAACTGGTTGTAACCGCACCATTTCCAAAGACGACTACTACAAAATGATGAAATACCCGCCTGATCCGGAGGAACCAAAGCAGCAGGTCAAACAGCCGGTAATAACCAATGAAGATATTGAAATTGAAGCTAAACTTGCTGAAGACACTGTTATCAAAGAAACACCTCCGCAGGAACAGGAGCCGGAACAGCAGATCGATAAAGACGAGTATTCCAGAGTAATGTACAGGGATTACTGCCTGAACGATGTCATTTATAAAGTCCTGAATTGTCTGAAGAACATAAGCGAGACCAAATACTATGGCTTAGGCGTTCTCATTGGCGTATTGAGAGGCAAACCGTTTGATCAAATCATCAAGGGAAAACTCGACAAGCTGCCTGATTATGGTTCGCTGAAAACAATCCCATACAGCGATTTGCGTATTATTGTGGAATGGATGATTGAAAAGCACCTGATTTTGAAAACAAATCATCCTAAATATCCCGTGTTGCATATCACTCCAGAGGGTCTTACCTACAAGTACAATGTTAACTCCGAAATGCTGGACCAATTAAAAGAACTGTTGCAGCAGGACTCTGATAAAGGGGACAGTAACGATTAGCAGTCGGAAAACTGATCATTTCAACTAAAAAAAAAGAAGTAGTGAACGATTATGTTTGATAATCATCACTACTTCTTTGTTTTCTTATTCTTTAGTCTTCTGAGTTGTCTCTCATCTGATTGATCGCTGAGTACGATGACTGTCTTTCCAGATCGTTACCGTATTTAGCTACCGCGGAGAGTAAGAACAGAATGGCTGCGTTAGCCAGGAAGACCAGGTTAATGGTAGCGCCTGAGCTGGCTGTAGTAGCCGTATTAACCTCCGTCAGATCCTTGAAGTAAATAGTAGCCACGACGGTAGCACCGATGCTGACGATACCGGAAAGCAGTTCCATGATGCCGGCAGACTTCAGAGCGGAAGCGGACTCTTCAGAGAACGGTCTTCTCTTTCCGCACTCCTTCAGGGCCTTGCTGACCTTAAGAGTTGACAGCATGGCCAGTAACAGTGAGACAGCCGCAATCCCCATGATGATGGCAACAGGCATTCTGAACTTCTCCAGCATTTCCGGCGTCATGTTCAGCCCTTCGACACTCAGACCGGGAATCTTGGAAAAATCACCGACAGCCAGTAAGACGACAGCGACAAATCCAACAGCCAAAACACCGATGAGTTCGGCAATGAACTTCAGAATCATCAGTACGCGTAAGAATATAGCGTTTCCTTTCATTTATGTTTCCTCCTTGTATATTTGTTTATCACACAGCTGACTTTCAGCTGATTATTTTTCCATGATGCGCTGATAAGTCTCTTCCCGCCGGTCGCGGAACAGTCCCCAGCTTAAGCGGTTTTGGGCAATCTCGTCCAGATCAAAGGTGTGGATGAGAATTTCTTCATTACCCCGTGAGGCGTCTTCAACGATCTCGCCGGTCTCATCAGTGATGAACGAGGAACCGTAGAACAGCAGTGAACTGTTCTGATTACCGTTCTCCCGGCATGGTATTACTTCTTCAAGGCCGATGCGGTTAGCCGTTATCACCGGCACCAGATTGGCGGCGGCTTGGCCCTGCATGACTCTTCTCCAGTGACCCATGGAATCGGTATTGAGAATCGGTTCCGAACCGATGGCGGTGGGGTAGAAGATCAGCTCCGCACCGTCCAGCGCCAGACAGCGGGCAGTCTCCGGGAACCACTGATCCCAGCAGATGCCGGCCCCGATCCTGCCGTAGGCAGTGTCGAATACCCTGAAGCCGCTGTTGCCGGGAGTGAAGTAGAACTTCTCCTGGTAGAAGTGATCATCAGGGATGTGGGTCTTGCGGTAGACTCCCAGCAGGGAACCGTCAGCATCGATGAAGGCCAGGGAATTGTAGAGGATGTTGCCGTCTCTTTCGTAGAAGCTCACCGGCAGCACCACATGCAGGGCCGCTGCCAGCCTTCGGCCCATCAGAACGGCCGGATGCTCATCTGCCGGCAGCGCATAGGCGTAATACTCATAGCGTCTTTCCTGGCAGAAATAATGGCGGTCGAACAGTTCCGGCAGAAGAATGATGTTGGCTCCCCTGCCGGCGGCCTGACGGATAAGTTCTTCGGCGTGAAGCAGGTTGTCCTTCTGTTCTTCGGCGCATTTCATCTGAATGGCCGCAACACAAACGTTTCTCATAAGCTTTTCTCCTTAAGGGAAGGCAGGGCACCTGACGGCGCCCTGCTGATTTTCTGTCTTTTCTTACTCAGCGAACATTACCTGATTCCACAGCTCAGCGAGCTTGGTCTTCAGGGTCAGATCGTCATGATACTCTTCGTCAAGGGCGTAGCCGATTCTCGGAGTATAGGCGTTGATGCCGTAGAACTCGCCGCCTTCGGATGACAGCTTGTCGATGACGCTCTGAACGTCGGAAGTGTAGCCTACCCACAGGGAGTTGGCTTCGGCAACTTCCGGCTCCAGGCAGAAATTGATCCACTTGTGAGCCAGATCGAGGTTCTGACAGTTCTTGGTGATGCACATGGCGTCAGACCAGATGTTGGTTCCCTGCTTGGGCTCATAGTAGCCCATGTTTTCGTTCTCACTCATGATGTAAGTGGCGGCGCCACTGTAGGCAACGGCCAGAGCCTTCAGACCGTCAATCATGTTGTCGTTGACTTCGTCGGTGACGTAAGCCGGGTTCATGGTCTTCTTCTGATTGATCAGCCACTGATAGGCAGCCTGGATCTCTTCATCGCTGGTGGTGTTGACGGAATAGCCCAGAGCCTTGAGGGCGGGCAGGAAGTTGTCTCTGTCAGCGTTGTACATGTAGATCTCACCGGCATACTTGGGGTTGACCAGGATGTTCCAGCCCTGCTCTTCCAGTTCTTCGAGAGTTACCTTGGTGGTATCGTAGACAATGCCGATGGAGCCCTGGAAATAAGGAACGGAATACTCATGGCTGGGGTCATAGTCCGGTGACTTCAGACCGGCAGCCAGGTTGCCGATATTAGTGATCTGGCTGAGGTCAAGCTTCTGGATCATTTCTTCCTTGATCAGGCGTTCGACCATGTAGTCGGACGGAACGATGATGTCATACTTGTCGCCGCCGACGATGGCGGTGTACATTTCCTCGTTGGAGTCGAAGGTCTTGTAGTAGACCTTGCAGTTGTATCTCTTCTCAAACAGGGTGATGTTGTTCTCATCGATGTATTCGCCCCAGTTGAAGACGTAGAGTTCCTGCTTGGGCTCGTTATTGCCGGAGCAGCCGGTGAAGCCCAGAACCATTAATACAGCCAGTAAAGCAACTAAAATCTTTCTCATTTCTGAATACCTCTTTTCCTTCTTTCCCTGATCATTGGCACGACGTTGACAATGATCAGCACGGTCGTCACGATGACGACGATGATGGTCGACAGAGCGTTGATCGTCGGGTTGATGCGCTTGATCGACGAATATACGTAGATTGCGATGTTGCTGATCTTCGGACCGGACGTAAAGAAGCTGATTACGAAGTCGTCGAAGCTCATCGTGAAGGCAATCAGTGCACCCGAGATGATGCTGCCCTTCAGCTGCGGGATGATGACCTTGGTAAGCGCCTGGAAAGGCGTGGCGCCCAGGTCAAGGGCCGCTTCCGCCAGGTTGTCGTCCAGCTGACGCAGCCTGGGCATGATGGACAGGATCACATACGGGATACAGAACGAAATGTGGGCCAGTAAGATCGTGCCGAAGCCCTTTTCCACGTTGAGGGAAGTGAACAGCAGCATGAATCCGATGGCGGTGACAATGTCCGGGTTCATCATCGGAATGTCGTTGATCTGCAGCACGATGGTGCGCAGGATCTTACCGCTCTTGGAAAGACCGATGGCGGTAAGGGTGCCGATGATGGTGGATACCACCGTGGCGATGACGGCGATGATGACCGTGTAGTAGATGGCTTCCCTGATGGAACGGGACTCGAACATCTTCTGGTACCACTGCAGGGAGAAGCCGGTGAAGTTGGTCAGGCTCTTGGACTTGTTGAAGCTGAAGAGCATGACGTAGAAGATCGGCAGATAGAAGAAGGCCATTACCAGCCAGACATAGCTGCCGGAAAGCAGTTTCCTGAGCCTGCGCATCATTCTTCACCTCCCGTCTTTCTGTCCATCTTCTTGGTGACGTACATGGACAGGATGATGACCAGAGCCATGATCAGGGAGATGGCGCTGCCGTAGTTCCAGTTACCGACGGATACGAAGTAGTTCTCAATCAGGTTGCCGATCAGAACATACTCGCCCCCGCCCAGCAGCTTGGGGATGAAGAAGCTGGAGACGGCTGGCAGGAAGACCAGCGTGATGCCGGAGATGACCCCGGGGATCGACAGCGGCAGGGTGACCTTCAGGAAGGTCTGCACGTCGTTGGCGCCCAGGTCATTGGCAGCGGTGATCAGGTTGCGGTCCAGCTTGGACAGTGCGGTATGGATCTGCAGGATCATGAACGGCAGGAAGTTGTAGACCATGCCGACCATGACGTTGATCTGCGAGTCGAAATTGAAGTAGGCGAGGATGCCCTTCCAGGAGTAGGTGCGGATCAGCATGTTGATCCACATCGGCAGGGTGATCAGTAAGATCGCGAATTCCTGCTTCTTCTCCGGCATCTGGGCGATCAGGTACGCGCAGGGGTAGCCGATCAGAATGCAGATGACGGTGGTGAGAAAGGCGATCTTCAGCGATCTCCAGAGCACCATCGGGAAGATGGCGTCGGAGAAGAACTTGGCGAAGTTCGCCAGCGTGAAGTGGAAGGTGATGACCCCGTTGCCCTCAACGGTGAAGGCGTACAGCAGGATCAGCAGCATCGGCATCACGACGAAGGCGGTGATCCAGGCAATGTATGGCCAGGTTAACTTGGAAAAGGTCTTCATAACCTAGTACCCCATCTTGCTCATGACGTGGATGTCTTCCGGTTCAAACGTCAGATCGACTTTCTTTCCGACGGTGACTTTCTTGTTGGTGTGGACCTTGAACTCATGGCCCTGAACGGCGAAGGTGATCTTGTAGTCGCCTTCCTTGATCTTCTCTTCATCGAAGTCATAGATGACATCGTAGATCTCGATCGGCTGACCGGTCTCCAGGTCCCAGGCTTCGGCCTTGGCCCAGATGCACAGGTCGGTGTCCAGAGCGATGGATTCGTTCAGTTCCTCGGCGGTGATGAAGAAGTCGAAGGCGGCGACGCCGACGCCCTTCTTGGCGTCCTCGGTGAAGTTGGGGGCCTGAACATAGGCCTTGATGGTGATCTCGGTTCCCTTGGAGGTCCCGAAGGTCACTTCATAGGTGCCGGCTTCCTTTCTGATGTCGTAATCGACTTTTGACAATGACAGCAGTTCGTCTTCCTCGTCCCAGGCCTGAGCGTTGGCACGGGCGATGACCTCGGCATCATTCAGGCTGTCGACGTCCTCGAGGTCCATGTAGAAGTCGTTGGCGGAGATCTTCTCGCCGGCTTCCTCATTGGTGAGATCGTGGTTGCCGATGACGTGCATGGTGATGGTCTTGGAAGTACCGGCGATGGTCTGAACGGTGACTTCGTTGTGCACGCCCTTGAACAGGACGAACTTGACTTCCCCGGGGAGCAGGCCCTTGCCTCTGGGAACGATTTCCAGATCCTCAGGGCGGATCATGACATCGACCGGCTCGTTCTTGCGGAAGCCGAAGTCGGCGCATTCGTAGACCTTGTCATCGAAGAAGACCTTGTAGTCATCCTTCATGACGCCGTCGAAGATGTTGGACTCGCCGATGAAGTGGGCGACGTATTCGTTGACCGGTTCATTGTAGATCTCGGTCGGGGTGCCGATCTGCTGGATGACGCCGTCCTTCATGACGACGATCTTGTCGGACATGGTCAGCGCTTCTTCCTGGTCATGAGTGACGAAGATGAAGGTAATGCCGACTTCCTGCTGAATTCTCTTCAGTTCGTACTGCATCTCCTTCCTCAAGGCCTTGTCCAGGGCGCTTAAGGGTTCGTCCAATAACAGGACATACGGTTCGTTGACCAGCGCGCGGGCGATGGCGACACGCTGCTGCTGACCGCCGGAAAGCAGGTTGACATCTCTGTCGCCATAGCCTTCCAGGCCAATCAGGAATAACATTCTGTTGACCTTCTGCTCGATGACGTCCTTGGACTGCTTCTTGAGCTTCAGACCGAAGGCTATGTTGTCATAGACGTTCAGATGTGGGAAAAGAGCGTATTTCTGGAAGACGGTATTGATCTCTCTCTTGTAGGCCGGCAGCTTGGAGATTTCCTCGCCGTCGAAGATGACTTCACCTTCATCGGCGTCCAGGAAGCCGCCCAGGATCCTTAAGAGCGTGGTCTTGCCGCAGCCGGACGGTCCCAGCAGGGTGACAAACTCGTTTTCGTAGATGTCCAGGTTAATGCCCTTGAGAACGACCTGGCCGTCAAATGACTTGACGATGTTGCGGAATTCAATAAGTTTCTTCATTCTAAATATCCTCTTTTCCTCTTATTTCATAATACCGGCGGCGTGGAGACCCACAGCAGCGAGGCATCACTGTTGGTATGATTGGCGAGGCAGTGACGGAAGTCACCGCTGATGTAGAAGGTTTCCCCCTTGCGGACCGTGTGGCTGGTGCCGGTGGTCAGGTTTTCCAGTTCGATCCTGCCCTGCAGCACGTAGCCGAGCTCTTCGCCTTCATGCGGTTCGATGATTTGGCTCTTGCCGTTGGGTCTGATCTGCAGAAGCAGGGGTTCCATCATGTTGCGCTGGGAATTGGGAACAATGTAGGTAATGGTCATCTCTTCCCGCTCATCCACGAAGCTGTCCTGCGGCGTGAAGACGATCTGCTGGGTGCTCTCCTCCTTGAAGAAGTCAGCCAGCGATACGCCCAGCACCTCGGCGATGTCCTCCAGGGTGGCGATGGACGGTGATGACAGGTTTCTTTCCAGCTGGGAAAGGAAACCCTTGGTAAGTCCGGTCCGGCTGGCCAGTTCTTCCAGGGTCAGACCGTTTTTCTGACGGAGCTGTCTTACTCTGTTTCCGATATCCATGTGTCCACCTCCTTCTGTTTTGTATTACTTAACAAAAAGTTAATTAACGCGGTAATTTAATTATACTGCTTTCCTTCCGTTATTCAATACCTTTTTCGCATTTTACTAAAAAATTTTTTTAGTATTACAAAACCCGGTGTTTTCCCTGTCTGAGCCGTGAAAAAAACGCTGCCTTGGCAGCGTTCCTCATTCATTGTTTTTCCGCTTTACGGCTGGGTCTCGGCGGCCGGTTCGCTTACCGGTTCAGACGGGGCAGCGGGCTCGTCAAAGACGATTTTGACCTTATAGGACTTGGTGATCGCTTCAATGGCGGTCTCGTAGAAATCCCGCAGCACGTAGCGGCCATAATCAACTGCCTTATCCAGGCATTTCTCATCAAGAGCCTTTTCTCTGAGCTTCTTGACAGCTTCTGCCGCGATTGTATTGGAATCTTCCAGACTCATCTTGATATCGAAGAAGGCCAGCAGTCCTTTCTCTGTATCGCCGAATACCGTGTTTTCCGGATTGAAGATGACATCATGTAATTCCGGATAGGGTACCGTGATGGTGATGGTATGATTGGCGGCATCCACCTCAATCTTGTCAGAGGTGATCTTGGAGATGTCGACGGTATACTGAGCAGTGCCGTTATAGACCACGGACTGATTCTTCGAGAAGATGCCCAGCTTGAACAGACCGGCCTGGGTAACGACGGTGGGAGCGGAAAGCTCCTGCTCATCGACGATCAGCAGGGACTGCCGGGTGGAGGAACCGACAATGACGTCGGCGAAGTCCACGGCCGTGTAGCCGAGAATGCCGTTGTTGTCGAGTGTCAGGTCATAGCCCTCGACCGACTTGAGAATGGAGGTGTCCCTCTTGTACTGCCTGTACCAGTTATAGCCGCCCAGTACCAGGGCAGCGATCAGAACCAGCGATACGAAATCCTTGAAGATGTTGTACTTGCGGCTGAAGGTATGCTTGGGCAGTTCCTTGCGGATCTGTTCCACCACCTGATCGGATACGGCCCTGGCCAGTTCTTCGTTGTTCTTTTCAATTTCACTCATGTTCATTCGCTCCTTTCACGTCAGAAGCTTTCGCCGAAGCGCTCTTCTTAAAGATACAGTAATATCATACAGTGTAATTATGTGATTTTTATGGTCAAAATGACAATGATGACGTTTTTGTCATTTCCCGCTTTCGCTCAGTCTGCCGTCCTTCAGAACGTATTGGCAGCCTTCCCGGGGGAAGAACTGTTCGCTGTTTACCGGGTTGAGGTTTTCCGGATGCTTGGAATGAACGGCCACCACGGTCTTCGCATTGATGACTCTGATCAGTTCCGCCAGATGATTGGGATAGGCGTGGGAGAAGGAATAGAGATTGATGAATGACCTAAATTGCCAGCCGAGCCTGGCGATCATGTTCTGCATGATGCCGTATTCCTTCATGCCTTCAACCAGCGGTTCGCCCAGCAGATGGTAATACCTCCCCTGAAGGCCGTCGAGGTCGATCAGGGAAAGGATGTTGCGGTAGCTGTTCTGAAGCAGGTAGTTTTCCGGATGGCTGACGATCTGTTCAGCCGTGACTTCCGGGAATTCTCTTTTAAGCTTTTCATGATATGGATGAGTTTCATCATTATCAGGCCAGATCACCGCGCTCTTTATACCCAGACACTTATAGAGGATGCAGGCATAGGCCGGCTCAAAGACCATCGTGCGGTCAATGTTTTCAGCCAGCTGTTTCAGTTCCGCCAGCATCCTGACATCCCGGGGGTAGCAGTTGACCACGCCCAGTCCCGCAAAGTCTTTTAACTGTTCCTCGATCCCGTCGTAGATGTCCTGAACCCGCAGGCTTCCGGGCAGATAATCCCGGCCGGGGATCCGGTACTGCTGCTCAAGGGCTTCATCGCGAAGGAACTCCGAAGGCGAAGTGGTCGTGGAATCGACGATCAGCAGGTCGATCTTCTTCCTGCTTACTTCTTCGATCTCCTTCCAGGCCTTTTCGGCCTGAGTGCCGTGGAAGCGGATGTCGCCGCTGTAACAGATGACGCTGTCAGGAGTCTCAATCAGAAAGCCGCTGGAACCCGGGCAGGGGTGATCGGAGAAGAAGGGCGTTACCTTTATTCTTCCAACCTCGATGGTTTCATGATGGCGGAAAGCCGAGTAGTCACGGTAATGTTTTTCCCAGCCGATCTCCTCCAGCGTCTTCTGCAGCTTAAGGCCGTCTTCGTGAATGTAGACGGGGATGGCGGGATGGACCTTGTCGATCTCGCTCATGTGGTCCAGATGCAGATGGCAGATGAAGATGGCGGTATGGTACGGGGAATCCTCATAGGACTCCAGGCTGAGATCCTGAAGATTCCTGCGGGCAAAGACGCCGCCAACTTCCGGTATTCTTCCCAGCAGTACCGCGTCCTTTACCCGGTTGGTTTCCCGCTGTCTGACGATGCCGTCATAAACCTGCGCCAGCGGGGTGAAGGGAGCGCCGAAGTCAAAGATGATGCGGTCACTGTCATAAGTCACGGAAATGACGATGCCCATGCCGTGGGTACCGCGGTAGAATTTAACCCTGGTTTCAGACATTTTCCGTCACCTCCAGCGTATTGTTTTCCCGGTCATATACATATCTTTCCCTCAGGGAAGCGTAATAATACGGCCGCTTCAGATGGGCGATCATGGCCCTGCGCCCGGAACTGTGCGCCGGAACGACCAGTTTGGCGTTCACCATGTCAATGTAAGCCAGAATCTGGCACTTTTCGGCGTGAGGAGAAAAATAACCTTCGTCGGTCTGGTAGGCTCTGACATACTGCATGCCGGCCAGTTCCACGATGTTCTTCATGTTGAAGTAGCGGGGATCGAACTCACCCAGCGGCGTACCGGAATAATGCAGGTACATCGCCGGGGTGTGGCGGTAGTCCAGCAGTTCCAGAAGATTGGGGTAGCTGTTCTGGACCAGATACCTTTCCGGCCGGGCCAGCACCTGATCTCTGGTGATGACTTCATTGTAAGCCAGTATTTCATCGTAGTAATCCGGCCTGTCACCTCTGTCCGGCAGCATGATCTTCACCTTCTTACCGAAGAAGCGGTTGATGATGTGGGCGCTTTCCGGTTCATAAACCAGTTCGCGGCCGCTCTGTTGGGCGTATTTCTCAAAGGCCATGACGTCGCTCATTTCCCTTTCGTAATAGTTGAAGACGACCAGGCCCCTGAAGTCTCCGACCCGCTGAGCGGTTATCTCATCACAGCGCTGCCGGCTGATCAGGCCTTCCGCCGGCCAGAAAGCCGGCCTGATCTCGCCTTCCTCATCGCCCGGGAAGAACCTGGTGCCTTCGCAGACCAGGATGTCAATGTTTTCCTTTCTGAGGAATTCAGCTTCCTTAAGGACATTATCGCCGTACTTGCCGTAGACGAACAGATCACCGGTATGATGGATCTTCAGATCCGGTGTCTCGATATAGAAGGAATAATCCTGATAGGAGTCGTCATTGAGGATGAAGCGGCGGACCGTGATGTCACCGACCCGGGTGACGTCGGACATGTCGGAGTAGCTGCTGCCCCTGATGGTTTCAACGCCCTGGCCGACCTCTTCCAGTGCCGCTTCGATCTTCTGAGCGGGAGCGGAAAGATAGACGGTTACCAGCGGTGAGATCATGCCCATCATGCGCATGTGGTCCAGATGCAGGTGAGTGATGAAGAAAGCCTGCGGACCCTGATGCCAGTCTTCCGCCGGGATCAGATCGGGGTATTTTTCAATGTCCTGTTTGCGGTAGATGCCGTCGATCCTGGGGATCTCATTGACCCAGAGATAGTCGCTGATGAAATTCCTTCTCAGAGCGACCCGGCCGTCGAACATGTCAAAGCCGGGATTGTAGGCGGTGCCGGCCTCAAAGAAGGCCCGGCTGTTACCGTACCTTACTTCCATGACCACCCCGCCGATGCTGTCGAGGCCGCTGTAGAAGACGATGGACGTTCTGTTTTCCATTGGCGCTTTCCTTTCCTGTTTAATTAATTATAACACTCCGGCAGCGGCGCACAAAAAGACCGGCAGAAACGCCGGTCTTCGGTGAATGATTTTCCGTCTAGATCTTCATGGCCGCCTCGTAGGCGCTCCAGATGACCGTCCTCAGGTTGCCGACGGACTTGCAGTCGCCGACCAGGTAGACGTTCCTGCGGTCCTGGCCGCTCAGCGGTGCCGGCAGGTAGCCGACCGCGGAGATGACGGAATCGACCGGGATCTCGATATCCCTGCCGTCCTTATCAGCGCAGAGTATCTTACCGTCATGAACTTCCTTAAGGGTAGTCTGCAGATAGACGGGCACCTGTTTCCAGGCAAAGAATTCGCGCAGGTAGGAACTGTTGGCCAGACAGACGCCTTTCTGGGGCATCAGGTCATCCTTCATCTCGACGATGACGGGCTGCTTGCCCTGCAGATAGAGCTCATAGGCGATCTCGCAGCCGGTCAGTCCGCCGCCGATGACGGCGACCTTTTCGCCGACCGCCTTCTTACCGTTGAGCCAGTCGCAGGCTTCGATCATCTTCTCGTGACCGCTAACCTTGCGCAGTACGACCGGCGTGGCGCCGGTGGCGATGATGACCGGGCCTTCGCCCAGCTCCTGAATCGAGCTGATCTCATAGTTCAGATTGACTTCGATCTCCAGATCCTTCATCTGCTTCAGATACCAGGCCAATAGGTCTCTGAGCTTGCCCTTGTATGATTCCGCGGAAGCGGGGATGAAGGTTCCGCCCAGCCTGCCGGTCTTTTCATAGATGACCGGCTCATGGCCGCGCAGCTTCAGCACGCGGGCCGCTTCCATGCCGCCGATGCCCCCGCCGATGATGGCGACCTTCTGCGGCTTTCTGGTCTTTTTGATGTAGTGCTTGTTCTTCTGCATGGTCTCGGCGTTGACGGCGCAGCGGGACAGATGCAGGCTGTCCGAGAGATCCTGGTCGTTGGCCACGCCCTTGTAGTGAGCCATGTTGAAACAGCCGTTATGGCAGAGAATGCACGGTCTGATGTCCTCTTTGCGTCCTTCCATCAGCTTGGTCACCCACTGCTGGTCGGCCAGGAAGTTGCGGGCGAAGCCGGCACCGTCGATGCCGCCCCGGGCTACCGACTCGGCGGCCGTTTCGACATTCATGCGTCCGGCGCAGACCACCGGGATGTCGACTTCCTTTCTCAGGGCTTCGACATCGGCGAGGTTGCAGTTTTCGGGCATGTAGATGGGCGGATGAGCCCAGTACCAGGCGTCATAGGTGCCGTTATCGCAGTTGAGCATGTCATAACCGGCTTCCTTGAGGTATCTGGCCGCTCTGACGGATTCCTCGAAGTCTCTGCCGGCTTCTTCATATTCCTCTTCAGGCAAAGCTCCTCTGCGGAATCCCTTGGTCTTGGAGACCACCGAGTAGCGCAGGGAGACCGGGAAGTCCTCGCCGCACTCCTTCTTGATGGCCTGAACGATCTCGACCGGGAAGCGGTAGCGGTTCTCAAAACTGCCGCCGTATTCGTCGGTCCGGTGATTGACGTACTTCAGGGTGAACTGGTCCAGCAGGTAGCCTTCATGAACGGCATGGATCTCCACGCCGTCGACCCCGGCTTCCTTCAGCAGCCTGGAGCACTGGGCAAAGGAGTCGATGTATTTCTGAATCTCTTCCTTCGTCATCTCCCTTGAAGGCACCTTGTCGCTCCAGCGGTTAGGCGCGGGTGAAGCCGAAGCCGTGATCTTATCGAGGTCCATGAACGGCTTGGAAGCCACTCTCAGGAATTTGTTGGAATAGAGTTTCTCCATCATCGGAGAAATGGTGAAGGAACGGCCGAAGCCGGCGGTCAGCTGAACGAACAGCTTGGCGCCGGTGGCGTGCAGCTGAGGCAGCCACTTCTTCAGATCGTTGTACATCTTCTTATTGGTGTGCAGCCACTGACCCAGCATCGGGTTGTAGACCGGCTGGCAGCCGGGCAGCACCAGACCGGCATTGTTCCTGGCGACTTCGAGAATGAAGTCAGCGCCGGCCTTGTCGAAGTGCAGCGGTTCCATCCAGCCAAACAGGTCAGTCCCGCCCATTGAGGTCAGAACAATGCGGTTCTTGATCTCCAGATTGCCAATCTTCCAGGGGGTGAACAGGGGTTCGAGTTTCTTATCCATGTCATCCCTCCACTGTGACCGTTCCGTCCTCGCTGACGGAAACGCGGTCGCCGGTCTTGACGGTCTCCAGGAATTCCTCGCCGAGATCGTCAACGCAGACGATCGGGTGGTCAGACCAGTTGTAGGTCAGCACGGCCCCGGCTACCGCCAGGGTGTCGGCCTTCTTGCTGAAGAGCATGCAGCTGGGGCCCACGCCCATGGAAGCGGCGCAGTAAAGCACCATGCCTCCGGTGGTGGAACCGATGGTCTCCGGCAGGCACAGCGCCTTGCCGGGCATTTTCTTCTTATAGAGTTCCGGGTTGTTGTGGTCCTGGATCTCGCCCTTCTTATTGAGGAAGGAACCGGCTGTCTTCAGGGAAGCCAGCGTATTGAAACCGTTATGGGTGACCAGGGCTTCAGCGCTGACGCTGCCCGGTACCACGACACGTCCCTTGAATGTCTTAGCCATTGACTTTACCTCCCGTTACGATTTCCACCAGCTCGTCTTCGCCGTAGAAGCGGGCCTTGGAATAATAGCGCAGCTTGTTGGAACAGGTTATGATCCTGGTCTTGTCGGTCAGCGGATTGGAAGTGTACGACAGCGGGCACAGGCCGCTGACCGTCACGCCGATCTCCTTCAGCCTGTTTGCTTTCTCCGGGCAGTCCTTTTCGAAATGTTCGCGGACATCCGGAGCCGCGCAGAAGATCACCGGTATGGTCACCTTATCCTGTCCGTTTCTCTTCAGTCCTTCGCTCAGACGGTCAGTCCACTCGCAGAGCTGATTGAGCGAGAAGTGCGGACAGCCGGCAAAGGCCATCTGCGGTTCGCCTTCGGAAGTCCAGGCAACCGGATAGGAAGCCTTGACCCGGGCGATCTCCGCGTCGTCGATGACGAATGTCTTCGCATTCTTCCTGATCAGTTTCTTTCCGAGATCTTTGGCCTCGGGGGTCAGGTTCTCGACATGGTAGAGACCGACCGAGCCGTTGGAGGCGCTGGCCGCTCCCATGTCCTTGAGGTAGTCCCTGACATCCTGGGTCAGTTCCCTGCCCAGGAACCTGTCCAGGCCCTTGATGTAGGGGACGTCCTCGATGCACTTGAAGCCGATGGCGCTGCCCAACAGCTGAGGTTCGGGAAGCTTTTCGCACTTCACTTCGATGATCCAGTCTGCCTTGCGGCCCTCGTCAGTCAATAAGCCGAATTCCGGGACGTAGCCCAGGATGTTGCTCATCAGCTCCAGGATGCCCGAGTTGCGGTTGCAGCGGGCTCCCAGCACCGAGTTGGCGTAGGAGACAGCGGAGGATTCCGCCCAGCCCAGGATGTCGCCGCGCTCGGGAATGTTGCCGACCTCGTCCATGTAGCAGGTACAGCTGTAGGCGTTGTCATCCTTGATCCCCATGCGCTTCCACTGCTTCTCCATCCGTTTCTGATTGGAGAAGATCAGCTTGAACATCGCCTTGTCGGCAAAGCCGATGGGTACGTGATCTTCGATGCCGCGGGGGTCCGTGGTAAAGCTCTGCCGCGGCAGCGCTCCGCCTTCGATCAGCTTGTCCATCAGGTCAAAGACCGGCTTCCAGGTCAGTGAGCCGGTGCCGATGACGGCGTGGCCCATCCTGCCGGTGATCTTCACCATCCTTTCGGCTCCGAAGGCTTCTCCGTACATGATCAGGGTATTGAGGACTTTCTGCATGGCTTCGCCCTGCTCGCCTCTCTGAACTGCCTTTAATTCCTCGTTTAGAATCATAGTATTATCCCACCTTTCTTCAGGATCTTAAGGCTCATTATGTTTTGACTTTGATTGATTATATTATAACATATGTGAATTTAATCACATAACAAATATGCTCAACTTAGGGGCGGTTATGTGGTAGACTTTACAGGGGGAAATCACCATGAACGAAATACTGAAGGAAGAAGTAATCTACGAAGGCCGCGTCTGCAGGCTTACCCATGACACCGTCACCTTTGATGACGGTACCGTCGGCTACCGCGACGTGCTGCATCTCAACGGCGCCGTCGGCATCCTGGCCTTCAAGGACGAAGATCACATCATGCTGGTGCAGCAGTACCGCCACGCCATCGAGACCGACATTCTCGAGCTTCCGGCCGGCATGCTGGAAAAGGGCGAAGACCCTTTGAAGGCCGCTGAGCGCGAGCTTGAGGAAGAAACCGGCTATAAGGCCGGAAAGATGACTCTTCTGGCTTCCTTCTTCACTTCTCCCGGCGTCGTCAGGGAGACCATCCACCTCTACCTGGCTACCGATCTGACCTTTGTCGGCCAGCATCTGGATGACGACGAGTATCTCAGCGTCAGAACCTTCAGCTTGGAAGAAATCGAACAGATGATCGCCGACAACCGGCTGAATGACGGCAAGAGCATCCTGGCGTACCTTTTATGGAAGGACCGTTTCAGAAACGGAACAGAATAAGGCAATTAAGAGATGACTGATTCATCATTCATCTCTTTTTTCGGTATAATGGATACATAAGGGGATTATCGAACATGGATAATGAGAAATACACATACAGACCGTTTAACCGGGTGTTCTGGGCGATCATCGTCCTGCTTACCGTCTTTTACGTGGTCCTGGCCTTCGCACTCAGAAACTGTTCACTGAGCGTAAAGAAGATCATCATGCTGATCTTCTCAGGCTGCCTGGTCGTCTATTACTTCATCTACAAGTACCGCCTGTCCAGAGACAAGGAGTACGACGAGATGTATTACTCCAAGGTCGGCGGCTTTACCTGGTGGTATGAACTGCCACTGCATCTGTGCAACATCAACATGTTTCTGGTTCCCCTGGGAATCCTTACCAACAACCGCTACATTCAGGGCTTCGCCTTCTTCATCGGACCGGTCGGCGCGATGATGGCCATCCTGATGCCTTCGGATCCCTTCAACAACACCAGCATCTTCAAGGAAAGAATGCGGGGATACTACATCACCCATTTCCTGATCACCTACAACTGCATCTTCATGGCCGTTCTGGGCATCTATGAACCTCAGTACGCCGACATCCTGCCGATCGTACTGGTCGGCATCGGCCTGGCTTTCCTGATCTTCCTCTTCAACATGTACCTGAGAAAGACGAAGATCGCCATCAAGGCCAACTACTTCTACACCGTTGAGCCAGAAGAGAACATGGTACTGCAGTTCTTCAACAGGTACATCCCCATCCCCTTCCTCTATCTGATCCCGGTATTCATTCTCTTTGTCCCCTACATGTACCTGGTCACCTTCATCTACAAACTGCTGACCGGAAATCAGTAAGTACGCTCACAACAGAAAACATCCTCACGGATGTTTTACTTTGTGTCTGATGATTTGATCACGCTCCGGAAAACGCGGTTAGCCGCTTATCCCTCCAGGCCTTCCTTTTCCGCTTCTTCCGCCACGCGCTCTCTTTCCGCCCAGACATCATTGGCTTCCGGCCTGTTGCGGTTGATGACATATATGACCACCGCGATTACTGCCAAAAGGACAGTGGCGCCGACGCTGCCCTCAACGCCGAAATTGACATTATAGAACAGACCGTTACGGGCAGAAGCGGCCTCCAGAGCAAAGATGGAATACTCGGAGACGATGCCGCTGTTGGGCAGGCCGAAGATCAGGTTCTGCGTGAAGTTCCAGGCGGCGTGGAAAGCCATGGCCCCCCACAGGTTGTTATAGTAATAAACCATCATGGAGAAGACGATGGCGATCAGAAAGATCTGGATCCCGGCCACGACAGTGAATCCGGGATTACCGACATGCATGAGCGAGAAGGCCACGGCATTGACCAGGACGGCCCACAGCGGGCTGCGGTAGCGCCGGCGCAGTTTCTGATACAGGTAGAAACGGTCAGCCAGTTCCTCGGCTCCGGACTGAATCAGGACCGCAATGGCAAAGGCGAGCAGGACGACAAAGTCAAAGCCGTAGAAGGACAGCTTGATGTCACCGCTCAGCAGCGAGAACAGGACGCATAAGCCATTGGTGCCAAAGCCCATGATGATGCCGAAGAGAAAGCCCTTCAGGTTGTTTCCCCGCCGGCTGTATCCAATGGCCTTCAGCATCGGCCTGTTGGCCGGGAAAATGAAGACTACCGCCATGATCACCAGCCAGATTCCGATGAAGATCAGGTAATCCTCCAGAAATACCTGCATGCTGGCGGAATAAACCAGAGAGGCAAGGAAGCTCTTTATCACCGGTATCTTGACCAGCATCATGCCGATCGCGCTGCCGGCCAATGCGTGGATCAGCGTCAGGGCAGCGGCAGCGAAGAATACATCGCTTAGCTTTCTGCTCTTCCTCAATAGTTTATCTCTGACCGTTACATAAAATTCCTTCATTGGTCCACCCTCCCTTTCCGGTTGTCTTATTGTATTTCATTCTATCACAGCCGCAAGCACTCTTTAAGCCTGCCTTACCGCATTTACGGCAGGTCATTTGAAAACCCGGCGGCCCTCTTCTATAATTCAGGTAGAGGTATGAACATGAAATTTGATGTGGTCGGCGTTGGCGCCGCGGCTTATGACTATCTGTGCATCATTGATAACTATCCCCAGGAAGACGGCTCAGCCAACATCCTGGAGATCCATAATCAGGGCGGCGGGTGCGTCGCGACCGCTCTGGTCGCCACTCAGCGTCTGGGCTTTTCGACTGCCTACATCGGCAATACCGGCGATAATTTCGGCGGACAGTACATCCGCGACGATTTCGTCAGGGAAGGCGTCGACATCAGCCTGGTTGAGGTGATCGAAGGCCGTCACAGCACCGAAGGCTACGTGCTCATTGACCCCGTCAGATCAACCAGAACCAAGTTCCCCTATTCCAATAACCTTCCGGGCATCAGCTGGACTAAAGAAAAGGAAGACATGATCCGTAACGCCCGCATCCTGCACATTGACGGCACCAACTACGCCAACTGCCTCCATGCCGCCCAGATCGCCAGACAGGCCGGCGTACCGGTTTCGCTGGACGGCTGCGCCCGGAAAAAGGACACCCGTCTGAATGCCAATCTGGCAATGCTGGCGGACATCCTGATCATGAATGAGGAATTCCCCTACTACGCCAGCGGCAAGGACGATCTGGAAGAAGCCATGAGGTTCTTTGCGGGCGACGAAAACAAGATCGTCATTTCCACTCTGGGAGCCAGGGGCTCCGTAGCCCTGATCAACGGACAGCTTGTCAGTTTCCCCGCCTATAAGGTCGAAGCCATCGACACCACCGGAGCCGGTGACGTCTTCCATGGCGCCTTTGTGGCCGGCTGGCTGAGAGGCTATGAGCTGCCCCAGTGCATCCGCTACGCTTCCGCGGTGGCGGCGATGAAGTGCCGCCAGATCGGCGGAAGGGCCGGAATACCCAAACATGATGAAGGCCTGGATTTCATGAAGGAACACGCAGAGGATCTCTGATCCTTTTTTTACGGGTCAATGTAAGACAATTGAGGGAGAAAAAACTGTATAATGATATCAGAATGATCCGGCCCTGCCGGACAAGAGGTCAGAAAGATGAAAATTTGCGAAGTCATTGAAACCATCAAGAAGAACTGCAAGGGTTACGGCAGCATCGACGAAGCCAGAACCAGAGACCAGGTCCTCTACGGACCGGTGGACAGAGAATGCACCGGCATCGTTACCACCATTTACGCTTCCATTGAGGTCATTAAGAAGGCCCATGAACTGGGTGCCAACCTGATCGTCAGCCACGAAGCCTGCTTCTGGAACCACGGCGATCACACCGACTGGCTGAAGGACAATAAGACCTTCCAGCTCAAGAAGGCCCTTTTGGACGAATACGGCATCACCGTCTGGCGCGATCACGACTACATTCACTCCGGCGTGCTGTATCAGGGCAACTACGTCGACGGCATCTTCTACGGCCTGGCCAACGAACTGGGCTGGCACGACTACGTCATCGGCAATAAGTTCATGCCCATGATGTTCGAGATTCCCGAAACTCCGACCAGAGAGCTGGCACAGTACCTGATGGAAAGAATGAACCTGAAGGGCATGAAGACCATGGGCGATCTTGACGGCACCAGTAAGCGCATCATGATCCCGATGCACATCATCGGTCAGTTCGACAATGAAGTTCTCAAGAACGCCGAGGAAAATGACATTGACACCATTCTGGCCATGGAAATAACCGACTTCACCGTTGCCATCTATATGCGCGACGGCGCTCAGCTCGGTCAGGGCAAGAAGGTCCTGGCCGCGGGCCACTTCAACGTTGAGGAACCGGGCATGAAATGGCTGGCGGAAACCATTCTTCCGGAACTGCTGCCCGACATCAGGGCTACCTTCGTGCAGGCCGGCGATTCCTACACGATGCTGCTGAGAAAATAAGAAAGACAGGACAGCCGTAAAGCTGTCTTTCCATATGGAGAAAACATGAAGATCCTTTTGACCGCCTTCGAGCCTTTCGGAGGCGAAGAACTCAATTCATCTCTGGAAACCATCAGGCAGATCGGCGAAGAAACAGGCGGAGCCCGCATCGTCAAGGTGATCCTGCCGACGGTTTTCGGCCGCTCTCTCGAAGTGCTTCATGAGAACCTGAAGAAGGAAAAGCCGGACATCGTCCTCTGTCTGGGCGAAGCCGGCGGCCGCAGCAGTGTCAGCATCGAACGCATTGCCATCAATTGCATGGACGCCCGGATCCCGGATAATGCCGGATTTCAACCGGTCGACATTCCGGTCTTTGCGGACGGGCCCGCTGCCTATTTTGCCTCTCTGCCGGTTAAGAAGATGGCAGAAGCCGTCAGTTCCGCCGGCATTCCGGCAGCCGTTTCCAACTCGGCGGGCACCTTCGTCTGTAATCAGGTGATGTACGGCCTGCTCTATTACATCGATCATGAATTCCCTGACATGGCCGGGGGCTTCATGCATCTTCCCTGGCTCAAGCAGCAGGCAGAAGGAAAACCGCAGGCTCCCTTCCTTACTCTTCAACAGGAAGTAAACTCCCTTAAGGCAGCCATTGAGGCCATCGCCGGTAAATAACCATTCATTTATCATGTGAAAATGCCGGGCTTCTCAGTCCGGCATTTTTCTTTTGCTTTATCAGTTAATCTTCGAGATCCGACATCATGTGATCGCCGGCCACCAGCAGGAGGGCAGCGATAACTAACAGCGGGAGCATGGAAACGAGACCGTTGCCGGCCGGACCCAGAAGCCGGTAAGAACCGGTGTCCGGCTTGCAGAACAGCAGGGGCAGAGTCAGCTGGGCATTGATGGCACCATGGAAAAGGGCAGGATACCAGATGCTGCGGCTCGTCTCATACAGCCAGTCATGGATGATGCCGGCAGCTACGGTAAACAAACAGAACAGGGCCATGCCGCTGTAGGGAAAACCGGCGTAGCCGGCCCGGTTACCGGCAGCGGCGCCGTATTCGTAGCCGATCAGGGCGATCAGCGGCCAGTGCCAGGCTCCCCAGATGATGCCGCCCAGAACATTGCCCCCTATCCGTCCGAACTTTGCCTTCAGCTGCGGATAAAGGAATCCGCGCCAGCCGGTTTCCTCGCCCAGAGCCAGCATGCTGTTAAGAAACGGGGCATAGGTAATGGCGCTGATGCAGGTTATCAGAGCATAGGTGCGGAAGTCAAGCCCCTGAGCCGCCAGCTGTTCCATGGCCTGCTGACCGGCGATTGCGGTAAGATAACCGCCGCTGAGATCAAAATGTTCGAGATGGCGCAAAAAGTACAGGCCGGCTCCGCAGATGGTCACGCTTATCGGAATCGTCAGGGCAATCACCAGAACTCTGATGTTACGGCGCAGCCGCACCTTCCAGCCCAGCAATTTCAGACTGCCGCCGGCGACCAGCACACCCAGCATGGGAATGAACATCATCAGGGCAATGACAATCTGACCGATGAAAGTCAGGCCGGTTTCATAGAACCGCCAGGCTGCCAGCTGCAGACCATAGGCGGTCAGAAAAGTGAAAAGCAGATACTTTAATACCATGCCGCCGTTGAATTCCTGCTTATCCATGTTGTTACCTCCTCGTCCGAATCTATTTCGATAATTTTCTAAATAATAGTATACTCTCCTTTCCAGCCGTGTCAATCGCTGCTCAGCCAATTAAAAACCGGTTCATCCGGGAACCGGTCGGGCAGTGTTTCTGTTCAGTCTTTGATTTCAATCGTCCCGCCGCTGATCAGCCAGTCAAGCAGATTGCTGGTCTTAAGGGCCAGCGCCGGGATGTCACGGTGTCCGGCGTCCGGGTATTCCGTCAGATAGGCGACCGCTCCCTTTTTCCTGAGAGCGCTGACGATGTCCCGGGAACCGGCCGGGTCGACGACCGTGTCGGCTGAGCCGACCAGAGCCCATAGGCGGGTTTTGGCCAGGGCTTCAATGTTACGGTCACTTGCCGCAACGCTGCCGGACATCGGCGCGATGCAGGCAAAGACATCGGGCATCAGGATCTGAAGCTGGTAGGCGGCTGTTCCGCCCAGCGAGTGACCGGTCAATGAGACCCTGCTGAGGTCGATGCCGTAATCATCATGGATCTTCTGAATCAGATTACGCAGATCTTCGGCAATGTCGTTCCAGTTATGCTCCGCGTCCAGCTTGGGAATTACGGCATAGGCCCTAAGATCACCCAGATCACCCCTGCTGAGATAAAGCGTAAAGGCTTCATTGGTCAAAAGTTCTTCCGCTTCCCGGGCCCGGTTGGAGCTGCCGTGCAGATACATGATCAGAGGCATGCCCCTGACCGGGTTGGCGGGAATGTAGAGATAGTACTGCAGGCTGCCCAGCTTCAGAAGCTGCAGGGTTCCCAGCGTCTCCGCGTCAGCGGGGACTTCCTCGATCAGCGCCGTACCCTGCGGATCTTCCGGTTCTCCGGGCTCTTCCTCAATGAGAGCGGTTCCCTGCGGATCAGCCGGATTGGGGTCATCGGAAGATGAATCATCCGGTTTCCGGCGGTGACAGCCGCACAAAAGCAGCAATGTCACCAATATCAGAATTACCGATGATCTGATCCGTCTGTTCATCTTTCTCCTTCTTACATGTATTTGTCCAGCAGTTCATCAACGCCCTTAATGGGCTTGAAGGACGGCTTGTTGATGATGTGACCTCTGAAGATCACCTTGTCGACATGGCGCAGGGCGCGCAGGTCATCCAGCGGGTTTTCCCTGACGGCGATCATGTCAGCGCTCTTGCCCTTTTCGATGCTGCCGGTGATGTCATCAATGCCGGCAATCTGAGCGTTGCGCAGGGTAGCGGTGTGCAGGGCGAAGCTGTTGGAGACGCCGACGTACTTGTGGAAGTAATACAGTTCCCGCCAGAAGTTGTAGTGGGTTACGAAGTTGCAGCCGGTATCATTGCCCAGGCCGACCGGGATGTCGTTTTCCAGGCAGGCCTTGGCGCAGTCGATGATGCCGTCAAGAACGATGCGGCCGTTGCGGCGGGCGACTTCCGGAGCCCGGCTTTCGGCCAGTTCGAATTCGGCGTAGGGGATGGCCGGGGAAAGGGTGCAGATGTCAGCTGCCTTTCTTTCCCTGAATAATCGGATGATCTGATCATCGGGTTTGGCGCCGTGCTCAATGGTGTCCACGCCGTTTTCCAGCGCCACCCTTACGCCCAGCGGGCTTTCGACATGGGCGGCGACCTTATAGCCCAGCTCATGAGCCCTGTCGCAGACGGCCCTGACGATTTCCGGAGGCATGCGCAGCACGCCCGGTTCACCTTCTTCGGAAGCGTCCATGACCCCGCCGGTGATCATCAGCTTGATGAGATCGGGTTTGGTGGCCACGATCTGTTCCAGGTGCTCCAGCGCCTGTTGAGGCGTGGCGGCTTCAGTGGCGATCGAGCCGGCGAAATGGCCGTCAGGAACCGAGATGGCGGTATTGGCGCATAACAGTCTGGAGCCCAGCTGTTTTTCGGCGTTGATGCTGTCGCGGTTGCGGCCGTCCAAATCCAGAATGCCGCCGACGGCCCGGACGGTGGTAACACCGCTCATCAGTTCGCTGCGGGCATAGTCAGCGCCGTTATTGCGGAAATAGGTCTGGATGAGTTTGCTGCTGGAAAGCAGCTTGAAAAGACCGCGGTAATCGACCTTCTTATCACTCTTGGGCGGCTTGCCGCTTAAGGCCAGATGGGCGTGCAGGTTGATGAGACCGGGAAGCAGGTAGGCTTTCTGAAGGTCAGTTACTTCATAGTCCTTCAGATCAGCCTGCTCAGCGGAAACGATGTCCTCGATCCTGTCGTCTTCAATCAAGACAACCAGACCGCTCTGCGGTTTCATGTCTCTGGTACCGTCGAGGATGACGGCGTTTATCAGTGCTTTTTTCATGGCGGTTTCCTCCTAACCGGCCTTTTCGATCAGCCGGCTGACCATGTCGATGTAGGTTTCCGTAAATCTCGGGGCGTCGACTTCCAGAGCCACGCGGTGTCTCTTCTGAGACAGGTTGAGCTGCCGGAAGGTGCCGATCATCCGCCCGGTTTCTTCAACGGTGAGGTTGCATTCATACCAGTTGGTGATGATTGAAGGATCATAGCTGGCGTAGGCGGCCAGCGGGTCGTGCATGGCTCCGCCGATCTTCTCATCCCCGTATTCACCGACATAGTAGAAGCGGGCGATGTCGTAGATGTTCTTGCCGGCCTGATTGATCTTTGGCCAGGAAGCAATGTCGCTGACTCTGAACAGTGTCCTCAAGGTGGCATCCAGCGGCACGATGTCCAGATGGACCCTGCTTTCAAAGACGAAGCGGGCCGCTTCAGGGTCATCGCCGATGTTGGCTTCCGAATAAGGGTTGCGGTTACCCTGAACGGTCAGGGCGCCGCCCATGATGGTGATGCGGCCGACGGAGCACATCGCTTCCTCATCCCTTTTAATGCACTCGGCGCAGTTGGTCAGGGGTCCGACGAAGACCAGGTGCAGGTCTTTGCCGTACCTGCGCGCGCTTTCCAGGATGAAGTCCACGGCGCTCTGTTTCTGAGCACTGCCCAAGGGCTCGCCCAGATCGACATCGCCGATGCCGTTACGGCCGTGAACCTGATCCAGGCGCGGACTTCTGACATAAGACTCGGAAACCCAGCTGTGATCGCAGCCGCGGTAAACCGGCACGTCACTTCTCTTGAAGTTCTCCAGAATCAGCAGGGAGTTTCTGACTGACTGGTCGACTGATATGTTGCCAAAGGTCGTGCTGACGCCCAGAAGTTCGATGTTCTCATTGGCCAGTATCCAGGTGATGGCCAGAGCGTCATCGATTCCGGTGTCGCAGTCGATTATCATCTTCATTCTTTTCATATTGCTGTCTTTCCTATGCTGTTTATTTAACCGTTATCCGGCCCTGGGGCTGGCGGTAGCTTTCGGGAATGGTCTCAAGACTGTTCATGTACTCAATCAGGCTCTGCAGGTCGACCGGTCCCTGGTCGATCAGCACTTCGCAGCCGTCAAAGACGGTATTGCCGTCGCCGCCTTCCAGAAGGAAGTAGCGGTTGGATGAAACGGTGTAGTAAGCTTCCGGATCCAGCTCAACCCAGTTTCCATCCTTCAGAACATAAACGTCGCTTACTCTTCTCTTGTCGCCGACGCCGGTAAACAGGCCGTTGTCATCCAGCTGGACGGCTGACTGGACGGAAGTGTTGATGGTGTATTTCAGTCCGGAGACCTGAACGAAGCCGCCGTTTTCACCGACCGGGTTATCCTCAAAGAGCGTCACGGGCTGGGTGTTGCGGCTGCCCAGTTCCAGAACGTCGAGGATCTGCTGGCCGGTGCAGCGGATGCTGGAGAGCACGTTGGTGAAGGGCATGACGTTCAGCAGATCGCCATAGGTCACTTCGCCGGCCTCAATGGTCTTGCGGATGCCTCCGCCGTTGTAGAGGGCAATGTCGGTATCCATCAGCGCTCTGGTCGCGTCGCAGACGAAGTCAGCCAGGTTGGTCTCACGGGTGCGGACCAGCCGCTTGCCGTTTTCATCAGCGATCGTCAGGGCAAAGGGGAGCTCACCGACTTTCTGGCTGAGGATGCCGGCCATTTCGGCGTCAGCCTTCTCAATGGCCGCCTTACTGGTCTCATCCTCCCTCTCATACTCGCTGACCAGCAGGGACTCAATGGTGCCGTCCTTGCCGATGATCAGTTCGCCGACGTTCTGCATCTTGGTGCCTGCCGATATCATCAGGACATCTTCAGCCTTGCTGTTGGGATAGCGGACGCCCGAGATCTCGGAATGGGAGTGACCGTCCAGCACGACGTCAATGCCGCTGGTATGGGAGATCAGCGAAATGGAGTCATAGGGCTGGTTTTCGGTGACCGATCCCATGTGGGCCAGGGCGACGACATAGTCAGCGCCTTTTTTGCGGACCTCATCAACGACGCTCTGGACCTTCGTGAACAGTTCATTGCCGTTATCGCCGCCGTAGAAGTCATAGACGAACTCGCCGTCTTCCTTGAAGAAGCCCGGGGTTGAGGAAGTGATGGTGCTGGGCGTCAGAATGCCCAGATAGGCCACGGTAACCGGGCCGTAGTCGATCAGGACGTATTCGGGTACGTCCTTGAAGACGCTTTCGCCCTTGCCGCTGTAACGGGCGTTGGAAAGGACCGTCTTGAACTTCATCATGGCCTGCAGTTCTCTGAGCCGGTCCATGCCGTAGTCAAACTCGTGGTTTCCGTAAGTGACCACATCGTAATTCAATTCATTCATCAGTTCGATGATGATGCTGCCCTGGCTCAGGGTGCCGTAGGTGCCGCCCTGAATGTAGTCGCCCAGATCGACCAGGGAGACATACTGATGTTCGGCCTTGGTATCATCGACCAGCGCCTTCAGCTTGGCGTAGTTGAAGTTCTCATTGACGCCGCAGTGAACGTCGCTGGTAAAGAAAATGTAGATGTCTTCCCTGGGTTTCAGAGACTTGCAGCCGGAAGCTGCCAGCAGAACGCAGAGAAGCAGGACTAATGTACTGATGATTCTTTTCATGTGCTTTTACCTCGATAACATAATTATATGTTGTTTTGCCGGTGAAAAAAAGAAGGCTGATGCCTTCCTCAGGTTTAATAATGCACGTAGACCCGGCTCAGACTTTCGCCGTCTTCGTTTCGCGCGAAGCAGAGAAACTGCCAGCCGTATCTTTCGTAGAACTCCGTATGATCCGTCAGCAGGTACAGCGGCCTGATGCCCTTTTCCTTCATCTGCGCCACCGCCATGTTCAACAGCTGACCGGCGATGCCCTGACCGCGATAAGCTTCTTCAGTATAGACGGCGCAGACATTGGGATGCAGGTCCTTACGCTCATGGAAGTCATTTTCAATGATTCCCAGTCCGGCAACTATCTTTCCTTCATCAAGAGCCAGAAACCAGTCGTAGTCCGTCCGGTTCTCCAGACAGTCCATCATGCACTCAAGATAGGCTTCCACCGGTACGCCCCAGCGGCTGTGGAACCACTCGGCCGCCTCGCTGACCAGCTCGGGCCGCTGCCTTAAGCTTACGTATTCCAGGCTGCTCATAAGTCCTTCTTCCCCCGGCAGCTGAAGCAGACAATGCTCTGGACATTGCTGACGGTAACCTGCTTATACAGTTTTTCCAGCCGGCTTCTTAATGAATCCACCGTCTCAAAGGGCGGAGTGAAGAAACCGGTTCTGACATAGAGGCTCTGAATGATCCTGTCGGTCTTGCGGTTGGCTTCGGCCGCGTAGAAGCAGCCGGTAAAGATGCCGTCCTTCTTCAGTACCCGGTATGTCTGCCGGTAGGCAGCTTCCTTATCCGGAAAGGCGTGGAAACCGTTGAGGGAAACAACGGCGTCAAAGCTCTCATCCTCAAACGGCAGATCACCGACGTCGCCCTGCACGAAGCTGACATTGTTGATGCCCAGCTCATCAGCCCGTTTCTGAGCGCTTTCCATCATTTTTGCCGAATAGTCCAGACAGGTGATGTCCGCCTTCTTTAAAGTGCGGAAAAAGGGCAGGGAAATAACACCGGTTCCTACCGGCACTTCCAGAAGTTTTCCCGCAAAATCTGCCGGAATGGCTTCCAGAGCCCGGGCCTGGTATTCCAGGATGTCATCACGGTTCATGTGCCAGACGGCCCGGTCAACCAGCCGTCCCATCACGGTGGTGCCGGTCATCATGCCGTCATAGAAACCGTGCGCCTTGCCCAGTTCCTTATAGGCCTGTCTTATTTCATCTTTTCTTGTCATGCCTTTACCCCTTTGGTCAGTTTGCGCTGACACCACTCTATTATAGTACTTTGCGCGCAGAGAAAAACAGGGAAATCGTGCGGTTTCCCTGCTCTTTTGCGAAACAATGACTAGACGTCGAATTCTTCCTTCAGTTCAAATAGTCCGCGGATCTCGGCGTGGCCGTTTTCCAGGTAGAACATGCCCATCTCCCAGCCGTTGGCGTCATAGAGACCCATGATCTGCGGAGCAGCCTGGCGGACTGCTTCCAGCAGGTCCTCGTCCCTGACGATGACGGCTCTGCCGTCGTAGCGCAGAAACTCGCTCTCCATGCAGGCCAGCACTTCCACTTTCGGGTTGGCGCTCAGCTGTCTGAAAACGTTCTTGAAGGTTCCGCAGCCGAAATACAGCTTTCCCTGATAAATCAGATGAAAGCCGAAGGGACGGCCCTTGGGCTGATCGCCGTCTGTGGTCAGAAAGTAGAAGACCTTGGCTTTATCCAGATACTCACTTACCTTTTCAACATTAGTCATCTAAACACCTCCATATATCATTCCGTCATTCAGCGGATGAAATCAGTGTGGGCGCCGCGCAGCCGCTGCGGGCTGCCGAATTCCTTTTTGCCGTCGGCGATGCTTCTGATCATGAAGGCCATATTGGCCGCCATGTTGCGGATGGTCTGCACGCCTTCCTCATCTTTCAGGACATCCTCACCGGTGTAGCCGTGAACGTCATTCCAGTAGGAACTCGGCACCGTCGGCATTCCGCAGATGCCGAAGAACTGGTTCAGGGCTTCAAAGCTGGCGCTGTTGCCGCCCCGGCGGCAGGAGACCACCGAAGCGCCTACCTTCATATGAAGGTTAAGGCCGCAGCTGTAAAACAGTCTCTGCATGAAGGACAGCACCGTTCCGTTGGGATTGCCGTAGTAGACCGGTGAGCCGACGATGATGCCGTCAGCTTCCCGCAGCTTCGGCGCCGTTTCATTGACCGCGTCTTCAAAGACGCATCTGCCGGCATTTCGGCAATGGTCACAGCCGATGCATCCCCTGATGTCCCGGTTTCCTATCTGAACGGTTTCCGTCTCGATTCCCTGCTGGTTAAGGACCTCCCCGGCCAGCTTAAGCGCCATGGCAATGCATCCGTTGGGATCGGGGCTGCCGTTGATCATCAGAACTTTCATATTGTTGCCTCCTGTCGGTTGTTATATCCGTATTTTACCATATTTTCCCTTGTTTCCTTTTCATCCTGCCTGAAGAAAAACCGGTTTCCCGGTTTTCAGTTTTCTCTTCCCTGAATGTCCTTCAGGCCTCTTAACAGCGCCCGGAAAATGACCATGATCTCCAGACGGCCGAAGAACATGCCGACGATGCCGGTCCACAAGATGACCGGATGGGCGTTATAGCCGGTAATGCCCAGTGACAGGCCGACAGTTGACAGGGCGCTGGCAAATTCGAACATGGAATCCTGCAGGTTATTGCCGAACATCGCGAAGATGAAGGAACCCAGGAAGAACAGCAGGATGTAGAACAGCACGTAGCTGGTGGTTGACGAGACTTCCTCATCAGTCAGCTCCGCCTTCTTGCCGATGCGCCAGATGTAGTTCGTCTTGACGATCTTGCGGTTGACCAGCAGGTCGCGGATGGAATGATAGATGCCCTTCAGGGCGACGATGACGCGGTACTGCTTGATGCCGCCGCCGGTGCTCTCCAGATCGCCGCCGATCAGCATCAGGATGATCATCGCCGTGGCGAAGCCGCTCGGGAAGACGCTCATGTCCCTGACGCCGACGAAGCCGGTCGTGGTGATTGAGGTGGCGAAATGGAAGGCTGTGACTCTCAGGCTTTCGCCCAGGGAAGCGGTATAACCGCTTTTCATCAGGTTGTAGTTCATCAGGAAAAGGAAGACCACGGCCACGAAGATGAAGAAGCGGGTCTCACAGTGCTTTCTCAACGGTCTGGTCCTTCCCTTGATCAGGCTGTAATGAATGAAGAAGTTGGTCTGGCCCAGCATCATCAGCACGATGGTGATGATCTCGACGGCCAGTGAATGGTAGGCGTAGATGCTCTCGGTGCGGGTGGAGAAGCCGCCGGTGGAGATCGCCGCGATAGCGGTGTTGAAGGCGTCAAAGAAGCTCATGCCGGCCAGCATGTAAGCTACGCTTCCCAGAATGATGTAGCCGATGTAGATGGCAAAGATGACTCTCGCCGTCTTGGCCAGATTGGGCAACAGACGGTCGGAGTGGCCGTCGGCGTTATACAGGTTCAGCCCATAGCGGTCGTTCATGGCGCAGGTAAGGATCAGAACCAGACCGACGCCGCCGACCAGCAGGGTGATGTTGCGGAAGAACAGGAAGATGCGCGGGCAACTGTCGGAGTCGACAACGGAAAGTCCCGTGGTCGAATAGCCCGAAGTCATCTCGAAAGCGGCTTGGGAGAAGTTGTACTGTCCGGTCATCATCCAGGGTACCATGGAGATCAGGATCGCCGAAAGCCAGATCGAGACGATCAGCACGGCGTCATAGTGCTTGTCCAGCTTGATGATCTCGGTATCCCTTAACAGATATCTCAGCAGCGCCCCCACGGCCAGAGCCGCGATTCCCGGCACCAGAAAACAGCGCAGATAGACGCTTTCCTGCGGGTAGAAGGGCAGGATGATCAGCGGCATCAACTGCAGTACGCCGATCATCATGATGAAAATGCTGAGATAGTAGAAGATCAGCCGGTAGTACTTTCTCTTCATGCCTTTTTCCTCTGGAATACCTTGGTTATCTTATCGTGGTGTTCCATGGTGGTAACCAGTAAGACCTTGTCTCCTTCTTCCAGCACGGTGTCACCGTTGGGGATGATCACCTGCTGCTGTCTGATGACGGAAGAGACGGAAGCGATGTCGGAGACCTTGATCTCCTTCAGGGATTTGCCGCAGACATCGTGACTGCTTTTTACCATGAACTCCATGATGTTGATCTTGTCATCTTCCAACGAAAGGTTGCTGATGAGGTTCTCGATGTTGGCGGTATTCTTGATCTGCTCTGCCAGCAGGTAAGTTGAAGAAATGACGGAATCAATGCCCAGCTGCTTGAACAGTTCAACGTTCTTGGGGTTGATGACCGTAGCAATGCACTTGCGGACATTGAAAAGCTTCTTCGCCGTCTTGCAGGCGACGTAGTTGTCAACGTCGTTTTCCGACAGGGCGATGAACAGGTCGGCGTTCTCGATGCCGGCATCAAAGAGATCGCTCTCCTTGGTCGGCTTGCCGTGCAGAACGGAGATGCCGTTCTTGGCGCTGAGGTAGCGGCAGACGTTGTTGTCGGAGTTGATGACGATCAGGTTGTTTTCCTTATTGTTGTACATGCCGATGATGTAGTCGGCCTGATGGGAACCATCTGCGATGACGATCTTCATGCTAATTCCTCCCCGTAATGGCTGCGGAAGTGATCCAGCGTCAGGTCAAACTGACAGACACAGCGGACGTTCTCATCAGCCACCAGTTTCTCCTTGCGGGAGTCCTTGAGGCGGATGTAGACATTCTTGATGTTATAGATCTGCCGGCAGATGTCCGCCAGCATGATGTTCTTATTGTCATCTTCGGTAATGGCGACTACCGTACGGCAGTCCCTGATGCCGCAGTTTTCCAGCACTTCCAGATCCAGGGCATCGCCGACTTCCATGAAGCCGCTGTACTCGTCCAGATCATTGAAAGCGCTGCGGTCATTGTCAATGAGCATGACGTTGTTCTTCTTGCAGAGCATGATGGCCATATTCTTGCCCAGCCTGCCGGCACCGATCACGATGCAGTTGATATCACTCATAAAATCACCAGTTCTTTCTGATAATAACAATAAATATCTTACCACATTTTTCCCACATTTCCAGCAATACCGCTGCCTGTTCACCGCCCCCTTCAGAGCCGTTTTGGGTTAATATAAAGGTAGGTGATTTCATGCGTTACTACATCTCCGATCTGCACCTTTTCCACCTCAATGTCATCGCCATGGATGGCCGTCATTTCAAGAATCTGGAACAGATGCACGCTTACATCGTGGAAAGATGGAATGCCATCGTCAACAAAAACGACGATGTCTTCGTGCTGGGCGATCTGTCCATGGGCAAGGGGAAAGAGACCGCTGAGATCCTGCGTCAGCTGAAGGGAAAGATCACGCTGATAAAGGGTAACCACGACGACCGCTATCTCAGTGATAAGGAGTTTGACTATCAGTTCAGGGACATCCTTTCCTACGACGAAAGAAAGGACAACAACCGCAACGTCATGCTCTTCCATTACCCGGTGCCCTTCTACAACAAGCAGTTCCGCCGCAACGAGAAGGGCGAGTGCCGGACCTTCATGCTCTACGGCCATGTGCACAACACCTATGACGAATACCTGCTCAACCGCAGCATCAACGACATCATGACCTTTGAGCGTCAGAGCTTTGGTGATTCCGTGCAGACCACTCCCGTCAGCATGGTCAACACCTTCTGCCTTTTTTCCGACTACCGGCCGCTGACGCTGGACCAGTGGCTGGAAATTGACGGTAAGAGAAGAAGGCTGATCAATGAAACGGAGCAGCAGCTGGGCGGTAAGATCCCCTGGCCGCAGTGGATGGAACTCAATGAGAAGATGACGGAGTTAAGCCAACGCCTCTGGAACACCGACTGAAAAATCAGCCAGAAAGACGGATCATTCGTCTTTTTTCCGGTTTTCCCCGATATTTCCCTGACATGAGACTATGCTTTGACAAGCCGGAAAATGCGTAATAATCTATAGGTAGTTCACATATGCTAACTGCGAGGTATTCACATGAACTTAAGAGAGATTGAAATCGGCCATACCGTCAGGATCACGGAAGTCGGAGGCGAGCGGTCGCTTCGCCAGCACTTCCTGGACATGGGCGTCATACCCGGCGCTGAAGTGACGCTGATGAAGTACGCCCCGCTGGGCGACCCGATGGAACTGCGCATTCACGGCTATGAACTGACCCTGAGACTGGCTGACGCCGAAAACATCAAGGTCGAAGAAGTAAAAGAAGCTTCCGTCCGGAAAGAAAACCGGAAAGCCAGGGAAGCCAGTCACCCGGGATTGGGCGAGGAAGGTAAGTTCCACCCCAAGGGATCCGGACAGCCGCTGCCTGACGATGAGGTTCTGACCTTTGCCCTTGTCGGCAACCAGAACAGCGGCAAGACTACCCTGTTCAATCAGCTTACCGGTTCCAACCAGCACGTCGGCAACTTCCCAGGCGTTACCGTTGACCGCAAGGACGGCGCCATCAGAGGTCATGAAAACACCCTGATCACTGACCTGCCAGGCATCTACTCAATGTCACCGTATTCCAGCGAGGAGCTTATCTCCCGCAACTTCGTACTGGACGAAAAGCCGAAGGCGATCATCAACATCGTCGACGTCACCAACATCGAGCGCAATCTCTACCTGACCATGCAGTTACTGGAAATGAACGTACCCATGGTCGTCGCTCTGAACATGATGGACGAGATGGACAGCAACGGCGGTTCCGTTGACATCAACCTGATGGAGGAAATGCTGGGGGTACCGGTGGTACCAATCTCAGCCGCCAAAAATCAGGGCGTTGACGAACTGGTCAGCCATGCCCTGCATATTGCCAAATACCAGGAAAGACCCGTCTACCACGATTTCTGTGAAAATAATGAAAAAGGCGCGCCGATCCACCGCTGCCTGCACGCCGTCATCCACCTGCTGGAAGACCACATGGAAAAAGCCGGACTGCCCAAACGCTTCGCCGCCTCCAAGGTCATTGAAGACGACCAGCTGATCATCGAAAGGCTCCAGTTGGAACAGAATGAAAAGGAAATGCTGGAACACATGATCGTTCAGATGGAACAGGAAAGAGGCATGGACCGCAGCGCGGCCATGGCCGAGATGCGTTTCAACTACATCTATAAGGTCGCCGACAGCTGCGTCACTCGCCCGGAAGAAACCAGAGAACATAAGCGCAGCGCTCAGATCGACAGGGTGCTGACCGGAAAGCACACCGCCATTCCGCTGTTCATTCTGATCATGGCCCTGGTATTCTACCTGACCTTCGTGCTGATCGGTCCCTTCCTGCAGGATCTGCTGGCCGGCGTCATTGATTCGCTGAAAGACGCCGTCGCTACAGCCATGCAGCAGTCCCATGTCAGCGAAACGCTGCAGTCACTGATCCTCGACGGTTTGTTTGAGGGTGTCGGCAGCGTACTGAGCTTCATGCCCATCATCGTAACGATGTTCTTCTTCCTCTCCTTACTGGAAGACAGCGGCTACATCGCCAGAGTGGCCTTCGTCATGGACAAACTGCTGAGAAAGATTGGCCTGTCCGGCCGCAGCATCGTGCCGATGCTGATCGGTTTCGGCTGCACGGTACCGGCGGTCATGTCCACCCGTACCCTGCCCAGTGCCCGCGACCGCAAGATGACCATTCTGCTGACACCGTTCATGTCCTGTACGGCCAAGCTTCCCATCTACGGATTCTTCATCGATGCCTTCTTTCCGAAGTCAGCCTGGTGGATCATGACAGCGCTCTATGTCCTCGGCATTGCCGTCAGCATCCTGGTGGCGCTGCTGTTCAAGAAGACGCTGTTCAAGGGCGAAGCCGTTCCCTTTGTCATGGAACTGCCCAATTACCGGATGCCCAGCGCGCGCAATGTCGCTCAGCTGTTATGGGAAAAGGCCAAGGATTTCCTGCAGAGAGCCTTCTCGGTCATTCTGATTGCCACCATCGCCGTCTGGTTCCTGCAGAGTTTCGACTTCGGCTTCAACCTGGTTGATGATACTCACAACAGCATCCTGGCCAACATAGCCAGCCTGCTGGTTCCCATCATGAGACCTCTGGGCATGGGTGACTGGCGCATCGTTACCTCACTGGTCTGCGGCTTCATGGCCAAGGAAAGCGTGGTCTCCACCATGCAGATGCTCTTCGCTCCAGAGGGCGTGGCTGCTTCAATCAGCGCCTTGACCGCCGCCGGCATGCTGGTGTTCAGCCTGCTGTATACGCCATGCGTCGCCGCCATGGCTGCCATCAGACGCGAACTGGGACGCCAATGGGCTCTCTACGTCGTCTTATGGCAGTGCGGAATTGCCTGGGTCATGGCCTTCGCCGTCCGGCTGATCGGCCAGCTGTTACTGAGGTGATGACATGAATACGGCTGATATCATAATCATTCTGATCCTGGGGGCGCTGGTAGTCATGGCTGCCCTGACCATCAGAAAGAACCGAGGCGGATGCAGCTGCTGCCCTGGATCCAAAGCCTGCGGTTACTGTCCTAAAAGGACTCATTAAACGAAAAGAAGCAGACCTGATGGTCTGCTTTCATTATGTAATGATAATGTTCCTAGTCGGAAATCGTGATGTCGCCACTCAGGGTCCTGAGCACGACGCTGGCTTCTCCGCTGCCGGCCAGGTAATACCCGCGGTTCTTTCTGACTGAAGGAACGCCGCTGGTGCTGACATCGCCGGAAACCGTGCTGAGCTCGGCGCTGTAGTTACCGTCTTCAATTTCAACATCGATGTCGCCGCTCTTGGTCTCGCAGCTGATGTCGAAGGCTCTGGGCATGCGGATGTCGATGTCGCCGCTGGTCGCGTTGACCAGGATGCGGCCTTCGTGAGAGCCGATGTCACAGTCGCCTGATGTGGTTCTGATCATCAGGTCGCAGCTGCAGTCGCTGATGTCAACGTCACCGCTCGTCGATTCGACCGATATCTGTCTGAAATGGCAGTCATCGACGTCAAGGTCACCGGAAGTTGACTTGAAGACGCATTCGCTGCCGCTGACCTCCCGTAATTCAAAGTCGCCGCTGAGGGTGTTGACGATGATGTTGTTAAGCGTCAGTTCGTTCATTTCCACATCGCCGGAGACGCCGTTGATGTAGACGTTCTGAATTTCCTCGGGGATTTCCAGATGCAGACGGCCGGAAATGGTGGGGAAGATCTTCAGGTTGCGCTCAATGGTGAAGGTGATGCGCTCATCCTGTCTTTCCACGTTCAGCCTGATGTCGTCCGGGCAGTTGCTGGAAAAGGCGTAGCGCAGGCTCTGACCGGGTTCAATGGTAACGTCGCAGTCGGCCAGATTGGCGTCAAACAGCACCTCGGTGGCACCCTGCCAGTCCTCATATTCCACGAATTCCCTTTCCGAACTGAAGCTCAGGTTGATGGTACCGGCGGAAAGGCTGGAGAAGACATCCTTTACGGCCTTGCCCAGATTGCCGAGACTACGGGCCAGTTCCTTAAAGGAATCGGTACCGGTGCCTTCCCGGCTCTGCTCGTAATACTCGACGTTTTCCAGAACTTCATCGACGCTGCCAAGATTGGCGATGATCTCCTCATCGCTTCGGCCTTCAGCTTTGCCGTCTTCGAAGTGCTGCAGGAAGGAGTCCATGATCTCCTGGCGGAACTGCTCCGGATAACCGGACAGCCTTCTTCCCAGTTCGGTTAAATACTGTTCTCTGTTCATTTTTCTTACCTCTCCTTCCTATCTCAGCCGCGACTGCCGCTGGATCTCCAGCAGGCTGATGTTCGCCGTCAGATGACGGTAGTACTCAATGGTCTGCCGGCGGCTGACAAATGATTCATTTACTGTCTCTTTTCTTGAAACGAATAAGCTGTTCTTTCTCTTCATAACAGATTACCTACCTTTTCCACAAAACTGAGCCACTGCTGCTTCTGCTGCTGCTGATACTGAGCTCCCTTTTCGGTCAGACGATAATACTTCCTGGCCGGGCCGCCGCTGGATTCCACCAGATAAGTTTCCACGTATCCGTTATCCTTAAGTCTCTTGAGCACCAGATACAGAGTGCCCGCCGTAATTTCCATCTCTTCGGAAAGCCTCTCGGTCAGCTGATAGCCGTACTTGTCTTCGCCGATCAGCTGGGAGAGCACGCACAGGTCCAAAACGCCTTTCTTATACTGGGCATCCATGAAACCACCTCCATAACTGTATTGCTGTACATACTATAATGCATAACAATATAGTCTGTCAAGCAAAATACATAAAAAAGTCCTGATTTTTCATCAGGACTCTTTCAGCTTGTCTTACGTTTACGTTCTACTGATTACTCAATGATCTCAGTTACGTTGCCGGCACCGACAGTTCTGCCGCCTTCACGGATGGAGAACTTGGTTCCTAACTCAACAGCGATCGGGTGAATCAGTTCAACAGTCATTTCAACGTTATCGCCCGGCATGACCATGTCAGTGCCTTCCGGTAAGTTGATGACACCGGTAACGTCAGTTGTACGGAAGTAGAACTGAGGACGGTAGTTGGAGACGAACGGAGTATGACGGCCGCCTTCTTCCTTGCTTAATACGTAAACCTGACCCTTGAACTTGGTATGGGGATGAACACTGCCCGGTTTTACAAGAACCTGGCCACGCTCAACCTGGTCTCTGGAGATACCACGCAGTAAGGCGCCAATGTTATCGCCGGCTTCGGCATAGTCCAGAACCTTTCTGAACATTTCCAGACCGGTAACGACAGTCTTCTGGGTTTCCTTGATACCAACGATTTCAACGGGTTCGTTGACATTCAGTCTGCCACGCTCAACACGGCCGGTAGCAACAGTGCCACGTCCGGTGATGGTCATGGTGTCTTCGATAGCCATTAAGAACGGCTTATCTTCTTCTCTGGCCGGTGACGGTAAGTAGTTGTCGCAGGCATCCATCAGTTCGATGATGGCCTTTTCAGCTTCCGGATCACCATTCATGGCCTGTAAGGCTGATCCACGGATAACCGGGCAGTTGTCGCCGTCGAATCCGTACTTGTCTAACAGTTCGCGAACAGTCATTTCAGCAAGGTCAATGAATTCCTCCTGGCCTTCCATCATGTCGCACTTGTTCAGGAATACTACCATTGCCGGAACACCGACCTGTCTGGCTAACAGAACGTGTTCGTTGGTCTGCGGCATCGGTCCGTCCGGTGCGGCAACAACCAGAATGGCACCATCCATCTGAGCAGCGCCGGTGATCATGTTCTTGATA
>JAFRZA010000037.1 GCA_017442805.1 Erysipelotrichaceae bacterium
GACGATGACGAGCCGGAAGTTCACTGGTATTATTTCCAGAACAACGGTAAGGCTTACAGAAAGAAAGGCTCCTCTCAGGTCTTCAAGAAGAGCATCAACGGCAAGACCTATTGCTTCAACGAGGACGGCCAGATGCAGTACGGCTGGGTCGACAACGAAGGCCAGACCAACTATGATGACGACGCTTGGAAGGGTGCTGACTACTACTTCGGCGACGAGAACGACGGCGCTATGAGCATTGGTTGGAGACTGATCTCCATCACGGATGATGACGCTACCAGCCAGCAGCCCGGCGACGCTTTCTGGGATGAGGATCAGGATCGTTGGTTCTACTTCAAGTCCTCCGGTAAGAAGTACACCAGCAAGGATGGACAGACCCTGAACGGCAGAAAGTACGGCTTCGACGAGTCCGGCCGTATGATCGCTGACTGGGCACTCGGCAAGTCTTCCAGTGAGCCGGCAAGCGCTTCCGACCTGGCTGATGACAACAACCTTTCCGCAACCGCTACCAACGCTGATGTTGCAGATTACGTTGAGCAGTTCAGATATTATTCTTCTCCGGAAGACGGCGCACGTCACAGCAAGGGCTGGTTCAAGGTCATCCCGGGCGCATACCTCGACTATAAGAAGTATGACGACGGCTCCGCTTACTGGTACTATGCAAACAGCAACGGCAAGATCGTTGCCAACGAGATCAAGACCATCAAGTCCAAGAAGTACGCTTTCGATGAGAGAGGCCGTATGCTGAAGGGCCTTGTCCTCCTTCAGATGGAAGCTGACGGCTCCGGCTGGAGCACCAAGTACCTTGTCGACAAGATCGATGACGATGATTCCAGCCTGCCGTATGACAGCGAGGATGCATTCGACACCACCGCATTCACCATTTCCGGCGGCCTTGCTTCTGGAGAGTACGCGTTCTACTTCTTCTCCAACGATGAGGATCACGACGGTTCCATGAAGACCGGCAAGCAGACCATCACCCTTGATGGCGATCCCTTCACCTTCCGGTTCTACACCTCCGGTTCCCACAAGGGCCAGGGTATCACCGGCGTTGATGACAAGAAGATCTATCTCGGCGGCAAGCTGATCGCTTCCGGCAAGGATGAGAAGTTCCAGTTCGTCGAGACCTCTACCGGCGACAAGCTGACTGTTTACGAGCTGCTCGGCATCGAGTCCTTCACCAAGACCACGAAGGATGACGAGACCATCTGGACTCCGGATGATCCCGAGGCTATTGCTCAGAAGTACGTCCTGGTGAACACCAGCGGTGCTATCCAGACCAGCGGCACCAAGAAGGACGGCGACGACTACAAGGTCTATGTCAAGAATGCAGCTGCTACCACCATGAATGTTCTGGGCGCTACCACGAACATCAAGAACGGCCGCATCGAGAAGATCATCCTGAAGTAATTTCACTGCAACCGGTAAAAAAAAGTTGCTCTTAAAATGAAATACTAATTGCGGCAGGCAGGGGACCGAAAGGTCCCCTGCTTGTTTGTGAGGAGCACTAGGCGAGGTCACAGAGCCTTCAGGCTCTGTCGAGCCGTACGTGCGTTCCATACAGCCGTTCTTAGCGAACGCGAGCCTGCTGGAGAAGCGTGAGCTTAGAACAGGCTGTAGTAAGGAGCACC
>JAFRZA010000038.1 GCA_017442805.1 Erysipelotrichaceae bacterium
CTTGCCATTGAGTTCGGTCTGCGCATTGTTGAGCTGGCAATGGGCGACCAGCGCCTCACTGTCGCTCTGCAGGTCATATTCCTCGTTCAGCGTCAGCTTCTCATCCAGATGGTTGACCGTCAGGATGGTCAGCCTGCTGTCCCGAGCGGTCTGCAGTTTCCAATCCAGATTCAACGGCTTCTTCCCTTCCAGCATGACAGTCAGGGTGACGCTGCTGCGTTCCGCCGTCTGCACATCAAAAGACTGCTCTGCCGCTTCATCGCTGTTAATGGTCAGTTCGGTATCTTCATTAAGCAGAAGCCTATTCATTGACCTTCCCCCGCTGATTGACGGCACAGCTGCCTAAGGAGACGGCTCTCTTGACTTCCGTTTCGGTCTCACTGGCCAGATCGATGTTGTGGGCAGCGGCCAGCCAGCCGTAGCCTTCGGCATCGATCTTCTTGACCAGTTCTTCCCCGCCGCTGGCCAGAATGCGGCCGCCCATTAAGACATGAGCGTGGGTGGGACGGATGTTCTCATAGAATCTCTCGTAATGGGAGACGATGATCATGCCCATCTGCAGTTCTTCCTGCATGCGGTTGATGTTGTCAGCTACGATGCGGATGGCATCGACGTCCAAACCGGAATCCAGTTCGTCCAGCATGGCGATCTTCGGTTTCAGCAACTTCATCTGAACGATCTCGTTACGCTTCTTCTCGCCGCCGGAAAAGCCCTCATTGAGGAAACGGTGAGCCATGGAAGCGTCCATCTTCAGATCTTCCAGTGTCTTATCCAGAGTTCTGATGAACTCAAACAGTTTGATCGGTTTTTCCCGGTGCGCATTGACGGCGGCTTTCAGGAAGTCGCTGTTGGTTACGCCCGGCACTTCTTCGGGATACTGCATGGAAAGGAACAGCCCGGCCTTGCTGCGCTGATCAACGCTCAGCTTGGTCACGTCCTGCTCATCCAGCGTGATGCTGCCTTCGGTTATTTCATATCTGGGATGGCCCATGATGGCCATTAACAGCGTGCTCTTGCCGTTGCCGTTAGGGCCCATCAGAGCATGGATCTCACCGCTGTTGATCTCCAGGTCAACGCCTTTCAGGATCTCCTTGCCGGCGACATTAACATGCAGATTTTCTATTTTTAAGGTTGTCACGGATGTCACTCCCCCTTTTCATCTTTTTTACCTTCACCATTATAGCATACGCCTTTCGCAAATGGCTTATTTACTATCCGGTGAAAACAGCCGGCAACTTTATTCATTTTTTCTTTTCATCCGCGGCGGGTTCTTTTATAATAATACTAATATTTATAGAAAAGAGAAACGTATATGAAGAAAGGCTTGGTTATTATCCTCAGCGGCGTCAGCTCCGTCGGCAAGGGTGAGATCAGAAGACTTCTGCTGGCTGACCCTGACCTCAAGCTGTTCTACTCCATTTCCGAAACTACCAGACCCCAGAAGGAAGGCGAAGTCGACGGCGTCGATTACTATTTTGTTTCCCATGAGGCCTTTGCCAACTCCGTCAAGAAGAAACAGCTGCTGGAATACACCGAGTTCAACGGTTATTACTACGGCACGCCCCGCGCGCACATCGAGCATCTGGTAGCCATGGGCAAGAACGTCCTGATC
>JAFRZA010000039.1 GCA_017442805.1 Erysipelotrichaceae bacterium
ATGGTGATGTTCGTGTTCTTCCTCATCATCGTCCTCGTCATGGTGATGATGTTCATGTTCTTCTTCATCCTCATCTTCGTCATCGTCATGATGATGGTGATGGTGTTCGTGTTCATGCTCATCTTCCTCGTCCTCATCATGATGGTGGTGATGGTGATGATGGTGCTGTTCTTCGGTCTCCTCAGCCAGCTTCTTCAGTTCGGCTTCCAGAGTGTTCTTGTGTTCCAGGGTATCCAGGATGTCGTTTCCGGTAAGCTGGTCCCAGGGAGTGGTCACGATGGTGGCGTTGGGGTTGGCCGCCTTCAGCATGTCCACGATCTCCTCGACTTTCTTCTCATCGCAGTTCTGAGTGCGGCTGAGAATGATCGAGTTGGCGTGGGTGATCTGGTCATTGAAGAATTCGCCGAAGTTGTTCATGTAGATCCTGCACTTGTTGACGTCGACGACGGTGGTGAAGCTGTTGAGCACCAGCTCGTCGCTTTCCACCTTCTGCACAGCGCGGATGACATCGGACAGCTTGCCGACGCCGGAAGGCTCGATGATGATCCTTTCCGGATGCATTTCCTCAAGCACCTTGCCCAGCGCTTCGCGGAAGTCACCGACCAGCGAGCAGCAAATGCAGCCCTGGCTCATCTCCCTGATCTCGATGCCGGCGTCCTGAAGGAAGCCGCCGTCAATGGCGATCTCGCCGAACTCATTTTCGATCAATACGATCTTTTCGCCGGCGAAGCTTTCCTTCAGAAGCTTGCGGATCAGCGTGGTCTTGCCGGCGCCCAGAAATCCGGAAAAGATATCAACCTTTGTCATTTATATCAACTCACTTTCTCGCTTTTTTTACGGTTTCATTATAGCACTGTTTTGCCGGTTTTTCGGTGATGTGCCCGCAAATGCGTCCTGCCGTGAACGGTTTCCCGGCGCGGAAGTGAAGTCAGAAAAGAGGGAATGTCAGAATTCCCTCAGGTAAGCTGTCTCAGTAATATGCTTAAGCCGTTCAGCTTCTCCGTTTCAGCTTTTCGGCCAGATCAATTACCGCATCGGTAAGATGACGGCCGAAGTCGGCTGATAACGTCGAAGTATCGGTTTCGTAGCCGCCGGTAGTCAGAGATTCCGGCGTATATACATAGCCCGGAAGACAGCCGTTGGTCAGTTCATTGAAGATGACCATCCGGTAGCCGGCCATGGCCTTTACGTATAAGCCGTATTCCACGAAGATCTCCCCAGGCACCCCGGCGATCAGCAGATCGCCGATGCTGATGAGCTGGATCTCGGCCGGATCCTCATCAGTGACCAGTTCGATCTTCACTCCCTTCTCGGCCAGCTTGGTAAAGCCGAGCTGGTTTTCCGATCCCAGCATCTTCAGGTTGGCATTCTGCCACAGGTAGTATTCGTTCCGGTCGCTGGAATTGCCGTATCGGCCGTAGAGTTCCTTGTATCTGGCGGTATCTTCTTCCACCTTCTTTTCCAGTTCTTCGACGGTGCCGAAGGACCTTAATTCCAGCGCCAGGGAACCGCTGATGACCCTGATCGGCGCGGATGATGACCACTCAGCACTGTCAATGGCTTCGTGAGCCGACTTTCCGATGGCCCGGCCGACTCTTTCCGCTTCGGAAAAGCTTTCACCCTGGCGGTAATAGCGGCTCGACTGGTTGCCGGAAGCTCCCTGGCCGAAGCAGACGGTCGCCTGCGGTTCCATGTCTCTGAGCTGTTCTCTCACGTAGCAAACATAGTCAGAGGTGCAGACCGTGCTCCATTCATGGATGAAGGTCGGATGGAGTGTATAGTTTACGTAAATGCCCCTGATTGTCCGCTCTCTGTCTCTGACGGCAATTACCGATACCAGCGGATCATGGGGACCGCCGGCCATGCGTCGGTTGCCGCCCACGCCCTTTTCCGCTCCGCAGATGGCCACATTGAAGCCGACTTCCGCTTCATAAGCGCTGTTTTTGGCCTGGGCTATTATTTCCGCGATCCGGTCGGTCACCGTGTTGATGTAGTCCATCGGCTGAACGGAATGTTCCTGGAGACTCTCAAAATCCAGACTGCCGGAAGTCAGCGGTCCGGAGTGGGTGTGTATCGCGCTGATCATGATGTGATCTTCAGAGATGCCGCATAATTCCCGGGCCTTTTTCCGGGCGGTGCTGCAGTGTTTCTTGGAAAAAAACAGCAGGTCTAAGGTTACCAGAGCGACCTCGCTTTCTCCGTCAGAGAGATACATGCAGGTCGCCAGAAGCGGATCATGAGCGCCGGTGTTAAAGCGGTCATAATGCGGATATCCTACCAGCCCCAGACCTTGCGGTGGGGTAATGTCGGCAGATGCCATTGATGCCTTGATCATTTGTGTTCCTCCTGTTGCTGATGAAAGTCATTGAAGCCGCGGCGAACGGCAGAGATCATTTCATCAACCATTGCTTTTCGGTCAGCGGCCCTGCATACTGCCGAAGATGTTCCGGTAGCGTCGCTGCCGCAGACCATCATGTTATAGACGTCCTGACCGCTGGAAATGCCGGCGGCGACCAGAACCAGGATGTCTGGGTTAACGTCGTGGACGGCTGAAACGGCCGCCTTAACGTATTCAGGGCCGACGGTAACCCCGCTGCCGATCAGTTCGCTCGGCTCGGCAACGATGATGTCCGGGGACAGCTGAGCGATTTTGGCGGCTTCAGTTGAAGAATCAGCGCAGACGATCGTCTTAAGGCCGACTTCCCGGGCTCTTCTGATCGTTTCCCTGAGCACCTCAAATGACAGCGGCTTTTCCGCGTGATTCAGCATGACGCCCTCTGCCCCGGCGGCCACCAGCGACTCCGGGAGGATGTCGGCCAGTCCCCGGCCGGGATAAAGAGGATCCATGTGCGGGGCAAAGACGTGTATTCTTCTGGTCAGGCGCCTGATGTTGGCGATTTCCACGAGCGGTGTCGTAAAAATGATGTCCACATCGTATTTTTCCGCCGCTTCATCGGCATAGACAGCCAGATCCCTGATGTCCTGCCCGTAAAGATAGGATTTCGGTCCGATCTCAAAAAACGGCGCCCTGATCGTCTTACTGTCAGCCATTCTTACTTACGGTCCTTCAGCTGACGGTCAAATTCCTCATCATAGGCTTTTTCTTCGTCACTGAACTGTCTCAGGGTATTGATGATCTGACCGTCATTGTAGCTGCGGTCTTCAACATCTTCGGTAGTGCCCATGACCGTAACGTTGATCTGCCGTACTCTGTTTCTGACCTGATCCCAGTCAATGAAGTAGACATGGGCAAATTCACCGCCGTCCAGCCTGCCGTCCTTGACCGTCATGACTTCGCTGCGGCCGAAGAAGACCGAGCGCAGATGCGCGTCAGTGTTCATGCTGGTATAATTGCCCGGCTCACCGGCATAGCGGCCGAACTGCAGATGCAGAGGACCGGGATGGCGGTAATCGCCGGGTTCCCGGTAGTCGGGAATCAGCTGGCGCATGATGTCCAGCAGATCGTGCTGCAGATACTCCAGATCAAAGTCATCCTGATCGTGCGATGCCTCCTGGACCATGACCGAACAGGTGGTATGGTGGGAGACGATGGTGCATGTTCCGTTTCTGATGCCTGATTCCTCGACGATCCTCATGACTTCCTTGGAAATGTCATGAAATGTCGGCACCCATCCTCTTGACTGAACCTTCAGTTCTTTCTGTACAACCTTATATTCCATATGCTCATGTCGAATTTTAATTCGAGCTCCTTTCCCTCTTTCATGTTTATTATCAGCTTCCCAATGCCGGACAGACAATCCGGTTCATTCCGGATAAATCAGTTTCCTGCATGTCTCTTTAAATTCATTATACTTCATAAAGAAAAAAACTGTCATTACCGACAGACACATGTAAAGCCGGAACGGACTTTTTCGCAGATGATGCAATTCCTATTTTATTCGGCAGGGAAAAAGGCTATAATTATAACGTCAAGTAAAGTTAAGAGGAGGGAATTATGAAGAAAATCTTAAGCGCATTACTTGCAGTGCTGTTGCTTTTCTCATTTGCCGGCTGTTCAAATAACGGCGGCAAGACCGGTGAAAAGACAAAAGTCACTTTCTGGCACACTCTGACTGACCATGATGAGGAAATGGTTCAGGAGATCGTCGATGCCTTCAACGCTTCTCAGGACAAGTGGGAAGTCGTTCAGCAGACTCAGACTCTTGAAGGTTTCGAAGCCAAGGTCTACTCATCAGTTACCGAAGGTACCGGCCCGAGCCTGGTTTGGTTATATCCGAACACTGCTCAGGACTATGTAAATGCCGGACTGGCTCTCGACTTCGGCAAGTATTTCGCTGATGCCGATTACAAGGACCGCGTTTCCGAAGGCGTCTATGCCGCTTCCACCGAATTTGCGGACGGCAAGCTGCATGCCATCGCCTGCACCGTTACCGGTTCCATCATGTTCTACAACAGCAAGCTGCTGGAAAAGTACAACATCGACAAGGACGCCATCAAGACCTGGGACGACCTGCTGGCTGCCTGCAAGACTGTCGTTGACGGCGAAAGAGCCGAAGGCGGCGTCCTGAAGGACATCATCGGTTTCGGACCGGACTCAGTCGACACCTTAGGTATCGTTACCCTTCAGCAGTTAGGTCTGAACTTCATCAACAAGGACAAGACCGTTACTGACTGGACCAATCAGAAGTTCGCTGACTGGATCAACTTCTGGAAGGAAGCTGAAGCCGGCGGTTACTTCAAGCTGGTTGACGATGCCGGTTACCATTCAGGTCCGTACGGCAGCTGGCAGTACTTCAGCTACATGGGCTCATCTGCCGGTTTAGGCTACATCACTCCGCAGGAAAAGGAAGGCTATGGTACTTTCGATATCGTTACCGGACCCGTTCCGCAGATCGCCGGCGGCAAGGAATATGCCGAAATCACCGTCCGTGCCTTAGTCGGCTTCACCAAGGATGACAAGACCGATGAAGGCGCAGCCGAATTTGCCAAGTTCTTCACCAAGGCTGAAAACAACGTCAAGTTCGTTCAGAAGTATTCCGCTGCTACCCCGTTCAAAGATGTAGAATCATCACCGGAGTACAAGGACTACTTCGAAAAGTCAGTCGCTCAGCAGGCCTTAGCTGCCATGATGCCGATTACCGGAACCCGTATTTCCGTTGCCGGCGCCAGCGGCTGCAAGGAAGCCATGATCCAGACTCTGAAGACGATCATCGTTTCCGGTGCTGATGTTGCCGAGACCCTGAAGGCTCAGCAGGAAGCTGCCAATACCGCCTTAAAGGATGCTCAGTAATTAAGGAAAACCAATACTGAATAACTAGAAAAGAGTAAGCAATGACAGAGGATTAAGAGAGCAGAGTTTTGTATTTGAACTTCCGCAATCTTAAAACGCCTCTGTCATTGTTTTATTCTATTGTCTGACTGCCATGGAAACATGGCTGGCGGAACAGTGCCATTCCGGGATGGCAGTGTTCTGCCAAGGGGGCAGATTGGAAAAAAGACAGAAAAAGGAGAATGTCTATGAAGATACGTTTAGAAAATATCGTCAAGAAATTTGATGACAATACGGCTGTTGATGACTTTTCAGCCGTAATCGAATCCGGCGAGCTGGTCACCCTGCTGGGTCCTTCAGGCTGCGGCAAGAGCACCATGCTGAACATGCTCTCCGGCATTCTGACACCCACCAGCGGCAAGATCTGGTTTGATGATGACGATGTGACCTTCATGTCTCCGGAAAAGCGCGGCGTCGGTCTGGTCTTCCAGAACTACGCTCTCTATCCGCACATGACGGTTCTGGAAAACATCTGTTTCCCGCTGGAGATCAAGAAGGTTCCCAAGGCTGAGCGTATCAGAAGAGCTACCGAGATGGCCAAGCTGGTCCATGTCGAAGGCATGATGAACAGAAAGCCCGGTCAGCTTTCCGGCGGTCAGCAGCAGCGTGTCGCCATCGCCAGAGCCCTGGTCAAGGAACCCAGGCTGTTACTGTTGGACGAACCGCTGTCCA
>JAFRZA010000040.1 GCA_017442805.1 Erysipelotrichaceae bacterium
AGAAGAGGAAGAGGAAGAAGAGAGCAATGATCTGCTCAGCACTCTGGCTTCTTCACTGTTAGGCGGAAATCAGACTACTGCCAAGAAGAAAAAGACCACTACTTCCAGCAAGAAGAAAAAGACCGAGTCAACTGTCAGCGAAGAGGATGTCCTCAACGCCCTGACTCAGCTGCTCAACAGCAAGAAGTAGTCCAGAGAAGTATTCAATAAGGAGGATATAAAATGGTTGAAAAGAAAAAAGTAGACGTTAACGAAGCCCCTGTTAAGGCCAAGAACGTCGGCAAGACCAAGGAAGAAAGAAAGAAATCTGCCATGCCGCAGAGAATCATTGCCATCGTCTTCTGGCTGCTTGCCTTTGCATGCGAGATCGCTGCCATCCTGGTTCTCAATAAGACCTTATATGTCGGCGATGCCACCAAGCAGATGTACTGGCTGATCGGCTTACTGGTAGCTGACCTGATCCTGGTAATTATCGGTTCACAGTTCTGGAAGAAGGGCAATGACATTGATCCGGCTTCCGAAAAGGACAAGACCAGATACTTCCTGCAGAATCAGATGGGTCTGATCGTAAGCGTAATCTGCTTCTTCCCCATCATCCTGTTATTACTCAACAACAAGGATCTGGACAAGAAGACCAAGAAGATCGTCACTGCCGTTGCCTGTGTCGCTCTGCTGGTAGCCGGCCTGTTCTCATGGGACTGGAACCCGATCAGCGAAGAGCAGTATGAAAAGACCGTAAGCGATTATCAGGCAACTGAAATCTTCTGGACCAGATTCGGTCATTCATACCATACTTCCAAGGATTGCCCGGCCTTAAAGAACACCAAGCCGGAGAACCTGTTCCACGGTTCAATCACCGAAGCTCTGGAAGCCGGCCGTAATGACCCCTGCGATTTCTGCGTAGACCAGTCATAATCTAAACGATTAACGGACTATTTTGAAGAGAACCCTTTATCATGATCATGTGATAAAGGGTTTTTCTTTCATCTTCAGAGAAAATGAGATCAAATCGGTATGTATTTATATTGAAAATGAGTTCAAATGGCTATAAAATGAATTTAAAGATACGGAGGAAATATAATGGGAAAGTATGCTTTAAAGGTTAACGAGAAAGGCGCAAGATTCAATCTTGTAGCCGGTAACGGCGAGATCATCGGTGTTTCCGAACAGTACACCAGTGATTCAGCCGCCAAGAACGGTATCGAGTCCGTCAGAAAGAACGCCGTAATTGCGGAAATCGAAGATCAGACCACACCGACTGTCGAAGCCAAGAAGAATCCGAAATTCGAGATCTACAAGGACAAGGCCGGCGAATTCAGATTCAGACTGAAAGCCGCTAACGGCGAACCCATCCTGGCTTCCGAAGGCTACACTTCAAAGGCCGGATGCAAGAACGGCATTGATTCAGTAAGAAGAAACGCTGATTCCGAAATCGTCAAGGTAGACTGATAAGATCAGTTGAAACTGCAAAGGATGTTCCGATGCAGTTTTTCTTTTACGTCAATTCAGAATATATCCTGATGGATGTGCTATCATAAAGAAGATGAAAAATCAGTCAGGAAGAAAACTTATAAGGATCGCCGTCTGTGCCATCGCTGCGTCGGCAATCCTGACAGCTGCCATAAACATCCATGTCGTCAGCTCGGTATCTTCACTGATCGTCGAAGAAACCGCTCTTACCGCTGAAGAAAGCCGGGATCTGATCGTTGTGCTGGGGACCCGTGTCAACGATGAAGGACAGCCCCAGGAAATGCTGATGCTTAGGCTTGACAAGACTTCTGAATTATTCACTGAAGGCTATGGAAACATGATTCTGTGCAGCGGTGATAACCGTCCATTGAGAAACCGTGAAACGGACGCCATGACAATGTATCTGACAGATAAAGGCATTGATTCCGAACATATTATCTGCGATGAGAAAGGCTATAACACCTACGGCTCAATTTCAGGGCTCAGGGACGATCATTCAGATCAATCCGTAATCCTGATAACGCAGAAATATCATCTCTGCAGAGCCCTCTACATAGCCCGCAGCATGGGTATCGACGCAATCGGCGTAGCCGCAGAAGACATGACGGAAGGAATGCTGTGGCGAAACGGCAGAGAAATACTGGCAAGGGTAAAGGATTTCTTCCTGTGTCTCTTTGACTGAAGCGGATTATTACTTCAGACTTTTCTTTTGGTTGCTAAAAAGGCGGATAAAAGTTAATATATTAGACGGATGAGCGGAAAACCGTTCATTCTCAGAAATCAGACTAACAGGAGAATAAGAATGAAAAAGATTATAATTGCCAGTGACAGTACTACCGACCTGTCAGAGGAATTGATAAGGAAATATGATATCAGAATACTGCCGATGATCATCACGCTCGGCGACCATGATTATTTCGATTTTGGGGACCTTACGCCTGACCAGATCTACCAGCATTACGAAGAGACCGGTGAGCTTCCCAAGACTTCCGCCATCAATCTGGTAAGATTTGAGAAGTTCTTCGCTGAACTGCGTAAGGAAGCTGAATCAGTGATATTCTTTACGCTCAGTTCCGAAATGTCATCTTCTTTCAATAATGCCCGTACGGTCGCCCTGGACGATGAGAATGTCTATGTTGTGGACGGACAGAATCTATCCACCGGAGGCGGTTTACTGGTCCTTAAGGCTGCTGAGATGGCAGAAGCCGGTTTAAGCGCCACGGAAATCGTTGAAAAATGTCAGGAACTTGTTCCCTGTGTAGACGCTTCATTTGTGATCGATGACCTTGAGTATCTGAAAGCCGGAGGAAGAGTATCAGCGCTTTCAGCCAATGCTGCCAGCATGCTCAACATCAAGCCCTGCATCATGGTAAGAAACGGCAAGATGATCGTAGGACGTAAGTATCATGGCAAACTCAAAGTTGTTGTCAAAAAGTATGTTAATGAAATCATCGAAGAAGCCGGTGATATCGACCGTGAGTTTGGCTTCATTACTCATTCCGGATGCGATAAGCAGCTGGTCGATGAAGTATACAGACAGGTAAGTGAAATGAATATCTTTGATAAGATCTTCATAACCAGAGCCGGGTGTACGGTTTCATCCCATTGCGGGCCTGATACCATTGGCGTTCTCTTCATAAGAAAAAATCCGATCTGCTGAAAAAAACAGGCAGCAGAGCAGTGTAAACAGAGAAAATGACCGGCTGATAATGACCGGTCTTTTATTAATCTGTGTCAAAAAGCCATTAAAATATGTAAAAATGAACCATTTCAAAGCAATTTAGCGGACAGAATCGTAAAACAATATGTCCTAAATCTCGCTTAATTAGACTTTTTCGCATTAAAATGCTCTGTTTTCCGCATAAAATCATGGTGATTCATGATATTTGAAATTATGTGACAAATAATATCAAAATTAATATTGTAAAAAAACTGTAAAGATTGTAGTTATACATGATATTACAAATCAACAAAATCAGTCATTTTTGTATATTGGATGTGTGGAAAACTGTAATACAAGGTGTGATTTACATCGTAATACTCAGATTTTGGCTAAAAATTATCGTTTTGTTTTTCACATATTTTTCAGCACATGGCATTGACGCTTATCAATATCCGCACAAAAAAAAAGAGAAACTATCTGTTTCTCTTCAGCATGCTCAGCAGATTTTCGTGTACCTTTTCGCTGTCAAGCTCGTAAATGATCTGAACGCTTGAATGATCGCTGTCAAATCCGCGTCTGTCCACTACCAGCTGTCCATCGGCCATCCCTCCGTAGAAGTCTACCCGGCATATTTCCCTGCGGATATCCCTGACAGCATCCGGAGCAATCAGAGGGATGACGGCAGCGTAATCATAAATGCAGCATGAGTTCTCATCAGGCGCAAAGAGTATCTGACATCTCTTAATGAAATTACGCAGTTCTTCGGCCAGAAAATGCGCTAGCGGTGTTCCGACGGAATCTATCTCATCGATGTCCTGCTGGCTGTAAGTTGCTCCGGAATGACATCCTTCAATGGGAGCTAAAACGATTTCAATGCCTGAAGTAAGCACTATTTCTGCCGCTTCCGGATCGTCATAGAAATTCGCTTCCGCCACCGGAGTACGGTTGCCGATGTAGAGTCCTCCGCCCATGATGTAAAGAGTACCGATCTTCTCGGCAATTCGTGGTTCCAGCCGCAATGCCATGGCGATATTTGTAAGCGGTCCGGTGGCGCAGACATCAAGTTTTTCTTCGGAATTCATCAATGTTTCGATGAGATAGCTGCAGGCGTGCCTGTCTTCTTCACGACGGGTGCTTTCGGGAAGTGGCAGAGTAGCTTCATGAATGGTTATCTCCTTGCCGTCGATTACCATTCTTATCCTTTCCATCCTGGTGTTCAGATCGCGCCCTCTGGTAAGCGTTCTTACCATTGGCGTATTGCATCCTCTGTATACCGGAATGTCTCTGTACATGAAGGAAAGCAGCCTCAGAGCGTTATCCGTGGTATTGTCGACGGGACGGTTACCGAAGACGGTAGTCACCGCAATCACGTCAACGTTATCCGACATTAACAGCGCCGCCAGCGCCACGGCGTCATCGCATCCGATGTCGCAGTCAAATATTACTTTCTTCTTTTCCATGTTTTCAGTTTCCTTTTTCCTTATTCTAACACATCTTTCCGTGCGTTATTGAATTGGCCTTTCATCTTTGTTAGAATTCAGTTGGATACATTATGGCCGCCTGTAAAAAGGTACGAAAAGATGATTGATAAGTTTAAAGTAACATTGTGTTGCCCGGCCCCCAGAATTGGTTTTGGTCCGGGCGATTTTCATCTAGAAAACGAACTGGATGAAATGGAAAGGTTTGTCAGCGAAAGCACTGCCGATTTTGTTGTTTTCCCGGAAGGCTTTCTGACAGACGCGCACGTGAAGGAGGCGGAAAAGATCGCCTCACGGTTTAACAAATGGCTGATAGCCGGAAGCCAGCTTCAGCAAGAAAACAAGGAGTTGTACACTGATGTAATCAGTCCGAGAGACGGTCTTGTCTACCGCCATCAGAAGACATCCCTTACGGAAGGTGACCGGCTTAACAATGCCCACTGCGGCCGGAGCATTGAAGCCTTTGAAACACCATTTTGTAAAATCGGTACCGTGCTGTGTTATGAGATTCATTTCCCCGAAGTTGCCCGGATTGAGGCAATTGACGGAGCCAGAGTTCTGTTCAACACCATTGGTACGGGGATGTGGCATGATCAGCAGCTATATGAATGGACAACCGTCGCCAAAGCCCGGGCCATCGAGAACCGGTGCTTTGTTCTGGGATGCACCCATTACTGCGACCCCATTCCCCTGATTTTTGCCTATGATCCTCATGGCAGGCAGCTGGCGCTGGTGACCAATCAGCGCACGTCAGTAACAGTAGACATCGATCTGTCTCTGATCGATGACCAGGATTTTCTCAGAGACCGCACTCCGGCGGTATATGGAAAGCTTAGCGAGGTGAAAAAAAGATGAGTAAGTTCTTAGTAAGAAACTGCGATCTCGGCAATCTTGACGATCTGTCCGTAAAGAGAGTGGACATTCTCATTGAAAACAGCAGATTTGCGAAGATCGCCGAACGCATTGACGCCAGAGAAGCCTATGGGGCAACCGTCATAGACGCCCACGGCATGCTGGCGCTGCCGGGATTCACCGACACGCATACGCACATGTATCAGACCTTCATCAAGGGACCTCTTGATGACATTCCCATTACGGACTGGTTGATCAAGCTGTTCAGAATCGAAGACATCATGGATGAGGAAGACTATTACTACGCCACCTTGCTGGCAAGTCTGTCTTCCCTGCGCTTCGGCACCACGACAGTCAATGAAATGGGCAGTTTTGAGTATCTTGATCCCATCATCCAGGCCTTTGAGGATGCCGGCATCCGGGTAACTTACGGTACTTCGACGACTGACGTTGCAGAAAATCCGGAAACGCCGATCATGAGCATCGACGAAGCGCTGAGAAGAAGCGAGATCCTATATTCCAAGGTCCATGGAAGAAACAATGGTCTGATGAAGGCTTCCGTTGCCCCGGCCGGACTTCCGGCGGTGTCCCGGGAAATGGCCCAGGCACTTAAGAAGTTCGCCAACGCAAAAGGCATCGTCTATCACACCCATCTGGGTGAAGGAAAGATGGAAACGCAGAACGTCGCTGACAAATACGGTCTTAACGGCGAATGCGAAGCCCTGTATGAATTCGGCATTCTCGATAAGAACACCTTACTGGCTCATTCCATCTGGCTCAGCGATCACGAAATTGACCTGATAGCCCAGAGTGGCGCCAACCCGGTCCACTGTCCCAATACCAACATGAAGATCAGCGACGGCATCCCCAAGATCGCTCAGATGCTTCAGAAGGGCATCAACGTGGCCATGGGCTGCGATGGCGAAGCCAGCAGTTCGACCAGAGACATGGTACGGGAAGGAAGAGCGGGATCATACCTGCAGAAAGCAATTACCCTGGATCCTACGGTCATGGATGCGGGAACGACATTCAAGATGATGACCGTCAACGGCGCCAGGGCGCTTGGCTATGATGACCTTGGCGTCATCAGGGAAGGAAATCAGGCAGACATGATCCTGGTCAACATGGAGGATGACCTGGCGGTAGTCGATAACGATCACCGCATCGGCAATCTTCTGTACGCCGGAGACGGCCACAACATCGATACGGTCTTTGTCAGAGGCGAACTCAAGGTCCGCAACAAGAAGATCCAGTGCTTCGACGAGCAGCAGATCATCGATATCTGCCAGCGCCGGATCCATAATCTCAATGAAAGAATCAGAAAGATGTGATCAGGAGGATAAGCATGACATTCAGAGCAAAGAAATTTACCGACAGTGAAGGCAGAATGTACTTTACCGGACTTAAGGAAGGGGACATCGCCCCGACCGTACTGATGCCGGGCGATCTGGCCCGCAGCAAGATCATCTCCGAATACTTCAAGGAGTCACGTTTTGTTAACGGAAGGAGAACCTACTACACCTACACCGGAACGACGGAAAAGGGCGTGCCCGTTACCGCGCTGTCCAGCGGCATGGGCCCGCTGGCCGTTTCCACGGTCGCTGAGGAGTGCGCTCAGATCGGCTGCAAGAACCTGATCAGAGTCGGAACCGGTGCGGCGTTACTGACTGATTATGAACCGGGCAGGATCATCATCGCGACCGGCTGCGTGCGCGGCGACGGCAACTCCTATGAGTATGTTCCGGCAGAATACCCGGCCGCTGCTGACCCTTATGTTGTTGAAGCGCTGATCAGAGCGTGCCGTGAGATCGGCGAGGAACCGATCGTCGGTCTGTACCGGGCTCACGATTCCTATTACCGGGAAACCAATACCGCCATGGTCGATACCTATGAGCGAATGAAGCCCTGGGTAGATGCCGGTGTCAAGATGGTCGAGAATGAATCAGCCACCCTGTTTACCGTCGGACCGCGGCTCGGTCTCAGAACCGGTTCGATCTGCGTATCCCATACTTCCATGGTTGAAGATACCGTCTACTATACCGGCCCCAAGTCAGAGGAAGCCTATCCCTGGGCCTTTGAGGATGACTTCATGGATAAGCGGATCGGCGTCTGCTGCCAGGTTGCCGTCAGGGCGACTGAGATCCTTGACGAAATGGAAAAGAAAGGAGAGATCATCTGATGGCTGACATGATCAAGAACGGATTCGATTCCGTACCGCAATACGAAAAGGACTTCAAGGTCCACCATCTGGGCATCAACTCCTCGCAGATCGGCAAGGGCTGCATCCTCACCAGCAACCTTGAGCGCATCGAAACGATCAAGGACACCTTTGACAAGGCTCAAAAGCAGGCCTTTCACCGTGAATACATCACCTATACCGGAGAAAAGCACGGTGTCAGCATGTCCTGCATGACCATTGGCAACGGCTGCATGCCGACCGAGATCGCCGTTGAAGAGCTCAGACACATCGGCTGCACCAGGATGATCAAGGTCGGAACCTGCTACGCCATTGATGAAAACCTCAAGCCGGGAACCATCTTCCTGCCGGCTTCGGCCTGCCGCTGCGAAGGCGCGACGCTGGAATACGTCAATGTTTCCTATCCGGCCATCTGCGATCACGAGACTTATTTCGCGATCGTTCATGCCGCCAGGGAGCTGAATAAGACAATAGAAACAGGCATCATCCGTACTCATGACGCCTTGTTCCTGGAATCACCCTTCGCCCATGACGGGGTGGAAGAGCGCATCAGACCCTGGAGAGAAGTGGGTGTGGCTGCCGTTGATAATGAATGCGCCACCATGTACACCGTCGCTTCGATTCTGGGCATGCAGGCAGGCTGCGTCTATCTGGTTACCGACAACCTGACCACCGGCGAGAGCATGGACTTTGAAAAGGATTATGACAGCAGAATGAAAGACGTCATTGAAATAGCCACTCTGGCGCTTTCGAAGGTAATTAAGGGAGAATAACATGAAATACAAGTCTGCCAAACTCACCAATAACCAGGGCAAGATGTGGCACATCGGCCTTGATGAAAACGACATCGGAAAGCACGTGATCCTGCCGGCCGATCCGGCCAGATGCCCGATGATCGCGCAGTATTTCGATGAATCCAGATATATCGGCGAGTCCCGCGGCAATCCGACCTACACCGGCAAATACCATGACGTGGATGTTTCCGTCATGTGCACCGGCATGGGAGCCATGGCCGTAGCCGTAGCTGCGGAGGAACTAAAGCACATCGGTGCCAGAACCCTGATAAGAATGGGCACGGCTGGTTCCCTTCAGCCTTCCATTCCCAGCGGATCCTTCGTCATTGCCACTTCGGCAGTCCGAGGCGAAGGCGCCAGCCGCGAGTATATCAGCGAAGAATACCCGGCAGTAGCAGACATCGATGTCGTCTGGGCCTTAAGGCAGGCCTGCCGTGAATACGGCGTCGAGCCTTACGTGGGAACCATCAGAAGCCATGATGCCTTCTACATTGAATCTCCGGCCGCTCACGGCGGTCCGGATGGTCTGAAGGAAAGAATACAGCCCTGGGTCGATGCGGGCGTCCTGGCCGTGGAAAATGAGTCCAGCGCCCTGTTTACCGTCTCATCACTGATCGGCGGAGTCAGAGCGGGTACCATTCTGCTTACCGGCGGCTATATCTCGGAAAACTACGGTGCCATGGGCACCAGCAACAACGTCGATTATCCCAAGAGAGTGGAACTGATGACCAGGATCACCTTAAGGGCCATCGAGATCATCGATAAGCTTGACGATCTCAGGGATGTGAGAGAGCAGTGAAGAAGTACTGGGAATCACTGAATAAGAAAACGCTGGTCATTTCCCTGATCATCGGGCTTATCGGCACCGTAGCGGCCAACTTCGGCATCGGCTGCTACTACGGCTGCGGACTGGGAACTGACCCGATCAGCGTCTATGTGGACGGGCTTCACGTCATCAGCCATCTCACCTACGGTCAGATCTCAACGATCAACAACGTGATCCTGACGATCCTGATCATCATCTTTGAAAGAAAGCATCTGGGAATCATGACCGTTCTGACCGTCTTCATTTCCGGTCCGCTCATCGACATCTTCAATGTCATGATCTCTGGCATGTTTCCCCTGGAGAGCACGCCTCTGGTGATGCGGATGATCATGCTGGCAGTGGCGCTGGTAACCTTTGCGGTGGGAACCGGGATGATCGTAGCCTGTAAGATGGGCATCGGCTGCTTCTCGTTTCTGCCGATCTGGCTGAGCGATCTGACGCACATTTCCCTCAGCTATACCCAGATGTTCACCGACGCCTGCTTCCTGATTGTCGGATGGCTTTTGGGCGGAGTCGTAGGCATCGGGACCATCGTCGGAGTTCTGGGCACCGGGCCGATCCTGGGCTGGGCTCTGACAAAGACGGAGAATTATCTGGAACGCTATGATCCACTGGTCAGGGAATGAGGATGTTCTTGAATTATCTTCGTCAAAAAGATAAAATGTTATTGAGGTTTGGTTCCTCTGGTCTGTTCGTCTGCCTGAGACGGAGATTCCGGAGTAATCAAATAAATCATGGAGCTAACGCTCAAGAAGGAGAAAGAAAAAAAGAATGAAAAAGTTACTTACTGTAATGTTAGCAGTCTTAATGCTTTTAGGCATGGTCGGCTGCAACAACGGTGGCGGCGGAAAAGAACCCACTGTCGAGCATTACGATGTCGTCTTCTTAGCCGACCTGGGATCCATCAGCGATGGCGGATTCAACCAGTTCTCATATGCTGGTATCGTCGACTACTGCAAGGAACACAACCTGACTTACACTTATCTTCAGCCGGCTCAGGCCTCTGATGATGACCGTGTAACCATCTTCAAGCAGGCTGCTGACCAGTATCAGGCCAAGGTCTTAGTAGCTGTCGGTTACTTATGGGATGCTGCCTTAGTACAGTGCGTTCCCGAATATCAGGACAAGCAGGTCATCTTCATCGACGCTGACGACCTCGCAACCGTTGACCTGGACTACGATGGAACCAGCGATGGCATTCCGGGCAAGTTAGGCAATGTTGCCATGATCACTTTCGCCGAGCAGGACTGCGGATTCCTGGCCGGTTACGCTGTCGTTAAGGACGGCTACAGAAATCTCGCCTTCTTCGGCGGCATGGCTGTTCCCGCTGTCATCAGATTCGGTTACGGCTGGGTAGCCGGCGCTGAATACGCTGCCAAGGAATTAGGTCTGGAACCCGGCTCAATCAACATGACTTACTGGTATTCCGGCGACTTCAATGAGACTCCGGAAAAGACCACCAAGGTTGCCTCCTGGTATCAGGCCGGTACTGAAGTTGTCTTCTCATGCGGCGGCACCATCGTCAACAGTGCCATCACTGCCTGCGAAGCTACGGAAAACGGCAAGCTGGTCGGTGTTGACATCGACGAAAGCGGCAAGAGCCAGAGAATCATCACTTCTGCCATGAAGAGCCTGGAGAACACCGTTTACAACGCTGTCAAGGCTGCTTACGCCGGTGGCGATGAATGGGCTGCCTACACCAAGGCCTTACAGACTTTAGGCGCCAAGGAAGAAGCAACCACGATTGCTCAGACCTGGGATCGCTTCAATTCATTCGGACAGGCTGATTTCGATGCCATTTATGCCAAGTTAGCCGGTGGTTTACATGATGAACTGCCCGTCAACAGCACCTACAATGATCCGACTGAAATGACTCTGACTTACGTCAACCTGAAGTACGAAAACTAAAAAGTCGTATTGAATTACCGATAAGAAGGTGTTTGTCTTCAAGCACCTTCTTATTTGTAAGTTTTAGCGGAGTTTTTCTCTGAAAGGAAAATCTTATGGAAAACATCATTGAATTCCATCACATAACAAAGCGGTTCCCCGGCATCATTGCCTGTAATGACATAAGCCTGGACATCCGCAAGGGTGAGATTCACGCTCTGCTTGGCGAAAACGGAGCGGGAAAGAGCACCCTGATGAGCGTATTGTTTGGAATGTACACTCCTGAAGCGGGTACCATCAAGATCCGCGGACAGGAAGTAAAGATCAACAACCCCCGTGAAGCGACCAATCTGGGTATCGGCATGGTACACCAGCATTTCAAGCTGGTTCAGAACTTCACGGTCTTACAGAACATCATTCTGGGCGCGGAAACCGTCAACGGTCCGTTCCTGGACATGAATACCTGCCGGAAGGACGTCGTCGCACTCTCGGAAAAATACGGCCTGGCCATTGACCCCGATGCCCTCATCGAGAACATCACCGTCGGTCAGCAGCAGCGTGTTGAGATCCTCAAGATGCTTTACCGAAAGGCTGAGATCCTGATCTTCGACGAACCGACCGCGGTATTGACTCCACAGGAAATCGACGAACTCATGGGAATCATGAAGGGACTGGCTGCCGAAGGCCATACCATCCTGTTCATTTCCCATAAGCTTGAAGAAATAAAGCGCATTTCCGACCGCGTCTCCATCCTCAGACGCGGACGGCTGGTCAAAACGCTGGACGCTGACAAGACCACGACCCAGCAGATGGGTGAACTGATGGTCGGACGTGAAGTCAGCTTCCACATCGAAAAGGGACCGGCTCACCCCGGTGAGGAAGTCCTCAGAGTAGAGCACATGACCGTCATTTCGGATGAAACCAAGAAGAAGCTGGTCAACGATGTCTCCTTCTCCGTCAGAAGAGGCGAGATCCTGGCCATCGCCGGCATTGACGGCAACGGCCAGAGCGAGATCATCTATGCCCTGACCGGACTTATTCCGATGGATGAGGGAAAGATCGTTCTCAACGGTGAAGACATCACCAAGGCTCCGATCAGAGAGCGCAACATGCAGATGGCGCACATCCCGGAAGACAGACACAAGTTCGGTCTGGTCCTCGACTATCCGCTGTCCTACAACCTGGCGCTGAAGAATTACTTCAGAGAAGGATTTGTCAATAAGGCCGGCATTCTGAACTATCCCAAGATTAATGAATACGCAGACCAGTTGATCGATGAATACGACATCAGATCCGGTCAGGGCGGCGTCACCATGGCGCGCGCCATGTCCGGCGGCAACCAGCAGAAAGCCATCGTCGCCAGAGAGATCGACCAGTCATGCGATCTTCTGGTAGCCGTTCAGCCTACCAGAGGTCTGGACGTCGGCGCAATCGAATTCATTCACAAGAAACTGGTTGAAGAGCGCGATAAGGACAAGGCGGTATTGCTGATGTCATTTGAACTTGATGAAGTCATGGACGTCGCCGACCGCGTCATCGTCATCTTCGAAGGCGAGATCATGGGCAACCTCGATCCCAAGAAAGTATCCATCGAGGAAATGGGCCTGTACATGGCCGGCGTCAAGAGGGAGGCGAAGGTAAATGACTGATAAGAAGAAATTCGACATTACCAAGCATATCGGTATCATTTCATCACTGATCGCCATCCTGGCCGGCATGATCGTTGCCTTCATCATTCTGATGATCTCCAAGCCGTCCAACGGCGTTCAGGCTTTCCTGACGCTGATCTCCGGCGGCATGTACGTCAGAGCCGACATCGTCAACCTCGGCAACGTTCTCTATTACGCCACTCCGATCCTCTGTACCGGTGTTGCCATGTGCCTGGCCTTCCAGGCCGGCGTGTTCAACATCGGCGGACCCGGTCAGTATACCACCGGCGCCTTCGTTGCCATTCTGGCTGCCGTTGCCTGGGGTCAGAAGCTGCCCGCACCGCTTTCATTCATCATTCCTATCATTCTTGGCATGATCATGGGAGCTCTCTGGGCGGCTATTCCCGGCATCCTTAAGGCCTATTTCAACGTCAACGTCATCGTATCGACGACAATGTTCAACTACATCTGCATGTACTACATTGTCTATCTGGTAAGAATGCTGTGCTACGACCAGCTGAAGGGTCAGACCAAGCCGGTCGTTGCCAACGCCAAGCTGCCCAAGGGTTTCCTGGCGGGCATTACCAACAACTCATCAGCTGACATCGGCATCTTCTTTGCCATCGTCGCCGCCATCATCGTCTGGTTCATTCTGGAAAAGACGAAGCTCGGTTATGAGCTGAAGGCCTGCGGCAAGAACCCCGAAGCATCCCGCTACGCCGGCATCAAGTCCAAGACGACCATCGTAGCTTCCATGCTGCTGAGCGGTGCCCTGTGCGGTCTGGGCGGAGCCCTGAACCACCTTTCACAGGCCGGCGTCTACATCAAGGTTGCCGAGAGCATTGCGGCTGAAGGCTTCACCGGAATTGCCGTCTGCTGTCTGGCCAATAACAACCCGATAGGTGCCATCTTCGGCGCCCTGTACATGGCCTACATCACCGTAGGCGGTCAGTACATGCAGCTTTATGGCTTCCAGAAGGAGATCGTTGACGTCATTACATCCGTCATCGTCTACTTCGCTGCCTTCTCACCGTTCCTCGGTCAGTTCATTGAGTCAAGAATTTCCAGGAAGAAGGTCCAGAAAGCAAATGCCGAAGCCAAGAGTGAGGAGGTGACCCAGTAATGAGTATCGTATACTTCATTTCCAGATATTTCATGTATTTCTTCATTCCGCTGCTGGTAGTTGCCCTGGGCGCCATGTTCTCAGAGCGCAGCGGCATCATCCACATCGCTTTGGAAGCCGTCATGGTCTGGTCCTGCATGTGGGGCACGCTGTGTCTGCAGTGGCTTAATGACATCGTTGCCAACGGCCAGCTCAGACTCATCATCTGTCTGCTGCTGTCAGGCGTGATGGGAATATTGCTGACATTGTTACTGGCGGTGGCGGCCATCAGGCTGAATGCTAACCAGAGCATTGTCGCAATCGCTCTGAATACCTTCGCACCGGCCTTCTGCATCTTCTACGTAAGAGTTCTGCAGGGCGGTTCCGAGCACATCAGGATCTATAATGACTTCCTGATCGATGAAGTTCCGATCCTGGGCAAGATACCGATTCTCGGTGAAATGTTCTTCAAGAACGTCTACATCACCAACTTCATCGGCATCGCCATCTTCATCATTACCTACATCATCTTCAAGAAGACGCGTTTCGGTCTCAGAATCAGCGCCTGCGGCGAGAATCCCCAGGCTGCCGAATCACTGGGCATCAACGTCCAGAAGTACCGCTACGTTGCTTCCATCGTCGCCGGATTCATTGCCGGTGTCGGCGGACTGATGTACATCGTACCAATTTCAACCTATTTCTCACAGACCGTCGGCGGCTACGGCTTCCTCGCGATGTCCGTTCTGTATTTCGGTCAGTGGAGATGCGGATCAGTGCTTCTGGCAGCAATCTTCTTCGCCTTGAGCAAGACCATTGCGTCAGCGTATTCCGCCATTCCTTTCCTGGCTAACCTGGCCCTGCCGGATGCCTTCTATAAGAGCTTGCCGTTCATCATCACTCTGGTGGCTCTGACGATCACATCCAAGCATGACCATGCCCCGAAGTCCTGCGGTGTTCCGTACGACAAGGGAATGAGATAAACCTGGAAGAAGGACCGGTTATAACAACCGGTCTTTTTTCTTTCTTAACATACTTTTCTTTTTCATTCACATAATTATGCGACACAAACACTTCATAATAAACCTGAAAGAGAAAGAAGAGCAGATCGTTACAAAAAACGGTCACAGGGTAATTTAATGATTGCGGAAAAACAGTCAGCGTCAAATTGTATTTTCATCTTATTCAAGATTATCTGCATCGTTGTCATTGGTTTTGTGTTATTAACCGGTACCATGTTCTTTCTTCTCGGTTTAGGCATGTTCATAGACGGCTTCAGAGATTTCACCAAAGATAATTATGTCCCGACTGATACGGCAAAGCAGGTTCTGAAACTCCAGTTATATGATCAGAAAACGGAAAAAACAATATATGGAATCCTTTATGATGACGGAGAAATATCATATACGGAAGATCCCTTTGAAATCACTGTCAAGGTCAGATATGATGAGTATTCTTCCAATTCCGCTGATAACAGGATAATCAGCTGTGTTTATCAGGAAATCGGCCACCACTGGCTGCTTGGCGATATCCATCAGTTCAATATCAATGACCGCATATATGTATTCTTTCAGCTGAACGTCAACTGGTGGACTCCGTCAGATCTATATGTCTATGACGAAGAAAAAGACGGCATAGAAAAACTCTATGAATGGGATGGAATTCTGATTACAGGCGCTTCACCTCCTGATGTCACGGAAATCGAAATAATGCATCATTCACCCATGTTTCTTTCAGAACTGACTGATGTACAGCAATAGCGAAAAAGACTAGAATATAATTAATCAAATCGAACAGAGGAAATGATATGAAAAACATCACCATGGAAAACCTTCAGGATTTCAGAAAGAAGACGGATGATTGCGAAAACGCGAGAACACTTCAATGCGCTCTGGCGCAGAGTGATTATAATGAGGCTTCTTTCATTCCTTCCCGCGCCATAAGGCTTAATGAAGCCTTTTCGCTGGAAATAAGGACCAGAGGAGTCACCGATCAGCATAACAGCGGCCGCTGCTGGCTGTTTTCAGCCATGAACATCATCAGGGAAAGAGCAATGGATACCATGGGCCTGGAAAGTCTCGAACTGTCCGGCAACTACCTGGCATTCTATGACAAGCTGGAAAAATGCAACAACTTCCTGCAGACCGTAATAAACAACGCCGATAAGCCGCTGAATGACAGAATGAACGAATACATTCTCGGCGGAATTGAAGATAACGGATATTTTGACATGGCCAGAGATCTAATATACAAGTACGGCGTCGTTCCTTACTCCGTAATGCCGGAAACCTACCAATCCAACAATACCGCGCGCTTTATTATGCTGCAGAATTCTCTGCTTCGTAAGGACGCTTCTCTTTTAAGACAGGCAGTTGCGGAAGGAAAAGACGCCGAAAAGATGAAACTGGAAATGCTGGAAGAGATGTACAGGGCTCAGTGCATCGCCTTTGGACAGCCTCCCGAAAGATTCGATTACTCCTGGAGAGATACCGACGGCAACTACCACGCCGAACATGACATAACGCCGCGTCAGTTCTATGAGAAATACATAAACATTGACCTGAATGAGTACATGACGGTCACCAACCATCCCACCGATGGTCAGAAGATGAACGGTTATTACCGTTTCCATTACAAGGGAAACATGGCTGATAAGGACTGCCGTGTTCTCAACGTTACCATGGATGAACTGGAGAGAATGATACTTGCTCAGCTGAAAGACAAAGAACCAGTCTGTTTCGGCTGCGACTGGACCATGTTCTATGACCAGAAAACCGGAATATGGGATCATGACAGTTTCGACTACAAAGGATTCATGGGCGGAGCCGACAGCACCATGAGCAAGAAGGAAAGACTGATGTACCATGACGGCTTCAGTACCCACGCAATGGTACTGACCGGCGTAAATTTTGATAAAGACGGAAAACCGGACCGCTGGAAGATCGAAAACAGCTTCGGATCTGAAGCCGGACAGAACGGATATTTTGCCTGCTCGCAGAAGTTCTTCAGAGAATATGTCTACGAAGCGATCATCAACGTAAAATACTTAAACGAAGAGCAGAAGCGGCTGTTGGAGACCGAACCGGTTGAATTGAATCCCTGGGAGAGCAATACATTATGATCATCGATAACCGTGAATTCTATGACAGCGTTGCCGAACGCCTGATGCGCTATGCGCGCATTGATACTCAGTCGCAGCCCTTTGCCGGAAGCTGGCCGACAACGGCAAAACAGCGTGATCTGGCAAAAGTACTTTACGATGAAATGATTGAAATTGGTGTTAGTGACGTCTTCTATGATTATGATCATTGTGTAGTATATGGAAAACTGCCTTCAAACCTGAATGAAGAAAGAGATGCCGTAGGCTTTTTAGCGCATCTTGATACGGCTCCCGATGCCCCGGGCAAAGACTGCAGACCCTGGCTGCTGAAAAACTATGACGGCAAGGACATTGTTCTCAATAAGGAAAAGAGCATTGTCATGAAGGCCTCAGATTACGCCAATCTGCGGAATTACGTCGGACAGGATCTGATCCTTACCGACGGTACGACTCTTCTGGGAGGCGATGACAAGGCGGCCATAGCAGTAATTATGACCATGCTTGAATACTATCAGAAGCATCCCGAAATCAGGCATTGTGAAGTTGACGTGGCTTTTACTCCGGATGAAGAAGTAGCCGGCAATGCCCGTGATCTTGATCTCGGGCGTTTTGGCCCCAAAACAGCCTATACCATTGACTGCGATCATCTGGGCTACTACCAGGATGAGACATTCAATGCGGCACAGGCGGTAATAGACATTACCGGACTCAGCGTTCATACGGCAACAGCCAAAGGAATCATGATCAACGCCGTTGATATAGCGTCTCAGTTCATGTCAATGCTTCCGAAAGAGCAGAAGCCACAGTACACATCAGGAACTGAAGGCTTTTATCATGTTATCAGCTGTCAGGCAACCTGCGAAAAGGCCAGGATCGTTCTCAACATCAGAGATTTTGATGAAAATGAATTCAATAACAAGAAACAGCATATCATCAAGTGTGTCCGCTCACTGAATGATGAATACGGCAAAGATACGGTAAGCTGTACGATCACTGATCAATACAGAAACATGAAATCAGTAATTGATAAGGTACCGTTCATGATTGAATATCTTCGGAACGCCATTGAGGATTCCGGCATTGCTCCGGTATGTGAACCGTTCAGAGGCGGCACCGATGGAGCAGGACTTTCATTCCGTGGGCTGCCGTGCCCGAATCTGTCAGCCGGTTACGAAAACGCGCATGGACGATTTGAATACGTTCCTGTTCAGAACATGATGAAGAACGTTGAAATACTAATAAAACTGATTGGCTATTACAGCCGAAAAGAGTAGGAAAAGAGCTGATTTTGCTCTAAAATCGCTTGATTTTGATATATTTTACTTCGCATAATGTATATTATGTTATATTTTGAGATATGGTAAAATAGTCTCAATATTGATGATATATACTTATTCGTAGCTTCCTTTAATTTCTATCACGCTGTTTTCTTTGTATAATATGTTTATATTTATATGAAAGGATTTGTGATTACACTATGCTTGGTTCAATCATTATACTTTATGCCATTCCAGTCTTATTTGTGATCGGTGTTCTGTCTTTAGTAATTCGTCTAGTATTACAGTTTAAACTATATAAATCTGCGAAGAGATTTTTTGATGGTGAAAACAAAAACGATATGTAGAGAAAACGGTAACAAATATTACTGTTCATAGCTTTTAAAACCTATTGTTTATTCAGTAATATATTAAGGTACCTTCATATCTTGTCTGCATTTAAATATTTAATTCTTTGATTTCTACATTAAAACTGCTCCAGAAATGTTTCTGGGGCAGTTATTTTACGTTAATCATTTACGTAATATCTTAATCTTTTCAGATGATTCTGCTCTCCTGAGGCCTTAAAATGCGTCATAGAGAGTCTTCAATTGCCGGTAAGCGCTACTTGAAAAGTTTGGTAATGTCAAAATAGGTAACCAGAATGAACAGCAGCAGTATCAGCACCAATCCGACAGTAAGAACGGCCTGTTCGAACTTCTGACTGAGGCGGTGTCCGATGATCATTTCAATGACCGTCATGACGATCCTTCCGCCGTCAAATACCGGAATGGGTATCAGGTTCATGATGCCAAGGGAAACGGAGATGCTGCCGACAAGGGAAAGATACGATATGAATCCGTACTGAACGGCTTCCTCTGTATAGGTATAGATTCCGATTGTTCCGGACATGGATTCCATGCCGATCTGACCGGTTATCAGCAGCCATACTGATCTTACCGTCATACCGATCATTTCAAAGGTATAGGTGAAACCTCTGGCCATGGCCTGGCCGAGGGTCAGCTTCACCTGCTGCATCTCTCCGCCGAACATTACGCCCATCAGGTAGCGGTCGCTCTCCGCGTCATATCTCGGCGTTATCTTCATGTCGTAAGTCTTTTCACCGCGTAATACGGTAACCGTCATTTCCCCCTTATGCATTTCATTGTTGACGGTAACATCATAAGTTGACGTGATATGGACACGGTCGCCGTTTCCGTAGGTTATGAAGATTATTTCATCTCCCGCCTGCACTCCCGCCTCTTGCGCGGCTGAACCCGGAAGTACGGATTCAACGACAGCTTTCGGATAAACAACGTCATAGCCGTTATAAATGAAAATGTTCATGAAGACAAACACAGCCAGAAGCAGATTCGCCAGCGGTCCCGCCAGAAGCACGGCGATGCGTTTTAACGGATGAGCGCCGTAGAAGGTACGGGATTCCTCGATTACGGGCTTCCGCTCTTCTGAAGCCTCAGAATCGTTCTCAGCGACTTCCTGTCCTCCCTCAAGGACTTTCTGAGCTACATTTTCCTCTTCAGACTCAATCATTCCGGTAAATCCGCCCAGGGGAATCGCCCTGATGCTGTAGAGCGTCTCCCTGCCCTGTTTCTTCCAGATTACCGGACCGAAGCCGATTGCGAATTCACGCACGTAGATATTGAATAACTTGGCCGTCAGCATGTGGCCGGCCTCGTGTATTGCTATGAGTACTCCCAGCATTATCAGAAAATAGATGATCGTCATCTCATTCACCTTCCAGACTTTCCATGATGCTCTGAGCCTGCTGCGTGGCCCAGCTGTTGGCAATTACGATGTCTTCAAGGCTGCAATCCTTCTTATAGATTGCTTCGCCCCTGCGGCATACTTCAAAATTTATCTTCTCAATGTCGATGAAGCGGCATTTGCCTTCCAGGAAACTGTCAACGGCCAGTTCATTGGCGCCGTTGAGGATTGCCGGCATGTTTCCGCCCATCTTTCCAGCCTTATAGGCCAGTTCAACCAGCGGGAATCTTTCCGTATCCATCGGTTTGAAACTGAGGCTGCCCAGCTTGCAGAGATCCAGGCTTTCTGAGGAGTTATCGATCTTGCGGGGATAGCTCAGAGCGTACTGAATGGCTACGCGCATGTCGGCCACCGCCAGTTCCGCCAGAACGGAATGGTCGTTGAATTCCACCAGTGAATGGACGATGCTTTCGGGATGGATCACCGTCTCGATCTTTTCATACGGCATGCCGAAGAGAACATGGGCTTCAATGACTTCAAAGCCCTTGTTCATCATGGTCGCCGAATCGATGGTGATCTTGTTGCCCATGTGCCACTTGGGATGGCGCAGCGCGTCTTCTCTGGTAACGTTTTGAAGTTCTGCTCTGCTCAGATCGCGGAAGGCGCCGCCGGAAGCCGTTATGATGAGCCTTCTGACATCTTCGTAACGGTAACCGTTCATGCACTGGAAGATCGCTGAATGCTCGGAATCAATGGGAATCAGATTCACATTATGCTCAGTGGCTTCCCTGACGACGATGTCGCCGGCTGCGATCAGCGATTCCTTGTTGGCGACGGCCACGTCGATTCCCTTTCTGATCGCCGTTATCGTCGGCATCAGGCCGTCAAAGCCCTGAATGGCATTGAAAAGAACGTCAACGCCGTCCAGCGATGATATCTGATTCAGACCTTCATTGCCGCAGTAAAACCGGATCGCCGGATATTCCCCAGCAAAGCGGTTCATGTCTTCTTCCTTCATCAGGCAGACATGCTCAACGCTGCTTTTTTTCAGGAATTCCTCAAGAAAAGCGGTATTTCTGCCGATGCTTATGCCTTTAAGCTGATAGAGATCCGGATGCTGGCTGATGACGTCAAGCGTCTGACGGCCGATGCAGCCGGAAGCTCCTAATACGACTATGCTTTTACTCATAACAGAACTGACGCCAGAACGAAGGCGACTGTGATGTTGAACAGCGCCGAGTCGATCCGGTCAAGTACACCTCCATGTCCGGGAAAAATGTTGCCGAAATCCTTCACCTTGAAGTATCTCTTGATGGCTGAGAAAGCCAGATCGCCCATCTGCCCGGTAAGGGGCATGATCAGGCAGCTGGCAAATATGAACGCTTTGCTGACTTCCTTAATGAAGACAAGCGCGAATACCAGGGAAACCAGAGCTCCCATGACGTATCCGCAGACGGATCCCTCAATGGTCTTATTCGGTGAGATTCTTTTGTTAAGCTTATGCTTTCCGAAAGCCATGCCCCCGAACAGGGCGAAGGTATCGGTGAAATAAGTCGCAAAGAGGACCATGAAGATCAGCAGCGGATCAGCTTCGTGCAGCCTTACCACGGTATTTACGACGACGACCAGGAAGACGTAGACCATGAAGATGATGCCGATCTCATCGAAATGAACGTTCTCGTTCCAGATCAGCACGGTCAAAAGGAAGATCAGAAAGACGCAGACTGCCGGCAGCATGTACTTCCCCAGATAGTTCATCGCCAGCGCGGAAGCGGCAAAGATGACGGGGATGACCGTTCTGAGCCATTTCGGGCACCTGTCGTTGAACAGTCTGACGATCTCATAGCCGGCCAGAAAGCCGAAAACCGTTGAAAGCGCTGTAAAGGCGATGCCGCAGTAATACATGATCGGCACCAGCACCAGTATCAGGGCGAAAGCGGTGATGATTCTAGTCTTCATACCAGTCCTCCAAATCTTCTTTCGCGGTTATTGAACCATTCAATGGCCTTTTCCAGCTGCTCAGCGTCGAAATCAGGCCAGTAGACGTCGGTAAAATACAGTTCAGCATAGGAAAGCTGCCATAAGAGGAAGTTGGAAAGCCGGTAGTCAAGCGAAGTACGGATCATCAGATCGATATCCGGGTATCCGGCGGTATAGAGATTTCTCTCAATGTCTTCTTCCGTTATCTGACCGTCACATTGGGCTGCAGCCAGATTGGCAGCCCTGACGATCTCCGCACGGGAACCGTAGTTCAGAGCGAAGACCAGTGTCAGTCCTTTGTTTTCCGCCGTCTGCCTCCTGGCGTCTTCAATTACCTTCCGTGTGGCTTCCGGTATGACGTCCAGATTACCGATCGTTTCGATCCTGACGCCCTTTTCCATCAGTTCGGCCATGAACTTTTTGAAGAACACGGCCGGCAGGGACATCAGATAACCGACTTCTTCATCCGGTCTTTTCCAGTTTTCCGTCGAGAACGCATAAAGAGTCAGGACTCTGACTCCCAACTCGTCTGCTTTTATCGCGATGTTTCTGACATTCTCAGTGCCTTTCAGATGACCATAATTACGGGGCTTTCCCTGCGCCTTGGCCCAGCGGCCGTTACCGTCCATGATTATGGCTATGTGCTGCGGTATGTTCATGCGATTATACCGTCATGATCTCTTTGTTCTTCTTAGCCGTGATGTCGTCGATTCTCTTGATTGCCTCGTCCGTAGCCTTCTGGATCTGATCGATCAGGTCCTTCTGCATGTCTTCGGGAATGGTCTTGTCCTTCTTGACGACGTCGTTGCCGTCTCTTCTGGCGTTGCGGCAGGAGATCTTGGCTTCCTCGGCCATCTTGACGACCTTGGCGGTATATTCCTTTCTTCTTTCTTCAGTTAACGGCGGTACATTGATTCTGATCTGGGTACCCTCATTCTGCGGGGTAAGACCGAGATTGGCGGCGAAAATCGCCTTTTCAATGTCCTTGACAACTCTCATTTCATAGGGTTTTACCAGTAACTGCTTGCCTTCAATGACGTTGATGGAAGAAATCTGATTGATTGGGGTAGCCATGCCATAATAATCAATTTCCACATTGGCAATCAGACTCGGGTTTGCTCCGGAAGTCCTGATCTGATTCAGGGCATTCTCGAAAACCGAAATCACATTGTTCATTCTGTTCTTTACATCTTCAACCTGTGACATAACATTACCTCCTTATGATCGTACCGATCTTCTCGCCGTCGATGACCCGGGAGATGTTGTGAATGTCTCCCATGTCGAAGACGACGGATTCGATATTCGCGTCAATGCACAGAGCGGCTGCCGTGGCGTCAATTACCTTCAGCTGCTTGTCCAGAATCTCCTGGTAGGTCAGCTCGTCGTATTTGACCGCGTTGGGATCGGTGTCGGGGTCGGCGGTATAGACGCCGTCAACGCCGTTTTTCGCCATCAGAATGGCATCCGCTTCAATTTCCGCGGCTCTTAAGGCCGCGCCGGTATCGGTGGAGAAGTACGGATTGCCCGTACCGCCGCCGTAGACAACTATGTATCCTTGCTGCATCTTTTCGACGGCCTTGCGGTTATCGGCCAGATCGCAGACCTTGGGACAGTCAACGGCTGACTGCATGTAGGCATGCAGACCGTTCTGTTCAAAGCCGCCCATTAAGGCCAGGGCATTGATCATCGTTCCCAGCATTCCCATCTTGTCGGCCTCGACTCTGGGCAGGTTCATCTTCTGGGCAAACTTGCCGCGGATGATGTTGCCGCCGCCCACGACGATGGCGACCTGAACGCCTCTGGCAACGACCAGTTTCAGTTCTTCGGCAATTTCGGCGATCTTTTCCGCGTCAAACGTTGATTCCTTTGACGCCAGCGCTTCGCCGGAAAGCTTTAAAAGGACTCTTTTATACATAGTTTCTCACCTTCCACTAAATAATCTATCAAAAACGTTCATCAATGTAAACAATGCAGTTTACGGCTCATCATCATGGACCAGAACTTCCCGCGGCTTGGAACCGTTGGATCCGGAAATGATGCCGTTGTATTCCAGTGCGTCGATCAGATTGGCCGCGTGGGGATAGCCCATGTTGAAGCGGCGCTGGATCTGATTGGCGGAAATGGTCTTCTGGGTCCTGACCCAGCGTTCCACTTCGGGATACTGGCGGTCCTTGACACCGCTGGGCACCATTTCACCGCTTTCACTCTCTTCTTCATCATCGTCATGCATGAAGCGCTCGTCAAAGCGCGGAGTGAAATTGCTCTTGGTGAAGTAATCGGTTATCCGGTCGATCTCTTCCTTGGAGACATAGACGCCCTGGATCCTGGTCGGACGGTTGGCGTCGCTGGGCTTGTAGAGCATGTCGCCGTTGCCCAAAAGCTTTTCCGCTCCCGGACCGTCCAGGATGGTCTTGGAGTCATAGCCGGAAATCGTCGAGAAGGCGATTCTCGTGGAGATGTTGGCCTTGATGGTGCCGGTAATGACATCGGTGGAAGGTCTCTGGGTCGCCAGGATCAGGTGGATGCCGGCGGCTCTGGCCAGGGATGCCAGGCGGTTGATGTAGGTTTCTACTTCCTTGCCGTGTCTGACCATCAGGTCATAGAGCTCATCAATGATGCAGACGATGCTGTAGAGCTTCTCGTCGGGATACTGTTCGTTGTATTCCTCGATCTTGCGCACGCCCTTCTCTGAGAACGTCTCGTAGCGTTCCATCATGATCTGGATCAGCTTGCCCAGCACGGCCGGGGCCTTTTCGGTTTCAGTAACGATCGGGCAGATCAGATGCGGAATGTTGGCGTAGGCCGAGAATTCGACTTTCTTGGGGTCTACCAGAAGCAGCTTGACCTCATCGGGTCTGGCTCTGAGAAGCAGCGAGATGATGATGCTGTTGATGCAGACGGACTTGCCGCTGTTGGTGGCGCCAGCCACCAACATGTGCGGCATCTTGTTGATCAGGCCGTAGATGTTCTTGCCGGTGATGTCCTTGCCCAGGGCAAACATCAGCGGTTCGTGCTGATAGGCGTCGGGAACGTCCTTGAGCAGTTCCTTGAGCCTGACGATCGTCGGCTCCTCATTCGGTATCTCAATTCCGACCGCCCGCTTTCCGGGGATCGGCGCCTCAATGCGGACATCCTTGACGGCCAGGGCCATCTTGATGTTGCTTTCGATGTTGGCGTACTTGTTGATGTTGAAGTTTCCTTCCGGAACGATCTCAAACTGGGTTATCGAAGGGCCGATGTTGTAACCTTCCAGACGGGAATCAAGATCAAATGATTCGAGAATGTCGGACAGAATCTGCCATTTTTCCGAGGCGTTGCGGCGGTTGATGTTGTTCTTGCTGACGGCCGGATTGTCCAGATAAGAGAGATATGGCGGCTTGTAGTTCTGGAAGGCGTTTGCCGAGCTTTCAGAAGCCGGGGAAACGGAAACAGGTACCGGTTCGGCTTTCTTCTTTTCCGGTTTCTCTTCCTTATCCGCCTTCTTCTGCTCTTTCTGGAGAAGTTTCAGTTCCTTTTCTCTCTGCTTTTCCAGTTCCTTTTCCTTTCGGCGCTCTCTGATCTCGTCTTCATCAAACAGGCTGAACTGTCTTTCTTTCTTCGGTTCGGCTTTCTTCTTTTCCATCTCAGGCTTTTTAAGGCCTTTGAGCCACTTTGTGATGGCGGCGGTATGAATTAACACGCCGACCGCAAACAGCACGCAGATGACGATTATGACGCCCCAGAAGTCAGCGCAGGCGGAGATCAGGCCATAGCCAACTACGGCCAGCAGTCCGCCCAGTCCCATGGGCTTATCCGTAAAGACTTGTTTCCAGTTGGTAAAATAAGCCTTGATCAGTTCAAGACCAGGCCGGCTGTCCTGTTTAAAGGAAACGCAGCCGAGGATCAGTATGGCAGCCATGAAGAAGAGGATCGCCGTAGCGAAGATCTTTCCCGGCATTTTCACGCTGAACGCCTTCATCAGGCAGTAAATCATGGCAAATGCATAGGGTACAAACCAGGCCTGCCCGAAGATGAAACGGCTCAGCAGGAAAAGCCACCGGCCCAGAAAACCGGTCATCTCATGCATCAGCGCGATCAGGCAGAGAACGATCACGATGGTCAGATACAGATATCTGATCAGCGAGTCTTCCTGAACGCTCTTCTTTTTCTTTCTGGTCTTAGTCATTTAAAAATCAGCTCCTAAATGTTTATTTCGATGATGGCTGGCAGAATCATGGGCTTCTTGCCGGTCTCCCGGAAAACGTACCTGGAAACCATTTCGCGCATTTCGGCTCTTGCCTCCATGTTGTTGAATTCGCCGTTGGTCGCCTTTTCCTCGATCATGTCCACACACATGTTGGCGAGATTCTTGATCAGATATTCGGAATCCTTGACGTAAATGACCCCGCGCGACTGGATGTCGGGTCCGGCGATGACATGCTTTGTCGTATAGTCGACCGCGATGCCGATGATGATGACGCCGTCAGTGCTCAGCAGTTCCCGGTCTCTTAAGACGGAAGAGGTGATGTCCTTCTTTTCCTCTTCATTGATGAGGTTTTCGCCGATTCCCTCAATCACCGTGGCTGTGCTCTTAAGCCGGCCGTCCTCGAATTCGGCTACCTGGCCGTTGTCCAGGATGATGATCTTGTCAGGCGTAAAGCCTATTTCGACAGCCAGGTTGGCCGCGTTTACGAAATCGCGGTAGGAGCCGGCCACCGGAAGAAAGTATTCCGGTTTCAGCAGGGAGAGATACATCTTGATGTCTTCCTGGCTGGGATGCATGGAAAGCACCTGCTTCTTGTCAAGCTTGACGACGTTGACGTTATCGCGGTACAGCTCGTTTTCCATGGCGCTGGCTTCCTTTTCCGCTCCGGAAACCGCCGGGGAAGCGATGATCACGGTGTCGCTTTCGCGCAGTTCGATCTCTTCGTCCTCACCGATGGCGATGCGGTACATGCCGTTGAATACCCTGGCGCCGAAACCGGTGACCAGAATGATGCAGTCGTCGATGTTGTTGTTGAAGGAACCGGGGGTAAGCAGTGTGTCCTTCGGCGGAATGTAGTAGTTGTTTTCCGCGAAGATTTTCAGGTAGCTGCGGTACTTGGCGTCCCGGCAGTAAACCTTCTTATGGAATTCCGCAGCCAGATCGAAGATTTCCTTGATGCGGAAGTAGTTCTGACCGTAAACGGTAATGATGATGCGGCCCGGTGCGTCCTCAAATACCGGACGCATGTGGCCGGAAATGCAGTGATTGGGCGAAGTGAAGCCCGGACGGTCAGCGTACATGCTTTCGATCAGGGCGACCAGAACGCCCTTCTTGCCGATGTCGGCGACCTTGCCGATGTCCGTCTTGAAGTAATCGCTGGTCATGTCAAAGTAAGTCACGTATTCGCTGGCGAATACGATCTGTCCCTTTGGAGTCTCAATGGCCACTCCGATGGCATCCGGCGCCGAGGAGGTCAGTCCGAAGCTGGTGATGGTAATTCCGCTGATGACGGTCTCACCGCTGCGCGGCAGTTCTCTCAGGCTGTATCTGGTTACGCCGTTTTCCTTCAGGTATTCTTCCAGAAAGCGCAGCGTGATGCCGGTAGCGTAGACCGGAACGTTGATCTCCTTGAGGAAGAAGGGAACGGCTTCCATCATGTCGTCATGCATGTTGGTGACGACCACCGCTACCACCTTGTCCCGGTTTTCCATCAGATAGGAAATGTCAGGTATCACGTAGTCGATACCGAACTGGGATATATCCGTTCTCTTTATTCCGCAGTTGACGACCAGGATACGCCCGTCGATCTCCACGCAGTAAAGGTTCTTTCCGTTTTCATCCAATCCGCCTAAAGCATAAAGTTTCAGATTATTCATTGTCTGCCCTTTCATCAGAAACGTCCACTCCGTTCAGGGAGTTCTTCATTCCTTCCGTAATCCTTACATTAATTATATCACCAACCCGGCCCTTTTCGCTGCGGAAATTGACCAGTTTCTGCTGGCGGGTATAGCCGCACATCACCGTGGAGTCGGTCTTGCTGACGCCGTCGATAAGCACGTCAAATACCTTTCCCTCGCACTGCTTGTTGTGCATCTTGGAGTATTCGCCCAGCTTCTGATTGAGTAGCGCGAGACGTTCTTTCTTCTCCTCAATCGGCACTCTGTCTTCCATTCTGGCCGCCGGAGTCGATTCGCGCGGCGAAAAGATGAAGCTATAGGCATTATCATATCTGCAGTAATCAACGACCTTCAGGGTATCGATGAACTGCTCGTGTGTTTCATTGGGGAAGCCGACGATGATGTCGGTCGAAACGGCGACGTCCTTCACCCGGCTTACGATCTTATCATAGAGTTCCAGATACTGCTCTCTTGTGTATCTTCGCCCCATCTTCTTCAGGATCTCATCATTGCCTGACTGCAGCGGCAGATGAATGAACGGCATGATGTTTTCCCGCTGAGCGATGGCATCGACCATCGCGTCGGTGAAGTCCCAGGGATGGGAAGTCGTAAAGCGGATCCTTTCGGTTCCGATGTCAGCCACCCGGTTAAGCAGATCGGCGAAGTCATAGCCTTCATCCAGGTCCTTGCCGTAGGCGTTGACGTTCTGCCCGATCAGGGTGATCTCCCGGTAGCCGTTTTCCGTCAGCTGACGGCATTCATCCAGCACGTCCTGCATCAGCCGGCTTCTCTGCTGTCCTCTGGTATAGGGAACGATGCAGTAGGTGCAGAACTTGTCGCAGCCGTCCATGATGTTCACAAAGGCCTTGTGACGGCTGGATCTGATGGTCGGAAGCCCTTCATAGATGTTTCCCTGCCGGGAAAGCACTTCAATGCTTCTGACGTCATTCTTCATGATGTTTTCCAGAAGCGCCGGCAATCTATAGATGTTATGAGTACCGAACATCAGATCGACGATCGGGTATTTCTCGACGATCTTGCGCGCCATCTGCGGTTCCTGGGCCATGCATCCGCACATTCCGACGATCAGATTCGGATTCCTGCGCTTATAGCTCTGCAGATAGCCGAGTTCTCCAACCACCTTGTTCTCCGCGTTTTCCCTGATCGCGCAGGTATTGAGAATGATCAGATCGGCCATCGACATCTCCTCGGTGGCCGTAAAGCCCATTTCCTCAAGGATGCCGCAGATCACTTCACCGTCGCGGACGTTGGCCTGACAGCCATAGGTATTGACGCAGTAGGAAAGACCGTTGCCCAGTATCTTCTGACTTTCCGTCAGCCGGACAGCGTCACGTATGATCTCGCCGCGGTAATTGCGGCTGCGCACTCTGGCATCTTTCTCATTTGGCAGCAGGAATTCACTCATAACTTTCTCCCATAAAAAACCAAGCTGGTTATGCTTGGTTCAGTCTTGACTAATTGCTTCGACAGGACATGTAGCGACACAAGCGCCGCAGTCAATGCAAATATCCTGATTACTTTCGGCCAGGCCGTCATCGCCTAAAGTGATAGCGCCGACGGGGCAGGCTTCAGTGCAAGCACCGCATCCAAGACATACATCCTTATTTACTGTAACAGGCATAATATCAACTCCTTTATTATTGCGGCAATCTTCCTCTTTCTTCAGTTCTGGTCTGATCTGAATGCGGCTGATTGCCGTCGCCTCCTTCTTTTTTAAATCAATATCGCAGATGATCGCCGACAGCATTCCTTCACCCTCAGCTACGGCATATCTGGTTGGCTGATTGCGGACGTTGCTGTCGATGACCTCGCCGATGTCACGGCCGATGATCGACTGGTACGGGCCGGTCATGCCGACATCGCAGATGAACGCGCATCCGTCATGGATCGCTTCGTCAGCGGTCTGCACGTGCGTGTGGGTACCGGCGATCAGCTGGCAGCGGTCCCTGAAGTACTCCATGAACAGATACTTCTCTCCGGTCGCCTCACCGTGGAAGTCCACGATGCGGATGTCGCAGGGGTTCTCTTCAAGCATCCTTTCAAACGCCGTAAACGGGCTTTCCGATACCTGATCCATGAAGACGCTTCCGTAGACATTGAAGATGCCGACGCTAACGCCTTCTCTTTCAATGACGATGGCTGATCTGCCGACTCCGGTCGGAACCATGTTTTCAGGCCTGATGAGTCTGTCGGCTTCATCGATGAAACCGAAGATGTTATCCTTGCTGAAGGCATGGTTTCCCAGCGTGACGCAGTCAGCGCCGAGATTTACCAGGAAGTCGTATATCTTCCTGGTAATTCCCTTGCCGTGAGCGGCGTTTTCACCGTTGACGATCAGCAGATCGTAACCGTATTCCTTCCTGATATCAGGCAGATACCGCTGCAGCGCTTCTCTTCCGGAGCGTCCGACGACATCGCCGATAAACAGTACTCTCATGTTATCTGGCGATCTCGTTGGCTCTCGTCTCTCTGATTACGGTAACCTTGATCTGACCAGGATAGGTAAGTTCGCTTTCGATCTTATCCTTGATCTCTCTGGCTACGCGGTAGCAGTTGATGTCATCGATCTTGTCCGGCTGTACCATGACTCTGATCTCACGTCCGGCCTGGATGGCATAGCTCTTTTCGATGCCTTCAAAGCTGTTGGCGATCTTCTCGAGTTCTTCCAGACGGTTGACGTAGTTCTCCAGAGATTCATAGCGGGCACCGGGTCTGGCAGCTGACAGGGCGTCAGCGGCAGCGACCAGGTTGGAAATGATGTTGGTCGGCTCGGTATCGCCGTGGTGCGAAGCGATGGCGTTGATGACGACATCGTTTTCACCGTGCTTCTTGGCGACCTTGACGCCGAGTTCAACGTGTGAGCCTTCCTGTTCGAAGTCAATGGCCTTGCCGATGTCGTGCAGCAGACCGGCTCTCTTGGCCAGCGACTGCTTGACGCCCAGTTCGGCAGCCATCATGCCGGCCAGATGTGCGACTTCCAGCGAATGCTGGAGCACGTTCTGACCATAGGAATAACGGTATTTAAGGCGTCCGATGAGTCTAACCAGTTCTCTGTCAATGCGTCCCAGACCAAGCTGGAAGACGGCGTCTTCACCGGCCTTCTGAATGACTTCATTGAGTTCTTCGGTCTTCTTGGCGACGACTTCCTCGATCCTGCCCGGCTGAATGCGGCCGTCCTTGATCAGGTGTTCCATCGTCAGTCTGGCGATTTCCCTTCTGATCGGATCGAAACAGGAAATGGTGATGGTCTCGGGAGTGTCATCGATGATCAGGTCAACACCGGTAGCCTGTTCAATGGCTCTGATGTTGCGGCCTTCACGGCCGATGATCCTTCCCTTCATCTCTTCGGAAGGCAGACCGACGACGGAAACCGTCCGGTCAATGGTTTCTTCCTGAGAGTATCTCTGAATGGCCTGGCCGATGATGTCTCTGGCAATGTCAGAAGCATTCGCCCTGGCCTTTTCCTCTTCATCCTTGACATAGGCAGCCATTTCATTGGCTGTCTGGGTCTTAACCAGATCGAACAGCTGTTCCTTGGCTTCGCCGGCGGTCAGGCTTGCGACCTTTTCCAGCACGGCCTGCTGGCTGTTGATCTTATTTTGCAGATCAGCTTGCATCTTACTAAGCTCTGCAGACTTTTTCTCGTTTTCTTCTATCTTATCGCTTAATTGTTTTTCTCTTGATTGGACTTTCTCTTCTTTAAAGTTTAAAGAACTCTCACGCCTGATGAGCTTGTTTTCCACATCATTAAGCTCCTGACGCTGTTTCTTTATTTCCTTTTCTGCAGCAAGTTTCAATTCATAAGCTGAATTCTTGCCATCCAGGACAGCCTGTCTCTTGATGGATTCAGCTTCAATATTAGCTTCCTTAAGAATCAAAGCAGCTTTTTCCCGGTTCTTGTTAAGACCGAGACGGGAGATGACGATCATGACGATCACACCTGCGAAAATGCCTACAATGCCGCATAAGATGAGGGGCATGTTTTCTTTCATGTACAATATCCTCCATCATATACACTGAAAATTGTATCACATAATTTGTGAAAATACACTATTTTTGTTTATTTTGCGCCGTTTAGTTCAAACACGCAGTCATTCCTGATAAAAGTGCTGTCATCAGGCAGCACTTTGATAACATGATTGAAACGGCAGATGATCTACTGTTCCGCCGCATTGCGCTGCTGAGCCAGCAGTTCATGCAGCTTCTCATCGATTTCCTCGGTAAAGGCCGGATGCTCAAGCATGTAGGCACGGACGTTTTCCTTGCCCTGGCCGATCTTCTCGCCGTTATAGGAGAACCATGCACCGCTCTTTTCGATGATGCCGTTATCGACCGCCAGATCAATGACTTCGGAAACATGAGACAGGCCTTCGCCGTAGCGGATCTCCACGGTGCAGCTCTTGAACGGCGGAGCTACCTTGTTCTTGACGATCTTGACGTTGGTCTTGTTGCCGATGATCTCAGTTCCCTGCTTGATCGGTTCGCCCTTGCGGACTTCCAGTCGGATGGAGGAATAGAACTTCAGCGCTCTTCCGCCCGGAGTCGTCTCGGGATTGCCGAACATGATGCCGATCTTTTCTCTCAGCTGGTTGATGAAGATGACCGTGCACTTGCTGCGGTTCATGGCGCCGGCCAGCTTTCTCATGGCCTGTGACATCAGTCTGGCCTGTAAGCCGATTGATGAATCGCCGATGGTTCCGTCAAGTTCAGCCTGCGGTACCAGCGCGGCTACGGAGTCGACGACGATCAGGTCAATGGCACCTGACTTGATCAGCAGTTCCGTGATCTGCAGGGCCTGGTCGCCGCTGTCGGGCTGGGAAAGGATCAGATCATCGATGTCAACGCCCAGTTTCTTGGCGTACATCGGATCGATGGCGTTTTCTGCGTCAATGAAGGCAGCCTTGCCGCCGGATTTCTGCACTTCCGCAATGGCGTGAAGCGCCAGCGTCGTCTTGCCGCTGCTCTCCGGTCCGTAGATCTCAATGATCCTGCCCCGCGGATAACCGCCGATGCCTAAAGCCTGGTCAATCAGCAGCGATCCGGAACTGATCGCGTCCTCTTCGACCTTTACGCTGTCACCCAGGCGCATGATCGCACCTTTGCCGTAGGTTTTCTCAATTTCCTTAATGGTATCGGCCAGAGCTTCGTTTCTGTCTTTTTCAGCCATCTTTCTCTTCCTCCATATTGTTGAACTCACTGACGGCTTCTATCAGTCTTTCCGTCATCAGCGAGACGATTTTCTCTCTTAATTCATTGCGCGGCAGATCGATCAGATCTTCATACTCAAACAGATTTCCTCGCAGGCTGATGCAGCTGTATACCAGCCCTTTGGGTTTTCCTTCCAGAGTATCCGGACCGGCGTTTCCCGTAAAGGAAACACCAATGTCGGTATTGAAGATTTGAGCGATGTTGTCCGCCATTTCTCTTGCGCACTGCGGTGATACTACGCCATATGTATCAGCAGTTTTACGGCTGACGTGCGCAACGTTTATCTTGATCTCATTCCAGTAGGTGACGATGCCGCCTTTCAGCGTGGCGCTTACTCCCGGTATTTCCGTCATCTTCTGACAGAACAGACCACCAGTTAATGATTCGCAGCTGGCGATCGTTAATCCTGAATCAATCAGCAGTTTTACCAGCTGATCCACTATTTGCTCTCCCAGATGTAGGTCTTTCCCTGATTGTAGTAGGACACGCCGCTGGCAATCGATATCAGCGTGGAGAACCATAACAGGATGTCAGCCATCGGGATGTTGAGATACTGGAAGGGAATGTTATTCATCAGAATGACGATGATGCACAGCATCTGTGAGACCGTCTTGATCTTTCCCAGCATCTTGGCACTCATCACCACGTTGCGGCTTGAGGCAATCAGACGGATGCCGTCAACGACGATGTCACGCCAGACCATGATCAGCACCGGTACCGCCGAGATCAGGTTCTCAGAGGCAAACAGGATGAACATGGTAGTGGTCAGACACTTGTCGGCGATCGGGTCAGCGAATTTACCAAAGGTAGTGACCTGGTTGTTCATTCTGGCCAGAAAGCCGTCCAGAAAGTCTGATACCGAGCCGAGAATGAACAGAATCAGGACGATTATGTTCTTCAGCGAGATCGTCAGATAGCCGAAGTGATAGCTCGGCATCTCAATGCCCAGCTGGGCGTAGGGAAGCACCCATACCAGGACGATGATGGGAATCAGTATCAGTCTGAACAATGTCAGTTTATTTGGCAAATTCATAGTTTTCACCTCGCAGACATTATATCACATCTGCCTTCATAATCATATTAGCATTTGCTTGACGGAAATTCAAGTAAGGGGAAATAACCATGATCAAAAGAAAAGGACGCTTGCGTCCTTTCATTTAACTAACTGGTAAGCCATGTTCTGTCCTTGCCGGGCAAGGGGCAATCATTTATCTACGCTTCCGCGTCCCTGGCCGCTTCATTTCGCGGTTTCGGATTCCCCTACCAAAATTTGGGTTTCTCACTTATGGGGTTTACATCGTTCCACTCCTGCCGTTTCCGGCAGGACTTCGTCACTGTTGCACTTTACGGCCCTCCACCATGGATCTCTCTTTAGGTCTAGTTGCCGCCGTCTGAGCCTGGCTTTATTTATTATACCAGCATAATCGTTACTGTCATCGCAGACAGTGTGAGCATGGACTTTCCTCTACCCTTGCGGGCAGCGATTGCCTCGTTAGCTATTTACGGTTAAAGACTTCCTGTTCGAGTCTGGCGATGCGCCGCAGAATGTCAACCTGGGAAAGGTTGGCAACCACCGGTGCCGGCTGTTCATTGGCGTTCTTGGTCTCCGCTTCCTTGAGGCGGTTTTCCAGATCGATCACCTTGGTCTTCAGGGTGTCAATGGTCTGCTGGGAATTTCCCAGCTTTTCCTGCAGATTCTTGATTTCCAGCTCGTAGCTGTCATAATCCTTAACCACCAGATCAAGAAACTGGTCGACTTCAATGGGCGAATAGCCCTTGAATTCCACTTCAAATTCCTTGTTGAGAATCGTATCGATACTGAGGTTCATATCTCTTGGCATTGTCACTCACACCCCTTTAACTTATTTTATGAAATAAATCACATTTTGACAAGTTATAAGGTTATTTTCGCAAACATGCCGTAAGGAACTACATGCTTACCTCGGGATTATTGACATAGCCGATGAACATCACGGCGCCATTATTGATGATCGCGTAGAAGTACGGGCTATCGAAATACATTCTGCGCGGAGTATCCGGCATGTAAGCCGTGGTTTCCACGCCGATGACCGTCACCGCGGCGGCTTCCGTGCCGTTTTCATCAAGCTTCAGATGACACTTCTGCAGAATCATGGAAACCGCAAGCGGTCCCTTGGGCGAACTGCCGATGCCGCTGAGATCAGCCGTCTGACTGTTGAAGATGTCACTGAGCCCGCAGGCCATGACATCGTCGTTCAGCTTTCTGGTATATTCGATGTCCAGCTTGGGCATCCTGAACTCGACGCGTTCGTATTGCGCCTGCTCATAAAGTTTCATCAGCGTTTCATAATCGGGAACGGCTCCGCTTTCCGGGGCACGGATGGCCATGAAGCAGGTTCCTTCATCATCGTAGGGGATGATCATTCCGCTGTAATCATTGACGTCAAACGTCAGATAAGTGCCGGTATCGCCGACATATTCGGCGCTGACCTTCTTTCCGGAAGTGTTGGTGAAGTCGGCGATTCCCAGATTCATCAGCTGCCGGCACCAGGCTGCCTTGAAGTAGATGGCGTTGACCAGTACCATAGCCATGCTGTCGGGAAGGGGTTCAAAGAAGACCCTTTTGATCAGTTCATGGGTCTTTGAACTGATCCAGTCGTTGATCTTTTCATAAGTATCTCCGGTCAGATCGGTATTGAAGACTTCCGCGCTGTATTTTTCCAGCAGCGCCTTCAGATAGGCTTCTTCCACCTTCAGTTCATCATCTGCCCACATGCTGTTGGCAATTTCAGCTTTTGACGTATTGATCCTTAACAGACCGGTCTTGCGGTCCGTAAACTGTTTCAGGGTTTCACCTCTGGCTCCTTCATACAGCATCTTCAGGGCGATTTCCAGAGACAGCGGCGAATAGCAGATGTTGTCATTGCGGTTGAACAGTCTTCTGAAGACATCCATGCCGATGGTCTGGCCGCTGACGCTTTCTTCAGCGTATTCATTATGCTCAAATCCGGCGTTCAGCGTGTATCCGTCCTTCATGCTGCCGCATATTGTTATCTCATAATCTTTACCTTCAGTCAGCATGAAGCCGATCTCCGGATATACGTGATGGACATTTCCTTCGCTGTCCATTACTTCGACTACGAGTCTCAGCTCACCGTTCTGGGCGCCAGTCTGCGCACTTATTCTGTCATAATCCCTTTGCGCCTTGCTGCCGGGATTAAGCACGGCGTCCTGAACATTATCCAGCGGCAGAGCCTCAAGCAGCTCATAACCGCAGTAAACGTAAACATTGATCTGATTGATCACTTCTTCAGTGCCGTTGACAGCCGTTACGGTAAACATGCTCTTATTCCTTACCGGTCCGATCCCGCCGCAGCCGGCTGACAACAGAACCATGATAACTGTCATGAAAGTCAGAAATGCTTTCTTCATATAACTCACCTCACCTATATAACGATTGAGCAGGCCATTATGTCCGAAAGAAAGAGGAAATTTCTTTCCTCTGCTCTTCTTAAAGATTGTCGACGTTGTGGTAGACCTGCTGAACATCATCAATGTCATCGAGATAGGTCAGCAGCTTATTGAGCTGATTGCGGTCTTCCTCGCTGTCCAGACTGATGTATTCCTGCGGGATCATCCGGTTTTCAAGAACGGCAAACTCGATCTCGCCCTTCTCGGCTTCCAGAGCATCCTTGGCCTTGAACAGATCCGTCGGAGCGACATACAGGTTTACATAGCCTTCCTCATCGCTTTCCACGTCGGTAACGTCAACTTCCGCCATCAGCAGGATATCCAGGACTTCTTCCTCATTTCCCTTGAAGGAGAGGATTCCGGTATTGTCATACTGATATGATACGCAGCCGGCCTTGCCGAGGTTGCAGTGAGCTCTGTTGAAGCAGGCTCTGACCTCTGCCAGTGTTCTGTTGGAGTTGTCGGAAAGCGTGTCGACCAGGATGGTGCTTCCACCGGGTCCGAAGCCTTCATATCTGTTTTCGATGTATGCTTCAGCGTTACCGCCTTTGGCCTTCTCAATGTTGCGTTTGATTACGTCAGCTGGTACCTGAGCAGCCTTTGCTTTCTCAATGACTCTCTTCAGTGTCTGGTTCATATTGGGGTCAGGAACACCACTCTTGGCAGCCATGTAGATTTCCTTGCCATACCTTGAGTAAATCTTCGTTTTCTTTGCCGCAGTAGCAGCCATCGATGCCGCTCTTACTTCATGCGCACGTCCCATATTATTAAAAACCTCCTGTCTAATATGAACACTATAATTATAAAGATTTCACCTTTATCTATCAAGAAATTTGTTAAGAGGAAAATGGACGCAGAAAGAAAGAAGGTACATCGGATGTACCTTCTTCATTCATTCTTCAGGATGAGATCAGTTAAGTTCTCTTTTCCTCTTGAACATGAGGATTGCCAGACCGATTCCTGAGACAACCGTCATGGCGATGTACAGGCCTAATCTGCTGTGATCGCCGGTGTCCGGAACATCGGGATTGGCCGGAATCGTCAGCCTGACTTCGGTGGTGTAGATCTTGCCGTCCGGTCCGGTTACGGTTGCGGTGACAAGCTTTTCACCGTCGCTTGAGCCTGTCGGTTCCTTGATGATTTCTTCGGAAATGCTGGCCTCAACGGTCTTTCTGTGTGAAGAATCCTTCTTGCAGACGAATTCGGCTTCAGCAGCTGAGTAGTCATCGTTCCATTTCCAGGTCGGTTCTCCCCATTCGTGTCCGCTGCCGCTGACCTGGGCAAAGGTCTTCTCGCTGAGATCAACGTCATCGTTTCTCTCAAGAGTATTGACTGTTACTGTCGAGTCTTCGCAGCCGGGCATGAACTTGAGGGTGGCCAGAACGGTGTTGGCTGATACTTCATTCAATCCGGCAAAGGTGAATCTGACGACGCCGTTTTCCTCATCTGCGTTGACTGAAGAGTATTCCAGCTTGTCATTGGCCTCTGCGGAGACAAATGTCAGTTCCTCAGGATTGTAAGTGACTTCATAGTAGCCGTTGGTTACGGCACCGTCATCCTTAATGGTTACGGTGACATCGCTGCCGTCATTCTCGGATGAGGCCACGGTCTTCATGTTGATGAAGCTGCCGATGTCGCTGATCCTTCTGGCAACCGGTGCCATCTCCCTGACGGCGTCAAGTCCGCCGACGTTACCGGCTTCGTGGTTTTCGCCGGCGAGTTCAACGTTCACGCTCTGGACAGTTGTCAAATTCTTCTTTCCGGCAACTGCTCTGCTGATCTTAGGAGAAACAGTGCTGTTAAGGCTGTCAACAGTATCGAAATCGCCCCACAGCGAGCTGATGCTCTTGGCTCCTTCAAGGATGCCGACAAATGTTGCGTTAATGTCGTTGTCCTCTGATCCATAGTCGATGGAGTTCATGTCGATGCTGTAGATGGCCTGCGTGCTGTTGTCAGCGATAATCAGCCTGTCATGGTTTGAATCATAGCCCATCGAGTAGGCAGTCAGATCTTCGCCGATAGCGAGGGTATTGACCTTGCCGAGTGAGTAACCGTTGGCGCTGTAGTGTCCTTCTTCTGCAGCGACGACATAGACTATCCATAAATCGCCTTCTGATGACAGAATGTGGTAGTACAGCTGGATGTGGTTGTCTTCGTCAAGATCAATGCCGATGAATGACAGGGCGATACCGAAGAAGTATTCAGTAAAGTCGAAGTAGGTCAGCGATGTGCCCATGGCGAACTGCCAGTAGCCGCTCTTGCCGAAGGCCGTGTAGTCGAATTCACTATTTGCAACATCGTCATCGCTGAAGCTGTCGGTCCAGTGAGGTACGCCGGAAGCGTCAACTACGGCATACTTGTCATCAATTTCGAAGTGGTAAGCGGAATCATATTCAAATCCGTTAACCGCTTCATATCTGTGGAAATCGTTGTCGGAGTCGTTGCCATAGACAAAGTCACCGCTGCGACCGCCGCCGTAGAACTGGCTGAACGGCTTGCCTCCGAGATTCTTTAATGACATGTCATTGAGATTGAGTTCTACGAACTGGACACCGTCACCGTTTTCAACCATGCCGCTGATCACGGCGTTGACCGGAGTACCCTTCATGACGGAAACATGAGCGGTTCCGTAGACGCTCGGAGTCATGTTGGAAGTTGCTCTGATGTTGGTTTCGCCCGGTGCGATAGCCGTAACGACGCCGTTCTGATCTACGGTAGCGATGCTTTCGTCTTCGGAAGACCAGGTAACGGTCTTGTCGGTGGCGATGATCGGAATCAGTGAAGCGGACAGCTGTGCGGTTGCCTGCACGCCGACGATCAGGTTGACTTCAGACGGGCTGACAATTACTTCGGAAACGGTGTTGGGATCGATCTCAGTCGGGATCTCAAGAATAGCCTTTTCGTAGACATAAATGTTGCTCGGAGTGCCATACTTGAACAGACCGCTGTCATAGAACATGCCTCTGCTGGCGTTGGTCTTCAGCGTGTAGTCAGTATAAGTGAACTTGTCTGCATATGAGGCAGATGCCCAGCAGTAGTAAGGCTGATTAGTCTTCTTGTAGCCGAGATAGCCCTTGGTAGATTCATTGTAGAAACCGCTGTCTTCAGTAAGAGTGAATACGGATTCGTCATTAACGCCTTCAGCCAGGATATAGGAGCCTACTGCTTCGTTGACAAAGACTTCAACTTCCTGGGAAACGGTCTCAACGCCGTTGCCGTTGGTCATCAGAACATAACCTGTTCCGGCTTCTCTGGTATTGCAGATGAGATATTCATTGCCTTCAGTGATGGTGTCGACCAGCTTATAGCCTAAGACTTCTTCGTTGTAGGGGATCGGGCCATCGGCATCGACCAGCAGGTAGGCAATTTCGTTGCCGGCGTAGTCACCCATGAACAGGGTGCAACCCTGCGGAACCTCAACATCGGAGAGATCGATAGTCAGTTCAACGGTTTCGTTCTTTCCGCTCTGTTCAGGAACAGCCTCGTAGACGGCGTTCAGTCCCTTGATGTCGGTGATCGCCAGGTAGGCAATGTAGTTGTTGTCGCGGACCTTGATGGTCAGCTTGGTTTCGTCTTCTGACCAGACGGGATCAGCTACCATTTCCGGAGCCGTATCGTCTACGGTGAAGCGGTAACCGATCATGGCTCCGTCACCCAGTTCACCTGACTGATACAGACTGACGATGTCAGATGCGCTGATCTTGCCGTCTTCATCGTTTCTGTCAAGCATGAGTGCGTAGTATTCAGGTACGGCAAACAGACCGAAGGTGAAGGTATCGCCTTCCTTGACACCGAGGCTGGATACGGTCTTGTTGAAGTTGTACTTCGTCGGGGTATTGTAATACCACTTGGAGCCATTTACATAGTAGAACGCGCCCTGAACCTGTGAAGCACTGCTGTTGTAGAGCAGTTTGCCTTCATCGTCAAATGCGACGGTCTGGAAGGTTCCGGCATTTCTGGTGAGGATGTAATTGGTGCTGGCGAAGGTTGAAAGCGAGCTGACAGCAAGTCTGTCATACGGGAATTCATCTTCAAGAGCGTACGGGTTGCCGGTGTACAGAATGGCTTCGCCGCTGGCCGGATACTTGATGTAGAGGTCATTGGAGTCGTAGCTTCCGAAATACGGATACTTCTCATTGCCATAAGCTGCCTGAACAAGCGAGTTGTTCTCAAACATCGTAGCGTCAGTCCAGCTGCCGTAGTAGCCAAGCAGCGGAATGCTGTGCTCGGCCGGATCAGCATAGAGGCCTTCTTCAGTGATGGTACTGGAATTTACATAGGTGAATCCTTCAATGTAGGCTCCGCCTTCATAGTACTCATCCAGTTTCTTCTTTTCGCTGTCGGAAAGGGTGATCTTAACGGTGACCTTCTTGGTTTCACCCGGCTGAATCTTCAGTTCATCGCTTTCGAATCCGGGATTATCCTTAAGCCAGGCCAGCAGCTTGCGGGCGTCGGCGGAAGTAACCTTGCCGTCGCCGTCGAAGTCGGCCTTGTCGAGATCAACGTCACCGGCGGCTAAGACGCCGGTCTTGTAATCGAGGATGGCCTGAACGTCGTCCTTGTCAGTGTCGCCGTCCTTGTCAACGTCGTAAAGGGGATTTTCATTCTTGGCCCAGTCATACTTGACGGTCGCGTCAAGAGTTCTGGTGGTCTGAGCCTGGTACCACATGTTCTCCTCTTCTTCAAGATAGATATCCTGAGTGAACAGGTCGGTACTGACATCATAGGTAACTTCAACATCTGACAGGTTGGTCAGATAGAATGAGTATTCGTATTTTCCGGTACGCTGGGCATCCTGACCGAATTCGGCCTTTACCTTGCCGTCAGCGTAGGACATGGTGGCATTCTCATCCATCATGATCAGGGATCTGGCGCTGACTGCCTGATAGACATCAGCCAGACCGGAACCCTGCTGGAGGATGGGAACGTACTTTCCGTTGTTCTTCATTGCCCAGGCTGTGGACATCAGAAGGCTGTTGGCGATGGTACGCTTGTTAAGACCGGTCTTTTCTTCGAGGCCGGCTTCTTCAATGTACTGTCCGACGACGCCGGCCAGACCGGCTGCGTGCGGAGCAGACATTGAGGTACCGCTCATGCTTTCAAAACCGTCATCAGTCATGCCGTTTACGGACCAGATGTCTCCGCCGGGAGCGGTGATCTCAGGCTTCATGACCAGAGAACTTGGTACGCCCCATGATGAGAAGTCAGTGATCTCGGCATCTTCTCTTGCCGTTTCCAGAGCAACGGCCGTTTCCTCGGTAACGAAGACCTTACCGGTGTAGTAGTCATATCCGCCGGCCGTGCCGCTGCCCGTTGAGGTAGTCTTGACCTTCTGGCCGGCAGCCAGGGTGATCGCAACCATCGGGAAGGAACCGGTATAGCTGTCAAGAGCCATGTTGATGGTACCGCCGACATTGTTTACGATGACCATTCCGGCCGGGTTGTAAGGAATGGCGTTATTTCCCTTTACATAGAAGGAAATGCTGCCGCGGTTGACCATGACGATCTTTCCTGACAGGCTGACAGCCGCATTGACGGCTTCGTATTCTTCTGCATTTCCGACTCCGTCGATATAAACATAATCATAGGTAGCGGAGATGGTGGCCATCCGGGCACCGCTGCTTTCGGTTTCCGTATAGAATGCGGTAACGTCATCGTTATAGATGAGCGGTGTGCCTACGGCTCCGATGTTCTGAGCGGCAGCGACGGACAGGGAATTGAAATATGTTCCCGGTGAGCCGGCCGTGTTCAGGTTGACATCATCAGCGTAGAGGTCATAGTGATATTCCAGGAAGCTGGTCCAGGCGTAGTTGTTGCCGCCTGACATGGTGGAAACAAGTCCGCTGTCGACGAGGGAATCCATGATTGATTCATAACCGTCGGAGAATGAGAAACCGCTTGGTGAGCCAAGGGAAAGGTTGACAGCATCGGCACCGAGAATGATTGCGTCCTCAATGGCAGCCATGTAGTCGGAGTCATAAGCGCCGCCGCCCTTGCCGAAGACCTTCATGGTGAGGATCTGAGCGTCAGGAGCCATGCCTACGGCAAAGACTTCCTTGACGGCTTCAACGAATTCTCCGTCTTTTTTGACGTAGCGGTTGGCTGCGGCAATACCGGAAACATGGGAGCCGTGTTCGCCCTGGCTGTCTGAATAGTGGTCAGTCTGGTAGTCGCCGTCAATGTAGTTGAAGGCGAACGGAATCTTGGTGTTCTTATATGCCTTTTCCGCAGAGGAAATGTTGTGCTTGGACGCTTTGTTGTTGGCGTTGAGCTGCGGCAGCAGATCCTCAATGTCCTGGAGAGTCAGGATATCATAATCATCAAGAGTCTTGCCATCCTTGGTAAGAGAGTATTCCAGCGCCTCAGGATCAAAGGAAACGTGATTCTGGTTTGTGCCGGTATCAATGATGGCGATCTTGCTTCCGGCACCGGTATAGCCCAGATCCCATGCCTGGCTGGCTCCGGTCATGTATTCGGAAGTAACGGCCGTATCGGGGTCAGATGAGCCCTGCTCAGCGTCATATCTGCGTTCCAGGAAAACATCAACGACACCGCTGACCTTTCTGATCTTTTCAATATCTCCGTATCTGACATTGGCTGAAATGATGTTGGCAGCCAGCGTCAGGTTCCATACGACATCGAGTTCTTCTCCCAGAGCAGCTTCGATCTTGCTGGTTACGCTGCTCTGCTGTCTGGCGACAACAGTGCGGTAGGAGACTGCTCTCTTGTTGTAGGCGATTCCATCGATCTTATAGCCGGCCTCGATTACCGAGTCCCTGCTTAATCTGATGGAAACACGTACGATCTCGTCATCCGCGTGTTCTTCCGCTGCTTCGGCAGCGTCAGCTGTTTCGGGATAGCTTTCGCCAAGCTTGGCAATTTCAAGCTCAGAAGGATCTACCGTCGGGGTAGATACTTTCCGGGTGAGACTGCTTTCGCCTGTCTTTCTGGCATTAATCGGCAATGTGCTGGCATAGGCGGTCATCGCACTGCTGTACAGCATCATCGCGCTGAGTAATACGGTTAACAAACGTTTCGTTATCTTACTCACAATAATTCCCCTTTCTATTCACGTGAAAAAAACATACACTTGGTGAATATAACATAATTCTATAGGACATCAGACACTATTTCAATATTTTTCTCATAAATGAAAAGTCTTTCATAAGAAAACAGGGATTTTTCATCAAATCCCTGTATTTCCTAACTTAATCGATTAATCGCGCAGTTTTGCGCCGAGTTTCCCGGACAGCTGTCTGAGGACTTCAGCGTGAATATCGGCGATGTCGCTTTCCTTCAGCGTCTTTTCCGCTGACTGATAGACCACGCTTACGGCAACGCTCTTGCAGCCTTCCTCAATGCTGGCTCCGCGGTAAACGTCGAAGATCTCAACGTTCTTCAGAAGCGAACCGGCGGCCTTCTTCACCGTGTTGACGATGTCGGCGCCGCTCACCTCTTCCCTGACTACCAGAGCCAGGTCGTAATTGATGGAGGGATAGCGGTTTACCGTTGTGAATCTGATCTTGCCCTTCTTGCGTTCCAGCACCGCGGAGAGATCAAGTTCAAGCAGGTTGCAGGTGTCGACGTCGTATTTCCGGTTGTACAGCGGATGGGATACGCCCATGATGCCGATAACGCTGCGGTCAAGCAGGATCTCGGCCGATTTGTTGGGATGGAGCACTTCGTTTTCCTTTTCGGGAACGCGGAAGCCGATACGGCTGTTCTCATATCCCAGCTTATCGAGAAGGCTGAGAACGATTCCCTTAAGCGTATAGAAGTCATTATTCTCGGAAATCTTCTGCCACTTGCTGGAAGTGGTGGCTGAAGACAGAGCCGCGGAAAGATGGGAAGCCTGTCTGCCGTCGTCGCTGTAGACATCGGCGATCTCGAACAGTCCGTATTCCTCCCGGTTTCTGGCCTGGTTATAGCTGACGACGTCCATCAGGCTGGGAAGCAGGCTGGTACGGAAGTACCTTCTGTCTTCGCTGATGGCGTTGGCGATCCGCACCGGTTCGCCGATGCTTAAGACGCCTTCATCGATCTTGGCCTGGGAAACCAGGGAATAGGTCATGACTTCATCAAGACCGTAGCCGTTGAGCATCGCCCTGATGGTGCGCTTTTCGGCGCCGTCCCTGGCCAGAGCACCCTGAGTAGTGGGCATCTTGGGCAGGGTGGATACGATGTTGCCGTAACCCAGGATCCTGATGACTTCCTCGGAAAGGTCCTGCCAGACCTTCACATCGTTGCTGCGGTAGGAAGGAACGCTGACGGTTATCTTCCGTCCCGCCGACTTCGGCTGGAAATCCAGGGATTCAAAGACGCCGTAGATCTGAGAGTCGGTGAACTCAGTCCCCAGCAGGGTATTGATCTGCTCAGCGGTCGTCTCGATCTTTCTTTCCAGATAACCGGGATCGCCGCAGATGACGGTCTCTTCAATGCCGGAAGCGTTTGCCAGTTCGATCAGCAGCTGGGTGCTTCTCTCGACGGCCTTCTCAGCAGCCAGCGGGTCAATTCCCTTGGCAAATCTGGTCGCTGCTTCCGTAAACAGATCAAGCCGGCGGGAAGTGTTTCTGATCGATACCAAGTTGAACAGCGCGGCTTCGATGATGATTCCGGTAGTCTCATCGTCGATCTTGCTGTCGTCTCCGCCCATGATGCCGGCGTAGCCGATGGCCTTGCCCTGGGTGGTGATCATGATGTCGTCTTCACTGACGTGGTACTGAACGCCGTCCAGCGCCGTGTACATTTCATTCAGTCCGGTCTTGACGGTGATCTCACGGGCCGGGATCTTGGCCAGGTTGTAGAAATGCAGCGGCTGACCGGTTTCCAGCATGACGTAGTTGGAAATGTCGACGACGTTGTTGATGGCCTTGACGCCGGCAGCGTTCAGCGCCTGCTGCATCCACAGCGGCGAAGGCTTGATCTCGACGTGATTGATGACCTTGCCGTAGAAATACGGGCACTTGTCCGTCTCAGACCTTACCGTCAGATCTGCCTTCTGTAATTCGGTGTTATAACGGTAGTCCGGCAGAGTTACCTTCTTTCCCAGAATGGCGCCGACATCCTTGGCAAAAGCCCACATGCTGTAGCAGTCCGCCCGGTTAGGGGTCAGGGAAACGTCATAAATGACATCATCAAGACCAAGGTACTTCAGAACTTCCTTATTGCCTACTTCCGCGTCTTCAGGAAGCACTTCGATTCCCGACAACTGCTCTTCGGTCAGATAGTGCTTATCAACGCCCAGCTCAAACAGCGCGCAGATCATGCCGTCAGACTGCTGTCCGCGGACCATGCCGCTTTTGATCTCCCCTTCGGGAAGTTTGCAGCCCGGCAGCGCGACGATGACCTTCTGACCGGCCGCCACGTTGGGAGCGCCACAGACGATCTGTCTGACGTCTTCTCCGGTGTCAACGGTACAGATGTGCAGATGGTCGGAATCGGGATGGGGCACACAGGTAAGGACCTTGCCGATGACAAGGTTGCTGCCGACGGCCTGGTAATGCCAGCTTTCCACTTCGTGGCCGCCGTCGGTTATCTTTTCCGCCAGATACTCAGGAGCGACGTCGCTGAGATCCATGTATTGCTTAAGCCAGTTATATGTAACTATCATCGTAGTGCCCTCCTATTCAAAACGCTTGTAGGTTTCCAGGAAACTGATGTTATCGGTGTAGAAATTGCGGATGTCGTCAATTCCGTACTTGAGCATTGCTACTCTTTCGATGCCGACGCCGAAGGCGAAACCGGAATACTTTGCCGAGTCAATTCCCGCCATTTCCAGAACGTGCGGATGGACCATGCCGGCGCCCAGGATCTCGATCCAGCCGGTGTTCTTGCAGGTCGGACATCCCTTGCCGCCGCAGATGTGGCAGCTGACGTCGATTTCCAGTGAGGGTTCGGTGAACGGGAAGTAGGACTGTCTAAGTCTGATCTGCCTTTCCCTGCCGAACATGCTGCGGGCGATCAGCTCAAGGGAGCCCTTGAGGTCACCCAGAGTGATGTTTTCCCCGACGACGAGACCTTCCATCTGAATGAACTGATGTGAGTGGGTGGCGTCGTCATCATCCTTGCGGTAAACCTTGCCCGGGCAGACTACCTTGATCGGCAGATCGGACGCCTTGGCTTCCAGAACACGCATCTGAATGGCAGTCGTCTGCGTTCTCAGAAGTCTGGTGACATCCACGTAGAAAGTATCCTGCATGTCTCTTGACGGGTGATCCGCGGGAATGTTCGCTCTTTCAAAGTTATAGAAATCAAGTTCGACCTCCGGGCCTTCCCAGACCTCATAGCCCATTTCCATGAAGATGTCTTCCAGTTTCTGCTGAACGATGGTCAGCGGATGCAGCGTGCCGTAATGGCGCGTTCTTTCCGGCAGGGTAATGTCGATGCTCTCATTCTTGAGCTGCTGCGCGATCGCGGCGGCCTTCAGCTGTTCGACCTTTTCTCCCAGCATTTTTTCCGTTGACTGCTTGAGGGTGTTGACGGCCATGCCGAATTCCTTCTTCAGCTCATTGGGGACGTCTTTCATCTGTCCCATCAGGGCGCTGATCTGGCCCTTCTTGCCCAAAAGATCGATCCTTACCTGTTCGATCGCGTTCAGGCTGTCAGCACAAGCTATCTTCTCTTCGAACTGACGCTTAAGTTCTTCCCAGTTAACTGCCATAAATCCTCCTGTATAAAAGCGTCCCGCAAAGGACGCTGTTAATCACGTGGTACCACCTTAATTTTGTGCTCATTAGACGTTAACGCCGTCATACGGGAGCTGTTAACTCCGCTCCGAGGTGAATTCATACATTGGTACCGGAAGCTTCCACCTTTCCTTCCTCGCTGAGATACCATACCTGTATCACGTTCCTCTTCATCGCGTTGCTACTATTTTAGCACACTTACATCGCGTTTAGGCAAATAAAATGTTATTTTCCTGACATTACATCATGTTTTCCGTTTTCCCCAGCCGGTTGGCCCAGCGCTCGGTATAGAAACTCTCATAGGCTATTTCCCTGTTTTCACGGTAATTCTGCATGAACTTCAGATTGTTCCAGAGAACGGACGGAATGCCGATCAGCGGCAGATACAGCGGCCCCAGGATCATGGACTGGATGCTGTGGCCGTATTCATGTCTCACCAGATGCTCTCTGACTTCCTTATTGGGTCCGTGGGGCACAAAGGCGAACAGCCCGAGGGAAACACCGTCACAGCGTGTCCATTCGGTTATGATCCCGCAGCGGTAGATGAAATGGGGACAGCGGATAAAAAACAGAAATACCAGCGCTCCGATGGCGCTCTGGATGATCCCGTAGCTGAGCTGCCAGAGGGCAGCGATCACGAATAACAGCTTATTCTTCATAGCGGAAATGATAGGCGGAAATAGCCATCGCGATGGCGACATTGAGAGAATCGAAACTGTCCATTTCGATCTTGAAACATTCGTCGCATTTCTTCAGCGTTTCCTCAGTCAGTCCCTGGCCTTCGTTGCCGAAGATCAGCGCGTATTTTTCCGCCGGACGGACGCTCTGAAGATAGCGCTCTTCCCTGAGCGAGGTACCGTAAGTCCTGATGCCGTTTGCCTTCAGATAATCCATGATCTCAGCCATGCTTCGACGGATGACCGGAACGGCGAAGACGGCTCCCTGGCAGGCGGAAACGGTCTTGCTGTTGTAGATGTCGGCGCATCTGTCACTCAGTAATACTCCGTCATACCCGAAACAGGCAGCTGTGCGGATGATGGTTCCGACGTTGCCGGGATCCTGTACGTCTTCCAGAACGATCAGCCGGCCGCTTTTCGGCAGCTGTTCATCAACTATTCTGCCAATGCCGATGCATTCGTTAGGTGACTGGTTATCGGAAAGACTGTTGATGACTTCGCGGCTGACGAAGGTGCATTCAATGTCAAAGTCATTTACTGCGTCTTCCACGCAGATCAGCTCTTCCAAACGTCCGTAGCGGATGGCTTCCTCGATCAGATGCCTTTCCTGAATTATGAAAAGGCCGTAGCGGTCGCGGTACTTCTTCATCTTCAGGGATCTGTACAGTTTTATCCGGCTGTTTTCCAGTGATCTGATTACTTCCATAAAAATGTCCCGTTTCTATATTAATATTATATAATCAGGCGCAGATAAATCAAAACAGGAAAAGCTGCCGTATTCCGGCAGCCTTCACTTATTTATTCAGATACTCTTTCAGAGCGCCGATCTGTTCGTTCATCTCCCGGTAACCTTCCAGATAAAGGTCTCCGAGCTTTTCCAGATCAGCCTCAACGCGGCTTACCATCACTTCCTGCTGGGGAGCGATCACGAAGATCCGGCCTTGCTTTTCCAGCTGAATGAGTTCATCGCACTGACGGTTGTAGTTGATGTTGGAATCAGCCAGCGCCTTGGCGAACTCGTGATTATGACGGTAGGCGATATCCGCCAGCTCGTTTTCACTGGTCCTGTCCTTCTTGCGGAAACTGCGGTCACGCGTCCTTACTACCACGATCTTTGCGTAGCCCTGATCAATTGCCCACTGATAGGGGATCTTGCAGCAGGTGCCTCCGTCCAGATAAGGCTGACCGTCGACGATCACTTCCGGAGAGACGTAAGGCATGCTGGCGGAAGCCTTTACGGCCGACAGGATGTCGCAGCTGCCTTTTTCCAGGTATTCAGCCTTTCCGGTATTAACGTTGGCGCAGACGGCCACGAATCTTCTTTCCGGATTGCTGAAGTACTTCCAATTGAACGGCTCAATGGCGCCGACATCTCTCAGCAGGAAATCGAGATTCACCAGGCTGTGCGCCTTTCTGAGCGCCCTGATGCCGACGTAGCGGCCGTCATGACGGTAAGAAAGGTTAATGCGGGCCGAGCGGCCGATCTGACCGGAACAGTAGTTCAGTCCCGACAAGGCTCCCGCGGAAACGCCGATGACGCAGCGGAAATTGATGTCATTTTCCATCAGTGCGTCAAGTACGCCCTGAGAATAAAGTCCCCGGAAGGCGCCGCCCTCCAGAACCAGGCAGCCCTCGGTAATGCTGTTTGAAGCCTGACCGCTTCTGATCTGATTCATTCTCGTGAACTTTTCCGGACGGACATGCTTTCTGATGGCGCTGATGCGCTGACCGGACGCGTTTCGGATCCTGCTCAGCTGCTTTCCCGAGTAATTCCGCAGCCGGCTGATCTGCTGACCGGAAACGTTTCTGATCCTGGTAAGCTGCCGGCCGGAATATCTTCTGATATCACCTAAATTCATGATTTGGAAATCTTACCCCTTTTCTTAAAGTGCTTTACAGTCAACAGAGCCTCATGGCATAAGGCTCTGTTTGTTTTTTATTCGCCGCAGACCACGCAGTGGCATCTGGGGCACAGTCCGTTTTCATCGACTTCATCGACGATGTTCCAGCAGCGCGGACAGGTCTTGCCTTCATACTTTTCGACCTTGATCCATCCGGTCGGGTATTCATCGTGCTTCTCATCCGTCAGTTCGAACTTCGAGGCAATGACCAGCTGGGCCAGATCGTGTTCACTCAGGCCTTCCAGTACGTCGCGGTATTCATCCCTGACGTTAAGCAGGATGCGGGCTTCCAGCGCCTTCTTGACGACGCCGGCGTTCTTGGCTTCTTCCAGAGCCTTGAGAACGTCGTCTCTGACCGTCAGATATCTGTCCCATCTGGCGATCAGCGCTTCGTCTTCCGGATGCCTTTCACTTACCGGCATGCTGGCAAGCAGTACGCTCTTCTCTTCCGGTTTGAACAGCGAGTAGACCTCCTCCATGGTATAGGAGAGGATCGGAGCCCACAGTCTGACCAGAACGTCAGTGCACTGATAGAAGACGGTCTGGATCTGTCTTCTGCGCAGGCTGTCCTTCTTTTCAATGTAGAGGATGTCCTTAGCGTAGTCCATGTAGAAGGCGCTCAGCGTCTTGGACATGAAGTTGAACAGGGTACCCGTTAATGAGATGTAGTCGTAGCGGTTATAGCCGTCACGCACCTTGTCGATGGTATCGTTCAGCAAGGCCAGGATGTACTTGTCAAGGCTTTCCAGCTTATCGTATTCGACATGATCCTTTTCATAGTCGAAGTCCTCGGGATTGATGTTGCCCAGCAGATAGCGGAAAGTGTTTCTCACCTTGCGGTAGAAGTCGGAGTTCTGCTTGAAGATGTCATCGGAACAGGGCAGGTCAGCCTTGAAGTCGACGCTGGCGACCCACAGTCTCAAGATATCGGCGCCGTACTTGGCGATGACATCCAGCGGATTGACGGTATTGCCGAGCGACTTGCTCATCTTCAGGCCCTTGCCGTCAACGACGTAGCCATGAGACAGAACGCTCTTATAGGGAGCCTTGCCATGGGTGGCGACGCCGACGGTCAGCGAGGAGTTGAACCAGCCGCGGTACTGGTCGGAGCCTTCCAGATAAAGGTCACAGGGATACTTGTATCCTCTTCTCTCAAAGGTGTTGTGAGAGCTTCCGGAGTCAAACCAGACATCCATGATGTCCTTTTCCTTGGTGAACAGTCCGTTAGGTGAACCGGGATTGCTGTAGCCTTCCGGCAACAGGTCCCTGGCTTCTCTTTCAAACCAGACGTTTGAACCGTACTTTTCAAACAGCTGAGTGACGTGTTCAAATACTTCTTCTTCGATGACCGGCTTGCCGGATTCATCGTAGAAGATCGGAATCGGAACGCCCCAGACGCGCTGACGGGAGATGCACCAGTCACCGCGGTCCTTGATCATGTTGTGGATCCTGATCTGACCGAAGTCGTTTTCCCACTTGACATCGTCGATGGCAGCCAGCAGTTCGTCTCTGATCTTCTCGATTGAGGCAAACCACTGAACGGTAGCGCGGAAGATGACCGGCTTCTTCATTCTCTCGTCGTGCGGATAGGAGTGGGTAACAAACTGCAGCTTAAGCAGATGACCCAGTTCGTCAAGCTTGTTGACGACCGTCTTGTTGGCGTCGTAGACAAACTGTCCTTCCAGGAAATCGCCGGCTTCAGCGGTCATGCAGCCCTTCTCATCTACCGGACAGAAGGCCGGCAGACCGTATTTGTTTCCGACATAGAAGTCATCAAGGCCGTGGCCGGGAGCGGTATGAACGCAGCCGGTACCGTCTTCGTCGGTAACGTGGCTTCCCAGGATGATCAGGGAAGTGCGGTCATAGAACGGATGCTTGACGGTGATGTATTCCAAATCGCTGCCCTTGAAGGTCTTCAGTACTTCGTATTCATTCAGCTCAAACGCCTTCATCAGGTCATCGACCATCGTGCTTAAGACGATAAGCTTGCCTTTTTGCGTATTGACAACGGCATACCGGAAGTCCGGATTAAGGCAGATGGCCAGGTTGGCGGGGATGGTCCAGGGCGTGGTAGTCCAGATGACGAACTTCTCATCGCCTTCCAGAACGCCCTTGCCGTCAACGACATCGAAGGTAACGTAGATGGTGGGATCCTTGCGGTCCTGATAGAAGATCTCGCTGTCAGCGACGGCGCTTTCTCTTTCCGGTGACCAGTAGATCGGCTTGAGACCCTGATAGATCAGTCCCTTGACGGCCATCTTGCCGAAGGTTCTGATCTGGTCAGCTTCAAATGATTTATGCAGTGTAATGTACGGATTATCAAAATCGGCAACCGTTCCGAGTCTCTTCTCGGTCGTCTTCTGAATCTCGATCTGCTGAAGGGCGTATTCCTCGCACTTTGCGCGGAAGTCAGCCACCGACATCTTTTTGCGGTCGTAGCCGAGCTTGGGCATGGCATTTTCAATCGGCAGGCCGTGGGTATCCCAGCCGGGATAGAACGGCGTATCGTAGCCCATCATGTGCTTGCTCTTGACGACGAAGTCCTTCAGACAGCGGTTCATGGAAGTTCCCATGTGCAGATTGCCGTTAGCATACGGCGGACCATCGTGCAGCATGAAGGTCTCCTTGCCCTTGTTCTGTTCGCACATCAGATCATAGAGGCGCATTTCTTCCCACTTCTCCAGGATCTTCGGTTCCTTGGTCGGCAGATTTCCTCTCATTTCAAATTCCGTTTTCGGCATTAACAGGGTATCCTTATAATCCATCTTTACATTCCCTCTTTCCTTAAAAAAACGTCCTCGATCTAAGGACGTCATAACGCGGTACCACCTTAGTTCATGAACTTTCGTTCATGCCCTTAATTGATCCTTAACGCGGATATACGATGTACCCTACTGCTTTCGGGCACATGACTCCCAGGTGATATCTGCTGATAACTCTGACCGGCTTTCACCAACCGCCGGTTCTCTGATTGCCGTTTATCAACAGCGTGTCCTGTTCAAAGTTTTTTAGTCTTCTTCGGTTTTTTCCTGCGGCGCTTCCGCTTCGAACGGGTTCGGAACGGCCAGGTCGCTGTAGCTGTCAATGGTATCAAGCAGGCTGCTGATCGATTCTCTCAGGAGTCTTGTCTTTTCCTGATTCTGCTCACTGAACTTCTTCATCGTATCAACATAGCTCTGAACCTTCAGCATTGCCTCATCAATGATGTCATCGGCGCTCTTCTGCGCGTCGGTGATGATGTTGTTGGCTTCCAGAAGCGCCAGACGGCCGACGTCATCAGCCTGTTTTTCTCTGGCCTGAAGTTCGCTCACCAGCAGCTGATATCTCTTCTTGATCATGTTGAACTGGTTGTTAAGCGTTTCTATCTGATTCTGATAAAGTAATATTTTTTCATTCAGTTCGCGGACATGGAACTCGTACCGGTCGATCTCATTGTCGACCTGGTAGCAGTCATAGCCGCTGGTTACTAAATTGAAACGATGATTTCCGTTCATAATATCGCTCCCCTACTTAAACTTTCTGACTGAGATTCTGTACTTACCACTCCTCTGGTTAGTAACAATATTATCAATTTTAAAACGACCGAACATTCTTATCGATAATATATCACTATTATTACACACTAAAGTACAATCTTCAATAGTTTTGTAATTAACATTTATGAGGCCTTTTTCAATCATCTGCTTGGCCTTTTCACGCGATTTCCGGATGATTGCCGACGCGACTGAATCAAGCCTCAGCGAGCTTACGTTGATGCTCATCTGTTCAAATTCGAATTCCTGGCGGGCAAATCCGCATTCCTGAAAATTTACTTTAACTCTTCCGACTCTCTGTAAAAGGCTGATGACCGCCGGCGCGCTTTCCCTGGCGGCATAAACATGCATCTCACCGTTTCTTACCCACATGTCGCCGATCTTAGCGGTATCGATGCCCAGATTGTAGACGCTTCCCTTGAGATCGCGGTGATCGGGATTGTCGAATCTGGTATTGTATACTGCCTTAAGGCATATGATGTAATCTTCCGCCTTCAGCTCTTCACCGATGACCAGCCTTTTTCTGATGGCGTCAGGATAGCCGCCGAACAGTTCATAGGGCACTCTGCTGCCGAGATAGCTTTCAGCAGCGTTCAGTTCATCAGCCGCCAGAAAGTCAAGAGCCTGCGGTTTTAAAGTTCTCTCATAATGACGAAAAGCGTCATCAAGACGCTTTATCAGTTCTTCATATCCGTGGTAATGCTGGAGAACGGCGCTACTGATCGCCATGGTCAGTTGAGCCTACCGGCAGTTCCTTCGGAGCAAACAGGAAGACGTTGTCATCGATCTTCTGAACGGTGCCGTTGATGGCGTAGATGGTTCCGCTCAGAAAGTCCAGCAGTCTGGTCGCTCCGCTTTCCTGCAGACGGTGAATGTTGACGACGCAGGCCTTCTTCTGAAGCAGATAGTCGGCGACCTGTCTGGCGTCTTCATAGCTGCGCGGTTCACTGACGATCATTTTGGCGTTGATGCTGCTGACGGCGTCATTGTTCGCCTCTTCATACTCGCTGGTATTGGTCTCATTATCCGGATCGCCTTCGCCGTCCATGTAGGGATCAACGAACTTGCCCTTTATCTTTTCAAAAAGTTCACTCATTCCGTTTACCTCTTTTCGTTTATCACAAAATCATTTTACCACATCTCTTACACTTTTAAGATGATGATTGTGTTCAAAATCCCTTACCAGGGGCTGTTGTCATTTTCCGGCTTACCGATGAACTCATAGCGGCCCAGCGGAACTTCATCCACGCTCTTGATCTTCAGGAAGTAATCAGCCAGCACGTCATGAACCCGCATGTGCGTATTGGTCCACTCTACGCGCCTGGCAATCTCTCCGGTATCGTTACCGCCGGAAGACATGTACTGGGAAGTTATTACGGAGAACTTCCGGTCATCACTGATGTCATTTCCCTGCAGGTCTCTTACATATACCACTTTCTGGCCGGCCGGCCTGGTATGATCCATCTTAACCACAAGTCCGCTGAAGATGAGATTGCCGTTATTGCCGAAGCGTTCAGGAACATGGACGTGTTCGAAGAGATCGCGGATATCCTTTCCGGTATATTGCGCTTCATATAGCTCGTCATTGAAGCCCATGGCTTCAGAAATGCCGAAGCGGGTCAGCGGTCCCTTTTCGATCTGCCGGCCGCAGCTTGTGCAGTTGAAGTAGACGAAGTCCTTACCGGTCATCTCCCTGACGCCGTCGGCAATCAGATCACCCATCGGCGATTCAAAGTCAAGACGCATCGGCAGATCGCGCTTTATGACGGCCAGCGGCTCATTGAAGTAATACTCATAGGGTTTCATTACCTCATTGATCAGTTCAGCCGTCTCAGCGTCTTCTTCCTTTTCGTCATTGTAGACGTCGATAACTTCCGCCTGACGGTCAATCACCTTTCTGCTTTCTTCATCAAACCGCAGCGTCGCTCTGCCCAGGCTCTTGCCGCCGAAGCCGGCCTTGGTAATGCAGCAGCCGTCAACCACTTCCGCGAAGTCCCCGGGTATGTGTCCGCCTATCATCACGTCAGGCTTGAGGTCCTTTATCTTCTCAAAGACCTCAAACAGCTCGCCGGTATGGTCTTCATAGAAGGGGAAATGGGTCAGCAGTATGATTATCTCCGCTCCCTTCAGCCGCATTTCCGGAATGTACCGGCGGGCCAGCTCGACGCTGTCGAGAACCCGGAAGGGTTCGATCATCGGACCGGTCACCATGTAGGGGGTATATTCCGTGCATAAACCTAAGATGCCGTATCTGACATTTCCCTTTTCCAGCAGTACGTAAGGCATGACACCCCTGATGAACCTGCCGTCATCCTTATAGACGATATTGGAACAGACAACTTCCGTATGTCCTTCAAGCAGAGCCATTCTTCTTTCCAGTTCCTCAGCTCCCCGGTCGAATTCATGGTTTCCCAGTTCAAAGACATCCGTTTTCAGCCATTTGACTTCTTCCTGTACGAAGTCATCCCACAGCAGATTCTTGGAATTGTCTCCGGCATCAAGCAGCAGGCTATGCTCGGGATCGATGTCCCTGATCCGGTCTACCGCTCTTTTGAAGTACTGCAGGCCGCTGGAATCCCGGTCTCTTCTGATCCGTCCGGAATAATCGGCGTGTGAGAGGATCTCGATGTTAACGACAGCCATGTTATCCTTTCAGACCGCCGCGGCTGACGCCGGTGACGATGCTCTTGCGGCAGAAGAGGAACAGGATGATCATCGGAATGACGACGATGGTCGCTCCTGCCATCCAGAGGTTGTAGTGAACGCCGGCCTCTGAAGTAAAGGCCGTCAGGCCATACGGCAGGGTACGGATGTTGCGGTTGCTGGAAGACATCAGCATGGTCCACATAAAGCTGTTCCAGCAGGTAATGGCGTCCAAAAGGGCGATGGTCACCAGCGAAGGCTTGGCCATCGGTACCATGACCTGCCAGAGATACTGCCAGTCGCTGGCGCCGTCAATGCGGGCGCTCTGATACAGGCTGTCGGGAACGCTGAGGAAGAAATTGCGCAATATGTATGTATAGAAGATGCTCGAGGTGAACGGCACGATCAGCGACCAGATCCTGCCGAAGAGATGCATGTGCCTGATGGTCTCGTAGTTTGTCAGCATCAGCATTTCATAGGGGATCATCATCATGCTGACCAGAATGCTGAAGACCAGATCTCTTCCCGGAAAGCGCAGCTTGCTGAAGCCGTAGGCAGCCAGGATGGTGACGAACATGGTCAGACCGACGCAGACAACGGTGACAAAGACGCTGTTGCGGAAGTACTTGACGAAGTCTCCCATTTTCCAGGCCTGAACGAAGTTTTCAAACAGCAGTTTGCTGGGAAAGAAGGATGAGAAGGAAAGCAGTTCCTTTTCCGTCTTGAATGATGAGTTGATCATCCAGAAGAACGGCAGAAACATGATGGCGGCTCCGATAAACAGGATCAGGTACTGGGAGAATTTCTTCATCTTATCACTCAGTTTATTCATGTCTTTCCTCCTTCTAGTAATCAGTGCGTTTCTGCAAGGCGCGCTGCAGAAGCGTGAATACCGCGATTACGAAGAACAGCACAATGCTGGCGGCAGCGGCGTAGCCGTACTGCGGCTTGGTGCCGCCGAATTTCTCGTAGATATAATAGATCATGGTGTACAGGTTATAGCCCGGACCCGGCTTGTTATAAAGCTGGAAGACGTAGTCGAACACCTTGAAGGCGCTGATGGAGTTGACGATGGCTACCAG
>JAFRZA010000041.1 GCA_017442805.1 Erysipelotrichaceae bacterium
GTCGTCAATGCCGGGATCGTCCTGCTGCTTGTCGCTGTTGTCGATGATGACAAAGCCGGGGTCCTTCTTCCAGTCTTCGATGTAGTCGGCAATGTAGCCGCTTTCCGGCAGCACTTCCTTAAACAGCGAAATGGTTCTGGTGGCATAGTTTTCAGTATTGATGTTTGAGTAGTCCGCAATGACCTTGCTGATGTCGCAATGACAGCTGCGGATGATCTTCATCATTTCATACACCATTTCATCGCACTCCAGCGGAGCACAGGTGCTGACGAAGATGAATTCGTTGGTCTGTACCAGCACATAGCAGCGGTTATCGGCGATGGCACTGACAATGACCCGGTACTGTCTGAGTTCATTGGAACTGTTCAGGAAGGTTCCCTTCTTCTCCACGACCGTGTCCTTGAAGGTCACGACATCGCGGAAGCCGTCATAGGTATTCGCCCGGGCGGCACTGTAGAAGTTTTCTTCAATGATGCCGGCGACATCCAGATTGAGGATGGCGCGATTGTCATAGATGGTAAACAGATTGCTGGTGCGGTCTCTTTCTTCCCGGCCGACACCCTTGGGCAGATAATAGGTATAGTAGTCCTTGACGGCATTGTTGGTCTCAACGGCGGGCATGTTAATGCCGGCGATGATCTCGATCGCCTTTTCCACATTGTCCTTGACGTCAGGAGTTAAGGTGTTTTCGCAGCCTGCCAGTAGAAGCAGGGCACAGATTGTCAGTAATATCTTCTTCATCTCTTGCATTTATCTTTCCGGTTGCCAGACGGCCCGGTAAATGGGCTGGCCGACAGCCATGAAATTTCTTTCATATTCGGTGATGGCATCCTCGGGATGCTCATTGCGGCGGAAGTCCACGCTGACCTCCGTCAGTTTCCAGCCTTCCTCTTCAAAGGAAAGCAGTGAGTATTCAAACAGTGAGGAGTTATCAGTCTTGAAAATGATCTTCCCGTCCTTCTTGAGAATCGTGCGGTAATCCTTCAGAAAGGAAACGCTGGTCAGCCGGCGCTTGGCATGACTCTTCTTGGGCCACGGATCGGAGAAATTCAGATGGATGACATCCAGTTCCCCTTCCGCAAACCATTCGCCTGCCAGAGCGGCATCGCCGATGATGAACTTCATGTTGGGATCGGTCTGCTCCAGGGATTTCTTGAGAGCAATGGCCGCACAGTCATAGTTCTTTTCCAGGGCGATCCAGGCCGTTTCCGGATACATGTTGCCCATCTTGATCCAATAATCACCCTTGCCGGCGCCGATTTCCAGATGAACTTCACCGTTAACTGAAAACTGCTTCCAGCTGCCTTTCAGGGCGGCCGGATCAGTTATAACACAGTCAGTACGGGAGGCAATCATCTCATTTGCCCACGGTTTTTTACGCATTCTCATCCTGATTCACCTAAATCATTTTACCATATCTGGAAATGTAAAAAAATCCTTCTAATTTATTTTGATGTAAATCTTGCATTCAGGTAATTCTTTTGCTAAAATAATCATGCTGCTTTGGTAGCTCA
>JAFRZA010000042.1 GCA_017442805.1 Erysipelotrichaceae bacterium
AAGCGATAGAGTAATATAGTAATTGAAAATACAAAATTTTGGATATTCATATGAAAAATACAGTCAAGTGTTACCGCTGCGGCAAGGAGTATGATCTCAATCCCCGTAAGGTGAAGGAAGTCATCTCCTGCAGCCATTGTCATCAGCAGATGAAATTCACCAAAAAGACGGCGACGCGTTTTCAGATCGTCCGTTATCTTTTCGTGCTGGTAATCTGCATTATCATCGCCTTTGGCATCAACCTGGTCTCAAACGACAATTACCTGGTCCTGCTGGCTACGCTGGCTGTCGCCATGGGCGTCTCCCTGTATGCCGATCAGCTCTGCCTGAATCTGACAGGCATGATCTTCGGTCTGGAGTATGAGGAGTACCACGAGGAGAAGAAGACCAAGAAGGAAATAAGAAAGGAGCGAAGCAAGCCCAAGAAGGGACTGTTTCGAAAGAAGGAAGACTGATGGATTTCACTGAAAGACTGGAACTCTACAGAGAAGGCGGCATGATTAATGATTCCGATATCGAAGACATCAATGCCGTGATTGATCTGTTTAAAAACGAATACGGCGTGACGCTGGAGGAAGAGAATGCAGGTACCTTCATCGCCCATCTGTGTGCCGCCTATGGCAGGCTCACAAGCGGGGAGGACGTCGACGTCATTCCCGAAGAGGTGATGGACGAACTGCAGTCTCTGGACAGCTACGATCTGTCAAAGCAGATCCTTGAAAAAGTTATGAAGGCGACGAAGAACCCGCTCAATGAAGTTGAACAGGGTTATGCGCTGCTTCATATAAACAATCTCATCGCTCAGTTTAAAGAAGCAGGGGAATGGCACGTCTGATCTTTAAAAGGAACGAAAAACTTCAAAAAGGGGGTAAATGAATGGTTACTAACTTTGTATTTCCGCAGGTATTGAGAACAGTTGTTCTGGTAGCTATTGCGGCTTGGGCAAGCTTGCTTTCCCACTTATGCATCTCTAACTTCAACGATGGTGCAAGACCCGTCTTCCCGGAACTGATGGAAGGAAGAATGAGCCGTCCTGAGTTCGCCGTTGTCGTTACAGGTATGGGCGTCGGCTGGGTCATGGCCGGTTTCAACCAGTGGCTCGGCACAGGCCTGATCGCCTGCCACCTGATCCTGATTGCAACCGACTGTATCGGTGCCTGGTCACCCAACAAGTATGTTGCGCTGGGTCTTGGCGCCGCCTATGGTCTGCTCTGTGCCTTAGGTACACAGGCCATTGGTGCGATCTTCAACGGTCTGCCCTACAACTTCCTGAATGACCTGACCAACATCACCGGACCGGTTCTTCCGATCTTCTGCATGTACCCGGCAATTGCCATAGCCGGACAGTTCGGTGCAAAACAGGGCATCATCTCCGCTGTCATCACCGCCATCGTCTACATTTTCTGCACGGTCGTCGGTTCTGTCTCTATCGGCGGTACGACGGTCGCTCTGTATCCGTACACATTCGCCATGCTGGCGGGCATGATCTGCCTGGTCGTCTACGCTGTCGGCGCTTCCAAGAATGCCGAATCCGTTGAGACGACGGCGGAAGAAGAGAACCTGTTCACGAAGAATGCCGAAAGAATCAAGGGCAACTGGATCTATCTCTGTGTCCAGGGCGCTTTGAACGCATTGGGCATCAAGATCCTGGCTCAGGCTTACCAGCCGATCATCCTCGCATCTGCGATCACCAGCGGCGATATGAACATCTTCTATCTCGCCATGATCGGTGTCATCTTCGCGTTCATTCCTCTGATCGTTTCAACAGCTCTGGCTACCGGTGTCTATCAGGCGGTCGGCCTGACCGCTGTCATGCTGGTAGGTGCCATGGTACCGGATGGCCTCTGGTTCCTGGCTCCGGTTGCCGGTTTCGTTGTTGAGTACATCGAAATCCAGCTGCTCGGTCTCTTAGGCAAGGCACTGTCCAAGTTCCCGGAACTGACCAAGTGCGGCGATCACATCCGTGACGCAATGATTTCCTGCACGACATTGGCTTTGACCATCGGTGCTTTCATGGCTGGCAATGCCACATGGGGTGCTGTCGGTCTGATGATGGTCGGCGGCTTCTACACGCTCAACGAAGTGACCGGTCAGCGTATTCCGAAGTCTGCAGTAGGTCCTCTGGCAGCTGTCGT
>JAFRZA010000043.1 GCA_017442805.1 Erysipelotrichaceae bacterium
ATCAATGGTGCCGCATGCCGGACTCGAACCAGCGACCTACTCATTACGAATGAGTTGCTACTACCAACTGAGCTAAGGCGGCATAACATCAATAGTTTAACACAGGCTGACTGATGATGCTATCTTTTCTTGAAGAAATCCAGAAGTCTGGACCACTTGAACGGTTCAGCCTTCATCTTCTCCAGACGGATGTGCTGGGACTCCTTATCCGGCATCAGCTTGTTGAGCTGGCGGTAGGCGACCATGGCCTGGAAGGTGTCCTTGTAGATGTGCCTTCCGTCTTCCAGAACGAAGTAAACACACTCGCTGCCGCCCTGCGATGCCTTGGAACTCCACTCGACAATGTCATCATATCTGACAAACATTCCCTTGGTATTGTCCTCAAGACCGTAGATCAGCACGCCGTCCTGATAGATGTCGATGACGTTGCGGTCCTTGATCTTCAGAAGGACAAACAGCGCGATTGCCACAAAGAAGACACCGAGGACGATGAACGCCCAATGCTTCAGGAAAAGCATACCGATGCCGGCAGCCGTTGCCACGTAGCAGGCAGTATAGGGTTTATAGGTAATGGCCTTCAGAGGCTTTCCGGCCGGTCTGATTTCTTCAATGTTCTGTAATTCTTCGTTGTTCATAATCTCAAAACTCCTGTTTTTATTTTATCATACATTTCATTTTCTTAATTAAAAAAAGGCTTTATAATTAGTATAGGAGAATTTGGATATGCTTAAATACGCTCTTGGAATAATCGTAGGCGCCCTGATGGTCGTATACGGTTATGTTCGCATTTATAAGAACCGCGAAGCGCTGGCTGAACTGCCGCTGCAGAAATACGAAAAGATGGAGTTTTCTTCTTCCATCATCCCCTGGCTGATCGGTTTGGCTGCTTTTTCCGTTTTCTGTCTGTATGTTTCCCTTAAGGAAAACAACGACGCTCTGACCGCCGTTTCCATCGCCATTCTGGTTGACTGCGTGGTGGAATACGTCGTTGCCAGAAAGCTGATGGTCTTCTACTACAACAACGACCGCTGCATCCTGGAAGGCAAGCAGGTGCTCTACCGCAACATAAAGTCCTGCGGCAGAAGAAGCCGCCTGCCGCTGTCCAAGGGCCTGGTTTCCCTTTACAGCGGAGAAGTCAAAAAGGTTTACCCGCAGGCCATCCCGGTCATCAATGCTCATCTGAATCAATAAGCAGAGACATCAACCATTCTGAAGCCATCACACACATTCAGAATGTGAGATAATGATTATGTAAGTATAGGAGGAATACATAATGGATTTAAACTTTATCGACACCGAGAAAATCAAAGCCGTTCTGGAAGAAGGCATGGACAAGGCTACCAACCTTCTCAAGAGCAATGAGCAGGTAAGCAACCTTATCGACATGGTTCAGACCAAGATCCAGGATACCCCGTTACTGGGAACTGCCGTCGCCGGACTGCCGAACATGATCTCCATGGTCAAGAGCTACATCACCAAGGAATACGATGTCGTCTCACCCAAGGTCATTGCCACCATCGTCAGCGCCTTCATTTACCTGGTCAAGAGAAAAGACCTGATCAAGGACACCATTCCTGTTCTGGGTCAGCTGGATGACATCGCCGTCATCGTTCTGGCCATGAACTTCATCAAGCCGGAACTGGACGCCTACGCTGAGTGGAAGGCAGCCAGAGAAGAAGCTTAAGGTTTTTCAAATCAGAAGAAAAACTGGAATCAGAATGAACTGCATTCCAGTTTTTTTGTGGCTATACAGTCTCCTTTTCTATTTTTCAATTATATTGTATACAATTTAATTTTACGGGTCTTATGTTTTGCCCGTAAAAAAAGAGACATCAGTCTCTTTCTTCCTTCTTAACAGGGTTGGTATCGATGCTGTCGCGGAAGACCACGAAGCGGTCGTACAGGTATTCCGTAACGAAGTTCAGCGTCATGTTGATCAGCGTGGCAACGTATTCGTTCCAATGCCAGCCGTCAACGATGATCCGCTCCAGCTGGGTGGACAGCGGCGTGAATACCAGATAGTACAGGAACACCTTGAACATGGCAACCGGCACGTTGTTGGCTGACTGGAAGGTGAACTTCCGGTTCAGGGTGAAGTTCCAGAGCACGGAAAGGGTCAGGGCAATAAGGTAACAGACCCAGTAATCCAACTTGGTAAACTCATTGAGAATGGTGAATGAACCGATCTGAATGATTCCCGCCGAAAGCGAGAACAGGGTAAACTTGATGGTCCTGATAAGTTCCTTTTTCTTTTCGCTCATTTGCCTAACCTCCGTATCTACCCTTTTATTGTACAATGAATGACCGTTTTGTTAAACAAGCGGTTCTGCCCAGCGGAAGTTTTCCTTTCCGGCACCGGCTTCAAAGTTATATTTGACGATACCCAGATCCAGCTTTACCAGCTGGCCTCTGCCGTCAGGCACGATGCTTATGACATCATCCTGCCGGTAGATCCGGAACTTCTGCTGGTTTACCGCCGTCGGCGCCTGCAGGGCCGCCTCGACGCCCTCCCGGTACCACTTCGGATCATCATCCCTGATCTGCGCCAGCTTGATGAGTTCCTTGTTGCGGTGCTGATGTCCCTGATCAGCACCATAGCCAAGGGATATGACGATTACCAGTTTCTCATCCTTTTCCAGACGCTTTCTTACTTCCTTCTTGTTGAAAGTCAGAGCTGCCCAGCAGGTATTGAGACCCAGCTGCTGCGCCAGGATGACCAGCCTTTCGCCATAGTATCCGCTTTTCTCGTCAACATCCCTGCCGCCTTTGGAAGCGATCAGAATGTAGTTTCTGACATTGCGGAAGCGGCCGTAATGAGCAAGGGCTGAATCAAAACCCTTTTCATCATCGTAAACGATGCGGAATGTCAGTCCGCTTTCCTGACTGCACAGCAGAGCTTCCGCGTCAAGCTGTTCTCTGACGGACGGCTCTATGATGTCTTCTTTGTACACTCTTACTGAATGTCTTTCCATAATTGCCTGTTTGGTTGTTATCATGAATGTCACCTCGTTTTTTTAATTATAGCTTCCCTCCTTCATTTCTTCATCTCTTCCGCCTTCAGGCCATGAGAAAAGACGGGAGAACCGTGTTCTTCCGTCTTCACTTACTTGATTTACTTGATCAGGGTTACCTTGCCCATCGCGAAGCGGTCGGTGGTATCAGCATCAAACAGGATGACGCCGCTGCCGGTGATATCAAACTTCACCTTGGCACCATACTGATAGTCAACGGCACCGAACTTCATGGAAGTGACGATTTCCTTGTTGACTTCCAGCTTGACGGTGGTTTCCATGCCGGCCGGCAGAGTGGCGTAGATCTCGCCCTCATATGGGCCCTCATCGACCTGGATGAATTCCGGGCGGATGCCGACGACTACCTTCTCGTTGAAGGAAGCAAACGGCACTTCGCTTTCGAACTTCACCTTATGACCCAGGAACTCAACTTCAGCGTGAGTGTCATCGATCTTCTTAGCCTTGCCCTGCAGCATGTTCATGGTCGGGTTGCCGACGAAGTCAGCGACGAACAGATTGGCCGGCTTGTTGTAGACCTCTAATGGCGGAGCGTACTGCTGAAGCAGACCGTTCTTGATCAGGCATACTCTGGTAGCCAGGGTCATGGCTTCCAGCTGGTCGTGAGTGACATAGACGAAGGTTGAATCGGTATCGACGTGCAGTCTCTTCAGCTCGGTTCTCATTTCCAGACGGAGCTTGGCGTCCAGGTTGGACAGCGGTTCATCCATGAACAGCACCTTGGGCTTGGGAGCCAGGGTACGGGCGATGGCGACACGCTGCTGCTGACCGCCGGAGAGTTCGCTGGGATAACGCTTCTCGAATTCCTCGATCTTCATCATCTGCAGCATTTCCGTAACTCTCTTGCGGATCTCGTCTTTCGGCCACTTGAGGTTTTCCAGACCGAAGGCAATGTTCTGATAGACTGTCATGTGCGGCCATAAGGCGTAGTTCTGGAACAGAAAGCCGATGTCACGCTTGGCCGGTGACAGGTTGATGCCTCTTTCCGAATCAAACACCACTTCATCGCCGATGGTGATCTTTCCTTCTGTCGGGGTTTCCAGTCCGGCAATCATGCGCAGCGTTGTTGTCTTGCCGCAGCCGGAGGGTCCCAGCAGAGTGATGAACTCACGGTCTTCGATGACCATGTTCAGATTTTCGACAGCCACAAACTTATCAAATCGTTTGGTTACATTCTCTAATATAATTTTCGGCATATTTTATCCTCCTACACCCTTATCGATGCTTGCTCCGGTGAGCTTATTGACCACATACTGAATGACAAGCACGAAGACAATGATTAACAGGTTGATCGCGTTGGATGCCTGTGTCAGACCGGTACGGCTGTATTCCTGCAGCACAGTGGTAACCAGCGTAGTATAGCTGGCTGCCAGCAGAACGAACAGTGACATTTCTCTCATACAGGAGATGAATGGCAGCAGGTATCCGCTCATGAAGCTGCTCTTCTGAATCGGGAACAGCACTCTGGTCATGCGCTTCCACCACGGAGTACCCGTGATGACAGCGGCTTCCTCAATTTCACCGGACAGCTGCAGCATGGCATTGGTACCGGTACGGGAGGCAAACGGCATGAACTTGAACGCGCCGACAAGCAGAAGCAGGAAGAATGAGCCGTCCAGCCAGGTGAATCCCTTGGTGTATGACAGCGCCAGGTAGACGGCACCGAAGCTCATGGCCGGGATCAGGTAAGGCAGGAAGGCAATGTCGCTCAATAAGCTGGCAGCCTTGCTGCCGCGCTTGTGGGAGACGGCATAGCCAATCAGGATGCCGAAGGTACCAGCAATCAGGGAGACCAGCAGTGACAGCAGCAAACTGCGGCCCATAGCCGCCCACATGATGCCGCTGCGCAGGATGCCGATGGTGTCGCCCTTGTTGCTGCCCTCAAACGGTTCCGTGGACAGCCAGTACTTCAGGGTGAAGGTCGACAGGTCGCCCGGTACTTCCAGTAAGCTCTCCATTGCGAAGGAGACCATGGGCATGATGGCGAAGAAGGCAACGATCACCACCAGGATGACCGCGATGACCATTCTGGCCTTGCCCAGCTTGACCAGGGAGACCTGACCGCTCTTGCCGGTAACCGTCGTGAAGGACTTACGCTTGCCGGTAAACCAGTTGTTCAGGGTGATGATGGCCAGGGAGAAGATCATCAGCACGATGGCGATGACATAGCCCTGTCCCTTGGTGAAGCCGGAGTTGATCAGGCTTCGCATCTGCACCGATATGGATATGAAGTTATTGCCGCTGTTGATCGAACTCTTGTTCAGAAAGAACGGAACCGTGAAGGCTGAGATACTGCTGGAGAATACCAGAAGCACGGTTGAGATCAGAGCCGGCATGACAATGGGCAACGTGACTCTGGTCAGGATCTTCAGACGGCTGGCCTTCAGAACGGTAGCCGCCTCTTCGAGGTTGGCGTCCATGTTGCGCAGGATGCCGCCGATCAGGATGTAGGCGAAGGGAGCGTAGTGCAGGCCCAGGCACATCGCGCAGGGGAAGAAGCCGTAAACGACTGATTCCGGAACGCAGATGCCGGTGACCGCCTGCAGGATTCCCTTGCCGGCATTGATGGCGGTATTCTTGAAGAAGTTCTCCCAGAACATGGCCATGCTCCAGGCAGGCATGATGTAGGGGAAGACGAATACGGTCGAAATGAACTTCTTGAACGGGAGGTCGGAACGGGTGATGAACCAGGCCACGGTTCCGCCAAAGCCGACAGCCACCAAACAGGACAGCAAAGACATCAGACAGGACTTGAACAGCGGATCCCAGAACTTGATCTGAGCGTAGTCGAAGTCCTTGCTGGTGAGCAGCTCTTTCCAGTGAGCGATCGTAAAGCTGCCGTCAGGAATGCCGGTGTACAGTGCTTCCTGGTTCCCGTTGATCTTGAAGGAACCGATCAGCAGGGTAAACAGCGGGATGACTACAGCCACGATCAGCAGCACAAGGAACAGAACGGTGATGATGTTTGCCGGTTTTGAGAAATAGGCCTTCAGATTGTTCTTAAATTTCTGTTTCTTAATTTCCGTCATAATTTTATTCCTCTGTTGAAAAGCAGGGGGAGCGGCGCTCCCCCTTTAATTGATATTCCGTTAACTCAATTATTTGGCAGCCAGCTGCATGTTGATGAACTTGACAACAGTAGCATAGACGGAGTCAATGTACTGAACGTCTTCAACAACACACTGCTGTTTCCAGACTGATAAAGCCGGGTCGCCTTCGACGGAGGCGATCTTCTGGTTGCCTGAATAGTAACCTAAGATTCCGCCCCAGCCGGCGTTGAAGCCTTCTTCGGATAACAGATATCTGATGAACAGGCATGAGGTATACGGAAGCTTGGCAGTCTTCGGGATCAGAGTCCACATGTTGTAAACGAAGCCGTCGAAACCTTCGACATCGTTGTTCCAGCCGGCGGCAGTGATGGTCTTGGTGTAGTAGTCATCAGTGTCCTTGTAGTCGCCCTTGTAGTATTCATAGTCTTTCAGCTTGCATAAGCCGGCGAAGATGATACGGCCTTCTTCGTTGTATTCATTGATCTTCTTGACTTCGCTGGAGTCTGATGAATGCCAGTAGCCAACGTTCTTGATGAATTCAGCAACGAACTTGTAGCCGATGTTCTGATAGTCGTCAGCGCTGCCGTCATAGTCAGTGCCGAAGTAGCTCTTGTAAGCCTTGGTCAGTCTGTCGCAGGCATCCGGGCTGGTCAGCATGATCAGGAAGCTCATGTTGATGTCTTCGCCTAACGGGTTCTGATAGGAGACATTGTGCAGACCCTTCAGGGTAGCGCCGTCAACACCGGTCATCTGCCAGACGTTCTTCAGCTGATCCGGTCCGACAGTCTTGTTGTAGTACATGAATACCTTGTTGAAGGTAACGCCGACTAACGGAGTGCGGTCGCTTTCAGCAATGTCGAATTCTTCGCCTGACGGTACATAGCTCAGTAAGAAGCCGGTATCCAGCATGGCGTTCTTCAGGAATGAAGCATCCTGAATCATGACGAAATCGGCAATGTAGCTGTTAGCCTGCTGAGCGGCGATCAGCTTCGGCTGATATTCGCTGCCCTTCTTTGAGTTGTAGGCGGTCCTGCCGGCTGCCCAGGCGTACTTTTCTTCGAACTTGGCAAGAGCCTTCTTAACGCCTGAAGTCAGTGAGTCAGCATTGAAGGTCAGGTCCGGATTGGCTTCGAGCTCAGCCTTGGCGGCAGCTTCGAGTTCTTCCAGTGTCATGCCCTGAGCCTTTTCAATGGCTACTTCAACTTCTGATTTATCTCCTGAGGGCTTGTTGTTATTGTTTGAACAGCCGACAAAAGAGAACATCATCAGAACTACCAGCATGATAACCAGTACTTTTGAGAGTTTCATAATTGATAATTTCCTCCTTAACGTCTCAAATTCTTCAGCAAAAATCATTGATTATTGCTGAAATTTAGCTAAGTAAATTATACTCCTTTGAACCTCGACAATACAATAAAATGGAAAAGCCGTTTCCGATAAAAACAGGCCTGAAATAATCAGTCAGGCCCTTTTCTGTCCATTTGTTTTCCGCCTTCCGGCCATAAGAAAGCCCGGAGATTTCCGGGCTTTTCTCATCTGTTTTTCTGCTCCTTTTAGAAGCCGTTTTTAGCCAGCAGTTCAAGGAAGTTATCAGGTTCGTTCATGGTCGTCAGACGGCTCATGAGCTCTCCGCCTCTCATGTCGGCGATCTTGTGATAGATCTCGGCATCTTCAGCGGTTACAGCAATGGACTTGGTAACCATCTTGTATGTGGTTCCGGTAATCGGAGCAGCATTGCCGACGTTGACCGTCTCGACTTCCAGACCTGATTCCAGGATCTGTAAGGCATCTGACGGGAACTTGGCAATGATGAACATGGTTTCTTCAGGATGTTCAGTAGCATACTGGATAGTATCAGCTACAGACAGTACATATACAGTATTGCCTCTGGCTGCCATAGGCAGAGCCATTTTCTGAATCGGGTCAGCAGCTACTTTATCGTTGCAGACAATGATCTTGTCCGCGCCGATGCTGTTCATCCAGGTAACGGCGACTTGTCCGTGAATAAGCCGGTTGTCTATCCTTAAATGCTTGATCATCGATTATGCCATCCAGCCAATTGCGCCTAAGGCGAAGCAGAGGACTGCCAGGATTAAGATGACCTTTAACGGTGAAACCTTCTTATTCTTGATCAGATAGTAGCATCCGAAGGTCAGCAGCAGCGGTACGATGTGCGGGAAGATAGCATCAAGAACTTCCTGTAAGGTCTTGGCTTCGACAGTGACACCGTCGATGGTAGCGTCTTTACCTAACTTAATCGGTAAGGTCTTGCCGATCATTGACGGAACGAAGCCGCCCATGACAGTAACACCGAGGACGCTGGCGCCAAGCTGCAGCTTGTCAAGAGTACCAGCACCGGAAACGTCGTTAATGACTTCAACGCCCTTCTTATAGCCATAGTTGAATAACGGCCATCTCAGGATGAATAAAGCCAGAACCGGTAAGGTTGAGAACAGGATAGCGCCAATGGAGTTGCCTTCGTTGGCTAAGCCTGCAGCAATGATGTTGAACGGCGGAGTAACCAGGACGGCCTGGATGGTATCACCGATACCAGCTAACGGGCCCATCAGAGCGACCTTTAAGCTGTCGCCGGTTTCAGCCTGGTAAGCTTCTTCCAAAGCAACGTCGGCACCGAAGATCAGAGCAGATGCACCCGGATGGGTGTTGTAGAACTGCATGTGTCTTTCAAGCTGACGGCACTGTTCATCGTTGTCATCGTATAATTCCTTGATTACAGGAACCATGGCGTATGCATAGCCGGCGGCCTGCATCTTTTCATAGTTCCAGCACCACTGTAATGCCCAGTTGTGTCTGTTAATTGCTTTCTTTAAAGCACCAGAAGTTAATTTTGCGTTAGTAGCAGTCATTAGTTGACACCTCCTTTAACAACAAAACTGGCAGCGGCTAAGCCTAATAATGCCAGAGGCAGAGTGCCCATGCCGGCGAAAGCGAACATCAGGAAGCCAATGACGAAGAAGGGCCAGAACTTCTTGAGGTCCATGTAGGAAAGCAGTAAAGCGAAGCCGACTGCCGGTAAAGCACCACCGACGACGGCCAGACCCTTACGAATCCAGTCTACGCTGTTGGCGAAGTTGGCCAGAGCGACGACGTTGTCAATGATCAGTAAGCCCAGGAAGACCGGGACTGCACGTGACAGGATCCAGGGTAAGGTTCCTAACAGAGTGTCTAACTCGAACTTAGGAATGTTGTTCTCTGCCAGAGCCTTTTCACCTAAGTGCTGGAAGACTGTGGTAGCGGCACGGCCTAAGACGTCCATCTGTGCCATTAACAGAGAAATGGAAGTAGCGACAACGATACCATTATTGAGAGCTGTATCGAAGTCACCAGATGACTTGGCAGCAACTACTGTACCGAAGATTGAACCGGTAATGAAGTCAGGAATAGTTGCACCACCATAAGTGTAGAAGCCTAATGAGTTGATCAGCATGATTGAGCCAATCTTTAAACCAAGTTCTACATTGCCTACGCATAAGCCAGCGAGTAAACCGGTGATGATAGGCGTACGTACTCCTAAGCCTGACAGGTCTAGAGCCATAGCGACACCTGACCATAAGCCCAGGATAATACCTAATAGTAAATTGCTCATAAGTGATTTATGAACCTCCTTCATACTAATTCTAGTGTATACAGGGGTATTATGCAAGCGAATACAATAAACATTCACACAGCTTTCACATTATTACGGCTCTTCGTTTTCCGTTTTTTCCGCGGTTGTATATAATAGATATGAGAGGTGAAAGCCATGCAACTAAAGTACTATAAAAAGGCTACTGTCCTGATTGGAATCATCACGGCCGTGTCCGTGATCTCCCTGATCATTCTCATGCTGAACCGGGCCAAATGGCAGGAAAACAGCTTCATGGTCTTCGGCATCTACATTCTTGCCGTCTTTGTTCTGACCTTCCTTTATGCCGACTACGATCTCAACGCTGCCCGCCGGGCGGTCATGAAGAAAGTCCGCGAAGGCCACATCGCCCTGGCGAAAATCAACAACGGCAGGACTGAAAAGATGATCCGCGACGCCCGCTTCCGCGAATACATGCTGTGGGATCTGGACATCACCGTCATCGACAACAACATGGAATCCATTCATACTCACTGCATCGAGAAATTCTCCCTGCAGCAGCAGTCCATACCTTCCGGCCACGTCTATGTTACCTATGACCCGGCCAAGCCAGAAGAAATACTGATTCTGCCCAACGCGCTGCTTCAGCAGCTGCCGGAATACCAGCCGCTGGTGGAAACCTACGAATACAAGATCAAGACTTCCTATCTTAACTGCTATTACAACCGCGGCCTGATCCTGAAGACCTACAAGGATACACTGGCCGAAAGAAGGAACGGTGAGGAATAATGCTGTACGCTTTTAAACAGGTCTGTCTTAACCCCGATAAGCCGGTAAGGCAGTTTGGCCATTCCTGCCAGACGGAACCCGTTTCCCGGGTACATGATTCCCTGCACGGCCGCATTCTCGCCCTCGGCAACAGCAAGCGCTACTTCATCAGCGTTTCCCTGGACCTGCTGGGCATCGATTATGAATTCACTACCAAGCTGACGGAAATGGCTCAGCCGCTGTTCGACAAACCTCTCAAGATCGTCGTCTCCGCCACTCACAACCATTACGGCGGCGACACCCGTGATCCTGATTACCACGCCCAGTGTCTGCAGGCCGTCTTTGAAGGCATCAGCTCGCTGGAGTTCCGTGAAGGCCAGCTTACCGCCAGCTACAAGTCCATTCCCTACGACGGCGTGGGCAGAAGCCGCATTACCAACCACCAGGCCACCGTGCTTCTTAACCTGATTCAGATCTATGACGGTGAGACGGAAGTAATCGACATCATCAACTACAACTGCCATCCGACCATCATGCAGGCCGAGACCACCGACTTCTTCACCAGCGAGTATGTGGGCTACGCCCTCTCTCAGCTGAAGGAAGAAGACCGGGAGGTCTGCTTTACCTTCCTGCAGGGCGCCGCCGGAGACGTCTCCACCCGTTTCACCAGAACCGGACAGAACTACGGCAGCGTCGTCCAGCTGGGCCAGCGCTTCGCTGACAAAGTCAGCTGGCTGCGTGACCAGCCCGCCAACAGACGGCCGCTGAACCTTACCTGGAAGGACAGGGAAATCGAGATCAGCTACGACCTCAGCGACATCGACACTTCCCTTTTACCGGACAACCTGTCCAAGCGGGAACTGTATACCATTGAGCTGGGCAAGGAAGCGCGCAAAGAACTGATCGCTCATCCGGAAAGATGGCAGAAGAGCTCCACGCTGACGCAGCTAAATCTCGGAGCTGCCAAGATCATATTCGGACCCAACGAATTCTTCAGTTACTACCTGTCCGTGCTGGACACTTCCAGAGCCTTCCTGGTTTCCTACAGCAACGGCTACTGCCCCTACATCCTGCCGCCCGATGAAGTGATCTACACCTACGAAACCTTCACGGACATCCTCTCAAAGGAGACCAAGAAGCAGATTGTAAAGACTCTTAAGGAATTAAACTGAATAATTAAAATGAAAACGCGATTCCCAATGGAAACCGCGTTTTTCTTCTGGCTTGCCAGTATTTAGAAGTGCTTGATTCTTCCCTCGAAATGCTTGTAGATGGCATCGTTGTCGAAGCCGTCCACGTTCTGGGACTGGAAGACATACGGCTTGAAGCCCTTGGCGGTGACGATCTTCAGCGCTTCGGAGGTGATCGTATTCACCAGGAACATGCTGGCGATGGAACTTACCGCACCGGTAACGTAGCCGTTGATGTTCAGGCAGCCGTCTCCGGAAGGCGTGCAGTTGTCCAGCACGCAGTCAGCCAGTTCGAACAGCCGCTTGCCGGAAGGATGGCGGGACGTCATGGCTGAAGACTGCTTCAGGGAAGTGATGGCTACGACGTAGATGCCTTCCTTTCTGCATCTCATGGCCATTTCGATCGGCATCGAGTTGCGGCCGCTGTTGGAAGTGATAATCATGATGTCGCCCTTCTCAATCTTGTGACCGTCATAGATGATGTCGGAAATGCCGCTGGTCTTTTCCAGCAGGCTGCTTCTGACGGCGCCATAAGCAGTCAGGGTGTCGGGGTCAAGCATGGCATCGACATTGCCCAAACCGCCGGCTCTGGCGAACAGTTCGATTCCCAGCATGTGGGAATGGCCGGTGCCGAAGGTATGGATCAGCTTGTCGGCCATGATGTTCTCAGCGAACTTCTCCGCCAGCATCCTGATGTTATCCTTGTTGGTCTCGTAGACCTGCTCAAGGATCTCGGTAATCTTATTCATGTATTCAAACTCAGTATTCATTGTTCAGTTTCCCCTCATACTTTCTTTCCATTTCACGGTTGTGAGCGATGTTTTCTTCACTGTCTTCCAGTCTTCTGACCGGCAGATCATAGCCGTCAGCCTTCAGCTTTTCACAGGTTGCCAGTTCGATGGTCTGCCCGATGATGACACCGGTGATGGAGGAGATGGAAGCGACTTTCTCAACCTTATCGGTCTTAAGCAGGGCGTCTCCCATCGGTCCGCAGTTATCGATGACCACATCGGCAAACTCATAGAGTTTCTTGCCGGAGGCATGGCGGGATTTTTCGGAAGTGGTGTGCTCCCAGGAAGTTACGACGATGATCTTATGACCGGTCTTCTGAGCTTCAATGGCAATGTCGATGACCACACCGTTGATGCCGGAATTGGAGATGACGATGAATACATCTTCCAGGCCGATGTCATAGAGATTGAACAGCCTTTCGGCAACGCCGGCCCGTCTTTCGAAGATGTTGCTCATGTCCTTGTAGTCCGCAAGGGTGGTGTAACCCAGCTTTACGAAGGAATCCATCATGAGCTGATGGACGGGGTACAGGCTGCCCGGTCTGTTGCGCATCTCCAGACCGAAGCCATAGGAATGCCCGGAGCCGAACACCTGAATGACGCCGCCCTTTTCAATGGCTTCAGCGCAGATCTGTCCGGCCTTTTCAATGTTTTGAGCCTGGGTATCGTAAAGCTTGTCAATGATCCTCGACAGTTCGTCGTGGAAGGTATGCATGTTGATACTCATGAGTTCCACCTGCCTTCATACTTGTCGCTGATGAGCTTGTTATGGACATCAGCTCCTGCCAGATTCTGACTCAGTAAGATCGGGCAGTCCTCATTGGCCTGCTGATAGAGATCATAGGCTTCAGCGGTGATGCACTGGGCGATGATGTTGCCGTTGTAGGTGTTCAGAGCGGCCATCTTTACGCCAGGTTCAACTTCGACGTTGACATCCGGATAGGGTGCCAGGGTGTCAATGGTCAGATCAGCCACATCCTGCAGTTTCTTTCCGCTGGGATGACGGCTCTCATTGGCATCAGCCGCCTTCTGATTGATCACGGCCAGAACCTTCTGGCCCTTTTCTCTGGCTTTCAGGGCCACTTCCACTACGACGGCTTCGCAACCGGTGTCTGAAGCGATGGCGTACATGTCCTCGTCATAGATGTTGTAGTTTTCCAGCAGCTTGTCAGCGACGCTCAGATCGTCGTAGACAGCCGGATCCTCATATTCCTTCTGCGTCAGTTTGCCCTTCATGACCAGATCGTTGACGTTCATCTTGTGAAACGGCATCAGACCGCCGGCCCGGTATCCTAGCTCCATGGCAAAGCCAAGCCCATGCTTGACACCGAAGAGCTGGACGACGCCGTTGTTGTCCATGCACTGCTTGAACATGACGGCAGCCTGGTGGATCTTATCTTCGTTTTCCCTGACAATCAGATCAAGATTCTGATGGGCTAGCTGAAAATAATCCCTTACTTTATTATTCATACTGACCTTTCCTTTTCTATAGTTAATTATATCACTGCCGCAACGAAAGATAATATAATAGTGATTGAGGTATGTTAGCATGATCGATCTGGAAAGACTGGAAACGGAAAAGCAGAATAATGAATCCATGAACATCGACGAGATGAGTACGCTGGAGATCCTTCAGACCATCAACAGGGCTGACCGCAGCGTTCCCGAAGCAATCGGGAAAAAGCTGGACGTCATCGCTGAAGTCGTCGATGTCATCGTTGAAAAAATTAAGAACGGCGGAAAACTGTTCTACATCGGCGCAGGCACCTCTGGCCGTCTGGGTTTCCTGGATGCCGCCGAATGCCCGCCGACTTACGGTGTTGACGAGAAAACCGTTCAGGGCATCATGTGCGGCGGCTTCTCCGCCCTGTATAAAGCCAAGGAGGGCGCTGAAGACGACCGCCAGATGGCTGTTGAAGACGTCAGAAAATATGAAGTAAGCGATAAGGATGTCCTGGTTGGCATCGCGGCCTCAGGACGGACGCCCTATACCATCGCCGCCCTGGATTATGCCAATAAGCTTGGCGCCGTTACCATTGCGCTGACCTGTAACGAGGGCAGTGAACTGGGTAAGACGGCTCAATACGCCATCGAGATCGTAACCGGCCCGGAAGTCATTTCCGGTTCGACCAGAATGAAGGCCGGAACAGCCCAGAAACTGGTTCTCAACATGATCTCCACCACCGTGTTTGTCCGCCTGGGCCGGGCCTACAACAACCTGATGGTCCAGGCTAAGGCCACTAACGCCAAACTCGTTCAGCGCTCCCACAATAACCTGATGCGGGCAACTGGCTGCTCAGCTGAAGAGGCCGATGAACTGTACCGTTGTACCGGCGGCGATCTGAAGAAGGCCATCTTCATCTACCTGACCAGCACCGATGAAAAGACGGCCGAAGAATACATCGAAGCCTGCGAAGGACATCTCAAGCAGGCCATCCGCAAATATTCAGAAAACGGACACAAACCGGCTGAACCGATGGTTTAGAATGTTATTGACAATCTTTATGGGCAATAGAAGGAGACGCACATGGCACCACGTGGATTAGGCCCCAGAGGCTTCTTAACTGACGAAGAAAAGGAAAACAAGCCGCAGGTAAGCTGGCCGCTTATCAAGCGCATCTTTTCCTACCTTACACCGTACTGGTTTCCTCTGTTACTGGTACTGATCATCATTCTGGTATCTTCGGTTGTCGGTCTGTTACCTTCAATCATCACCGGAAAGATCATCGACACCGCCATTCTGGGCAAGGACTTTGATCTGCTCATCAAGCTGATCATCGCCGCCATCGGCACCCTGACCCTTTCCCAGGTCATCGGCGTGCTGGAAAGCTACATCAACAGCTGGGTATCCTCACGAATCGTCTGCGACATGAAGAACGAGATGTTCCAGCATCTGCAGACCATGCCGCATTCCTTCTTCACTACGGAGAAACAGGGTGACATCATCACCCGAATGAACTCCGACATCTCCGGAGTTTCCTCGGCCATATCCTCAACCCTGACTAACTGCATCTCCAACATCGCCACGGTGGTCACTACCATCGTCGCTCTGCTGAAGATGGATTCCAAGCTGGCCATTATCGGCATACTGGTCATTCCGCTGCTGGTCTTACCAACCAAGTCAGCCGGCAAGAACCGCTGGAAACTCCTGTCGGAATCCCAGAAGAAAACCGATGAACTGAATGACCTGACCAACGAAGCTCTTTCCGTCTCCGGCTCACTGCTGATCAAGCTGTTCTGCCAGGAAGAAAACAAGAACAAAGAGTTTGCCAGGATAAACAAGGAAGTTACCGACATGTCCGTAAGGGAAAGACGGGCCGGCCAGTGGTTCCGGGTCGTCATGGGCATCTTCACCAACCTGGGACCGTTGCTGATCTATCTGGCTGGCGGTTATCTCATCATCAAGATGAATGACACCACCCTGACCGTCGGTACCATTACCGCGACCGTCAACATGATCAACCGCCTGTACCGTCCGGTTGAATCGCTCTTAAGCATCTCCGTCGATTTCACCAGATCGCTGGCCCTGTTCTCCAGGATCTTCGAATATCTGGACATGAAGCCGTCCGTCGTCAACCGCAAGAACGCTCTGAAGCCGGAATTCAAGGACACCAACATCTCCTACAATCACGTGGAGTTTTACTATAACGAAGACGTGCCGCTGATCAAGGATTTGTCCTTCAAGGTTCCTTCAGGCAAGATGTACGCCATCGTCGGTCCTTCCGGTTCCGGTAAGTCAACGGTCGTCAACCTGCTGCCGAGACTGTATGATGTCGTCTCCGGCTCCATCACTATTAACGGCCGGGACATCCGTGACATCGATTTGACCTTCTTAAGAAACAACATCGGCATGGTCACCCAGGAAGCCTACATGTTCAACGGCACCATCGCTGACAACCTCCGCTTCGCCAAGATCAACGCCACCGACGAGGAACTGGTTGAAGCCTGCAAAATCGCCAACATCCACGACTTCATCGTTTCCCAGCCTGACGGCTATAACACTCAGGTTGGCAATCGCGGTCTGAAGCTCTCCGGCGGCGAAAAGCAGCGTCTGTCCATTGCCAGGGTCATCCTCAAGAACCCGCGCATCCTGATCCTCGACGAGGCCACTTCCTCGCTGGACTCCATTTCCGAAAGTTCCATCCAGAACGCTCTGGACGTCATGATGGTCGGCAGGACTTCCATCGTCATTGCCCACCGTCTGTCCACCATTCTGGCGGCTGACCGCATTCTGGTCATCAGCGACGGCAGAATTGCCGAGGAAGGACAGCACGAAGAACTGCTGGCCAAGGGCGGCATCTACAAGCAGCTTTACGAAACCCAGTTCCGTAAGGTCATCGACATGGAAAGCGAAAAGTCTGCTGAGAAATAAGACAAAAGCGCTGTACATCAGCGCTTTTCCTTATCAATGGAAAAAAGGCGTTTCCGCCTTTTTCTTTTAACTGGTGCAGCAGATGAGACTTGAACTCACACGGGATTTCCCATACGCCCCTCAAACGTACGCGTCTGCCATTCCGCCACTACTGCATCTTAAAGGGCTGATAGCCCACTTCCACAAGGTAGAGACCCTGCGGTTCGCCGTTATAATGACAGGCTTCCTTGTCCTTCTTTTCCAGCATCTCTCTGATCTCGCCCAGACTGATCTTTCCCTTGCCCGCTTCCATGAGCGTGCGGGCGATCATTCTGACCATGTAGCGCAGAAAGCCGCTGCCGTAGAAGGATAACCGGATCATGTCATCTTCCCTGGCGACAGTGATATTATAAACCGTTCTTTCCTGATTGACAATCTCATCTTTCCCTGTTGCATTAAAACTGGTGAAATCATTGGTTCCAACAAAGATCTGAGCGGCTTCTTTCATGATGTCTAAATCAAGATGTTCTCTTTCAAAGCAGCAGTAATCCCGTTTCAGCGGGTCATACTCGCCGTTATTGATCAGATAGTCGTAATGTTTCCAGCAGACATCGTACCGGCTGTGAAAGTCATCCGCCACCGCTTCCAGACTTCTGACGTAAACGGAAGCAGGCAGCTGGGAATTGATGGATGTCCTGAGATCCCTGTAGGTCTTCTCCAGATCAAAGTGAAAGACCTGGCCATAGGCATGAACGCCGGCATCCGTCCGCCCTGAGCCGGTTATCCTCACCGGCTGATCAGCAATCCTGCTTATGGCCTGTTCAATGGTCTGCTGAACGGATGGACGGTCGTTTTGAACCTGCCAGCCGGAAAAGCGGCTGCCGTCATAACTGACAATGGCCTTATATCGCATTATTCTTCCTCAGCCAGACAGCCGCGAAAATGAAGCCGGCCATCAGAACATTGACCAGAATGATGGTCATGACATCGCCGAAGCGCAGCTTCAGCTGCTTATACCTGACTCTCCTGGCTCCGACCACATAGCCTCGAGCCTCCATGGCGTCAGCCAGGTCATCGGCTTTCTGGAAACAGGAGACAAACAGCGGCACGATCAGCGACAGAATGGCTCTGATCTTTTCCCTGATCGATCCGTTTTCCATGTCAACACCCCGGGATGCCTGTGCCTTGATGATGCGCTCGGCCTCTTCCAACAGCTGCGGGATGAAGCGCAGGGCCAGTGAGATCATCATGGCCACGTCATGGGTGGGGAAGTGCAGTTTCTGCAAGGGTGAAAGCAGGTCCTCAATGCCCAGAGTCATGTCCAGCGGCTTGGTAGTCGCCGTCAGCAGGGTGGTGATGATGATCATCAGCATCAGCCTTAAGACAATGTAAAGCGTCTGGGTAATGGCCCCGGAGTACAGGGTAAAGCCCTTGAAGGTAAACAGCGGATCGCCGGTCTTGATGAAGAAGGCGTTGACCACGGACAGGAAAAGCATCATTAACAGCATCGGCTTGAAGGAACGCAGAATGTAAGTCAGTTCCAGCTTGGCCATCAGGCAGCAGATCACCAGAATCAGGGCAATGACGCCGTAGCCGTAGAAGCCGGTGGGAATGAAGATGCAGATCATCAGCACGAACATGGCGATGATCTTGGCCCGGGGATCCATCCGGTGAATGGGCGAATCCAGGGGGATGTACTTACCTAAGGTGATGTTGTTCATTTCTTCTTCCTCCTGGCGGCCACCTGTCTGGCCAACTGTTCAATCGAGAGAGTATCCCTGTCAAACTCCAGGCCTCTCTGCCGGCACAGTTCCTTGAATCGGATGATGTTGGGAGCGTCGATCCTGGCTCTTTCCATGTACTGCGGGTTTTCAAAGAATTCCCGGGCGGTATCGTGGAAGATGACCTTGCCCTTTTCCAGGATGACGGTCTCGTCGCAGTAGTCGAGTACGTGCTCCATGTTGTGAGTGACGATGATGATGGTGATGCCGCTCTTCTTATTGATGGAGCGGAACAGTTCCATCATGTTCTTGGCTCCCTGGGGGTCCAGGCCGGCCGTCGGTTCGTCCAGCACCAGGAGTCTGGGCTGCATGGCCAGGATGCCGGCAATGGCGACCCGGCGCTTCTGACCGCCGGAAAGCTCCAGCGGAGATTTCTCGTAATCGGCTTCATCGATGCCGACGGTCTTCAGAGCTCTTTTTGCTGCCTCGTTAGCCGTCAGTTCGTCCACGCCGAAGTTCTGCGGTCCGAAAGCCACATCCTTCAGGATGGTCTCCTCAAACAGCTGGTATTCGGCAAACTGGAAGACCAGTCCGACATTCTTTCTCAGATCCTTGACGTTCTTAAGCTTTTCGCCGGCCTTAATGGTATGCTCGCCGACGGTGACGCTGCCCTTGGTGGGCAGTAACAGACCATTCAGGTGTTGAACCAGCGTGGTCTTGCCGCTGCCGGTAGCGCCGATGACGGCCGTGATCTTTCCTTCGGTGAATTCCAGGTCAATGTCCTGGAGAGCCAGGAAGGCGAAAGGAGTCTTCGGCGAATACTCGTGGTCTACTTTTTCAAAGCGTATTGACATACTTCATCCGCCATCCTTTCCATCTCCAGCGTCTCAGGCAGCTTGACGCCCTGCGCTGCCAGCGCGTTTCTGAGCTTATAGACAAAGGGAATGTCCAGCTGCATCTTTACCATCAGCTTTTCGTTTCTGAAGACTTCTTCCGGCGTGCCGTGCATGGCAACGGTGCCATGGTCAATGACCAGCACCTTGTCGCTCTGAACGACTTCCTCAATGTCGTGGGTTATCGAAATGACTGTCAGTTTGTTTTCCTTATGGAGCTGATTGATCAGCCGGTTGATGTCGCGCTTGCCGGTGGGATCCAGCATGCTGGTAGCCTCATCGAAGACGATGATGCCCAGGTTCATGGCCAGAACGGCCGCGATGGCCACGCGATGCTTCTGACCGCCGGAGAGCTATCCCGGCTCGCTGTTGAGGAACTCGGGCATCGATACCTTCTCGGCGAATTCCTCAATCAGAGGATCCATCTTTTCCCTGTCTACACAGTGGTTCTCCAGACCAAAGGCGATGTCGTCGCGGACCGTTGAACCGATGAACTGGTTATCGGGGTTCTGGAAGACGATGCCGATGCGGTTGCGGATCTCACCGAGATTCTCCACGGTCAGTGGCAGACCGCCGATCTCGATCGTTCCGCTTTCCTTTTCCAATAACCCGAGCAAAAGCTTGGCAATGGTGCTCTTGCCGGATCCGTTATGCCCGATGACCGTTGTATATGAGCCTTCCTCAATGTCAAAGCTGACATTCCGGACGACCGGTTTTCCCTTTTCATAGCTGTAATTCAAGTCTTTTACGTGAATGACACTCATAACATCAACCTCAATTATTAATTATACCATATCCTGCCCTTTTACGAAAAACCCCGGCCTGTTGCCGGGGTTGGTTTCCTTATGACTTGGCTCTACTTGATGGCCCATCCTTTGTAGGTTCCGTGATACCTTACGGCATCATTGGCCAGGGTCAGGATGGTCTTGAGCAGTTCGGATTCATTGTTGTCCATGGTGTTGAAGATGGACAGAGTCAGATCATCAGCGTTCTTTCTGACATCCATTCCCTCGATGGTGAAGATGTTGGCCAGCATGTCACGGTCTTCCTCACTGTTGAAGGCGATGAAGTGTTCGATGTCAATTCTCTCAGCCGTGAAGGTTTCCCTCATGCGGTTGATGGTCTTGATGATCGTGGCGATCTTGTTTACGGAAATATCCGGATACTGCTGGGACAGATTGGCCAGCAGCTCTTCCGCGGAGACGACCGGGTTCACCGGCTCAGGCTTTGCTTCCGCAACCGGTTCCTCGGCCTTTGCTTCGGGAACTTCAATGGCCTCTTCTTCGGCTTCGGCAACCGCTTCCTTAATGTCCTCAATGACATCTCTGACTTCCTCAGCCTTTTCCTCAACCGCTTCCTTTACTTCTTCAACGGTTTCAGCGACGGCTTCCTTGGCGTCCTCGACCTTCTCAGCTGCTTCTTCAGCAAACTGTTCAGCGGCTTCGACGACCGGCGCAGCGGCTTCTTCCACGGCTTCCCTGATCGGTTCGACGGTTTCCGCAACGGCCTCTTCAACGGTTTCGGCAACCGGTTCAACGGCTTCCCTGACGTCCTCGACAGTTTCTTCAACGGTTTCACCGACGGTTTCCTTAATGTCCTCAATCTTTTCGGCTGCTTCCTCAGCGAAGGCTTCAGCGGCCTCAGCGGCTTCTTCAACGATCTGTTCAACCGGAGCGATCATTTCCTCTTCGGGCTGCTGGAAGATGTCGGTTACCTCGGCAGCCTCTTCAGGCTGCTCATTCTGCTGAGGAACCAGGGTTTCATATACCGGGGCGTCCGGCTGGCCGAACAGTTCTTCAGGGCTGGCAATGACCGGTTCTTCTTCAATCGGCTGTTGAGGATTCTCTTCTTCAGCCTGCTGGCTTTCGATTCTCTCTCCTACCTTGTCCAGAAGTTCGTCAATGCCTTCATCGTAAGCCTCTTCCGGCTGCTCAGGCATCAGTTCCTCTTCCATTTCGTGCAGGTCCTTCTTGACCTGTTCGACGACATCCTGCAGAGTATCGACAACCGGCGCTACGGTCTCTTCGACAGTCTCTTCAACGGTTTCCAGAACGGTCTGCTTGACCGGTTCTTCGGCCGGTGTTTCTTCCGGAGTAACGACGGTTACGCCGGGCTCCTCATCGGTAAGCTTCTTAAGATATGCCGATACGGCGGCTGTCGCGGCAGCTGCCATGATGATGGTGGAAATAAATCTCTTCATTAGATGCCCCTCCTAAACAATGTAGTCTTTTACAGGTAAATATATTATAATATAGATGCTTTGAATTTGCACACTTTGTAAGGAGCTGTTTTTGAAAATGCGAAAATTATTTATCAGTTTTATCTGCATTCTGCTGGTGCTCAGCGGATGCAAGAGCAAGACTTTTGAACCGGTTGTTTCGCTGAAGCAGGATATCCTGGAACTTGACCAGGACATCGACCCGCTGGATCTCCTTCAGGATGTCCAGGGCCTCGGACTGGCCTTTGAGGTCGTCTCCACTGATCTGAACACCTCCGTTCCCGGCACTTACAGCATCACCTACCGTATCAGCTATAACCGCGACACCGTTGAAAAGACCTATGAAGTAACCGTCAAGGACAACGATCCTCCGGTCATTGAATGCCCTGACAAGATCGAGATCCTCTACGGCAACCCCTTCATCTTCAGGCAGTACGCCAAGGCGACTGACTATCAGGACGGCGACGTTACCGATCTGATGCATTACGAAGGCGTCATCAACACCTACAAGGAAGGCACCTATGAGATCACCCTCATAGCCCCTGACCGCTTCAACAACACCTCCAGCAAGACGGTCACCATCACCGTTACCAAGGACAAGGACGAGTCCTACCGCGAAAGCATCTGCGGCACCTACAAGGACAGCAGCTACACCTCCGGCCAGGCCCCGACCCTGACGCTCAACAATGACGGCACCTTCCTGCTGTACATCAGCAACTGCAGCCTGCTCAACCTGGTTGAAGGAACCTACATGCAGTATGAAGACATCCTCTACCTGACCAGTCCGGATTACGAATTCTCCTACACTCCGGAGGAAAACCTGGTAAGATTCATCGTCCAGGTCGACGGTTCGCTGATGTTCGACAGCCAGCTGAACCTGTGCGCCCCCAACTACGGCGACGTCTTCGAAAAGTAAGCCATGTAAAAAGCCCCGCAAGGGGCTTTTCGTTTGCGTGCGGCATTGCCGATTTTCATTTGTGAGACTTGATGTACCTGTCGACCTGTTCGCCCAGGATCTCAAAGGTCGTTTCGCCGGTGTCCAGCAGGACCTTGTTGAACTCAACGGCGCTGTAGTTCTTGCCGAGCTTGTCCTGAGCCGTCTTCTGCAGATCAAGCATCTGATACATGCCCAGCGCGTAGGGTACGAAGACAGCCGGGTCGCCCAGCAGCATGTCATAGATCATTGCGGCGGCGTCTCTGTTGAAACCCATGTCGTCGAGTTCGTCAGCCAGCTGGCTGACGCTGTAGCCTTCATAGTGGATCAGGATGTCCAGATAGGCTTCCAGGTAGTAGTTGAGCTGATTGTCGAGCTGATCCAGATAGGCAATCTTGTCATCCGGTGAGAAGTAGCCCATCGCGTAGTTTTCCACGTACATGGCCCAGCCTTCAGAATAACCGATAAAGCCCAGTAGGTAGCGGATCTCGCTGTCGGGATGAGTGGTGAAGTAATAGGTGTTCTGGTACAGGTGACCGGGATAGCCCTCATGCGACAAGGTGACGACGTAGCCGTTGGGATCATTCTCACTGTAGGCGGGATTGGCCTTGACGACGTTGTAGTTCATGTTGTCATAGGGAGCCACCAGATAATAGGCGGCGATGTTTTCGCTGGTGACGCTGGGATCGAGGTAGCTGATCGTATAGTCTACTTCCGGATACATCGGGAAGTCAGCCACGAGCTTCTGCTTCAGAGCCGTGAAGATCTCGTAGGCGTCATCCATGCCGTAGTTGTAGTCATCGTCGATCCAGCTGATGTAGGCGTCGTAGTTCTTTCTGGCGAAGGCGATCTCCTGCTTGACCAGATTATTGATGGTCTTCTTCAGGGTCTTCTCCCATTCGCTGACGCTGGTGGAAGAGGAACTCTTGTCCCGGAACAGCAGTTCGTAGAAACGCTTGCCTTCCTGACCGTAATTGGCCATGGCGCCCTTGGCCTTGCCTGAGCCTCTGATCTGCTCATACATGGCCAGGATGTCGTGGTAAGCCGGGATCAGATAATTGAGCACGGCGTCGCGCATCTGCGCCTTGTATTCCGCCGCGTTGCTGAGACCGAGTTCCTCAACGTTTTCATTGAAGATCCGGATGACCTCGTTGTCTTCGGTCTTGGAGATGAATCTCTTCACCTGCTCAATGACCAGTTCGATGACGCCTTCGGTCTGAACGATGCCCTGGTCAAACTGATCCATGGTGTAGGTGATGCAGTCGGCGACGTAGCGCTTACTGTCTTTGACCAGTTCGATCAGGTCTCTGACTTCCTGCTCGTTGCGGGGCACGAACTCCGTAAAGATGGTCGTCAGGTTGTTGTTGGCGCCGCTGTTGGGCGTGAAGGCAAAGGAATAGTCATTCTCAATGGCATCCCAGTCCAGCGTGCTCTGATAATAGGCCAGCAGGGAGTCCAGGGTGATCAGCTGGTCTTCCGTCAGCTCGGCGCGGCTGAAACTTTTCAGCTTCTCCGTTCTTTCCCTGATCTGGTTTTTGGATTCATCGGATCTTTCGATTTCTCCCAGAGAAACCTTAACATCGGTAATGCCGTACTTTTCAGGATGTTCCAGAGTAAAGTGCAGGTCAACGTAGTCGGAAGCGATGTCTTCCTTAAACCAGTCCACCATCAGGGCTCTGAACTCTTCGCTGCTGATCGGCGTGCCGGTTTCTTCCGGTTTTTTCTTGCAGGCGGCCGTCGGCAGGATCATTGCCGCCGCCAGCATGATTATCATTAATTTCTTCTTCATGTTTTCCTCCGCAGGAAGAAAATAGCGATTTCCTCAATCGCTAATTTTCGTTATTCTTCTGTTTTCTCTTCTTCTTCAGGCTGATCTAACTCGATGACATTCTTTTCTTCTTCATCAGCTTTGAGGATGTCATTAACGACCTTTGCGCCAGCAGCTACTACTGCAGCTGCGACAGCAGTTCCGAATAATCTCTTTAACATGATGCAACCTCCTTTATCGCTACTACTGATATAGTAATCGCTGTTTACACTACTTATGATAATAAAAATCAGCTGACTTTACAAGTTTTATTGTTTCTGCGCCTTCTGCTGGTAGTTGAAGGCGTCCCGGCACATGTCCTCAACGGAGCGGTGGGTCTCAAAGCCCAGCAGTTCTCTGGCCCTGTCGGCGTTGGCGAAGAAGATCGGCAGGTCACCGGCTCTCCGGGGGGCGAACTGATAGGGCAGTTTCATGTCATTGGCCTTCTCAAAGGCCGTGACCAGTTCCATGACGGAAACGCCGTGGCCGGATCCGATGTTGATCTCCAGGCAGCAGCTGTCATTCTTAAGAAGATAGTCAAAGGCCTTCACATGGGCGTCCGCCAGGTCGCAGACATGGATGTAGTCGCGCACGCAGGTGCCGTCCTTGGTCTCGTAGTCGTTGCCGAAGATGTTGAGATGGTCAAGCTTTCCGACCGCGACCTGCTGAATGTAGGGCATCAGGTTGTTGGGAATGCCCTGCGGGTTTTCCCCGATGACGCCGGAAGGATGCGCTCCTACCGGGTTGAAGTATCTGAGCATGATGGCGCTCAGCTGCGGATAGGCGTGGCAGCAGTCCCGGATGATCTGCTCGATCATGAACTTGCTCCAGCCGTAGGGGCAGGTACAGTTGCCGGTCGGCATGCCTTCGACTCTTTCCGGATCATTGGCCGGGTCATAGACCGTGGCGCTGGAGGAGAAGACGAGGCGTGTCACGCCGTTTTTCAGCATCTCCCTGATCAGTACCAAAGTGGAATCCAGATTGTTCTGATAGTATTCCAGCGGCTTGTAGACCGATTCGCTGACGGCCTTCAGGCCGGCAAAGTGAATGACGGCGTCGATCTCGTTTTCCCTGAAGATCCGCTCCAGCAGTTCTTCATCGCGCAGATCGCCGATGTACAGCGGGATCTTTGCGTTCATCAGCTTTTCCACTGCCCTGATCGAATCCTCCCTGGAATTGACCAGATTGTCGATGACGACAACGTCATGGCCGTTTTCCAGCAGGCTTACGGCCGTATGCGAACCGATGTAGCCGGTTCCGCCGGTTAATAGAACTCTGCTCATTATCTTATCTCCTCAAGTAATCTGACCGCCTCATCGGCTTGGCTGCAGACATGGTACAGTTCAGCCTCATAGCTGCGCATGAAGCCCTCTTCGGCAGTGTACGCCAGCATGTCCAGCAGGCGGTCATAGAATCCGTTTACATTATACACGATGATCGGCTTGTGATGGTATTCCAGCTGACCTTCGACCATCACCTCGAACAGCTCGTCATAGGTTCCGATGCCGCCGGGCAGGGCGACGAAGGCGTCCGCCATTTCCATCATCTTCTTCTTGCGTGAGGACATGTCCTCGGTAATTATCTTTTCGTCGCATTCCCTTAACAGGATGTCGCCGACGTCAAAGAGCTTAGGCGCAACGCCGATGACCCGGCCGCCGCCCTGCTTGAATCCCCGGGCTACGGCACCCATCAGTCCGCGGCTGCCGCCGCCGAAGATCAGGGTGTGTCCGGCCCCGGCCAGCGCTTCTCCCAGTTCAAAGGACCGCTGCTTATAGCTCTGGTCGATCCGTTCGCTGCTGGCTCCAAATACACAGATGTTCATAATCAGTCTCCGTATTCACTGGTAATCATGAAGTACTCTTCAATGCAGATCCAGTTTCCGTCGTTGTAGAAAACCTTTGCCCACTGTTCACCGACATAGGTGATGTGCCAGGGTTCAAAGACATAGCCGGTATAATCCGTCTTGCCCTGCGGGTAGCGGATGATGAATCCGTATTTGTAACAGTTTTTGTTGAGCCACTCATACTCCCTGGTCTGAGCGAAGCTCTCCTTGAAGGAATTAACGTCCAGGGCAATGCCGGCCTGATGCTCGGAATGGCCGGCCTTCTCGGAAGTCAGGAGAGCCTGCTGCTCACCTTCTTCCGCTACTTTCTTGTTGAAGACTTCCTCCTGGTGGCCGTAATTGCGGTAGGCGCTGAGCACCTTCAGGGTTATTCCGTCAGCTGCAGCGGCTTCCTTCATCTTCTGCCAGGCAGCGCTGGTATCTTTGGTGAGGCCTCTGGCCCCGTAACCTGAAGGCAGGCCATAGGTCTTGTTGATGATCGGGATTCCTTCAATGAAGGTCCGGCCGTTTTCCCTGTAGCCGCTGTGTCCGCTGTAGGTCAGGAAATAATCGCGCTGATCGTCTTCGTTTTCCTTAACCACCACGCTGGTCCGGCAGCCGGATACATTGCCACTGGTGTCAACGGCACGGTATTCAATCATCTGCATGCCGACCTTCTGCGGATCATAACCTTCTATCAGCTCCAGCGTTGCTTCACCGGCATCGTCGGTAACGCTGGCGTAGGCAAGCAGGTCCACCTGCTGGCCCCTTACCAGCGTAATGCGGTCCGGAGCCGTGATTACCGGCGCCTGAATGTCCTTGACCGTAATCGAAACATCGCAGCTGTACTTGCGGCCATAGTGGTTCTTCGTCTTTACCGTTACCTGCTGAGCGCCAAGAACGGCGGCGTCTATTTCTTCTTCGCCATTGATCAGTTCTCCCTTTTTCACTTCGCTGACCAGATCGGAAACGGTAAGCTTCTGTCTGTATTCATACTCCAGCGGCTCTTTGAAGGTGATCTCCGGCCTGTCAAAGATAAGGTGCGCGCAGATGCTGCCCATGAGGATTACCAGCAGTCCGGACAGGATCACGATCCATCCTCTCTTGCTGAGACGTCTTGCCATTTTTGCTTCCCTTCCTTTCATTTTCTTCTTGATTTGTATATGGCTGTGTGCTAATATGATTGTGCTGCCTGAATAGCTCAATCGGTAGAGCAATCGGCTGTTAACCGATCGGTCGTAGGTTCGAGTCCTACTTCAGGCGCCATTTTTTTAAGAAAACCTAGATGATTCTAGGTTTTTTATTGGCTACGTAGTGAATGTAGTGGAAGATCTCGCAGATGGCCGTGGTAACAAGGATCACCACCGTGAACAGAACGATGATCCGCGGGCCGAAGTGATTGAACTTGAAGTAGAAGATGGCCGCGCCTTCCGCCAGCAGCGTCAGAACCAGATAGATCGGTATGTGATGCCAGACTGTTTTGGTTTTGATCTTGAACAGTTCAATGATCATGGCCAGAAAGATGACCGCGCCCGGTACCGCCAGAAGAAAGACTCCGGCGCCTTCCACCGTCACCGTGCTCCTTATCTCAATCAGCAGGCCCACCGCCAGCAGGATGGCCGCCAGCAGCAGCTGCAGGAAATAGTATAATCCCTTATTCATAAACCCTATTATAGTATGATTGATTTCAACTTGCAAAGCCGACGGGCTCTGCGTTTTTTAACGGTTTTCCCCAAGCAGGTCTTCCAGCTTGCGGTTGAGCTTGGCGTAGATGTTCTCCCTCATCCACTTCTCACTGCTGGCGGCGACTGCCTCATCGCGGTCAAACCAGCGTACCGCGCGGTTTTCGTCTTCCTTTCTCTTCAGGGGCTGACTCTCATCAGCCTGCAGAAGATAGGTCAGGTTGAGGTGCAGATGGCTGGAGACATACTGCCCTCGTTTGACATGACCGTCAACGGTCAGGATCTCCAGCGAAAAGATGTCTCTGATCAGCGGTCTGACATTCTTCAGTCCGCTTTCCTCCTCAACTTCTCTGACGGCTACGGCCAGCAGGTCCCTTTCCCCGTCAGCGTGGCCGCCCAGCCAGCTCCAGGAATCATAGATGTTGTGGTAGGCCATCAGGATCCTGGAACCGTCCTGATTGGTCACCCAGCCGGAAGCGGTGAAATGCGCCGGATCGCCGCGCTGAAAGAGGTCTTCTCCCCGCTCCAGCATTTCCAGGATCACCCGGCGGTCTCTTTCCTCCTGCTGGTTGGCAGGCTGAAATCTTCTGATTGCTTCCCTGACGTCTCTGTCGTTCATTCTTCTTCCTCCGAATCAGATGTCCGTCAGCGGCGGGGTAATGGGATCGTCAAGCTTGATGATGTAGTCGTATTCCGCCGATCTGACGAAACTGACCTGTTCGATTTCCGCCCGGATGGCAGCCAGGTCCCTGGCGCTGAACGGCAGCTCGCTTTCCAGAATGACGATCGTACCGCTCATCAGCGGCAGAAAGGACATGCCGTAACGGCCGGCCAGTTTTTCCAGTTCATCGTTTCCGGTTCCCTCATCAACGGTCAGAAGCAGGCGGCAGGCGGAATAGCTGCGGCCGCTGATCTCATCATCGATCTCAACCGGATTGTTCTCATCAGGCATGTACCTGCCTGTTTCGGCGCAGCCGCAGACAAGCAGGAGCGTTAACAGTGAAATCATGATCTTCTTCATTTCTCCCTCCTGTTATTCTCATCATATCACATTACCCGTACCGTACTCCCCTGCGGTGCCCCGGCGTTCATTCCAGGCGGGCATCGACGATGGCCCAGTGGGTAATGTCATCCACTACATAGAAGTCATAGTGGCCGGTGACAATGATTTCCGAATGGTCAAATAATTTGGAAATTATTTTCATTTTCTGACAAAGAGGTCTCTTTTTCTCCAAAGAAAAACAGGCAGCGCCTGTCTTTTGATCTCTACTTCTTTCCGCCTTGCAGCCTTTCGCCGACCGCTCCGCCGGGATGGTTAAGAGCGAAGGATTCTCTGGTAAAGCCCCGGTATTTCATCAGGGCGACGCAGATGGCGTCAAACACGGCGATCACGGCCATCGTACTGGCCGTCGCCAGCATGTTGAACTCGTCGGGTTCCCTCTCGATTTTCACCTTCACGAAGATGTCGGACTGCTGAGCCAGCAGGGAGTCTTCATTTTCGGAAACGGTGATCAGCGTATCCGCCTTCTGACGCGCGTTAGCCGCGAAGGCAGTCAGTTCAGAGGTGTTGCCGCCCTTGGAAATGAAGACGACGATGTCATCCTTCTGCAGTACGCCCAGGGAACCGTGAACGGCGTCACTGGGAACCAGAAAGACGGCGGGAATGTCGATGACGGTCAGCGAGTGGACGATCTTCTTAGCCGCGGCGGCGGAAGTGCCGCAGCCGGTGATCACGACCTTGCCCCGGCAGGCGGCGATTTTCTCAACGACTTCGGACAGCACGGCAAAATCAGCGTATTCTCTCAGTCTGTCTATTTCCCGGGCTTCAATGGCCAGGGTATTGTTCATGTCAGCAATCAGTTCTTCTCTGTTCATGAATTCATTATATATCAGCCGCGGCTATAAGCCATAATGTTATAATGTGTTTATATAAAAGATGGGGGTGTCCGCATGTTAAGAGACGAACTTGTCAGATATTATTACGGGCCTAACGGCTACGACTACAACTGCGCGGAAGCCATGCTTCACGCGGTAAATGATTACTATCAGCTGAATCTTCCGAAGGAAATGTTTCTGGCGGCCAGCGGCTTCGGCGGCGGCTGTTTCCATGACGAGATGTGCGGCAGCCTGAACTCCGCCATAACCGTACTGGGCCTTCTCTATTCCGTTGACGGCCACGGTCATCAGTCCAAGCTGCTAACCCAGCTGGAAATGGAGCTGCTGAACCGCTTTGAGGAGCGTTTCCACACCACCCACTGCAAGCAGCTCAAGCGGGAAAACTACATTCCCGTCCGCAAGTGCGAAAACATCATCGTTGCCTGCGCCGACATCCTGGAAGAGATTATCAGCGAAAACCCCGTCATCAACAAGCGCTAGTTGTCAGTTAAGCTCATCCAAAGTCAGTAAAGCCGTCCTTCCGGGCGGCTATTCTGTTGCCTTGATGATGGGCTTGATGTCGTCAAGACTGAGTCCTTCCGGAGCCAGCACGGCGTAGGAGAACTGACCATCAGTCCAGATGGCCTTGCAGATCAGAGCGCCATTGCCTTCAAGCGTTACCTCACGGGACTCCAGACTGATGACGCTTCTTTCAGCGTATTCGTTATAGTCTCCGCTGACGTCTTCACTGCCTTTGCCCTTTACGATGATCACGGAAACATTTTCCTCATCGCCGTAATAGACGGAAATGGCGGTATTCTCGATGACTCCGATTTTGCCGATCGGCTGGTCCCCGGCGCTCTCAGGTACGCTGATGGGGAATGAAGCGATTCTTTCCGCTTCGGCGAGGCTTTCCGCCGGTATCTCATAGCCTCCGGTGATCACATCGCCGCGATGGCCCAGCTGCGTCACCGTCAGCGCGACGGCCAGAACCATGACCGCCATCACCGGAGCCAGTCTCCGGAAATCAAGATTCAGAAACGGTTTTCTTTCCCGGCCGTATGATTCCTCATTGGCTTCCATGATCAGATCATCGTCAATGTCGTTCATTGCCTTCAGGATCTTCAGCGGTTCCTTCATAATTCGTAGCCCTCCCCGACAAGATACTCTTTCAGTTTTTCTCTTGTCCTTTTCAGCATCACCTTGACATTGCTATCCGTCAGCCCGTAGCTGCGGGCAATCTCCCTGGTCGATGACATGTACCAGTAACGTCTGACAAAGACCTTTCTGGCGATCTCATTCTGTTGCCTGAGAAACTTCGCTATCAGTTCCGTCAGAACCTTTTCATCAATGTACTTCTCAACGTCGGACTGCTCGCCAATCACTTCGGAAAGCTCATCCAGCACGACATCCACATGCCGGCCTCCCCTTTTCTGGGCGGTCAGCTTTTCATAGATGTTGAGAGCGAGATTTCTGGTGATCTTCCCCAGATAGGGGCCCAGCTTTTCCGGCCGCTGCGGCGGAATGGTCTGCCAGGCCTTCAGCCAGGTTTCGTTGACGCACTCCTTGGTGTCCTCCGCATTGAAAAGAATACTGTAGGCAATGCCTGAACAATACCGGTTGTATTTTCTGTCGGTATGGTAGATCGCGTCTTCATCGCGGTCCCAGTACATCTTTACAATGTCGAAGTCTTCCATGGTTCCTTACTTTGTTTTGGCGATGATGTCCCTGGCGGCCTGAACGCTCAGACCGTATTCGTTAAACAGCGCATAGGTATAGCCGTCACGCTGCCAGATGGCGCTGTAAACCTTGTTGTTACTGATTCTTAATGTGACCGGCGCGCCGTCAATGACGGTTTCTTCGGTTACCGGATACTGGTTGTAATCACCGGAGATGTCGTCCTTGCCGTTCTGCTTTCTCAGCATGGTGCCGTCCTCGAAATCCACCTGCAGCATGATATCGTTCATTGTCGATATGTTCAGGATCTTATAGCCGTCTTCTTCCGTGGGAATGCTCATTTTGAATCCCGTTGCCTTTTCCGCGTCCGCCAGCGTCTGATAGCCGACAAACGGATTGGGGATCTGCTCCAGGCCCTCTCCATTGTCTTCGATGTCAATGATCTCAGCGTTGCCGTTAAGATCCTGGTAAACCGTTACGTAAACTTCCCTGCTGGTCGGCTGCTGGGTCACGGTGATTTCCTCACACAGGAACTTATAATTCCAGCCTTCGGTCTGCTGCCTGGCCACCAGTCTGATCGGCCGATAGCTGACGCCTGTCAGCGTCTCCGCTGCCTTGTTGAAGATCTCCTGCAGTTCAGCGGTGATGTTTTCTTCATCAACATCTGTCCAGCCACCCGCAGCCGGTACATCCTTCCGGCAGCCTGCCAGCGTCATTACCAGCAGAGCCGCTGTCAGCATGATCAATGCGTTTCTTAATGTCTTTTTCATAATTCAACCTCCCGGATCATCAGGTCCTTCACCTATTAATACCGGAAAAAGCCATGTCCGGTTACACTAATTATACAATTTCCGCAAAGAGATGAGAAAACCTCTCAATGCCGGAAAAACGCCCAGCCAATTTGGCTGGGCGTCACTGTTTCATCAGATTTCCGATTACCGGCTGAGGGCTCTGGTGATGCGGGCAAGCGCGTCATCCATTTCCTCATAGGTCACGGTGATTGGCGGAGCGAAGCGGATCGTGTGATCGTGGGTCTCCTTGCAGAGGACGCCTTCGTGGATGCAGGCCTTGACATAATCGAAGGCATTGCCGTAGAACTCAACGCCGATCAATAAGCCGCGGCCGCGGACTTCCTTGATGTCCGGATTGACGATCTTCTTCAGGCCGTCCATGAAGTACCTGCCCTTCTCACGGGCCATCTTCGGATAGTCGTCGCGCTGCAGGATCTCGATGGCCTTGGTGCCGCAGGCACAGGCTAAGGGGTTACCGCCGAAAGTCGAGCCGTGGGAACCGGGCGTGAAGAGACCCAGGATATCCTCGTTGGCCGCGATTGCGGACAGCGGCATGACGCCTCCGCCCAGAGCCTTGCCCATGATGTAAATGTCCGGAACCACGTTTTCATGCCAGCAGGCGAACATGTCGCCGGTACGGGCAAACCCGGTCTGGACCTCGTCAGCCAGGAAAAGAACGTTGTTTTCCGTACAAATCTCCCTTACTTCCTTCAGCCATCCTTCCGGAGGAATGATGATGCCGGCTTCGCCCTGAATGGGTTCAGCCAGGAAAGCCACGGTGTTGGGGGTGATGGCCTGGCGCAGAGCCTGAGCGTCGCCGTATGGAATGGTCACAAACCCCGGGGTATAGGGGCCATAGCCGTCCTTCGCCAGCGGATCGGTCGAGAAGCTGATGATGGTCGTCGTGCGGCCGTGGAAGTTGTTGGCACAGGTAATGATCTCCTGCTTGCCGTTTTCCACGCCCTTGACGCGGGTGCCCCACAGACGGGCGGCCTTCATGGCGGTCTCAACCGCTTCGGCGCCGGTATTCATCGGCAGCACCATGTCCTTGCCTGTCAGTTTGGAGAGGGCTTCATAGAATTCGCCGAGGTTCTCGCAATGGAAGGCCCGGCTGGTCAGCGTGCACTTGTCCAGCTGTGCCTTGGCCGCGGCAACGATCTCCGGGTGACGGTGGCCGAAGTTGTGTGCTGAATACGCTGACAGCATGTCATAGTACTTATTGCCTTCCGGGTCCGTGACCACGGCTCCTTCAGCCTTGACGATGACGACGGGCTTGGGGGCATAGTTGTGCGCGCCGTATTTATTGGTTTTTTCGATGATTTCCTTTGAACTGTACATATTTATTTCCTTTTCTATTAATTGATTACGGGTTCTATTTCTCGGCCATGTAGGGATAGACGATGGCTTCGGAGGGACTGAAGGTTTCCTTGACGGAATGCGGGCTCATCCAGCGGATCATGTTGAGCGCCGTACCGGCCTTGTCGTTGGTTCCGGATGCCCGGGCTCCGCCGAAAGGCTGCTGGCCGACGACGGCTCCGGTGCATTTGTCATTGATGTAGAAGTTGCCTTCCGCATGCTGAAGCGCCTTTTCCATCTTAACGATGGCCTGGCGGTCCTGGGCGAAGATGGCACCGGTCAGGGCGTAAGGTGAAGCCTCGTCGCAGATCTTCAGGGTCTCTTCCAGCTTATCATCCGGATAGACGTAGACGGACAGGATCGGTCCGAAGATCTCCTTGACCATGGATTCATAATCCGGTTTCTTACAGACGATGACGGTAGGCTCTACGAACCAGCCCCTGGAATCATCACAGCCGCCGCCGATGACGATGTCGCAGTCCGGACTCTCCTTGGCCCGCTGCAGATAGCCTTTGTTTCTTTCGAAGGAAGCCTTGTCAATGACCGCGGCCAGGAAGGTGTCGAAGTCCCGGACATCTCCCATCTTAACTTCCTTCATCATCTGCTTCATGGTCTCAAGGACCTGCGGCCAGATGCTTTCCGGTATGAAGGCCCGGGAGCAGGCGGAACATTTCTGTCCCTGATATTCGAAGGATCCGCGGATCAAGGCCGCCGCCAGCGGGCGGATGTCAGCGCTCTTATGGGCAAAGATGAAGTCCTTGCCGCCAGTCTCGCCGACGATGCGTGGGTAATTGCGGTAGGAGGCGATGTTTTCACCGATCTGCTTCCAGACACCCTGGAAGACCTCCGTGGAGCCGGTGAAGTGGAAGCCGGCCAGTTCCTTGCGGGAAAGCACGTATCTGGCCACATCGCTGCCTTCTGACGGCACGAAGTTGATGACGCCGGCGGGAAGTCCGCAGTTCATCAGCAGTTTCATGTAGTAGTAGTTGGAGAGCACGGCCGTACGGGACGGCTTCCAGACCGCCACGTTGCCGACAATGGCCGGAGCGGTAGGAAGATTGCCTCCGATGGAAGTGAAGTTAAACGGGGTAATGGCGCAGATGAAACCGTCCAAAGCACGGTAGTCCTGGCGGTCCCAGATACCGGGGATGGAAGCCGGCTGATCCTTGAAGATCTCCTGGGCGGACCAGACGCCAAAGCGCAGGAAGTCTGCGAGTTCAGCAATGTCGATCTCAGCCTGGAAGACGGTCTTGGACTGGCCCAGCATGGTCGCGGCGTTCAGGACCTTCCGGTAACTGCCGGTTATGGCGTCAGCTGCCTTCAGGAAGATGGCGGAACGGTGTTCCCAGGGCATTTCTTCCCAGGCTTCCTTGGCCGCCAGCGCGGCCTCAACCGCCATGGTCAGTTCCTTTTCTCCCGCCATTGAGCATTCAGCGATGACATGACCGTGATCATGCGGCATGGTGACCTTGAAGGTCTTTTCCGTATAGATTTCCCGGCCTCCGATGATCAGCGGGATCTTCACGACCTCAGCAGACTGACGGGCAAGCTCTTCCTTCAGTTCCGCGCGCTCTTTAGACCCGGGCAGATAGCCGCGAAAAGCGTCGTTTTCAGGACGGGCAATGGTGAAATAAGCGTTTGGCATAATTCCTCCTGTTATGACTTAAATAAGTGCCAATTCTGTTTTTATTGTCTATTTGTCTGACATTTTCTCTATCTAAATTATAAGTTTTCTACCGTATTCATGACAAGATGGTATCCGCATAAACAGACCGTCAGCGCAGTCAGAAAGAAGGGACCGTCCGGTCCCTTCTGCTGATTCATGCTTCCTTTATCTGGTTGAATAATTGTCAAAATAACCCTGAATGTAGACGACCGGGGTGCCCTTGTCACCGGAACCGCTGGTAAGATCGCTCAGCGATCCGATCAGGTCCGTCAGCTGTCTAGGCGTCGTGCCTTCAGAGGCCATCTTACCGACCAGACTGCCGTCCTTCTTTCTGATTTCTCCCAGAATGGCTTCCCTGAGATCTTCGCCCGAGAGATCACCGAAACTGCTATCGGCCAGATACTTGATCTTCAGTTCATTGGGCGTGCCTTCCAGGCCCTTGGTGTAGAAAGGTGAGACGACCGGGTCGGCAAATTCCCAGATGCCGCCGACCGGATCCTTGAAGCCGCCGTCACCGTAGATCATGACCTCGATCTTCTTACCGGTTTTCTCCTGCAGTTCGGCGGCAATGTCTTCAACCAGGCCCTGAGCGTCGCGCGGGAAAAGCTTTACGGTGTCTTCAGTTGCCTTATTGGACCCGAGCAGACCATACTTTTCGTTATAGCCGCTGCCGTCAACCGGAGCGTTCAGGATCTCGTCAACGCCGATCAGCGTTTTAACACCGGCTTCTCTCAGCGTCTTCTTGGTGTGCTGCAGAGTATGAATATCACAGGCAACGACCGTGTCGGTATAGTCAAGAATGGTCTCCGGACGGTTCGAGAAGATGATCTGTGCTTCCGTTCCGACGCTTTCAATCAGTTCCTTGTAGAAAGCGATGTAGTCAACGCCGGTAAAACGGTGAACGCCGTAGCCGAATAATTCGCGGTATTTCTCCAGGGTCAGGACATCCCTGAACGGATCAACGCCTTTTCTTTCCACTTCTTCGGGTTCAACCAGCTTGTTGCCGACTTCATCGCCCGGGTAGGAAAGCATCAGAACGATCTTTCTGGCGCCTTTGGCGATGCCTTTCAAGCAGACTGCGAAGCGGTTGCGGCTGAGAATCGGGAAAACCACACCGACCGTTCCGCCGCCGGTCTTGTTCCGGATGTCGTTGGCAATGTCATCGACCGTTGCGTAGTTTCCCTGCGCTCTGGCGACGATTGCCTCAGTGATGGCGACAATGTCGCGGTCATGGAACCTGAAGCCCCATTCCTCGTCCTTGCTGGCCTCTAATACTGCGTCGACCACGATACGCCTGACATCGTCATTCTCTCTGATGATCGGGCATCTGATGCCTCTCGATACCGTACCTACTAATCTTGCCATAAAAACTCTCCTCTAAAATGACACATTAATTATACCTTATTTTCCTAATGATCTTCTCAGGAGATGAAAACGACGCTGTGTTTTCAGCGTCGTTTATCCCTGTATTTTAAGAACAAATCAAATGAGCCTAAACATTATGTGCTTTTACAGATACGACTTTATTATCTTCAAATTTGACAGCAACGTTAGATGTCCTGGGGCTAATATACGTTGTAGAATAAACATTTCCGTGATGCGTTGTTGTTGCATGTCCAGCTTTCGTTAATGCCCAAACATATGTCTCGCTATTTTTATCAAAAGACTTAACAAAGTCATATCCCATTATTTCTACAACTTCAAAGGGTGACATTCCTTTTTGAATTAATTGATAATCTCTAAGTTTTTTCTTTGCTATGCTATTTAAAACTGACATTTGAATTCCAGCGAACACCAGAAATACAAGCAAAGTAATTACGCCGCAAATCATCCATTCAGACAGTTTCTGCGGCCATCCAACTATGATGTTAAAAACAACCATAGTAATAATCGCAAGGATAATTGAAATATACAGGTGCTTTTTCCTTTTTCTGGGTTGAAGACTAATACTACTGTTGTCCATGTTACACCTTCTTTTTTAATACCATTATAGCAAACTTGCCATATTTTCGTCTTTGTACAAGTCCTTACATCTTTATAATCAACTAAAAGCCATAGAAAAAGCCTCTTTCGAGGCTGTTCTCTCTTTTGGTGGAGGCGAGGGGAATCGAACCCCTGTCCAAAACGTGTCCCACATTCAGACTTCTACAGTTTAGTCTGTCAGAGTTACGTAAGGCAGGTGACAGACAGCCAATGCCGTACGGTTTCCCAATGAGCTTCGGCTTAATTTATTGAGAATCGTTAAGCCTATCCTATGTCTTTGACACCAATCCCTGACCCAGAGGAGTAATCAGGGTTGACGGCTGCGAGCCTTCAGCGGCTACTAAGCAGCAAATGATAATTGACTATTGCCAGTTATATTTAAGTTTTCGCCTGTGAGGTAGGCACACCACTGCTGTCCGAATCCAACAGCGCCCTGTCGAAACCAAGACGCCCCCAATTCGCGATGACATTATACAAAACCGCTCTGTCAATGTCAAACGCTTTTCAGAAGAAAGGAAGTCCTCTTGACTTCCTGCTTCGTTTTCAGTATTCTGCTTCGCCTTCTTCGTCTTCCGCAGCTTCGGTTTCCTCTTCCTCTTCCTCGATCTCCTCGTCTTCTTCGTCTTCCTCAGACTCTTCGAAATCCTCTTCCCTGACCGCGACGTCATTGTACTTGCAGTGGGCCTTCAGATTCCAGACATTGTTTTCGAGGCTGGCAAACCGGCCATCCAGTGACAGGTTGGTGTAGAACTGGGAAACCTTCTTGTTGGCGATGGTCTCGCTGTATCCCAGCTGATCTCTGACGACTGCCCAGAGGTCCTTGAATGTCATTCCATCCCTCTGGTTAAGCAGACAGTTGTAAGCAACGTCGATTGCTCTGATACTCATTCTGTTTCGTTCATCTCCTGTGATTCATCTGTAGCAGTTAAGATTATACTATATCATTCATATATTGCAACCCCTTATTTTCGAAAATTCCGAACCCTTTTCACCCCTCAGAAAACGCCTGCCGTAAGCCGGCAGACGTCCTTTTTTTCCAATAATTATTTTCCCTACGCCCTGATGTGTTTTTTCAGCAGTTCGATGAAGATCTTCGCGGTGATCCCGGTCACCGCGATGGCGTAGAAGGTGCCGATGCCGAAACTGCCTCCCAGCAGTACGCCGATCAGCAGAACGGCGATGTCGACGATCCATCTGACGATCCGGTAGTCCATGTTCAGTTTTTCCGCCAGGGCCAGCACGAAGCCGTCATAGGGGTTGGAGCCGGTTTCGCTCTGAGCCCCCACCCCGATGCCCAGGGCAATGATGAGATAGCCCAGTACCAGACAGACGACCCTCATGGCCATGCCGCTGACCTGAGGAAGCAACTGGTTGGCGGCCTTGATGCCCAGGGTGATCAGAAACGGGCATAACAGGGTATCCACAGATACCCGTCTGCGGTTAACCGCCAGCAGAGCCAGCACGAACAGTCCGTTGGCGACTAACGGAGCCAGCGACATGTCGATATTCAGAAACCGGGAGATGCCCTGTTCCAGAGTCGTCATCGAGTCGCTGCCCAGATCGCCCGCGATCACCACGGCCACGCCGGCGCCGATGATCAGACTGCCGGCGATCATGATGAGAAATCTTCTCACACTTCTGCTCATACGTTATAACATTCTTTCCTGATGGTCTCGTAGATGCGGTTAATGTCTGAGCGGTATTTCTCCTCCACTTCAGCGCTGCGCTTTCTGAACAGCACGTCGTCGATCTGCAGATCCTTGAAAACGGCGGTCAGGGTCTCCCGGAACTGATAATCGTCATCCTTGTCGGAATAGACGCTGACATCAGTCACGGTCTTTCTGATCATGTCGACATAGATGACCATGTGGCCGACATCGTAGGTGTCATTGAGGATCAGCGTATAAGGCCGTTCGGTCTGATAGATGTATCTGGTGGAACGGAACAGGTCAATGCTTTCCTCCAGATTCTCGGAAACGGAAAGCTGATAGACCGGACCGTAGCGGTCAGCCAGCGACTGCAGGATCCTTCTGGTCAGATCGTTGAGGCTGATCAGCGGATTGGTGTCGGTGATGTTGGCGAGTTTGCTCTTGGATTTCTCGTCCCGGATCAGCCGGCCCCGCTTGGCCTTGTCGGCGTCCCAGTAAATGGTGCCGGAGTGCAGGCAGCGCTCATTGCTGGTGAGGAAGCTGCTGTCGGTGATGCGGTTCTGACCCAGCCGGATCTCGTTATTGGTGTCCAGGTAGATGGAAAGTCCCAGCTGGCATAAGGCCTGGTAGATGACGTTTACCTGATTGACGATGTTGTAGTTGTTCTGGTAGACAAAGAAGGCGAAATTAAGACAGCCCAGGTCATTGTAGACGATCTTGTCCGGGGTTTCCTTGCGGGCCAGATAGGTGTGTTCCAGCTCCAGGCTGTTGACATTCAGGCTCATGTAGGCGTTCTGCTGATTGCCGATGACCACCGTGTCGATGTTCTTCCAGAGCATCATCACCATGCTGTCATCGGGAATGTGGTTGAACAGATACTTCAGCAGGGCCTGGTTGTGATAGGGATTGATGTTATTGCTCTGTACAAAATACACTCTTTCTACCATGTTCAAACTCCTTTGGGATAAAACACCAGCGCGTCATCGCTTTCGCTGTTGTAACAGATCGCGGAGACGATCCTGCTGATGTGGGAAAGTTCTCTGATGTTTCCCTTTTCATCCAGCATCCAGATGCCGTGAGAGGGATGGTCGGAATACGGCTCGTAGGGATTCTGGATCTGCCGGTCGGTATAGATGTAATACCTCTCATCGTAGCCGGCTTCCGTTACTCTCTTTCTGATTTCATCGTATCTTTCGATCGGCGCCGATTCAAGCAGCCGGCGGTTGAGTAGCCTTCCGGCCAGATCAGCCAGCACCGGATCGTCCATTCTTTCCATCAGCTGGAAGGAATACAGGCAGGTGGCGTCGTCAAGGCGGAAGTATTCGTCGTTGCTCAGCACGGACTTGCTGAGAAGAGCCCGGTACATCGGCAGCTGCTCAACGATGGCGCTGTCCTGATGATACAGGTCCAGCAGCCGCTGAAACAGCTTGGCCAGCAGGGCTTCATGAGCCCGTGATACCGGATGGTAGTAGACCTGCCAGTACATGTGGTAGCGGGCCATGATGTAGTCCTCGATGGTGTGCATGCCGCTCACCTTGATGACCAGCCGATCATCAGCCACTCTCATGGTCCGTAAGATCCTTTCCAGATCGAATTCGCCGTACTTGGTACCGGTGAAGTAGCTGTCTCTTAACAGGTAGTCCATGCGGTCAGCGTCAAGCTGGGAGCTGATCAGCTGGCAGAGGATGCTGTTGGGGTGGTTGCCGCGGATGACGCTGGCGACGTCTTCCGGCAGCCTTTCGTCATATTCCTTCAGGATGCGGTTCAGTTCGCTGTCCTGAGTGATGATCTGAATGGTGTATTCCTCATGCTTTCTCTTCATGATGGCTTCGAAGGAATGGGAGAAGGGGGCGTGACCGATGTCGTGCAGAAGTCCCGCCAGCATGACGGTTATCTTCTCGTATTCGCTGAGGTTCTCCCGCAGGTCCTTTACTTCACTCACCATTCTCCTGACAATCTCGTAGACGCCCAGGGAATGGGTGAAGCGGCTGTGCTCGCCGGTATGGTAGACCATCGAGGTACTGCCCAGCTGGTTGATCCTTCTCAGACGCTGAAACTCGCGGCTGGCCATGCAGCGCCAGATGATCTCTTCGCTGACGCGTACGTAACCATGAACGGGATCACGCAGAACCTTTTCTTCTGACAGTTTATTCATTCGGATTCCACCTTTTCAGTATCTATATTCTAGCATAATTGCCCTGACAATATTATTCTTTGCCGAAAGAAAGACGGCGTCCTGCCGTCTTTGACTTATTGCTAGTTCTTGAAGATGTTGTAGACGTCGGAGATCGGCTTGCTGTCGGCAATGGCCTCGATGCTCTTGGCCAGTAATACACCGACCGACAGGATCACCAGGTTGGGGACGCCCTTGAGTTCCTCAGGCGTTCTCTCAATGGTGTTGGTGATGACGAACTCCTTGACGCCGCTGGCGGCGATGCGCTCAATGGCACCGTTGGAGAAGACGCCGTGAACGGCAGCGCAGTAGACATCCTTGGCGCCGTGGTCCTTCAGCATCTTTATGCATCCCAGCAGGGAGCCGCCGGTATCGACCAGGTCATCAACGATGATGCAGTTCTTGTCCTTGACATCGCCGATCAGGTTCATGGCTTCAGCGACGTTGGGCTGGCTTCTGCGCTTGTCGACGATGGCGATGGTGGAATCGTCAATGCCGTCAGCCATCTTTCTGGCTCTGGTGACGCCGCCGTGGTCCGGTGAGACGACGACGACTTCGCCCATCTTCTTCTTGCGGAAGTACTGAGCCAGCAGATCCATGGCGGTCAGGTTGTCTGACGGGATCTTGAAGAAGCCCTGGATCTGGGAAGCGTGCAGGTCAACGGCGACCACACGGTCAGCGCCGGCTGCCTGCAGCAGGTCGGCGACCAGACGGGCGCTGATCGGCTGTCTGGGCTTGGCCTTGCGGTCCTGTCTGGCGTAGCCGAAATACGGCATGACGCAGGTAACTTCCTTGCAGCTGGCTCTTCTGACGGCGTCCAGACAGATCAGAACTTCCATCAGGTTTTCGTTGACCGGTCCGCAGGTCGACTGAATGATGAAGACGTGCTTGCCGCGGACTGTCTCCTGAGGTTCGATCAGAATCTCTCCGTCCGCGAAATGATTGACCAGGATCTTGCCTTCCTCGACACCGAGGATGTTAACGATCTCCTGAGTCAGCTTCTTGCTGGATGTCAGTGAGAAAATCACAACGTTATCCATACTTCCCCCTCCGCTATTTTTCCGTCTTCAAATATTTCAAACCGTATCCCGGCTTGTTTTCCTGTCTGACGCGGCCGATGGCCATGTCGCCTTCGAGTACGTCTTTGGTGATCGTACTGCCGGCGGCCAGGACGCTGTTGTCCTGAATGGTGACCGGCGCGATGATGTTGACGTTGGAACCGATGAAGCAGTTGTCACCGATGGTTGTATGGAACTTATGCTTACCGTCGTAGTTGACGGTGACGACGCCGCAGCCGAAATTGCACTTCTTGCCGACGGTGGCGTCGCCGACATAGGTGAGGTGGGCGCACTTGCTGCCGTCGGAGAAGACGGTGTTCTTCATCTCGACGTAGTTGCCGATGCGGCAGTTGCTTCCGATGTGGCAGCCGTTGCGCAGGTGGGCATTGGGTCCGATCTTATTGTCGTCATCTACCTGCGAATCGGTGATCCGGCAGCAGATGATCTGGTTGTTGTTGCCGATGACGGCGTTATTGAAGTAGCTTCCCTCTTCAATGATGTTGTCCGTGCCGATGACGGTCTTGCCTTCCAGACGGACATTGGGGTAGATCATGGTATCCTGACCGATCTGAACGTCTGGTCCGATCCATGTGTTTTCCGGATCGACGATGCTTACGCCTTTGTCCATCCAGCCGTAGTTGATCTTTCTCTGCAGCCACTTGGCGGCATGAGCCAGCTCGGCGTGAGAGTTGATGCCCTGCAGCTCCTCGCTGTCGCCGACCAGCGCCGCGACCTTGTGACCATGGCGGCGGAAGATCTCCACCAGATCGGTGACGTAGTATTCCTTCTGGGCATTGTCATTCTTTACTTCGGGAAGGTATTTCCATAAGAGTTCGTTGTCGGCGCAGTAGATGCCGGCGTTGATCTCCCGGATCTTCAGCTGTTCCTCAGTGCAGTCCTTCTTTTCCACGATGGCTTCGAATTCACCGTCAGCATTGCGGATGATGCGGCCGTAGCTGGCCGGATCGGCGGGAACCGTCGATAAAACGACCAGAGGATACTCGCTGGCCTTGTCCAGTAATGCCTTGTAGGTATCGGTACTGATCAGCGGGCAGTCGCCGTTGATGATCAGGGTCTTTCCGGTTTCTTCCTTAAGCTGTGTGGCCTGCATGACGGCATGAGCCGTTCCGTACTGAGGCTCCTGCAGAGCATACTGGCAGCGTTCGCCAAGGTAGTTTTTAATGCTGTCGCCGTCAAAGCCGATGACGAAGACCTTGTTTTCCACTTCCAGTTTTTCCAATGTGTCGCAGATGTGTTCAATCATCGGTCTGTCCAGAAGCTTATGCATCGTCTTTCCGTGACGGGAATGCATCCTGGTTCCTTTTCCTGCTGCCATAACAATCGCAGATGTCATAAATCGCTCCTTAGAATATACAATAATTCTAACACAGAAACAGCTTGTTTATTAAGACAAAATGGTTGTTTTCCTGACAAACTCGTAGCGTTCTTTCATTGCTTCATAAAGGGCGGAAATGTCCTCGTCCTTTTCCGAAAGCACGAAGCAGGTTGAGCCGCTGCCGCTCATCATGACGCTGTCATAACCCAGGCTGCGGCACTGCCCGATGATCTCGCTGATGACCGGCTCCAGGCGCTCGGCGCTTTCCAGCAGGCTGTTGCCCAAAAGCCCGCCCAGAGGCTGATGGTGCATGAGCGCCAGCTGGACTTTTTCGATGTCGGGGTGCTGGGCCCGGGCGATGTCCAGCGTTTCGTAGGCTTCTCTGGTACAGACGCCCTGCCGCGGCTTGATGAGCAGGATGTCATAGCCCTTTTCCAGTTCAAAGGGCTCAATGACCTCACCGATGCCCCTGACCCGGGCCGGCTTGCTGACCAGACAATAGGGCACATCGGCTCCGATGGCGGTTCCGAATTCGATTTTCTGCTGAAGGGTCAGGTCAAGACCGGTCAGATCGCTGATCAGATGAATGACCGCGGCGGCATCAGCGCTGCCGCCGGCCAGTCCGGCGTTCATCGGAATGTTCTTGTTTACTCTGATGGCGAAATTATCCCTGAAGCCGTATCTTTCTCTCATTTTCTCAACGGTCCTGAAGATCAGGTTCTTTTCGTCATACGGCAGATTTATGTTGCATTCATAAGACGGCTCATCGCTGAGCGTCATTTCTATTTCATCATAAAGGTCGATCGACAGTTCGATCATGTCCAGGTCGTGGTAGCCGTCTTCGTTGCGGCCCAGCACGTCGATGGACAGATTTATCTTGCCATAGGCTCTTCTAATCATCGCTTAACACCTCGTATAACCTGATGTAATCATCAAGGGACAGCTGCTCACAGCGGGCAGTTTCCTTAATATTTATATCATTTAATTGTTGTTTATTTATGTGATATCCGCTGTTTGTCAGATTGGTGAGTACGATTTTGCGCCGCTGGGAATAACAGGCCCTGATGATGTCCAGAAGTCTCTGCTCATCTTCCACGGGATGATGATAAGGACGCCTGGTAAAAAGCAGGACGGCGCTGTCGACCCTGGGCTGAGGCAGGAAGTTGCGCTTATTGACCCGGCTGAGCAGACTGATCTCGCAGTAGTAGGGAGCGATGACCTGCAGGGGGCCGTAGTCCTTGTCGGCCTGCTTCTTGAAGAAGCGCTCCGCCACTTCCTTCTGCATCATGGCGATGATCCGGCTGATCTTACCGCTTTCCGTCAGCAGCTTAAGCAGGATCTCGCTGGTTATGTAGTAGGGCAGATTGGAGACGACTGTCACCCTGCCTTCGATCTCATTCAGAATGGCGTCCAGATCGGTCTGCAGAATATCCTCATTACGGATCTCGAGATTATCAGGATCCTTCAGTTCTTCCCGGAGGATCCCGCAGAGCTGCTCATCGATCTCGATGGCGATGACCCGGCGGCACTTCCGGGCCATCGGCAGGGTAAGGGAACCCAGGCCGGGGCCGATCTCAATGACGGTATCCTCTTCGCTCAGCTGATCGACGATCTTGTTGATGACGGAAGGCTCCACGAGAAAATTCTGACCGTACTGCTTACGGGCAGTCAGCTGATGTTTCTTCATCAGATGGGTTATCTCGCTTTTACAGCCGATGATTCTCTCGCTCATAAGCTTCCGCGATCTCCTTGACCTTCTCAAATTCAATTCCCAGCATGTTCAAATACCGGCGCAGCCTTTTGTTGTTGCACTTGCCCAGATGAAGCTGTGAAGTTACGTATTCTCTTTTCCTGCTGTCACCGCTCAACCCCAGGCTTTCATACTGCCTCAGGCTGACGGTTTCTCTGTTTTCACCAAAGCTGACGAGGTTTTCCAGGGCATCCCGTATGGCCTCTTCCCTGGCGTATTCAACACCGACGTTGCGCCTGCCGATGGCGTCATTTTTTTCGATGAAAGCGTGCTGAGCCTGCGGCGCAGCCTCTCTGAGAGCGTCTCTGATGCGGACGCCGGGATGGTCGGGGTCGGTCAGAATGATGGCTCCGCGGCCTTCAGAGGCCTGACGGACGATCTCCAGAATGTCATTATCAAAACCCAGACCGTTGGTGCACAGCACGTCACAGTCAAACAGTTTTTTCAGTCTGGCTTCGTCGTGTTTGCCTTCCACGACCAGAAGCTGCTCGATGCGCTTCATTGGGCTTTCCACTCCTCGTAGTTTCTGATCAGCTGATCCTGCAGCTCTTCCACGCTGATGCCCCGCAGCTGGGCAATGTATTCCCCGGTATATCTGACATAGGCCGTCTGGTTTCTCTGCCCCCGGAAGGGGACCGGAGTCAGATAGGGGCAGTCGGTTTCGATCATCATTCTGTTCAGCGGACATTCCAAAGCGTTTTCCTTAGGCTCCCGGGCATTCTTGAAAGTCACGACCCCGGGGAAGGAAATGTAGTAGCCCAGCTTCAGGTATTGGCGCATCATCTCCGTCGATTCGGAAAAACAGTGCATGATGACCTTGGTGCGGGCGTACTGTTTCAGTATTTCGTAGGTGTCTCTGGCCGCCGAACGGCTGTGGATCATGATCGGCTTGTTATGGCGGTTGGCGACCTCGATCTGGCAGATGAACATCTCTTTCTGCTTTTCCTTTTCTTCCTTATTCCAGTAGTAGTCCAATCCGATCTCGCCGACGGCGATGATCTCATCGACGACGCTTTCCAGATAGTCCATGTCACCGTCATTGAGATGGTGAACGTCTTCGGGGAAGTAGCCGAAAGTGATGTCCAGGTTCGGATATCTTTCCTTTAACTGTTTGGTGTATTCAAAGTCTTCCCGGTTGAGACAGACGATGTTGCTGACACGGACGTTGTTTGCCCCGGCCAGCTTCATGTAACCGTCGAAGTCTTCGCAATAGACTTCCTCATTCATGTGACAGTGGGTATCGATCCAGTAACTCATCTTTACTTACCCACGCAGAAACGCGAGAAGATGCCGTCCAGCAGATCTTCCCGGGCGTACTGTCCCAATATTTCCCTGAGGCAGCGGTAGGCTGCCTGAATGTCTTCACTTACCAGATCCAGCGGCACGCCGCTGCTGAGCTGATCTTCAGCCTGGCGGATGAACCGGCGGGCCTGGCGCATCAGCGAGATCTGTCTTTCGTTGTTCAGTGAGGGCTCTTGAAGAGCGATCTGATCATGAGCGAACATCTCGTTGATCTTATCAGTCAGCTGGGAAATGTCGCCGTTAAGGGCGCTGACGCAGATCTCGCCTTCACGCGGCCTGATGTCGGCCTTGTTGTAGACGATGATGCGGTTGCGTCCCTCGGTCATTTCCAGAATCTCCTGATCCTGCTTATCCTCAGCTTCCGAGCCGTCGATGATGATGATGACCAGCTGAGCCCGGTCCAGAGCTTCCAGCGACTTCTGAATGCCGATGCTTTCGACGTAGTCCTGACTCTCATGGATGCCGGCGGTATCGATCAGATGCAGGGTGACATTCCTAAGGTGAATGTCGCCCTCGACCAGATCGCGGGTCGTGCCGGCGTATTCGGAAACGATGGCCTTGTCCTGCGCCAATAAGGCGTTTAAGAGGCTGCTCTTGCCGACGTTGGGCTTGCCGACGATGACGGTATCAACGCCTTCCTTGATGACCATGGTGCTTTCCGCTCTCTCCATGATATCGTCGCAGCGCTTCAGCCAGTCAGCAATCAGCGGTTCGATCTCTCCTGCGGTAATTACGCCGTTATCGTCATATTCGGGATAGTCGATGTTGACTTCGATGTGGGCGATGACCTGTTCCAGATCGTTGATCAATGGCGTAAGCAGGCGGCTGATGCTGCCGGAAAGGGAATTGACAGCCAGCCTGGCGTTGTTGCGGCTGTCAGCCATGATCAGATCATTGATGGCCTCTGCCTGGGTAAGGTCAATGCGGCCGTTGAGGAAGGCCCGCTTGGAGAACTCGCCCTTTTCCGCCTGCCGGGCTCCGGCTGCCAGTAAGAGGGTCAGGATCCTTCTGGTGACGTACAGGCCGCCATGGCAGTTGATTTCCGCCATGTTCTCCCCGGTAAAGGAATGGGGCGCCCGGAAGATGCTGACGAGAACTTCGTCAACGACTTCCTGATCCTGCGGATCGATGATGTGACCGTAATAGATGCGGTAGCCTTCATATTCATGAGTGCGGCAGCGGAAGACCTTATCGAGCACGTCAAAGCAGTCCTCTCCGGAGAGACGGACGATCGATATGGCACCAGCTGACAGCATGCTGGTGGAAACGGCAGCTATCGTATCTTCAAACATGTTTTCACCTTGAAACTATTTTAACACATTAGCCTTCCTTATGGACGCACTGAAGGGCCTGATGCAGGCCCTTCGGTTTAATTGAAATACTTGTTCTTGAGATCGATCAGGTTGGTGGCTCTGGCCAGGGCAACGCGCGCTCTCATGATGTCGCTTTCCCGGCTGGCACCGGCCAGCTTCTTTCTCGCCTTGTTGATGGCCGCCTGCGCTTCCTCGATGTTGATCTCCTCAACGCTGATGATCTCATCGCACAGCACGGTAGCGACGTTGTCCTCAAACAGCACCATGCCGTCGGAGACGGCCCAGTGGGACAGCTTGTTGTCCACGCTGGTCTCAATGACGCCGATGTCAATGGGGATCATGGTCGGCATGTGGTTGGATAACAGCGTCCTTCTTCCGTCGATGGCCGGCAGCGTAAGCTTGTCGGTCTCAATGGAACGGTAGGTCCCGTTATAGGTAACGAAGTCCACTCTGAACAGCATTACATCATCCCCTCGGCCTTCTTCTCCACATCCTCAATGGTGCCCACAAAGGTGAAGGCGCCTTCCGGATAGTTGTCGTACCTGCCTTCCAGGATGGCCTTGAAGCCTCTGATGTTGTCCTCGATGGTAACGAACTTGCCTTCGTAGCCGGAGAACTTCTCGGCGACGAAGAAGGGCTGGGAGAGAAAGTTACGCACTCTTCTGGCTCTCGAGACGGTGATCTTGTCCTCGTCGGAAAGTTCATCCATGCCCAGAATGGCGATGATGTCCTGCAGGTCCTTGTACTTCTGCAGGATGCGCAGCACTTCCTGAGCGTCAGCGTAATGCTCCTCGCCGACGATGTTGGGGTCCAGAGCCCTTGACGAGCTTTCCAGCGGGTCAACGGCCGGGTAGAGACCCAGAGCGGCGATCTTGCGGTCCAGAACGGTCTTGGCGTCCAGGTGGGCGAAGGTAGTGGCCGGAGCCGGGTCGGTCAGGTCGTCAGCCGGCACGTAAATGGCCTGAATGGAAGTGATGGAACCCTTCTTGGTGGAAGTTATTCTTTCCTGAAGTTCACCCATTTCAGTGGCCAGGGTCGGCTGATAGCCGACGGCGGAAGGCATGCGGCCCAACAGGGCGCTGACTTCGGAGCCGGCCTGGGAGAAGCGGTAGATGTTGTCGATGAACAGCAGAACGTCCTGATGGTCTTCATCACGGAATCGTTCCGCCATGGTCAGGGCGCTTAAGGCGACCCTCATGCGGGCGCCCGGAGATTCGTTCATCTGGCCGTAGACCAGTACGGTCTTTTCCAGAACGCCGGATTCCTGCATCTCGTAATACAGGTCGTTGCCTTCCCTGGTTCTTTCACCGACACCGGCCACCACGGACAGGCCGTTGTGCTCGATGGCGATGGTATGGATCATTTCCTGCATCAGGACGGTCTTGCCGACGCCGGCGCCGCCGAACAGGCCGATCTTTCCGCCCTTGATGTAGGGACATAACAGGTCAATTACCTTGATGCCGGTCTCCAGGATCTCGACTGAGGTCTGCTGCTCCTCAAAGCTGGGAGCCTTGCGGTGGATCGGCATCCGGGGAAGATCATCCGGCAGTTTGCCCAGACCGTCGATCGGCTGGCCAAGCAGGTTGAACATCCGGCCCAGAACTTCCTTGCCGACCGGTACGCGGATGGAGTCGCCGGTATCGTAGGCCTTCATGCCCCTGACCAGACCGCTGGTCTGGGAGAGGGCGATGCATCTGACCTTGTCATTGCCGATGTGCTGTTCGACCTCGGCGACGATGGCGGTGTCATTAAAGGGAATGCTTACGGCGCTGTAAAGCTTGGGCAGATGATGAGGGAAACGGACGTCGATGACCGGTCCGATGATCTGTACGATCTCACCAATGTTTTCCGTCATAAGGCTCCTTTCTGGACACTGCTTCCGGAAATGATCTCGGTCATTTCCTGCGTGATGCTGGCCTGTCTGGCCTGGTTATATTCCAGTTCCAGTCTGCTGATCAGACTGTCGGCATTGCGGTTGGCTCCGTCCATCGCGCTTCTTCTGGCTGCCTGCTCAGAAGTCTTGGCCTGCAGGAAGGTCGAATAGATCATGGAGGAAACGAACATCGGAATCAGCCGGTTGAGGACCTCGTCGCGGTCCGGCTCCAGGATGATCTCGGATTCGGCAATTTCTTCTTCCGTGACGATCGGCAGCAGCCGGTAGGTCGACGGCACGAAGGTCAGAGAGTTGACATACTGGGTATAGATGATGTCGATCGAGGAGATCTCGTCGTCGGCATAAAGCTTCAGGATGTCGTAGATGAGGCTGTTGATGCGGGAAGGCCTGAGGTCATCGAGGTCAGAGAAGCTCTTGACCACCATGTAGCCGTTGTTCATCAGCCACTTGATGCCGTAGGTCCCGATGACGAACAGCGGTTCATCCTTGGAAATGTGCTCTTCCACGTACTTGAACAGATCGAGGTTGTAGGAACCGCACAGTCCGGAGTTGGAAGAGATGATGATGTGCAGCGGGTTGTTGACCGCCGACTGCATCAGATAGGGATTGGTCTCCTTTCCTTCCGGCTTGTGAGCGGAAAGGGCGGCCAGCACAAAGCGGTAGTAGGCTTCAGCGTAGTCGTTGTTGACGAACATCGCCTTCTTCTGCTTCTGCATCTTGGCGGTAGCGACCAGCGCCATGGCGTTAGTCAGCTTGCGGGTCGACTTGACCGAGCGCAGCTGGCGCTTGACTTTACTGATCTGGCCTGACATCTTACTTCACCGCCACCTTGTATCGCGTGGTAAAGTCCGCGATGAACCGGTTGAGTTCCTCGGTCAGTTCCACCGACATCTTTTCGCCGGTGGCGATCTGCTGGACCAGATGCGGAGCTGAGGAATGGACTTCCATCAGCAGGTTCTTCTCATAGTCCCTGACCCTGTTGAGCGGCACGGTATCGACATAGCCGCGCTGGTTGGCAAACAGGGAAATGATCTGGTCTTCCTGGGCAAACGGCGAGTACTGCGGCTGCTTGAGCAGCTCGGTCAGATGCTGGCCGTGGTTGATGGTCCTTCTGGTTGACTGGTCCAGGTCGGAACCGAACTGGGCGAAGTCGAGAACTTCCTGGTACTGAGCCAAATCGAGCTTCAGTGAGGAGGCAACCTTCTTCATGGCCTTGCTCTGGGCAGCGGAACCGACACGGCTGACGCTTAAGCCGCTGTCCACGGCCGGGCGGACGCCGCTGTTGAACAGCTCGGTCTGTAAGAAGATCTGACCGTCGGTGATGGAAATGACGTTGGTCGGAATGTAGGCGGAAATGTCGCCGGCCAGGGTCTCGACGATCGGAAGGGCGGTCAGTGAACCGCCGCCGTTGCGCTCGGAAAGCCTGGCGCTTCTTTCCAGCAGGCGTGAATGGAGGTAGAAGACATCACCGGGATAAGCTTCTCTTCCCGGAGGTCTTCTTAATAACAGTGAAAGGGTACGGTAAGCCACGGCGTGCTTGCTGAGGTCGTCGTAGACGATCAGCACGTCTTCGCCGCGGTTCATCCAGTATTCGCCGATGGTGCAGCCGGTATAGGGAGCGACATACTGCAGGGAAGCCAGTTCGCTGGCTCCGGCCACCACGACGGTCGTATAGTTCATGGCGCCGTTCTGCTTGAGTTTCTCCACGATCTGGGCCACGGTCGAGTTCTTCTGTCCGATGGCCACGTAGATGCACTTAACGTTTTTGCCCTGCTGGTTGAGGATGGTGTCGACGGCGATGGCGGTCTTGCCGGTCTGGCGGTCGCCGATGATCAGCTCACGCTGACCCTTGCCGATGGGGACCATGGCGTCGATGATCTTGATGCCGGTCTGCAGCGGTTCGTTGACCGACTGGCGGTCAATGACGCCGGGAGCCGGCTTTTCGATGGGCATGTAAGCCGCGGCCTTAATGGAGCCCTTGCCGTCCAGCGGACGGCCGATGGCGTCCACGACCCGGCCCAGAAGGGCATCGCCGACCGGCGTCTCAACGACTCTTCCGGTCGAGAAGACTTCCATGCCTTCCCTTACTTCGGCGGAATCGTCCAGAAGGACGGCGCCGACGCTTTCTTCCTCAAGGTTCATGACCATGGCGCTGCCTTCGCCGATGCGCAGCAGCTCTCCGGACATGGCCTTGTTGATTCCCTTAATGGTGACGATGCCGTCAGCTACGGTAGTGACGTAGCCGTTGGTATCGGCGGATTTGACGGAAACGTTCTGGCGGTCATAGGAATCGATCTGTTCCTTAATGACCTCATTCATTTCCCTGACTGAGGTTTCAGTGCGGTCCTCACGGGAAAGCAGTTCGTCCTTCAGTCCCCTGAGCCGGCTCTGGTAGGAGCCATCCCAGACATTGTTGCCCACGGTAACCTTGATGCCGCCCAGAAGTTCGCTTTCCACGCGGTTCTCCAATTTGACCTTCTGACCGATCTGCTCAGCGATGGTCTTCTCAATCATGACGATCTCCTTTTCGTTCAGCTTTCTGGCTGAATGAACGGTGCCGAAGATCATGCCCTTGAGCTGATAAGCGTATGTTAAAAAGTCGTGAATGAGCATCACTTCACTGTAGTTCTTATCCTTAAGTTCACCGATGGTGAAGAAGGCGTTCAGCACGTCATCATCAAGGGTGTTTCCAAAGTACTGCTGTAATCTCGCTTTTTTATCACTTACGCTATTGTCAGAAGATGTCAGAAATGAAGACAATTCGCTGTTTTGGTTAATCAGTCCGCTGACTTTCTCCAGCTCCGTCCGGTAAAGATCGACCTTACCTTCCTGCTTGGCCAGTTCCATCAGCAGGGTGGCATAACGCGTGTTGGTGGCACTCATTGACCGCTTACTTCCTTAATGAAGTCCTCAATGCTCTCGCGGTCAGACTTGCTGTCCAGCTTCTGCTGGAGCATCTTCTCCGCGGCACTCAGAGCGATCTCAACGACCTCTTCGTGCATGTCTTCCAACATCTTGTTCTTTTCCAAAGTGATATTGCGCTGGGCATCTTCCACCAGCTGCCGGGATTTCTGCCGGCCCTCGTCGATCAGGCTGTCCTTCAGCTTCTGACCTTCTTCCTGGGCCCTGGCAATGATCTGCTGGGCCTGCATGTTGGCCTCTTCGATCTCCTGGCTGGCTTCGGCGTTCAGCTCTTCATTTCTCTTCTTCATTTCTTCCGCGCTGGTCAGACGGCTCTGTTCATACTCGCTTCTGGTGTCCAGGATCTTCTTGACCGGTTTCCAGGCCAGTTTGTACATGAGCAGAAAAAGCACGGCAGTGGCGCACAGCTGAGTAATTACAGTCAAGATATTTGGCATTAATTGGCTTAATACATCAATATCTATGTTCATAATTACCTGCCTCTTATAATTTGTTGCCTAAGACGAAGATGATCAAAAATGAAATCAGCAGGCCGTAAATGGCGCAGGTTTCGGAAATGGCGGCGCCGATGATGGCCATGGACTGGATCTTGCCGGCAGCATCGGGGTTCTTGCCGATGGCTTCAACGGCGGCGATGGCAACCTTGCCTTCGAAGATACCGGTAACCATGCCGGTCATGACTGATAAGGTGGCGGCGAACGCTAACAGTGCTACTTCCATAAGTTTCCTCCTATTTACTCATTGCTCGGCAGTTCCTTGCCGATGAACGAAATTGACAGTATTACGAAGATGTAGGTCTGCATGGCTCCTGAGAACAGGTCAAAGTAGAAATGCAGGACCGGGGCGACGATGACTCCAATCAGGTTAAAGTTGTGCAGCAGCGGGATCGCTGAGGACACCGCTGCCAGCATGGCATAGATGACCTTCATCAGGATGCCGCCGGAAATGATGTTTCCGAACAGACGCAGCGACAGGGAAGCCAGTGTGGAGACCTTGCTGATGACGTTGATCAGAACGAAGGGGGCAAAGGGCTCAAACCAGCTCTTGATGTACCCTCCGGTTCCCCTGGCCTTGGCGGAGCAGACCTCGATCAGAATGCAGGTGATGGCCGCCAGGGTGAAGGTGACGCTGTAGTTTGCCGTTGGGCTTTCCAGGGCAAACAGACCGGCGATGTTGGAAACGAAGATGTACAGGCCGACGGTGGCGATGTACGGCGACAGCTTTCTGGCCAGGTTTTCATTGGTCTTGTCTCTGACAATGTTCTCAATGGCCTGGGCTGCCATCAGGCACACCAGTACGACGCCCTTGGGCTGCGACAGCGGATCGAATTTGCGGAGCCTGCTGTTAACGAACAGCAGCAGCAGCGCGATCATTCCGGTAACGGCCCAGATGTAGTAGACGGTTGACTGAATTTCCATGACATCACCTCCTTTTCAGAAACAGAATTTCCTTAAAAAATAAATAAAGCTTAACTGACATCAGCCCCAGGGCAACGGTGAATACGCTGAGATAACGGGGAATTACCATCGCCGTTAACAGCGGCAACGCCAGTACCGTGATTCTCAGTACGGCGCCGGCCAGGAGAGAGCCTTTCGCTTTATTATGTCTTTTTATCGCCTTTCTCATGCTTTCTTCCACCATCCAGCGGTGGACGAGACTGAACGCCATGCCTGTCAGCAAACCGGCAATCAGCGCTGCAGCTGTAGGCTTGAGAATCAGCTCGGTGTTCATTCAGAAGCGCGATAACAAGACAGTTTACATCCGGCCGATTCAGGCACCTTAGGTTTGTAGAACATATCCCGTTATCCCCTTTCTTTAGAACAATAAGATTTTAGCATATCTGCCTTCTCTTTGCATTAAAAATCGGTCGTAACGGAAGCGGCGGCAGTTGGTTTCTGCCGCCGTCATTTCAGAATCTCATCGATCTTTTCCAGCACTTCTTCCGGCTTTTCGTAGAAGAAGATCTGGAAATACGGATCCCCCGTCAGCATTGCCGACAGGTTGACATCCTTACGGCAGAACAGATAACAGGGCAGTCCGATCTTTTCAGCATAGGCCAGTTCGTAGCCTACCCCCAGCGAAGGCGTGCTGCATTCGCCGATCAGCACATCACTCTCTCTGAGCCAGGCGGTGTCCTGGTCATAGATGTCTCTGGCCGATGGCCTGACTTCCAGGTCAAGATTGCCGACGTGTTCGGTCAGAACGTCCGCCTTCTTCTGCATGTGAGCGATGATCTGCCGGTAGACTTCCGCGTCATTGCGGCCGCCTCTGATCGAGCCGGCAAAGTAGACTCGGGTACGATCCTTCTGTCTGTTCAGTTCTCTGATCTCTTCAAACTCGGCAAAGCTGACATGGCAGTAGCCGTTGGGGTTGTTGATCAGATAGTTCTGGTGATAGTCTTCGGCGTCATAGAAGCGTTCCAGCGGCTTGAGTTCCACATGGAATTCCGGATAATTCCGCTTCTTTTCCTCAAAGATCTTTCTCAGCAGCGGCAGATCAGATTCATTGTCGTAATAGACGCCGGTCTGATACTGCGATCCGATGTCTTCCTTCTGGCGGTTGGCCTGCGTCGGGTCAATGCAGATGAAGAAAGCGTCGATGATCTTTCTCATCGAGATCTTCTTAGCCTCATATACCACCTTTACGGTCTCCCGGTAGCCGGTGGTGTCGGTGCACACTTCCTTATAGGTCGGATTGTCGGTATGACCGTTGGCATAGCCCACTTTCGTGGAGACAATGCCATCCAGCATCTGCATGGCTCTTTCCATGCCCCAGAAGCAGCCTCCGGCCAGATAAATCGTCTTTTCCATGTCGTTATCTCCGCTCTGCCAGTTTCAGCAGTTCTTCTCTCTCGTTCGGGTAGCCTTCCAGCACCCGTTCCATGATCTCTTCCAGCTTGTCGCCGATCTCCCTGCCCTGATAGCCCAGCGCCAGCAGATCGTTGCCGTTGATCTGCAGGTCCGCTATCCTGACCGCTGCGTTTTCCGCGATGAGTTTTTCGACTTCTTCAGCCAGTTTGTCGCACTCTTCCGGATGACTGTATTCGGTATTCTGTGCCAGGCAGTCAGCCTTCTTCAGGACAATCAGATCAAGGGCGTATTCGCCCATCCGGCTTAACAGCCTTCTGGCCTTAGGCAGCTGGTCGTGATTTTCAATCAGCAGCAGAGCCGCCTTTGATGTTCTGTTGTCCATGCGCAGCCGCTCAAAGATCTTCTCCGCGATCTCCGCAGACACCACGGCATGACCGTAGAAATGGTCCTTTCCGTTTTCGTCCGTCGTCCTGACTACCGCCTTGCCGATGTCGTGAAACAGGGCGGCCCAGCGGACGTAGGGTTTGGCCGGCGAACCGGCGACGACCTTGACAGTATGATGCCACAGGTCATAAAGATGATATTTATGGTGCTGGGGAACATCCTGCATCATGGCCAGTTCTGGCAGGAAGATTTCAAAGATCTCCTCGTATTCCAGCAGGTACGGCTCAATGTATTCGCTGCAGAGGATCTCGTTCATTTCCTTCAGGATGCGCTCCTGGGAAACGTAACGCAGATCTTCCTTTCTTTCAAACATTGCTTCCCGGGTCTTTTCCTCGATCGCAAAGCCGAAGCGGCTGGCGAAGCGGATCGCCCTCAGGATGCGCAGGGCATCTTCGCCGAAGCGCTCCCGCGGATCGCCGACAGTTCTGATGATGCCGTCCTGCAGGTCCTGCTGACCGCCGAAAAGATCGACCAGATCTTTACCGTTATAAGCCATCGCGTTGATGGTGAAGTCCCGCCGGCTCAGATCATCGCTGATGTTTCTGGAGAAACTCACCTCATCGGGATGGCGGTGGTCGCTGTAAACGGTCTCCGTGCGGTAAGTGGTTACTTCAAAGCCCTCATGGTCAACGATCACCGTTACCGTGCCATGCTGCAGACCGGTGTCGCTGTACCTCTCGAAGATCTCATGCATCTGTTCGGGAGTGGCGTTGGTGGTGATGTCATAGTCGTGAGGCTGCAGGCCTAAAAGGCTGTCGCGCACGCAGCCGCCGACGATATAGCCTTCAAAACCGGCGTCCGCCAGTTTCTGAAGGATGTAGCTTACCTTTTCGGGAATGTTCATACTATTAATTTATCACATTTGAGTGCGCTATAATACAGAGGAGGAAAGGTGATGAGAATGATCAGACTTGTCGCAACCGACATTGACGGAACCCTCGTTGACGGTAATCTTAATTTCCCGGGAAATACCATGGAGACGCTTTACTGGCTCAACGATCAGGGCATTGAGGTCATGCTGGCATCGGGACGTTCCTACGAGGAAGCCCTGCAGGTCGTCGACGCCGTCGACTTTCCCGTCGGCTGCATCTGTTACAACGGCGCCCAGACCCGGGACGGTCAGGGACCGATCGTTGAAAGCTTTCCCATGGACCTTTCCATTCTTCAGAGCATGGAGAAGATCCATGACCGCCTTCCGGTCATTCTGCTTTATCTGACCAGCGATAAGACATACTGCTGCGAAAGTCTGGAGAAATACCGCCGGGAATGCCTGCGCTTCAGTGTTGAAGAAGAGGGGCTTCCGACTGATGTTTCCGTAAAGCGCTTTGAAGAGGTCGTGCTGTTAAGGGAAATCGTCTTCAGCTGTCCCTTTGAAGAAATTCCTCTTGATGACGTGCTGAAATGCGAGTGGCTGTTTCTCAGCCCCGCTCAGTTCAGCGCTCTTGCCGGCGAGCTTTCCGAGGTCAAAGGAATTGACTTCATGACCGGCGGCTACTTCAACAACATGGAAGTCATTCAGTCCGGCGTCTCCAAGGGCAAGGCCCTCAGGGACTACTGCCTGACCAGGGGAATCAGCCTTAATGAAATCATCACTCTGGGCGACAGTGAAAACGATGTCTCAATGCTTGAGGGCATAGAGTATTCCGTAGCCATGGGCCAGAGTCCCCAGAGTGTTAAGGACAAGGCCGGTTATGTCACCGGAGACATTCAGGACGACGGCTTCACTCAGGCGGTCAGAACAATAATCACAAACGAAAAGTGATGTGCTTTCAAGTTCACATCACTTTTTTCTCTGTCTTACTTGGTTCCAAAGATGCGGTCGCCGGCATCGCCCAGACCGGGAACGATGTAGCCGATCTCATTCAGCCTTTCATCCTTGGCGGCCAGATAGATATCAACATCCGGATGAGCCTTCTCGACGGCGTCAATGCCTTCCTGAACGCCGACCAGGCAGACCAGGGTAATGTCGGTGGCGCCGGCTTCCTTGACGAAGTTGATGGCGGCGGTGGCGCTGCCGCCGGTTGCCAGCATCGGGTCAACGACAAAGACCTTGGCAGAAGCGATGTTGGGCGGGAACTTGGCATAGTATGAGTGCGGCTCCAGCGTCTCCTCGTCACGGTACAGACCGACGTGACCGACCTTGGCGGTCGGGATGATGGCCTGAATGCCGTCAACCATGCCCAGACCGGCTCTCAGAATGGGAACGAGCACGACCGGCTTGTCCAGTTCATAGCCGATGGCCTTTCCCATCGGGGTTTCAATGGGAACTTCCTTCAGGGCAATGTCCTGCATGATTTCATAAACCATCAGTCCGCCGATCTCGTCCAGGTTCTGCCGGAAATCCTTGGTTCCGGTTTCCTTGCGGCGCATGATGGTCAGCTTATGCTTAATTAACGGGTGGTCTAATAAATGCAACATGTGATTACCTCCTCTTTTATAATCCTAAAGCAGCGCTTTATTGATGTCTTCAAGTTTCAAATCGCCCTGGCGCAGCAGCTTAAGTTCTTCGCCGGTGCAGTCGATGATGGTGCTGGCGGTCTTGGAAAAGGCCTCGCCGGCAACGATCAGGTCAATGCGGCCGTCCAGCTGCTGCAGAACTTCCGCGTCGGTATTGCAGGCCGGTTCGCCGGACAGGTTGGCGCTGGTGACGTACATCGGTCCGACTCTTTCCAGCAGGGTCAGGGCAAACAGGTCATTGGGGATGCGCACGGCCACGGTGTCCAGTCCGTTGTCAATGACATATTTCTTCTTTAAGACCAGGGTCAGGGCTCCGGGCATGAAGCGCAGAGCCAGTTTTCTTTCTCTGTCACTCAGCCAGGCGATGGCTTCCAGATCAGCCAGCGAAGCTACCATTACCGGAAAGGGCTTGGTCTCCGGCCTCTTCTTGGCATTCTTCAGTTTTTCAGCGGCAGTCCTGCTGCTGCATAAAACACCGATACCATAAACAGTATCGGTGGGAAAAGCTAAAATACAGTCATTATGTAAAGCCTGGACGATTTCTTCGAATTTGTCTTTCGTTAAAACTCTGGTCATAAGCAGTCCTTACATCCGTCATCCTATAATTGGATGACCCTGAATTCCTTACCTGTTATTCTAATACAGCCGGTCTTACTGTGCAATTGTCTTTTTCTTTTCCCGGTAGTACAGCCATAACAGGAAAAGCGATGCCAGGCCGAATGCGGCCAGGGTGAACAGAGCGCTGTTGATGCCGATGCTGTCCTCCAGATAACCGGTCAGAAGCGGGGCGATCAGCGATGGAATGTTGTTGTAGATGGCCAGGCCGATCAGCTGGCCGGAAGACTTCAGGCTCTCCGGCGATTCATCATCCACAAGTTCCTTGGTGGCAACCATGGTCAAGGGGAAAGTGAAGCCCTGCAGAACGGACAGAACCAGCACGAAGTTCAGGCTGTCGGACATGCCGTAAAGCAGGTAGCGCAGGGAATAGATGATCACGGAAAAACCATAGACCGCTATGGCGCCATACCGTCTGACGAGCCGGTTGCCGGTAAAGAACAGCGGCAGCTCGCAGAGTGCCATGACTGACCAGAACAGAGACACATGTCTCTCCACTCCGCCGACATAGAGGATCTTGTCGACGATTATGAAGTCGATGGCTACCATCATCGTGTAGCAGAAGGTCAGCGAAGCGACGATGAGGACGTAGGTTTTCTTCTTCATCAGCTTGCCGACATCGCTCCAGTTGATCTTCTCGTTGGAAATCTTGATGGCATCCTCCATCATGGCATTCACCATGATCAGCAGGGCGATGGCGATGACCGCAGCCAGCGCCAGCATCTTATAAGTTCCCTTCTCGACGATCCGGCTGATCATTTCCGAGCCGACAGCCCAGCCGATTGAGCCATAAGCCCGGATGATGCCGTAGCGTCTCTTCAGTTCATCTCCGCTTTCCAACGCATAACTGTCATAGACGTTGATGACGACCTTGAAGAACATGATGACCAGTGAAGCGGCGATGAAATGGAAAAGGTAGTTGTATTCGCTGTGGCGGTAAAGCAGAACGCAGCAGACGGCAAACACCACATTCATGATGTTCAGATAGCGCTTGATGGTCCGGTTCCTGTCGCACAGATAGCCGACGAGAAACTGCAGAACGGTTCCCAGAACGGCACCGAAGGAAAGAATGGCGCTTCTCTGCATGGCGCTGTAGCCGATGTTGGTAAGATACGGAATCAGAAGGCAATAGGCAATCGCCTGAGCTACGTATTCAATAAAGAATGTAATCTTAAACATCAGCAGTTTCTTCTTATCGTTCATGGTTCCCGCCTCCTTTTTCATTTTACCACACCCTGTCTTTCCCTTCTTTTGCGAAGCCCCGAAAATTTTTCTCGCTTTTTCAGCAAAATACTATATAATGGTTATGCACCTTGGAGAGTTGGCCGAGCGGTTTAAGGCACCATCTTGGAAAGGTGGCGATGTGAAAGCATCCGTGAGTTCGAATCTCATGCTCTCCGCCATTACAGACAAAAGAACCTGTCTCACAGATCGGTTCTTTTTTCATGTGCTATAATCGTTATGGAAATCTTATGGGAACTGTTGTTTTGTTTTACATACTCTTAATCCTCTTCATCATTTTTGTATTCTTTGCTTTCTATCGATCCAACGACAGTGACACAGACACTCCTGTGACGCCGCCGATAATCGTTCCCAAAAAGCCATTAAGTGAGCAGGAAGCTTTTGGCATTGCCGGTGAGCAGCAAGTAGGTTACATGCTCAAAAGGATTGCCGCATCCTGCAATGGTCATGTATTTAATGATTATACATTTGCTGATCAGCAGGGCTATTCAACAAACATTGACCATCTGCTCATATGCAAAGGCGGTTTATTTATCATCGAAACAAAGGCGAATAAGGGCATTATTTACGGAAGCGATCGGGATGAATTATGGTATGCCGTAAAGGAAGAGTGGCAGGAAAACAGAGAGTTCAAAAACCCGGTACTCCAGAATCAGGGCCACATCAACCACCTTCGCCGAATGATGGGGCAGAATCCGCCTAAGATGATTTCGATGATTATTTTTACATCAGCGAAATCACTCAATAATGTCGTCAGTTCTTGCACCTATGATATTGATTCCGCTTCCCGTTTCCTGATGGAAAAGACAAAGACGGACAAATACAGCCCTAAAACCGTCGAACGGATTTATCGCGAACTTATTTACATAAGAGAAGAATTCGGCATTTCCATTGAGGAACATAACGCCATTGTGAAAGACAGATTCTGTTCTTAATTTGTGATTGAGCAATTTCCCATGCCGATTATATCGATAGAAGTAAAATCTCCTGCCTGAACAGGAGATTTATTCTGTTGTATTGTTGCCCAGCTGATAGAAATGCATGTGGGAAAGACCGTAAGTCTTCTCCCGGTATTTCACCAGGCTGCCGTACTCCTCAGCCAGCTCCAGGTCCTTTTCGCTTCTGATGGCCAGAGAACCGTTTTCATCAAGAAGATTACCGGAACCAAGCGCCTGCATCAGCGGTTCGTAGAGTTCCGGCTGGGTAAAGGGCGGGTCGGCGTATATTAAGTCGAACTTATATCCCAATCCATCAAGTCTTCTGATGGCGTTGAAGACATCTTCCTTACACACTTCGTGACGTATGTCCTTCAGCCTGCAGTTGTCAATATTCTTTTTAATGACTGCCACCGCTTCCCGGCCGGCATCAACCATGACCGTCAACTGAGCTCCCCGGCTCATGGCTTCAATGCCTACCGAGCCACTGCCGGAAAACAGATCAAGAAAACGGCTGTCTTCAACTCTGAACTGCCAGATGTTGAACAGCGATTCCTTGATCCGGTCGGTGATCGGTCTGGTATCCAGACCCTTGGGCGCCTCAAGACGGCGGTTACGGGCGATTCCTGAAATTACGCGCATTGGTTTCTCCTTACTTAAATATTACTCTATTTCTCCGGAAAACAGAATCAGCGTCCTGTAGGTCATGTTATAATCTAACTGAAAAAAGAGGGTGTAAATATGATTGATTTTGATACCATCCTGCAGCGTAAGGGAACCAACTGTCATAAATGGGATTCTCTGGTCAGTGAATACGGCAAAGACAACGACATCATACCCATGGGCATTGCCGACATGGATTTTCCCTGCAGCGACGAGATACTTGCCGCTCTGCGGAAAAAAATCGATGAACGGGCTTTCGGCTACTGCGAAGATCCCCTGGACGGCTTAAGGGAACTGATCGTCGAGCGCTATAACGCCAGAGACTACAACATCACCGCTGATGACATCGTCATCGCTACCGGCGTCGTCTACGCCATCAACAATGTCATCCGCGCCTTCAGCAAGCCCGGCGATAAGATCGTCCTTCCGGTGCCTTACTATACCCCCTTCAGACCATTGGTTGAGAAAAACGGCTGTCAGGTTCTGGAATGCCCGATGGTCATCCGTAACGGCCGCTATGAAATGGACCTGGCTGCCATTGAGGACGCCGTTGACGAAAGAACCACCATGTTCATCTTCTGCAACCCGCATAACCCGACCGGACGCATCTTTGATGAAGATGAGCTGCGGGAAGTGGCTGATTTCTGTCAGAGACATGCTCTCTGGATCATCAACGACGAGATCCACGCCGATTTCACTCTCAACAAGCCGATGAGATCAATTCTCAACATCAGCGAATACACCCGCTCTCATACCTTCACCTTCCTGAGCGCCACCAAGACCTTTAACCTGGCCGGCATGAAGATGTCCTTCGGATTCATTACCGATCCCCAGTGCCGTGACCGTTATCACCAGCAGGCCGGATTAACCGGTCTGGAAAGCATCAACAGTCTGGCTCCGGAGGCCGTCAAGGCGGCCTACCGTTCTTCCGCTCTCTGGGAAAAGGGACTGATTGACTATCTGCGCGCCAACTGCGCCTACGCCTGCCAGTTCATTAAGGAGAGACTGCCTCAGATAACCGTTTATCCCAATGAGGGGACCTATCTGTTATGGCTGGACATGCGCAATTGCGGCATTGAAGCGGAAAAGCTGAACGAATATCTCATCAACGAGGCTCACGTTCAGCTCAATGACGGCGTCTACTACGGCAGACAGTTCGCCGGTTATCAGCGCATGAACTGTGCCCTGCCGCTTAGCCAGTTGAGGGAAGCGCTGGAAAGAATGGAAAAAGCCCTGAACCGGTGACATATGCTATAATTTAAGGTGGAGTTTAAGATGGAAAAAGGACTGTTCATAACCTTAGAGGGCTGTGAAGGCTCGGGAAAAACCACTGCTGCCAAGACCGTAAGCCGTAAACTGACGGAAGACGGTTTTGACGTGCTCTATACCCGGGAGCCCGGCGGCATCGACATCGCCGAACAGATCAGAAGAGTCATCCTGGACATCAACAACACCGCCATGGACGAAAGGACCGAAGCCCTGCTGTTTGCGGCCAGCCGCCGCCAGCACCTGGTCGAAAAGGTCATCCCCGCTCTGGAGCAGGGAAAGATCGTCATCTGCGACCGCTTCATCGACTCCTCGCTGGCCTACCAGGGCTATGCCCGGGGCATCGGCATGGACAACGTCATGAAGATCAACGAATTCGCCATCGACAAGCACATGCCGGATCTGACCGTCTATTTTGCCATCGATCCTGAAGATGGTCTGAAGAGGCTGACCGGCAGAGATGAGATCAACCGTCTGGACGTGGAAAAGGTCAACTTCCATAAGAAGGTTCAGGAAGGCTACGAAAAGCTGCTGGAGATGTTCCCGGAAAGGATCAGGACCATTGACGCCTCGAAAGACCGTCAGACCGTCGCCGAGGACTGTTACCGGCTGATCAGAAACTGGCTGAGGGAACGAGATGTTTAGAGAAATCCTCCAGCGTCAGCAGCCGACCGTCTACCAGATCCTGTCCAATTCCCTGAAGGACAGCAAGCTGTCGCACTGCTATCTGTTTACCGGTCCCAAGGGCACGCCCAAGAAGGAGACAGCCCTGTTGCTGGCTCAGAGTCTGGTCTGCGAAAAGAAAGGTGACTGGGCCTGCGAAGAGTGCGCCAGCTGCCGGAGAGTTCAGGAAGGCAACTATGGTGATCTGGTTTACATCGACGGCGCAGGCAAGCCCATCAAGGTCGAAATGATCGATGCCCTGAAGACCCGCTTTGAAAAGACCGCTCTGGAAAAGAACGGCCACAAGATCTTCATCATCGACAACTGCGAGACCCTGACTCTCAAATCCGCCAACAGCCTGCTTAAGTTCATCGAGGAACCGGCCGGCGAAATGACCGGAATATTCATTACCTCGCAGCCGGAAAGGCTGCTGCCGACGATCGTTTCCCGCTGTCAGACTGTCAGCTTCCGTCCGCTTTCCCGTAATGAGTTCCACACCCTGGCTCTGGAAAAGGGCCTGGATGAAGTAACCGCCCATTTCGTCAGCGGCCTGATCGACAGCGCTGACCAGATCGAAACCGTCAGCGCTTCCGAACCGTTCAGCAGCGCTCTGGTTTCCTTCATGGAATTCAACCGGCTGTTCTTCAAAAACCGTCCGGAGGCCGTCCTGTACCTGCAGGAGCGCTTCTCCAAACTCAACCGTAACGACCGCAGTTCCGCCCGGGATACCTTCAGGTATTTTCTGGACATTTCCCTGCAGTTTGTTTCCGACATCCTGAATGGCTATCAAAGTGCTGACGATGAGTATGACCGGCTGCTGAAGACCGCCTCGGAAAGCAGCTTTGACCGCAGCCGCTATCTCAAGGCGATCGCCGAGACCCGCGACGGCTTCAACATGGCTGCCAACGGCTTACTGCTCATCGACCAGATGTTATATAAATTATTGGAGGTTTAAACATGGCTAACAACGAAACAAGAGAAAACCAGCAGCAGTTCAAGTACTGCGTAGCTGTCAGATTTAACGGTTCCAAGAAGGCTTACACCTTCGGAACCAACAATGAGAACCTGCACTACGGCGACAAGGTCGTCGTGGAAACGGTCAGAGGCGTCGAACTGGGCGAACTGATCAGCGATCTGCGCGATTCCTCGCTTAACCAGCACGGCGCCAGCCTGAAGCCGATCCTGCGGACCGCCACTCAGCAGGACATCGAGCACGCCAGACAGAACGAAAAGGAAGCTCCCGAACTGATGGCCAAATGCCAGAAGTGCATCGAGGAGTGCGGACTGGAGATGTACCTGATCTCCGCCGAATATACCCTGGACCGCAACAAGGTCATCTTCTCCTATGTCGCTGACGACCGCGTCGACTTCCGCGAACTGCTGAAGGCGCTGGCCTCCACCTTCCACTGCCGCATCGAACTGCGTCAGATCGGACCGCGCGACAAGGCCAAGATCATCGGCGGCCTGGGCTGCTGCGGCATGGAGACCTGCTGCTCCCGCTTCCTGGATGACTTCGACATCGTTTCCATCAACATGGCCAAGAATCAGCTACTGGCTCTCAACACCGCCAAGCTGTCCGGCCAGTGCGGCAAGCTGATGTGCTGCCTGAAATACGAGGATGAAGCCTACAAGGAACTGCGCGCCGGCTTACCGAAGCTCAACACCGCCGTCTACTACAACGGCGAAAAGTTCCGCATTACCACCATGAACATCCTCAACAATTCCGTGCGCATTTCCAACAAGGAACACGCCGTTGACCTCACCATCAACGAACTGAAGAAACTGCTGCCTTCCAAGAAGGAACAGGAAGAACCCGCTGAAAACGCTGAAAGCTGAAATCAGTTTACAGGAGGTATATGACCATGAAGGATAAGACCAGAATCTGGCTGGCTCTTTTGCTGTTCGGACTGCTCGGACAGCTGGCCTGGACCATTGAAAACATGTATTTCAATGTCTTTGTCTACAATACCCTTTCCGGCAGCGTCAGCACGATCGCTGCCATGGTGGCCGCCAGCGCGGTGACCGCCACCCTTACCACCCTTTTCATGGGTGCTCTATCCGACCGGACCGGCAAACGGAAGATCTTCATCTGCCTCGGCTATCTCATCTGGGGCTTATCGGTGATCGCCTTTGCCTTTTTAAATCTCGAAAACGTCGCCAGACTGTTCCCGGCTGCCGCCGTGGTTTCCACCGCCGGCCTGTTAGCCATCATCATGGACTGCGTCATGACCTTCTTCGGTTCGACTGCCAATGACGCCTGCTTCAATGCCTGGGTGACTGACAGCGTCAGCCCGAAGGAAAGAGGCAAGTACGAGACCGTTCTCGCTACCCTCCCATTAGCCAGCATGCTGATCGTCTTCGGTCTGCTCGACTCCCTGACTCAGCAGGGCAAGTGGGACCTGTTCTTCATCATCATCGGTTCTCTGGTTTCCGTGGGAGGTCTGTTAGGCGTCTTCATCATCAGGGACAGCCCGACCATCAGAAGGAATTCCAATTCCTTCCTGAGCAATCTGGTCTCCGGCTTCCGCCCGGAAGTCATCAGGGAAAACAAGGCACTTTATCTTTCCCTGTTATGCCTCCTGGTCTTCAGCATTTCCACCCAGATCTTCATGCCCTATATGATCATCTACATTCAGCGTTGTCTGGGCATCAATGACTATGCCGTCATTCTCGGCGTCGTTCTGCTGACCGCTAGCGTGATCTCCATTCTGGCCGGCCGGGTGATCGACATCGCCGGAGCTGATCTGTTCTTCATTCCGTCCGTCGTCCTGCTGGTCGCCGGACTCATATTGATGTACACTGCCCGCAGTTCCATCGGCGTCATTCTCGCCGGCATCGTGATGATGAGCGGCAACCTGATCGTTACCGCCCTGATCAACGGCTCAATCAGAGACAATACGCCCAGGGAAAGCGCCGGCGGCTTCCAGGGCATCAGGATGATCTTCGGCGTGATGCTGCCGATGATCATCGGCCCCTACATCGGCGCCGCCGTCATCAATAACGCCAACGAGACCTATGAGGACCTGGGCGTCATCAAGCAGGTACCGACGCCGGCCATCTGGCTGGCCGCCGCCATCGTGGCTGCCCTGCTGATCATCCCCTGGTTCCTGCTTAAGAAACAGAAGAAAGCTGATTCGCAGAAGCACTACAATCTGCTGACCAAATACGGCGAACAGCTTAAGGAAGACAGCGTTCTTCCGGAATACCCCAGGCCGCAGTTCAAGCGGGATTCCTACATCAATCTCAACGGCTTATGGCATTACGCCATCACCGCTGACGAGGAGATGCCCGAGGCCTTCAATGGCGAAGTGCTGGTGCCCTTCCCCATTGAATCCGTTCTTTCCCGGGTCAATAAGACCATCACCCCAAAGGACGTTCTCTGGTACCGCCGCAGCTTCACGCTGCCCGCTGATTTCAACAGGGGCATCGTAAGGCTCAATTTCGGTGCCGTCGATCAGATCTGCAGGGTCTACGTCAACGGCAAGCTGGCCGGTGAGCATGAAGGCGGCTATCTGCCTTTCTCAGTAGACATTACCCCTTATCTGAAACCGGAAAACGAACTGACAGTCTGTGTCAGAGACTACACCGACACCAGATACTATGCCCGCGGCAAGCAGTCATCCAGCCGGGGCGGCATCTGGTATACCCCCACTTCCGGCATCTGGCAGACCGTCTGGCTGGAGTCCTTCCCCAAACAGCACATTGACGGCATCAGGATCGACATTGATTATGACAGTCAGCTGCTTAAGCTTCAGGTAAACGGCACGGCTAAGGAATATGAAGTTACCGTGAAAGAAGGAAGAAGGGCTGTTGTTTCCGAAAGCGGAAAAGGCCCGTTCTCTCTTTCAATTCCCGACATGCACAGCTGGTCACCGGAAGACCCCTTCCTCTATGATCTGACCATCCGCTGCCAGGGCGACAGCGTTGATTCCTACTTCGCCATGCGCAAGTTCTCGGTCGGCTGCGACAAGGCCGGAAAGAACCGGCTGATGCTCAATAACCAGCCCTACTTCCACAGGGGCGTTCTCGATCAGGGCTACTACAGCGACGGCATCTACACCCCCGCTGACTACCGTCAGATCGAAGATGACATCCTGATGCTGAAGGAGATGGGCTTCAACACCATCAGAAAGCACATCAAGATCGAACCGCTGATGTTCTATCATTACTGCGACAAGCTGGGCATGCTGGTCTGGCAGGACATGGTCTCCGGCGGCGGCAGGTACAGTTTCCTGGTAACGGCGGCCCTGCCGTTTATCGGCAAGACGCTGAAGGACAGCCATTACGGCCTGTTTGCCCGTAAGAGCGAAGCCTCCCGCCAGTGCTACCGTCAGGAAATGCGGGAAACGGTTGAACATCTCTGCAATGTCCCGTCGCTGGCCTTATGGGTCCCCTTCAATGAAGGCTGGGGTCAGTTTGACGCCCGGGAAAACGAAAAGCTGCTCAGGCAGCTGGACAGCTCCCGCATCATCGACCATGCTTCCGGCTGGCATGACCAGAAGGGCGGCGATCTGTTGAGTAAACACATTTATTTCAACAAGATCTCCTTTGAACCGGACAACCGCGTCTGGGCGCTGACCGAATACGGCGGCTATAACTGGATGATCCCCGGCCACGTCTATAACAACTCCAACTACGGTTACAAGGGCTTCTCCAACCAGACTGATCTGCAGGCAGCCTTCCTGTTACTGCACAGTGAACAGATCATCCCGCTGATCAGCGAAGGTCTGTCCGCCGTCATCTACACCCAGCTTTCCGACGTTGAAGACGAAGTCAACGGCCTGGTCACCTATGACCGCCGGGTCATCAAGTTCGACCCCAAGGTCGTCCGCAGCGTCATGAACAGACTGACTCTCTGATCTTTCATCAAGGCCTGCCATGGCAGGCCTTTTTTCTTTTCCTCTTCAGTCAAAATGAAGGTATAATGAAAGCGGTCAATGCAACTAATAAGAAAGGAAAGCAGTCCAATGAGACTGCACGTATTCACATGGATAAGAAATCATTAATGGAAAACTTTGCCCGTAAGGCGCATGAAAAGGGCTCTTTCAACGGCGTCTGGCTCTACGCTGAAAACGGCGAAATCGTCTCATAAGGCGCTTACGGCTTCCGCGACGCGGAGAATAAGCTTCCCATGCAGGAAGACACCATCTTCGAGATGGCTTCGGTCACCAAGATGTTTACCGCCACGGCGGTCATGCTGCTGGTCAGAGAGGGCAAGCTGAACCTCGACGACGAATATGTCAGATACTTCCCCGATTACCCGTATCCGGGCGTTACGATCAGGCATCTGCTGACACACACCAGCGGAATGCCCGATGACTTCGAAACCGAAAACTGGGTTTGCCCGGCCTGGGAAGACGAACACCGGATCCCGCCCTGCAGCGAGATTCTCAGATTCATCCGGGAAAGCGGCGAAAAAGCCTCCCATGCTCCCGGCGAAACGTTCAGGTATACCGACATCGGTTACTGCCTGCTGGCCAATCTGGTGGAAAAGCTCTCCGATGTCGGCTTTGAGGATTTCCTGAAGAAGAATGTCCTTGAGCCTTCCGGCATGAAGGATTCCGCCATCTTACATACCCGCCGGGACGGCAGACCTTCCGACCGCATTGCCCGCAACCTGGTGCTGGAAGCTGACGGTTGCTACGTTCCTTCGGATGTTTCCCAAGAGAGCGCCCCCTACGTGGTCGGTTCGGACGGCCTGAACGGCTGTGACTACCTGTACACCACCATATTCGACATGCTGGCCTGGGACCGGGCACTGCGCCAGGAAAAGGTGCTCACCCATGAGGAACAGGTGATAATGTTTACCTCGGTAATGCTCAATAACGGCGAGGAATACCGCGATGAGGACGAGGAAGGCTACGGCTTCGGCTGGGCCATCATGAACGACGAGGAACATGGTCTTGTCGTCGGCCATTCAGGCGGCATGCCCGGTCTGGAAACCTGGTTCGAGCATTTCGTCGATGAGGACAGGGTGCTCATAATCTTCAACTGCCGGGATTATCAGGATCTCAGATCCTTCGGCACCTTCTGGGACGGCTTACGAGCGATTGCCCGTGATGAAGAACCCGATCCGGTGATTTCCATAGATGACATTGCCGTAAAGGATCCCGACAAGTCAAAATGGGAAAGCTTCTGCGGAAAGTATGAGCATCCTGAAGAGGACGACTTCATCATCGATAAAGTCTACATGAAAGACGGTGATCTTTACGCTGCTGCGCTGATCGACGGCGATGAAGCATCCTTCAGACTCTACCCGCTGGCCGAAAACGAGTTCGGCAGAAAGCGCGGCATGCTGAAGGTAAAGTTCGGCGACGGTTGCCTGATGTTCGATGATCTCACTTTCCGTAAGCTGTAATCAAAAAAAGTAAATTCTTGTTTTATACTGACCCTGCGGAAGCGGGGTAATATGCCATGGAGGAATAATAATGAATTTGAATGATTTATACGAAACCAGACCCTTTGAAGAGGGCGATGGTGGTTTCATAGAGGAAAAGATCGCCGAAGAAACCGCTGCCGTCATGCCGCCGGAAGACGGCATGGAGATCGACGAAATAATGGAGAAGCTGGCCCGGGACGGCTGGGAAAAGGAAAGTTTCAACGGAGCCTGGCTTTATGCGGAAAAGGGTGCGATCATCGCCAAAGGCGCTGTCGGTTTCTGTGATCCGCAGAACTCTCAACCCGTAAAAGAAGACACCATCTTCCAGCTGGCCTCGGTTACCAAGCAGTTTACCGCCGCGGCGGTCATGCTGCTGGTGAGAGATGGACTTATCCATCTGGAAGATGACATTACCTCCTATTTCCCGCAAATCCCCTATAAGGGCGTGACATTGCGGCATCTGCTCACCCATACCAGCGGCATTCCCGATTACTTTGATGATGAAGACTGGTTAATCGACCTCTGGAAGAAGGAAAACCGGGTCCCCGAAAATGACGTGATCCCGCGCTTTCTCTGCGAAGCCAAAGTCAAGCCATATTTCGCTCCGGGGGAAGACTTTGCCTACTCCAATACCGGTTATAACCTGCTGGCTTCTGTTATCGAACAGGCATCAGGTGAAACGTTTGAAGACTTCCTGAAGAAAAGACTCTTCGAACCGGCGGGAATGACATCCACCGGTGTATACCACACCCGCCGGGACGGTGTTCCCTTTGATAATTACGCTCAGGCAACGGTGCTCGAAGACGACGGATATGTCCGGGACGTGGATTCTGAAGACTGTGGTGACGTTACCGCCTTTGACGGTTTGAATGGAGACGATTACGTCTATACCAACATCTTCGACATGTTCGCCTGGGAAAATGCCTTAAGGGATTGCAGGGTACTCACTTTTGAAGAGCAGAGAATCATGTACACTCCGGCAAGACTCAATAACGGGGAAGACTATCGCAACGAAGATGACGGCAGTTATGGTTTCGGCTGGGGAATCACCAATGACCCCCAACTCGGTCTGATCGTCAATCACAGCGGCGGCATGCCTGGCGTTCACACCTGGTTTGAACGCTTCGTTGACGCCGACAGAATGCTGGTGATCCTTTGCAACCGTGAAGAACAGGACGCCAGAGCTCACCGCGGCGTCTTTGAAGGAATGCGGGACGCCGCCAGGGGCAGGGAACCTCAGGCCGTTCAGAGTATCGAGGACATCGCTGTCCGCAATCCGGACACAACAAGTTGGAACGGCTTCTGCGGTAAATACGAGCATCCCGAAGACGCTGACTTCATCATCGATGAAGTTTACCGCAGGGATGACGATCTCTACGCCAGAGCCATTGACGATGACGGAGACGAGCTGGAATTCCGGCTGTACCCCCTCGCAGAAAATGAGTTTGGCCGCAAGGGCGGCTTCCTCAAAGTGAAGTTCTCTGAAGACTCTCTGATCGTCGGCGACACCACTTTCCGGAAGCTGTCATAAGCTACGTTAAAACCGGTCTGCTGCTTCAGCAACAGACCGGTTTTCTCTTAGTTTCGCTTATCAGATCTGGGGTTTTCCACTGCCGTACCAGTAGAAGACGGTGTTATTGGTCGGATGGATCGTTCCGCCCAGTTTCTTATACAGGGCGATCGCCCTTTCGTTGTCCTGCTGGGTGATCAGGCAGGTGTAATGGATCTCGTACTCTTTGGAATACTCCAGCAGCATCTCCATCAGCCGGGTCGCGATGCCCTGACGCTGAAACCGGTCCTGAACGAAGAGATGATAGATCATCATCATGTCCCTGCCGTTATCCAGCCGCGGCAGCAGGTAGGCCAGCGTATAGCCGGCGACTTCCTCACCTTCCAATGCGACCGCCACCAGGATCTTGTTGTTATTCAGTATTTCCGACGCCTTGTCATGACTGATCTGCTGGTGGCGGAAGGTCTCCGTCAGCCTGATCAGCACCTCATGGTCATTTTCCTTAAGAAAGCGGAATTCCATTATGTCTCACCTCGTTTTTTCCTTATCAGACAATTAAATTATCTTTTATTATTCCCTTTTCCGCAATATTTACTCTTCCGGTGATGATGTAAGCGTGTTCATCCCGCCGCGGTTTTGTCTTATGGTTTTGAACAAGGTATAATTGACTTGGTGATATTATGGAAAAACTTGATGTCTGCCTTATCAACGATTCCTTCCCGCCTCTGATTGACGGCGTATCCAACGCGGTATTCAATTACGCTTCCATCATTCAGAAAGAGCTGGGTAATGCGGTCGTTGCCACCCCAGAACTCCCGGGCGTTCAGGACGACTATGATTTCCAGGTCCTGCGCTATCCGTCAATCGATACGACCAAGGCCGTCGGCTACCGTACTGGCGTTCCCTTTAATCCGCCTTATCTGACCCAGTTCAACGAACAGCACATCGACATCATCCACTCGCACTGCCCCATCACCTCGACCTATCTGGCCAGGATCCTCAGGGAACAGACCAAGAGTCCGATCGTGCTGACCTATCATACCAAATTTGACATCGACATCCGCAAGGCCATCGATTCCAAGCTGCTTCAGGAAGTAGCCATCAACGCTCTCGTCAGCAACATCCAGGCCGTCGATGAAGTCTGGGCCGTTTCCCGCGGCGCCGGCGAGAACCTGAAGTCGCTGGGTTATAAAGGCGACTACATCGTCATGCATAACGGCGTCGACTTCACCAAGGGCGCCAGCAGTAAAAAGGCCGTCGAAGCATTCCGCAACGAGCGGGGCATCAGCGACGGCAAGCCGATCTACCTGTTTGTCGGCCGGATGATGTGGTACAAGGGCATTAAGATCATCGTCGATGCCCTCTGCGAACTTAAGAAGCACGGCATCGATTTCCACATGCTGTTCATCGGCGACGGTGTCGACCGCAGGGAGATCCAGCAGTACATTGAGGAAAAGGGACTGACCGATGAATGCATCTTCACCGGTTCCATTTCCGACCGCAAGGTCCTGAAGACCGCCTTTTCGGCTTCCGACCTCTTCCTGTTCCCCTCGACCTTCGATACCAACGGCATCGTCGTCCGGGAAGCGGCCGCGGCCGGACTGGGCAGCGTGCTGATCCGCAACAGCTGCGCCGCTGAGGATACCCTGGACGGCGTCAATACCATCCAGATCGAAGAAAACGCCGAAAGCCTGGCCAAGGTACTGATCCAGGCCGGCAACAATACCGACTATTTCCACCGCATCGGCAGAAACGCCCAGCGGCAGCTTTACATGTCATGGAAAGAAGCCGTTGAGCAGGCCTATGAGCGCTACAAGGTCGTGGTGGAAAAATACGAATACCAGCCCCGTAATCCGCTGGACATCTCCGACAGCTTCTTCGGCATGTGGTCCGACATCTCTCTGGCCATCACCAGGGCCAAGAAGAACCGTCAGGATTTCGTCCGCAAGCTGAGAGATACCGCTGAAGGCATCAGACAGACCAGCGACATGATCAGCTACCGGCGGACGGAGATCAGGGAGTATTTCGACGACATGCTGGACCGCTACCTGTAAGCCGGTTCAGTCAGTAATACATGAGGTGAGCTGATGCCAAAGTGGTTCAAACTGGACAACGCGGCCAAGATCTACCCGCCGGTCCTCAACGGCCAGTGGGCAGCCATGTTCCGGCTGTCCGCCGATCTGACGGAAGACATTGATCCGGCAATCCTGAAACAGGCTCAGGAAAGAGTTCTGGTCAGGATGCCTTCTTTCGCCACGACGCTGAAGTCCGGTCTTTTCTGGTTCTACCTCGATCACATCGACGGCCAGCCGCCAATCAGTGAAGACACCAGCAACCCCATGCAGATGCTCAACTTCCGCAAAAACAACCGCTTCATGTACCGGCTGCTTTATCATCGCAACCGCATCGCCGTGGAGTTCTTCCACTCCCTGACCGACGGTACCGGCGGCATGACCTTCCTGATGACGCTGATCAATGAGTACCTGCACATCAGATACGGCACCGCCATCTGTCCGGACCGGTTCATTCTCAACTGCTCTGACGAACCGATCGAAGAGGAATACGAAGACGCCTTTCTGCGCTATGGCCAGAAGAAGACCGTCGGCATCGCTGAAAAGACATCATATCAGTACTGGCATACCCGCACGGACTTCAACAAGCTGCTGGCGGTCTGCGGCAGCGTGGATACCGCGAAACTGAAGGAGCTCGCCAAGTCCTACGACGCTCCCGTCGGTACCTTCTGCGCGGCACTGTTGCTATACTCGGCGCTGCAGCTGCAGAAGATGGACCGCCGCTCTTCAGTCAAGAGAAAAATGGTCAAGATCTCCGTGCCCATCAACCTCCGGCGCTTCTTCCCCAGCCGGACGGTCCGCAACTTCTCGGCTTTCGTCAACCCCGGCCTTTACGGATCGCTGGGTGACTACAGCCTGAAGGAAGTCGTGGATTTCACCCGCAACTACTTTGGCATTCACATAACCGAAAAGCAGCAGCTGGCCAAGTTCTCCTATAACGTGGCCGCGGAACGCCATGCGCTGATCCGCATCACGCCGCTGATCCTCAAGATACCGATTCTCTTCATCGCCTACTTTACCGCCGGCGACCTGCTGTACTGCTCGACCATCTCCAACATGGGTCTCGTCACCCTGCCTCCGGAAGTCGGCAGGTATGTCACCAGGCTTGACTTCATGCTCGGCAAGGCCATCTGCGGCCGCTCGATGCTGGGATGCGTCAGCTATAACGGCCGGACAGTCTTCAACTTTTCCAGAAACATCAGGCAGTCCGAACTCGAAAGGATCTTCTTCTCCACCCTGGTTGAACTCGGTGCGGAAGTCTTCATTGAAAGCAACGGGAGGGATTAATCATGTCATACTGCGTTCACTGCGGGGTCCGTCTGGCCTCCTACGAAACCGTCTGTCCGCTCTGCGGCACGCCGGTCAATGACCCTAACGGAAATCCGGAAAACGACCTGCCCCGCTTCGGGGAATACCTGGAAACGACGGACCGCAAGGTCAACCGCCATTTCCTCTTTTCCCTGATCACGGGCCTGGCCTTCATTCCCTTCATCATCACCGCGATCGTCGATTACTGCCTGAATCATTCCTTCAGCTGGTCGCTGCTGGTGCTGGGCGGGGAATTCGTGCTGTGGGTCTTCATTCTCATTCCCTTCCGCTACAGCTTCACCCGGCCCTCGACCTTCATTCTGTTTGATACGCTGGCTGTCGCCCTGCTGGTACTGCTGATCACTGTCATTTTCAGGTTCAAGTGGTACCTTTCCCTGGGCCTGCCGCTGGTGCTGCTCTCCGGACTGTTCATTTACGCCGTCGTCTTCATCATCATTGACGACAAGCCGCGCAAGCTGATGGCCTTCGGGTCGCTGTTCTTCGCCCTTTCCATCTACCTGATCCTGATCGACCTGGTGATCTCCCATCACATTCACAGCAGCTTCCGGCTGACCTGGTCCTACTGGCCCTTTGTGCCGTTATTCACTGTCGGGCTGATGGCGATGCTGTTTTCCAGAAGCATGAAGATCTCTTCCTGGCTGAAGAAGAAACTGTTCATTTAAGCCAAACGAAAAATGCGGAATTCCGCATTTTCTTGTGGTTTTCATTCGGAGGCCGGGGCCAGCGGATACTTCGGAGTGCCGTCCTTGTTGAAGACGTACTTGTAGTAGTCGTGGTCCAGGACCGCAGGGGAATACTTCTTCATGTTTTCGACCTTGCCGTTGATCAGCCGGACGTAGGCGTCGATCTCCTCCTGGCTCATCGTGCAGGTATCGGAAGGAACGAACTTCTTACTGACGGAATAGTAAGTCCCCTGTCTGGTCTTCCAGTTCCAGGAACCGCCCTCAGCCGTCCGGGTATTGATGATGCAGATGTTCTCCTTGCTGGAAAGGATGTCGTTTCCGGTAAAGAAGCGGGAATCGTATTCCAGTCCGAACAGATTGGCCAGGGTCGGAACGATGTCATAGCTGGTACAGGGTTCATCGATGACGACCGGTTTTTCCATGGATGCGCACCAGCACAGGAAGTAGTTGCGGTAAACTTCCAGGTTCGCTCTCACGTTCTTTTCCTCGACACCGTAGAGTTCCGCCAGCGGCGCGTCGGGCAGACCGTAGGGATAGTGGTCGCAGCACAGGGCGATGACCGTATCCTGCAGCTTGCCGGCCTTTTCCAGTTCCTGAATCAGGAATTCCAGCATCCTGTCCACTTCGATCTGGGTGGCGATGTAGCCCTTGACCAGATCGCTGTAGGGCAGACCGTCGACCAGGGCCTTGTTCTTTCTGGCCATGGCATTGCCCTTGAAGGTATAGTTGGTATGGCCGGAAATCGTCATGTAATAGGCATGGAAAGGCGTCTTGGAATTGATGTAGTCCTTATAGGTGACCTGCGCCATGTCCAGGTCTGACTGCGGCCAGGTGTTGTGCTGCAGCTTCAGGCCGCTGCCGATGGCCACGAATTTCTTATAGCCCATGGCCGGATAGGCCACGTTGCGGCTGTAATAGGTGTCATAGCCGTCGTGATAGGAATAGTTGGTATAACCGCTTCTTAAGAAGAGATTGCCCATCGCGGTATACATCGTCTTGCCTTCGGAATTGGGCAGACAGGCAGCCGTGGTATAGAAGTGGCCGGTGAGATTGGAGTATTCGCCCGATGCCGTGCTGCCGCCCCACATGCTGTCATAGAAATTGGTAAACTGGAAGCCCTCGTTGTACATGCGGTAGAGCGTCGGGGTCAGTTCTTTGCTGACAGCGCGGTAGGAGAAACCTTCCAGAGTCAGGAAGATCAGATTCTTACCGGCGAACATGCCGGTATATTCGTTCTGGTCAGAGGCCGTTACCGAGGCAAAGTATCTGTGCATGTTCTTGATGGTGCTGTTGGAAGTCGCCGCGATCATGGCATCAAAGTCGATGTTCAGCGCGTTCTTGAGAATGACCTTGTCCTGGGTAACCTGAACGTCAGGAACGGAGAGGCTTGATACGTTGTCCCCGGCATAGGGATTTCCCGGATCGCTTTCCTCTACTCCGAAAACCGTCTGATACAGGTCAACGGTACTTCCGGTAAGAGCGCCATAGCGCAGATAAGTGCTGGTAACGTCATCCTGCGTTTTTCTGACGACCTTGAGGTTTTCAGGATTATAGATGATCACGGTGAAAAGGATCGCGAAGGCCAGCAGGCCGCATGTCAGCTGTATCACAAACAGCTTGGGTTTGAAACGCAGATCTGCCTTGCGGAAGAAGATCAGGTAGATGGCGATCGGCGCAAGAATGGCCAGGATCATAAACTTTGATTCCCACATTCCCGCCAGAGCTTCCCGCCAGAAGGCGGTAACGTCACCGGCCAGACCGATGGTATTCCACATGAAGAAGGTGTGGAAGATGTTGTAGTAAACCATCATGCCTCCGAAGATGAACGCGAAGATCAGCAGGATGATGACCGTCATGATCTTCTGCCCTTTTCCTTTGAACAGGGAAACCACGCAGGAGAGCAGGCATCCCAGGCAGATGGATGAAAGCAAATAATTCAGAATTGTCTTGTCTGCCGTAAAGCCGAAAATGAACAGATGGAAGGTGATTTCCATAAGAAAGATCAGCAGCGGCAGAAGCAGATATTTGACAATGCTACTCTTAATCATGCTGTCCTCCCATCCGGAACAGCACGAAGCTGTTCTCATCATAATACTGATAGAGATAGTATTTCTCTTCCGTGGAAACTGAACTGTCTCTCAAGCCGACGATCAATCCGTCATAGCCTTCAGGCAGAAGCGCCTCAAAGGTTATCGTTATGTTCTTGTAATAGAGTTCGCCTCTCTGGATCCATTCGCCGTTGTTACAGATGACCCTGAGATGACAGTCGTCAGACTCCTTGCCGTACCAGTTAACGGTAAAGGTATTGTATCCCTTCTCTTCGTCGTAACGGTACGCCTTGGTAAACGCCTCAATGTTGAAGCAGTCGCTGATGACATAGTTGTAGCGGAAACCGTACTGATTGCTGGCGGCATCCCCGATGATCAGCTTCAGGGTCAGGATCTGCCACTGATAGCCGTTTTTCCCCTGGTGGGTCTCGTCGCTGTCAAAAACCTGATAAGCGCTGACGCTTACCTTTCCTTCCGTCGGTTCATCGTTTTCCGAACATACCGTATGATACGCGTATTCTTTGTCGATGGTCAGCGGATTGACCCTGATTCCGTATTTTTCAACATCCGCCGTTAACGGCACGCCCTGAGTCTGGCCGCAGACGGAACAGGTTGAGGGGGCCTGATAGTTTGCCGGCTCCCAACTGTGTGAATGTATCGATGAACAGCCTGTCAAAATCAGCGCTGCCAATAGTAATATGACCGTTTTTTTCATATAATCTAATATATAACAGATTTGGATTTTCTTCCAACGGAAGGTGAGTTATATGAGAAAAAAGATCCTGTTGCTGGCCAACTTCTCCTCAGGAAAGGGCGGCGGCAAAAACCACATGGTCAGTCTGATCAGAGAACTGTCTCTGAAGGGTTTTGAGCCGGTTGCCTATCCCATCATGCCGGAAGAGGGTCTGACCTCCGATCTCATTCTGGATAACACGGGCCGCGACTATGAAGCCATTCTCTGCTGCGGCGGCGACGGCACCCTGAATTATCTGGTAAACTACCTGGTCAGAAACGATCTGGACATTCCGGTCGCCTACCTGCCGACCGGCTCCTGTAACGACTTCGCCTTCTCGCTGTACGGCAAGCGCAATGTCGCTGCTAAGGAATTGGTCGAGGCCATCGCCGAAGACCGGCAGTTCCGCTATGACCTGGTCAGGATCAATGACACCTGTTTCAATTACGTTGCCGCCTTCGGCAGCTTCACCGGCGTCAGCTACAAGACCGATCAGAACATGAAGAACACCTTCGGCTTTCTGGCCTACATGCTCAATGCCATCTATGTCGCTCCCAAGGAACTGGGACACTATCATCATCTGGTCCTCAAGTGCGACGAAAGAACGATTGAGGGAGATTTCCTGGTCGGCGCCATCTCCAATTCCACTTCCATCGGCGGCTTCACCCCTTCCATCATCGAGCGCAGCCAGATCAACGACGGCCAGTTCGAGGTCACCCTCATCAGCAAGACCGACAACATCAAGGACCTCAACGACCTGCTGACCTCCCTGCTTTCGGGAAAGCCGGATAACGTTCTTTTGACCAGCTTCCACACCGACCGTCTGACCATCGATTTCGCCGATGACTGCGAATGGACGCTGGACGGTGAAGCGGGAGGCGTCATCAATCATGCTGAGTTTTCCCTGCTAAATGAGCGTCAGAGGACATACCGGCTGCGCTGATCAGACAAAAAGAAGGCAAAACCGGCCGTAAAAATCGCCAAAATGTATGTGTTGAATTACGTTTTTCGGTTTGTTATAATAAGTAAGCAATTCAAAGGAGTTTAGACATGTTAGATATATTGATTATGCTCACCTCAGTCGCAATCATCCTGCTGGTTCTGTTACAAAGCGGAAAATCAGCCGGCGTAAGCAGTGCCTTCACCGGCGGAAACGGCGGACTTAACCTGTTCAGCAACATGAAGGAAAGAGGCCCTGAGAAAGTGATCGCCCTGGTGACACTTGGCTCAATCGTCCTGTTCTTCCTGCTGGTTATCATCAAGCTGATCGTCAGCCAGAACGCTTAAGACCATCCGGTCTTTTTTTATCAAAGGATACATGGAAGATAAGAGCATCAAGGTCATCGCTCTCAACCGCAGAGCACGGCATGACTACTTCCTCGAGGAGTTCTTTGAAGCCGGCATCGAACTGACCGGCACCGAAATCAAGAGCATCCGCCAGGGTCATGTCCAGTTTAAGGAAGCATACATCGACTTCAAGGGAAGCGAAGCTTTCATCGTGGACATGCACATCGCCCCCTATGACCACGGCAACATCTTCAACCATGACGAGACCAGACCGCGGAGGCTGTTACTGCACAAGTACGAGATCAGGCAGCTGCGCAAGGCCGTTTCCATCAAGGGCTATACCGTGGTTCCGACCCGGATGTACTTCAAGCGCGGACTGTGCAAGCTGGAGATCGCCCTGGCCAAGGGCAAGGCTCTCTACGACAAGAGAGAGACCATCAAGGAAAGAGACCAGAAGCGCGAAATCGAAAAGGCCATGAAGGTCAGATAGGAGAAAGACATGATCGTAATTGAAATGAACGACGGCGGCATCATCAAGCTTGAACTTGATGAAAAGGCAGCCCCCAGAACCGTGGAAAACTTCCGCCAGCTTGTTAACAGGCACTTCTATGACGGGCTGCTCTTCCATCGGGTCATCAAGGGCTTCATGATCCAGGGCGGCGATCCGACCGGAACCGGCATGGGTTCCAGCGACCGGACCATCCCCGGCGAATTTGCCTCAAACGGCTTCAATAACCCGCTGAAGCACACGGCCGGCGTCATCTCCATGGCCCGCAGCACAGACCCCGACAGCGCTTCCTGCCAGTTCTTCATCATGCACCGGGACGCTCCGCATCTGGATGGCGGCTATGCCGCCTTCGGAAAGGTCGTGGAAGGCATGGAAGTCGTTAACCGCATCGCCTGCACGCCGACCGACTACCGGGACAGGCCGCTCACCCCGCAGGTGATCAGAACCATCAGAGAAGAATAATGAATCCCACGGCTGCTTCGGCAGCCGTTTTTTTTGCATAGGCCGTCTGTTTGGTTTATAGTTAAGAGGTAATCACGGGAGGTTTTACCATGACTGAACAGAAGAAAAAACGCGGCGACAGAC
>JAFRZA010000007.1 GCA_017442805.1 Erysipelotrichaceae bacterium
GTTATCAGGAAGTACTGATCATCGCTGCCATCGTGGTCTGGACCGTAGTGGTCGGCTACCTGATCAGCGGACTTGACATCAAGACGGATTTCTATGACAATGATGCCCTGGAAACGGCCATCATCTACATTGATGCCTGCGCTTCAGCGGTCGGCATCGCCAACGGCCTGTTCATCTTCTTCCGGCTCAGAGAGCAGTGGATCGCCTGGTACATCTGCGCCCTGCTGGAGTCGGTGATCAATGTCCTTTCGGGTCAGTACGTGCTGCTGATCCTGAAACTGGGATACTTTACCAATACCACCTACGGCTACATCAGATGGAGCCGTTACATAAAGAGCCACGCTGAGGAAAAGGCATCGCTGTTCTAGCGATTGGCTGCGCGTAAATTGTATTTGTGCTGTACAATTAAAACTGATAAAATAAACTGGTAAGTTTATGAAGTATAGGAGTTGATGTTTATGACAATTAGAGCAGGAGATTTTAAAACCGGATTAACCCTCATCAGCGATGGCGATCCCTGGGTAGTCATTGACTTCCAGCATGTCAAGCCCGGCAAGGGCGCTGCCATTCTGAAGACCAAGATGAAGAACCTGAAGACCGGATCCACACAGGAACGCAACTTCAACGCCAACGTTGAATTCGAACCGGCTACCATCGAAAGAAAGAAAGCCCAGTATTCCTACCTGTCCGGTGATACCTACTATTTCATGGACCTGGAGTCCTATGAAACCTATGAGCTGAATGAAGAGCACATTGGCGACAACAAGTACTACCTCATCGAAGGCATGGAAGTTTCCCTGATGTTCTTCGAAGGCGACATGCTGGACATTTCCGTTCCCGACAAGGTCGAACTGGAAATCACCGAAACCAGCCCCGCAATCAAGGGCGCTCCGTCAACCCAGACCAAGGATGCCACCACGGAAACCGGTCTGGTTCTCAGGATCCCGCAGTTCATTGAACAGGGCGAAAAGGTTCTGGTCTCCACCGCCGACGGCAAGTACGCAGGAAGAGCATAAGAAGCCGTTTTCCCTATGAGCAGGGTCGTTCTGATCACCGGCGGGGCTAAAGGCATCGGCCGGGCGATCGCGCTTGAGCTGGCCGGCCACGGTTATGACATCGCCGTCAACTATCTGACTTCCGAAAGGGAAGCCGGAGAACTTGTGGCGATGGTCAGGGAAAAGTTCGGCGTTAACGCCATGGCACTCAGGGCTGACGTTTCCCGGCAGCAGGAAGTTGAAGAGATGTTCAAAGAGATTGAAGAAGAGCTCGGTGCAGTTGACGTTCTGATCAACAACGCCGCCGTTGATCTTTCCAATCTGTTTCATCTGAAGACTGCCGAAGAATTCCGCCGGACCCTCGACGTAAACGTCGTAGGCGCCTATAACTGCGCCGTAAGAGCTGCCGGTCACATGAAGGAAAAGGGTTTTGGCCGTATCGTCAACATCGCATCGACCAACGGTATCAATACCTACTACCCGATGAGTTTTGACTACGACGCCTCCAAGGCAGCGCTGATCTCGCTTACTCATGATCTGGCCTGGCAGTTTGCCCCCGAGGTGAATGTCAACGCCATCGCGCCGGGATTCATCGGCACGGAAAGCGAACTGGAAGGCTATGACGAAGCGTTCCTGAAACAGGAAGAGCAGAAGATCATGGTCGGCCGTTACGGCCGGCCGGAAGAAGTGGCTTATCTGGTCAGATTCCTGATCAGCGACGAAGCCGCCTACATCAATAACACCGTCATCAGAATCGATGGCGGTCAGCCGGGCAGCTGCTAGAGACTGTCTGTAAGAAAACAATGAGACACCGCGGATTATCGCGGTGTTTTGTTTTCCACTGATGAATAAAGAACGGAAATCCTTCCAATTTGTGAAAGAAATAACAAATAGTGTTGTTTTCAGGTGTTTCGGCTATTAAAATATTCCTGTGAACGCCAAGGCGTTCAGGAGGTGTCTATGGCTGAAGAAAAAAGAGTCAGTACAGCAGTTGAGGAAGAAGTAAACGGCCTGGTCGAAAGAGCGCAGAAGGCTCTGGAGGCTTTTGGAAGCTTCACTCAGGAAAAAATCGATTACATCGTCGCCAAGTGTTCCGTCGCCGGTCTTGATCATCACGGCGATCTGGCCAGGGCGGCCATCGACGAAACGGGAAGAGGAGTTTTCGAGGACAAGGCTACCAAGAACCTGTTCGCCTGCGAATATGTGGTAAACAACATGCGCCATCTGAAGACGGTTGGCGTCATTTCCGAAGATCCGGTCACCGGCATAACCGAGATTGCCGAACCGGTCGGTGTTATCTGCGGCATTACGCCGGTCACCAATCCGACCTCAACAGTCATTTTCAAATCGCTTATCTGTCTGAAGACTAGAAACCCGATCATCTTTGCCTTCCATCCCAATGCCCAGCAGTCCTCCAAAAAGGCGGCAATCGTCATGAAGGAGGCAGCGGAAGCAGCCGGAGCGCCGAAGGACTGCATCCAGTGGATCGAACATCCCAGCATGGAGGCTACGACGGCTCTGATGCATCATCCCGGAGTCGCTACCATTCTGGCCACTGGCGGCAACGCCATGGTCGAGGCCGCCTACAGCTGCGGCAAGCCGGCAATGGGCGTCGGTGCCGGTAACGTGCCGGCTTACATGCATTCTTCCTGCAATGTCGAGCAGGCCGTCAATGACATCGTCATTTCCAAGTCGTTCGACAACGGCATGATCTGCGCTTCCGAGCAGGCCGTCATCATCGATGAAGCCATCTATGATGAGGCAAAGGAAATGTTCAAACGCTTCAAGGTCTATTTCGCCGGTAAGGAAGAGAAGAAGAAACTGTCAAAGTTCATGTTCGGCTTCACCGAAGGCGAAAAGGGCGTGGAAACTGCCAGACTCAACGGTGCCGTCGCCGGCAAGTCGCCGGTATGGCTGGCTCAGCAGGCCGGTTTCGAGATTCCGGCAGACACCAGCATCATTGCCGTAGAGTGCAAAACCGTCGGTGAGAGGGAACCGCTCAGCCGTGAGAAACTCTCGCCGGTTCTGGCCTTCTATAAGGTAAAGGATGAAAAGGAAGGCTTCGAAAAGGCTGAAGCCATGGTCCGCTTCAACGGTCTTGGTCACAGCGCCGTCATCCACTGCAAGGATCAGAAGCTCGCTGACGAATACGGCGACAGGGTGCTGGCCATGAGGATCATCTGGAACTCACCGGCAACCTTCGGCGGCATTGGCAATGTCTACAATTCATTCCTGCCGTCACTTACCCTGGGCTGCGGCTCCTATGGCCGCAACTCCATCGGCGGCAACGTTTCCGCCGTCAATCTGATCAACATCAAGAAAGTAGGAAAGAGGAGAAATACCGTGCAGTGGTTCAAGGTTCCGCAGAAGATCTATTTTGAGAGAAACTCCATTCAGTATCTGGTGTCCTGCCGCGATGTCAGCCGTGTCTTCATCGTCACGGACACTTCGATGGTCGAATTCGGCTTCCTGAACAAGATCACCGAACAGCTTAACGCCAGAAGAAACGAAATCGTCATTCAGCTGTTCTGCGACGTCGAACCCGATCCGGACATCACGACAGTTGAAAAAGGCGCCCGGATGATGGAAGTCTTCAAGCCTGATACCATCATCGCCTTAGGCGGCGGCAGCGTCATGGACGCGGCCAAGGGCATGTGGCTGTTCTACGAGAACCCCGACGTCAACTTTGATGACCTCAAGCAGAAGTTCATGGACATCCGTAAGAGAGCCTTCAAGTATCCCGAACTGGGCCGCAAGACCAAGCTCATCTGCATTCCGACCACTTCCGGTACCGGCAGCGAAGTTACGCCGTTTGCGGTCATCTCCGACAAGGCCAATAACAAGAAGTACCCGCTGACCGACTACTCTCTGACTCCGACGGTCGCCATCGTCGACCCCGAGTTCACCACCAACCTGCCACCCAGAGCGACCGCGATGACCGGTCTGGACGTGCTGACCCACGCCATTGAGGCCTATGTATCCGTCATGGCCAATGACTTCACCGACGGTCTGTGCCTTAAGGCCATCCAGCTGGTCTTCCAGTATCTGCCCAGAGCCGTAAAGGACGGCAGAAACGATCTGGAAGCCCGGGAAAAGATGCACAATGCCGCCACGATCGCCGGCATGGCCTTCGCTAACGCCTTTCTGGGCATGACTCACTCACTGGCTCACAAGGTCGGCGCCGCCTTCCATACCGTTCACGGCTATACCTGCGCGGTCTTCCTGCCTCATGTCATCCGCTATAACGGCTCGGTTCCGACCAAGCTGTCCGTCTGGCCGAAGTACAACCATTACTGCGCTGACAAACGCTACCAGGAGATTGCCCAGCTGATCGGTCTGAAAGCCGACACTCCCGAAGAGGGCGTTGAAGCTCTTGCTCAGGCTGTCCTTGATCTGACCAGGGAATGCGGACTGGATCCCAACCTCTGCGCCATGGGCATAAGTGAAGAGCAGCTGGAAGCACAGCTCGACTCCATAGCCGTTCAGGCTTACGAGGATCAGTGTTCGCCGGCCAATCCCAGAGTGCCGATGGTCGAAGACATGAAAGAGATCCTCCGGAAAGCTTATAAGGGCAACTGACAATCTGCCTCAGCAGTTAAACGCATGAAAAACCTGCCGCTTTCGGCAGGTTTTCTGATTTGACAGGGATGCTGATTGAATAATAGAATTATTACAGTGGAGTAATGTAATATGCAGGAATTTTTTGAGATAATCATGCTGGTCTGCTTCGGTTTTTCCTGGCCGTTCAATCTGATCAAGAACATCAAGGCCAAAACCGCCAAGAGCACCAGTCTGACATTCATTCTACTGATTCTAACCGGTTATGTCTGCGGCATCATTGCCAAGCTGTTGTCCGGCAAACTCAGTTATTCATTTGTTTTCTATATCATTAACACCATCATAGTCGGGGCAAACCTTGTCGTTTACTTCATCAACCGTAACCATGACCTCAGGGAACAGCAGAAGATTTCTCAATAATGGAGAAATTTTTTACTGCTGATGAAAAAAGATGCCATGGCAGGTAATAAAAGGTTTATACTGAAACTGTAGGATAATTTGGGGAAACAATATTGTAAGATGAGCAGAGTAAAGAAACTGAGAATTGATGCTTCCTGGTGCAAGGGCTGCGGTATTTGTGTGGCTTTCTGCCCCAGAAACGTGCTGAAACTGGAAAATGACAGAATTACGGTAGCTGATGAAGAAAACTGCATCAAGTGCGGTTTATGTGAACTGAGATGTCCGGATTACGCAATCTGGCTGGAGGAAAGCGAAGATGAGTAAGAGAATGCTGATGCAGGGCAATGAAGCCTGCGTCAGAGGCGCGCTGAAAGCCGGGATGCGCTTTTTTGCCGGCTATCCGATCACCCCGAGCACGGAAATAGCGGAAGGCTGTGCCTATGAACTGCCCAGAGTGGGCGGAAAGTTCATTCAGATGGAAGACGAACTGGCATCCATGGCCGCCGTCATCGGCGCTTCCGTCGCCGGAACCAAGTCCATGACCGCCACCTCAGGACCGGGGTTTTCCCTGAAGCAGGAAAACATCGGTTTTGCGGCGCAGACGGAGATCCCCTGCGTGATCGTCGATGTCCAGAGAGCCGGCCCGTCGACCGGACTGCCGACCTCATCCTCTCAGGGTGATGTGATGCAGAGCCGCTGGGGAACCCATGGTGATCACCCCATCATCGTTCTGTCACCTTCTTCGGTTACCGAAACCTATTATCTGACCATCCGGGCCTTCAATCTCAGCGAAAAATACATGACGCCGGTCATCTTCCTGATGGATGAACTGATCGGTCATCTGCGCGAGACGGTGGAGCTTGACGATGAGGTAGAGATCATCGACCGCAAACAGCCTCAGGGGCCAAAGGGTGATTACGAAGCCTATCAGGAAACGGAAGACCTGGTGCCGGTACTGCCGGTCTTTGGCAGCGGCTACTATTACAACATTACCGGCCTGACCCATAATACCGCCGGTTTCCCGACCAATAACCGGCTGATCGCTGACAAACTGCACAGCCGGCTGATGCAGAAGATAGAGAAGCATCGTAAGGACATTGAGGACTATGAAGAGCATCTCACCGCTGATGCTGAGGTTCTGCTGGTAGCATACGGCGGCAGTGCGCGGGTGGCCAGAGCAGCCATCGAGGAACTGCGCGGCAAGGGCGTGAAGGCAGGTCTTTACCGGCCGATCTCCATCTGGCCGATGCCGGAAGAAAGACTGCGTCAGCTGTCGGAAAGAATAAAGAAGATACTGGTGATCGAACATAACTACGGCCAATATGTCCATGAAGTTGAAAGAGTCGTCCATGAAGACGCTGAAGTCAGTTTCATCGGCCGGGTCTCCGGAGCGGAGATCCAGCCTGCTGAAGTAGTTGAGAAAGTTGAGGCGATGTAACATGCCGAGCAAGCTTATTGAAAGAGAAATGCGCATCGCCAACCTGCCGCACATCTGGTGTCCGGGCTGCAGCCATGGAACCATCATGAGAGGACTGGCTCAGGCAATCGAAAACTGCGGCCTGAAAAGAGAGGATACCATCATCGTTTCCGGAATCGGCTGCTCAGGACGGGCAGTGGGATACATGGACTTTGACACCATTCATACCACTCATGGCCGGGCTCTGGCTTTTGCCACGGGCATCAAGATGGCTGAGCCCAGGCTGCATGTCATCGTTCTGACCGGGGATGGCGACATTTCCGCCATCGGCGGAAATCATCTGATTCACGCCTGCCGCCGCAACATCGACATCACCTGCATCGTGCTGAACAATAACATCTATGGCATGACCGGCGGGCAGTATTCGCCGACGACGCCGACCGGCGACTATGCCACCACCGCTCCGTACGGCAACATCGACCGTGATTTTGACATTCCCCTGCTGGCCAGGGCAGCCGGCGCCACTTTCAGCGCCCGCGCCACGGCATACGGAGTCAATGAGGCGATCTCGATCATGGAGAAGGCCATCAGACACAAGGGTTTCTCTCTTGTCGAAGTCGTTTCGGTCTGCCCGAGCTATTACGGACGCAAGAACCGCAAGGGCGACGCAGTAAGGATGCTGCAGTGGCAGAAGGAAAACAGCGTTCCCTACGCTGCCGTCGGCAAAATGAACGAAGAAGACATTAAGGGAAAGATCATCACCGGAATCTTCAATGATGATGACTTCCCCGAGTATACGGAAGAATATCAGAAGATCATCGACAGGGTAAGAGTGAAGTAACATGGAAAAACTGGAATTGCGTTTAGCGGGTTCAGGCGGACAGGGAGTCATCCTGGCTTCCATCATTCTGGCGGAAGCCGCCATCAATGCGGACAGGTATGCCTGTCAGTCGCAGAGTTATGGTCCGGAGGCCAGAGGCGGCGCCTGCAAGGCGGAAACCATCATATCCGATCAGCAGATTTCCTATCCCAAGATCATCGTGCCCGGTTTTCTCATGGCTCTGACCCAGAAGGCGGCTGACAAGTATGCCATTAACCTGCGTGATGATGCCATCGTTGTGCTGGATTCCCGTATCGAGGTACCGGAAAGCGCCCGCAGGTACCGCATCTATCAGCTTCCGATACTCGATACTGCAGAATATGAGATTGGAAAGTCACTTACCGCCAATATCGTAGCGGTCGGCGTCATCAACCGGATCCTGCACATCTGCTCGGAAGAGCAGCTCCGGGAAGCGGTAATCAAGCGCATCCCCAGGGGAAGCGAGGAACTGAACCTGAAGGCTCTGGCCGCCGGACTGAACATGGATCTGGGGGAGTAACATGAACATCCACGAGTATCAGGCCAGAGAACTGTTTGAAAGATATGGCATCCCGGTTGGCCGGGGGGCAGCGGCAATGAGCGCGAAGGAAGCGGTCAAAGCAGCGGAAGGCCTGAAGGCGCCTTACATCATAAAAGCTCAGATCCACTCCGGCGGCAGAGGAAAAGCCGGAGGCGTTAAGCTGGCCTCATCAATCCGGGAAGTCGAAGAAGTGGCATCACGGATGCTTGGCATGACGCTGGTCACCCGCCAGACCGGTCCGGCTGGAAAGAAGGTCAGCAAGATTCTGGTAGCGGAAGCGGCTGCCATCAGGGAAGAGTATTATTTTGCCGTGTCCGTCGACCGGGCAGCGGGTCAGCTGGTGCTGATCGGCAGCCGGGAAGGCGGCGTGGAAATTGAAGAGGTTTCCCGGACCAATCCGGAAAAAATCGTCAAGGTGGCCTTTTCTCTGCAGGAAGGGCTGAAGGATTATCACATCAGATATGCGCTTGACAGTCTTGGTCTGGAATACTCAAAGGCGCTGGCTGATATCCTGGCCGCCATGGTGCAGCTGTTTATCGAGAAGGACTGTTCGCTGGTTGAGATCAACCCGCTGGCTTTACTGGAAGACGGCAGTTATCTGGCGGCTGACGCCAAGATCAACTTTGATGATAACGCTCTGTACCGTCATCCCGACATTGAGGAAATGCGGGATCCGGCTGAGGAGAATGAATTTGAAATGAAGGCCAAGCAGAACGGCCTGAGCTACGTATCCATAGGAGGCGACATCGGCTGCATGGTCAACGGCGCCGGACTGGCCATGGCTACCATGGACATGATCCACTATCTCGGTGCCAGACCGGCTAACTTTCTTGATGTCGGCGGAACCGCCACGGCGGAGAGGGTCGCCAGAGCCTTTGAAATCATCCTTTCCGATCCCCAGGTCAGAATCATCATGGTGAACATTTTCGGCGGCATCGTCAGGTGCGATGCCATCGCCCAGGGCATCGTGGAAGCTGTTAAGACGATTGAACTCAGGACCCCGGTGGTTGTCAGGTTTGAGGGAACGAATATGGATGCTGCCAGGGAAATAATTGCCGGCAGCGGTCTGCAGATCGTTTCCGTTAATTCGCTTTATGAAGCAGCTAAGTACTGCGTTGACTATGTCAGGGGAGGTGTTTCAGCATGAGCATTCTGATCAACTCCGAAACCAGGGTAATCGTTCAGGGAATAACCGGATCCCAGGGCAAACTGCATACTGAGAAGATGCTGGAATATGGTACCAGGATCGTCGGCGGCGTGACCCCGGGAAAGGGCGGTCAGGAAGTTCTCGGCGTGCCCGTCTTTGATACGGTCCGGGAAGCCCGGGAAAAGACCGGCGCGGACGCCTCGGTGGTATTCGTGCCGCCCAGATTCGCGGCTGATTCGGTAATTGAGGCCGTCTCAGCAGGAATGAAGCTGGTCGTCTGCATTACCGAGGGCATTCCGGTGCTGGACATGCTGAAGATCAGGGACATCATCAGGGGAACCGATACTGTTCTGATCGGACCGAACTGTCCCGGTCTTACCAGCGTTGATCAGTGCAAGATCGGCATCATGCCGGGCTACATTCATAAGAAAGGCCATGTCGGCGTCATCTCGAAGTCCGGCACCCTTACCTATGAGTCAGCCGCTCAGCTTACGGCTCTGGGCATCGGCCAGAGTACCTGTGTCGGCATCGGCGGTGACCCAGTAAAGTGCTTCAGTTTTACCGATGCGCTGCGGCTTTTCGAACAGGATGAGGACACCTATGGCGTACTGATCGTCGGAGAGATCGGCGGAGACGAAGAAGAAAGAGCAGCTGAGATGATCAGCTGCGGGACCTTCAGCAAGCCGGTCGCTGCCTTCATTTCCGGAGCCACGGCTCCTTCAGGCAAGCGGATGGGTCATGCCGGTGCGATCATTTCCGGCAATGCCGGAACCGCTGAAGGCAAGAAGAAAGCGCTCAGGGAAGCGGGAGCAACCGTAGCGGAAACACCTGATCAGATCGGCGCAGCCATGAAGCAGGCGCTTGAGAAGGCAGGTATTCTGGATAAGTGCATCTGATCTGCTGCACGAATGAACTGACGAATGCATGGACATCCATGCATTTTCTGTTTTCCGGTGATGCGAAAACGGAAGAATTTCCGCCGGTTTCATATTGCGCGGAAATGATTTTTTGATTATCGTTAAGATAGAAAAGAATCGAGGTAATAATATGGGATATGATAAGAGTTACGCCAAGTATGTTGACCACACCGTGCTGAAGATGCCGACCACTCTGGAGACGGTCAAGCGCTTCTGCGATGAGGCCAAGGAGTACAATTTTGCCTGCGTCTGCGTCAATCCGTGCAACATCGCCTTCGTCGCTGAGCAGCTTAAGGGAACCGACATCCACGTCGGTGCCTGCATCGGCTTCCCGCTGGGAGCCACTACCACGGCCGTCAAGGAGTTTGAAACCAGAGATGCCATCGCCAACGGCGCCAATGAGATCGACATGGTCATCAATGTCGGCCTTCTGAAGGACAAGAACTATGATTATGTTCTCAATGACATCAAGGCCGTCGTCAATGCCGCTCATCCGAAGGCTCTGGTAAAGGTCATCATCGAAACCTGTGAACTGACCGACGAGGAGAAGATCAAGGCCTGCCAGCTGGCCACCGAGGCGGGAGCTGACTTCGTCAAGACTTCCACCGGCTTCGGTAAGGGCGGAGCTACTGCTCACGATGTCAGACTGATGAAAGAGCACATCGCCCCCAACATGCAGGTCAAGGCTTCTACCGGCATCAACAGCCGGGCCACCTGTGACGAGATGATTGAAGCCGGCGCTACCCGCATGGGCACCAGCAAGGGCATTTACATCGTCAAGGACGAGCTGCCTAACTTATAGATCAATATGACGACCAAGACATTTTTCTGCCCGACCGAGATAATTGACGGTCCGGGCGTGGTAAATACCCTGCCGCAGATAACAGCCGACTATGGCAAAAAGGCAATGATCGTCGTTGACCCCTTCTTCCTGGACAGCCCGCTTCTGAAAAGAATTGAAGAACTGCTGGCCGGTTATGAGATCCGCGTCTTTGGTAAGGTAACCCCCAACCCGCGGGACAATGAGATCAACGAAGGCGCCGCCATCTGCCGTGATTTCGGTGCTGATTTCATCATCGCCATCGGCGGCGGTTCCGCCATCGACAGCGCCAAGGCAATTAACATCGTCTCAACCAACGGCGGGCAGTGCTGGGATTATGTCCGGGTAGCCGGCAAGGAAATCAGACCGATTACCGAGAAACTGCTTCCGCTGATCGCCATTCCGACCACCAGCGGTACCGGCAGCGAATGCACGCGCTATTCCGTGGTGACCAACGGCATTACCCATGCCAAGAGCACCATCAAGACTGACCTGAACTTCCCGACCAAGGCGCTGGTCGACCCGGAACTGACGGTTTCCGTTCCCCGCAAGACCACGGCCCTGACGGCCATTGACGCCTTTGCCCACTGCTTTGAGTCCTACATCGGACCCAAGGCCAACGAATTCTCGGAGATGTTCTCGCTCAAGGGCATGGAACTGTTCATCAAGAGCGTCCGGAAGGCCATTGAAAACGGCAGTGATACCGAAGCCCGCAACGATCTGAGCATGTGCTCGACGCTGGGCGGTTTGGCAATTACCCATTCAGCCACGACGCTGCCTCACGGCATCGGTCAGGCGCTGAGCGGGGTCACTGACGCACCGCATGGCGGCTCGATAGCCGTCTGCATGCCCCAGGTGATCGAATGGACCCTGCCGTACGGCCAGCAGAGATTTGCGAAAGTAGCCTGCATGTTTGATGAAAGCCTGAAGGCCCTTCCTGAAGAACAGCAGGCGGCCGCTCTGCCGAAGATCCTGAAGGAACTCTTCAGCGAGATCATCGGCGAAAAGCTGACCATGGCTTCCTATGGTCTGACGGAAGACAAGATCGAAGCGGTTGCCGACATGACACTTTCCAGCTATGGCGGCGACGTTTCCCGCCATCCGCGGGTCGCTGACCGCGATGAGCTGATAAAGATCATCCGCAGTTGCCTCTAGAGATCAGACAAAAACCCATTGGCCTGAACCAATGGGTTTTCTTGCGGTTTGAATTGAATTATCTGTCGAGTTCGGGCTTGACCAGGATCTTGTAGAAGAATTCCTGCCTGTCAGCCATCGTTCTGACGCCTTCATAGGTCTTGGACAGCGGCAGACGGTGGGAGATGATCGGCTCGTATTTGATTAGGCCCTTCTTCAGAGCGTCCAGGGCGATGTCCCAGGCGTGATGCGGATAGGACTTGAACTCGAAACTCCATGTGCCTCTGATGCAGATCTGCTTGCGCAGCAGCTGTTCATAGGCCTTGTTGGTGACTTCCAGATTGCCGACGGGACGGCCGACCAGGCCGAGCTTGCCGCGGCGCTTGAGGATGTCGAAGGCCTGGTTGAAGACGAAGCCGGAACCGGCGGCCTCAAAAACGGCGTCGACGCCCTGACCGTTGGTCTTTTCCATGATGATCTTCACGGCGTCTTCCTCAGCTGAACAGATGGCATCGCTCAGGCCGAGCTCTTTGGCAGTGGCGACCTTCTTGGGGTCGAGGTCGATCGCGAAGACGTGTCCGGCGCCGTAGGCCTTGGCCCACTGGGCGACGAAGATGCCGATGGCACCCAGTCCGTAGACGGCAACGTCATCGCCGAACTGGATCTCGTTGTTGCTGACGACATGCAGGGCAACAGCAATCGGTTCCATGAAGGCGCTGGCTTCCGGATCAAGGCCGTCAGGGATCAGCACCAGATTGGTGTCGGGTACCTTGACGTATTCCGCAAAGCCGCCGTCAGAACGTGAACCCAGGAAGTCATAGTGCTCGCACTGGGCGTAATCGCCGATCTCACAGGGCCTGCAGTGATGGCAGGGAATCAGCGGGATGACCGCGACGTTCTTGTGGAGCAGAGCCGGGTCGGCTTCGCTGCCGAGCTTGACTACTTCGCCGCCGAACTCATGTCCGGGGATGGTAGGGAAGTGGTAGGTGCCGGTGGTCAGGACTCTGGGGATGTCGCTGCCGCAGATGCCGCAGGCGACGATCTTGACCAGTACGTCATGGGCTCCCAGCTCGGGAATGTCCACTTCCTCATAACGGAGATCGTCTATGCCGTGAAGAACGGCTGCTTTCATTTTTTCTGTCATTTTCGTTTTCCTTTCGTTTATTCCAGATTGGCATGTTTACGCCATAAACTGTGTAAGTCGGTAATGTTCTTCCTATCGGCAATCAGCATCGCCGTCATGTCTGCCAACAGCAGCAGGCTCTGTTCAAACAGGCTGCTCATGATCTGCCGGCTCTTGATTTCATCTTCCAGATTCAGCTTGGTCGAGCAGGGGATGCGGACGAAGAGATCTTCATAAGGGGTCATCGAGGACTGCGGATTGGAACCGATGTGGACGATTCGGGGATTGAATTTGCTGGCGACCTTGACCAGGGCGACCGGCACGACGCTTTCGCCGGAACCGGATCCCACGATCAGCAGGTCCTTCTCAGTGATGGCCGGTTCGTTGATCTCACCGACATAGTAGCTGTCGATGCCCAGGTGGTTGAGGCGCTTCTCGAAAGCCTGCATCATCAGCAGAACGCGTCCGACGCCGGCGACGAAGACCTTTTCGCTTTCGCAGATCATCTCGGCCAGCTTTTCCACCTGCGCCGGGTCGATGTTCTCGAAGACGTTCTGCAGTTCGGAGAGAACTATCTCTCTGGTTTCCTTAAAGTTCATGTTGGTTTCTCCTTGATTTATCTGATCCTGGCGATCACCTTGCCCTTGCGGGATAGATCCGGATTCATTATTTCTTCGTGCATTTCTTCCATGGAGATGACTCCGGCCAGAAAGTCATCGACCCTTACATAGCCGTCGGCCAGAAGATCGACCGCCCGCTGAACTGTCAGGGGATTAAGATATGAGTTTCTGATCGTCAGTTCCTTCTGGAAGGCTTCATAGGGATAGTATGACGGCGGATCAGCGTCATTGCCGAGCCCGAAGAGCACCACGACTGCGCATCTTCCGGCATAGTCCATGGCGTTTTCGATCGTTGATCGGGCGCCGACGCATTCGATGACGCGGTCAACGTTTCTGATTCCGGCCTTGCGGATGGTCTCAGTGACGTCTTCATGAAGCGGATCAATGAACAGATCGGCTCCCAGTCTTTCCGCCAGTGCCTTTTTGGACTGCTGGGTCTCCACGACGATGACCGGGCCGGTCTTCTGATGGCTGAGCACTTCCAGCATCATCGTTCCGATGGCGCCCAAGCCCAGTATCAGTACGCTGCTGCCGGTTTTTACATCCAGCTGGTCGAGTCCGTGAAGCACGCAGGACAGCGGTTCGGTCATGGAAGCATCGCGCAGCGACAGCCGGTCGGGCAGATGATAGACGTTCTGCTGAGGCGGACATACATATTCCGCCATGCCCTTTACCACGCCTCTGGCGTTTTCACACATGTGCGGCATGCCGTTACGGCAGTAGTAGCAGCGTCCGCAGCTGTAATTGGGATCAGCGGTGACGCGGTCACCGACCCTGAAGTCAGTGACGTTTCTGCCGACGGCTTCGACCACGCCGCTGATCTCATGTCCCAGGGCTACCGGATAGCTGATTCCGTGAGAACCGGAGCGTCCGTGATACTTATGAATGTCGGTTCCGCATAAGCCGCAGTAGTGAACGGCGATCTTCACGCCGTCATCCTGCAGTTCAGGCTCAGGCAGCTCAGCGACCTTCAGATCGTGCGGACCGTAGAGTACCAGAGCTTTCATTGCTCAGTCCTCCCGGTTAGTGAACAGCAGGATGGCCTGTCTGACGTTTTCCTTCATGGCCTTGCGACCGATGACCTGCAGGTCATGGTAATAGACGGAACCTTCAGCGGGAATGCTGTCGCGGACGGCTTCGCCGCCGGCCTTGGCCATGTAGGTATAGTAGTTGATCTTGCGCACGCCGTTGTTGACGCACGTGTGTATTTCTTCCGCCATTACGCCGCTGCCGCCGTGCATGACGATGGGAACGCCGGAGGTTTCCCTCAGTTCCCGTACCAACTCACTGTCCAGTTTCGGGGCCTTGACGTAAAGGCCGTGGCTGGTGCCGAAGGAACAGGCCAGCATGTCTACCCCGGTAGCTTCGACAAACTCTCTTGCCTGAGCGGGATTGGTGAAGTTGGCGCGGTCAATGTCGCGGTTTTCGACGACATGATCGTTATTCAGGGTGAGACCGGCCATCTTGCCCAGTTCTGCCTCAACGGTGGCACCATAGGCCCTGGCCATTTCCACGGCCCGGCGGGTATTGGCAACGTTTTCCTCAAAGGGCAGAGCACTGCCGTCGTACATGCAGGAGGTGAATCCCAGTTCCAGGGCCTTTCTGATGTAGTCAAGTTCAACGCCGTGATCCAGGTGGCAACAGACCTTAACCTTCGCGGCCTTGGCCAGAGCGACCATTGCCGGTCCGATCCTGTCCAGTGAGATGATGCCCATCTCCTCATGGACCGGAGCGAAGTCAATGATGACCGGTTCATTCAGTTCTTCCGCGGCCTCCAGAATGGCGCACATGGTTGCCATGCCGGTGACGTTGAAGGCGCCGATGGCGGTTTTTCTTTCTTCAGCTTCCTGAAGCAGTTCTTTTGCGGTTACTAACATGTCATTTCTCCTTAAAAGTGCAGATGGATGATGTTGCGGAAACGCCCCGGTGCCGTCTCAAAGGCTTTCTGCGCGTCTTTGGCTTCAAAGACGCCCTCAATGAACGGCCTGACGTTAATGAGTCTGTGTGAGAGCAGTTTGGATGAGCGGACAAAGTCGCGCTGACTGGAATTGGCGCTGCCGATGATCTGATAGGCCTTCTTGTGGATCAGATGGGGGTCAACTTCGATCTTCTTATTGGGATAGATGCCGCTGTAAATGACTAGCTTGCCCATGAAGGCCAGATATTTCATGGCATCCTGGGCAACTTCCGCTGCCGGGGTGGTGTCAAAGACGATGTCGGCACCGCGGCCGTGGGTGTATTCCATCACCTTCGCCAGAGCGTCTTCGCTGCTGGGGTCGATGACATGGCTGGCGCCCAGCTCACTGGCCAGTTTCAGCCTTTCGGTATTCATGTCGATGACGATGGTGAGACAGCCCTTGAGACGGGCGAGCTGGGAATGCAGCTGACCCATCATGCCGGCGCCGATGATGACCGCGTAATCGCCGAACTGCGGATCAGCGCTTTCCACGCTGTGCAGTACGCAGGAGATCGGCTCGATCAGGCAGGCTTCTTCAGGCGTTACGTCATAGTACTTGAAGACGTTCTGCGGCTTCTGCATCTGATATTCCATTAAGGCCGCCGTACCCGGATAGGGAGCGCCGGGCTGGACGATCAGGTTGCTGAAATTGGGACAGCTCTGCGACTGGCCGGTCTGGCAGTAGTAACAGGTTCCGCAGGAGATGTTGACGCCGACGACGACCTTGTCGCCGACCTGGAAATCCTTACCCTGGAGTTCCTTTCCCACTTCCACGATGGTGCCGCTGACTTCGTGTCCGCCGATCAGGGGAAGCTCGATCTTGTGGACTCCGGAGAATACGCGCTGCTCATAGGTGCACAGAGCGCAGTAATCGGTCTTGATGATCATCTTGTCGGGATCGCAGGCAAACATCGGGTGTTCCTCGATCTCGACCTTGCCGATATCGGTCAGGGCAATGACATGGTTAATCTTATCCATACTCAAAACAGTTCCTCTCTATGTAAATTATAAAATAACGTCCTGACGAAAATGTTTCCCTTTTGACGGCGGTAGAAGGGCTTTTGGTTGGAAAAGTGAACAAAAAAGTCCCTTTCGGGACTATGCTGTCTTGTCAAGGTATTCGATGATGATGTGGCAGATGATGGACAGGGAAACGCGGGAGACGTTGAAGGTGCAGGCGCCCAGGCTTTCCGAATAGCCGATGACGGTGACTTCGGAATACTTTTCCAGGTTGGTTCCTTCCTCGCAGCACAGCGTTACCACCTTGGCGCCGATCTCATTGGCGATGGCGGCGCTTTCCGCCAGTTCGGGAGTGGTGTTGTGCACGGAGATGATGATCACCAGATCGTCGGGACGCAGAATGCTGCCGGAACGCTGCATGACCACGGAATCCTTCATGACGAAGGCGTTGTAGCCCAGACAGACCAGATGGTGGGCGAACTCGTCCGCTACCAGTGCCGTGTAGCCTCTAGAGTACAGGAAGATGCGCCGTGACTTCTTAATGTAGGTAATGATTTTGAGGATCTGGGGAATGGAGATGTTGTCAATGGTGCGTGAGCACTCGCGGTAGGCCTTGGCCAGCACGTCGTTCATGATGAAGGTCTCGTCATTTGACGGCGCGTTTTTCTGCTGCAGAGAGTAGCGCAGATGGGCGATGCCGTCGAAGCCGCACTTACGGATGGCGCGGGAAACCGTGGCCAGCGAGGTGTAGGTGCGGGCCGCGATCGTCGTTATTGACAGTTCGGGAAGCAGCTCCTCATTCTCGTTGAGAAAGTCGATGACCTGCTGTTCGGACTGGGATAGACTGAGATAGTTTTCTTCGTTGATCTTAATTGACATGATGCTTCCTTTCACCGGCCGCAGGGGGCGGGATTGACGAAAACATTTGATTTTTGGTCATTATTATTTTACATTATATTTAGTGAACAGGTAAACTGAAAAAAGAAAGAGTTTTCATGAAATGGCTGACAATGACAGGATTTCCGCAATATTGCCTTCATTAAATGCCGTTGCCGTGCTAGAATGAGAACAGACAGGAAAATAATCTCTTATGTACTAAGCATTTTCAAAAAAAACAAAGTTTGTGAATCCGGGCAGCCGTCAGAAGGGATACTGACGGAAGCTCAGATTGCAAAATAAAACCAAATGGATTTTTAATATGAAAGGAGAGATGAGATTTGGTATTTAAGGCTATATTGGTTGCTCTGATCGCAACCTGCTCAACCTGGTGGTTCAGCCACACCGTTACCAGAACCTGGCTATACCCGATCTGGTCAGGCTTCCTGGTAGCTCTCGTAATGGGTGAACCCCTGAGAGGCATGCAGATCGCTGCCGCTATCAACCTGCCGTACATCGGATTCATCACCGCTGGTGGTTCCATGCCTGGTAACGCAATGTTTGCTGGTCCTGTAGGCACCGCTCTGGCTCTGGTCGCCGGCCTGGATTACAACACAGCTTCTGTTGTTGGTGTTATCTTAGGTTCTGTCGCCGTATTCGCCTGGAATGCTTACATGACAATCAACGCAACTTGGGTACACATGGCAGACAAGTTCCTTGAAGAAGGAGACCTGACAAAGGTTCGTCTGTGCAACTATGTACCGTCATTCTTTGTATCCCTGATCTTAAACGGTCTGCCGGCATTCTTAATTGTTATGAACGGCGAGACCTTCGGCAACTGGCTGCAGTCCTTCCCGCAGTGGATCATGGACGGCTTCGCACTTGCCGGCGGCCTGTTACCTGCTTTAGGTATCGGCATGCTTCTTAACTTCTTAGGCAAGAAGAAACTCATCCCGTTCTTCTTCGTAGGATTTGCCTTATCACAGTTCGTAGGCTTAACCACTATGGAAGTTACACTCGTTGGCGCTCTGGTAGCATTAATTATTTACTACTTCCAGAACGACCCGGAAAAGGTAGGTGACTAATAATGGCACAGCTCACTAAGAACGATTTAATTAAGAACTGGTTATTAGGTTACTCTTCAGAAACTGCTTACAACTATGAGCGTCTGCAGGGCTTAGGTAACACCAACGCCTTCATGCCGATCATTCGTGCCTTATATCCGAAGGAAAAACAGGCTGAAGAATTAAAGAAGTACTTGATCTTCTTCAACACTGAGCCGTCATGGATGGGTACAGTTGTTCATGGCATCACTGCTGCCATGGAAGAGCAGAGAGCCAATGGCGAAGACGTTTCTGCTGATGATATCATCTCCGTACGTTCAGCTTTAATGGGCCCGTTAGCTGGTATTGGTGACGTTGTTTCACAGTCCATCTGCTACCCGATCTTAGCTGGTATCTGTATCTCATTAGCATTAGCTGGCAACTTCGCTGGCCCGATCTTATTCGAAATTGTTTACAAGGTACTGATGCTCACCTTAGGTTACAACATGTACATGCTGGGCTACACCAAGGGCAAGGGCGCTATCGTTGATCTGTTACAGACTGGTCTGTTAAACAAGATCCTCGACGCAGTATCAATCGTCGGTTTGATGGTTATTGGTTCAATGGCTGTCGGCAACGTTAAGCTTGACCTCTCATTCCTGGAGTGGGTATTCCCGAATGCTCTGGGTGAAATCAAGTTCAATGTCCAGAAGGACGTATTAGACACTCTGCTGCCCGGCTTAATGCCGCTGGCTGCTGTCTTAGGCGTCTGGGGTCTGCTGAGAAAGAAAGCAAAACCGTTAACAATCATTCTGGTCATCTTCGCTGTTGCATTCGCTCTGGTAGCCATTCAGGCTCTGATGGGTGCTTACAAGTAAGATTAAAGATTAATTGAAGAATGCATGCGGGACTTTCTACAGCCCCGCATGCGTTTGTTTAGAGGAGAAGACAATGAAAAAGGTCGCTATTTATCCGTCAGTGATGTGCTGCAAGCCCTGGGAGCTGCGCCAGTACATCGCTGAATTCGAAAAAAACGGCATAGACGGCATCCACTTTGATGTCATGGACGGCCACTACGTTCCCAACATCATGCTGGGAATGGACGATTTCGACGCCATCAGGTCGATCACTGATCTGCCTATTGACGTCCATTTCATGGCGATTGAACCGGAGAATTTTCTGCCCTGGTTCAACTGGAAGGAAAACGACCGCGTCAGTTTCCATCCCGAGGTCTGCAAGCAGCCTTACCGTCTGCTGATGGCCATCAGGGAAAAGGGAATGAAGGCCGGTTACGCCATGAGCCCGGGTATTCCGCTGGAATATCTGGAAGAAGCATTGCCGGTTCTGGACTTCGTCATGTTCATGGCGGTCAATCCGGGCTTTGCCGGACAGAAACTGATCCCCAACGGTCTGGAGAAGATCGCCCGGGTCAGAGAGATCCTGGACAGAGCCGATCATAAGATCGAACTGGTCATAGATGGGAATACGACAATTGACAACGCCAGAAAGATGCTGGCAGCGGGAGCCGACAGCCTGGTAACCGGAACTTCGTCAATGCTGAAGGAAGGCCCGGAGAAATTTGGCGAATGCTATAGGAATTACGTGCAGTCAGTTGTAGAATAATATTAAAAGAAGTAAAGAAGGAGTTGTATAATTTATGGCTATTGAGAATTTGATTTTTACCAGAATTGATGACAGACTGATCCATGGTCAGGTCGTTACCCAGTGGATCAAGCAGTACAAGGAAATCAAGCACATCATGTGCGTTGATGACAAGACTGCCAAAGACCCGTTCATGCAGACGATGTTCTCATATCTGATTCCCAGTGGCATGACCATTGAGAACAAGACCATCGAAGACGCAGTCAAGATCCTGAATGAAGGACTGCCGAAGCCCACCATGCTGATCGCCAAGGTTCCTGATACCATCAAGGCCTTAAGAGATGCCGGCTGCCCGATTGATTACTTCAACATCGGCGGCATGGGCATGAGCGGCGACCGCAAGAAGTTCTTCCAGAACATCTCCATGTCCCAGCATGAAAAGGAAATCATCCAGCAGATGATCGATGAAGGCGTTAAGGTCGAAATCCAGATCATCCCGGCTCAGGGCTGCTACGACGTAGCTGACCTGCTGAAGAAGAACGGATAACAGCATGGCAACCATGAAAGCAGCAAGACTGCACAAGATCGGTGATTTCCGCTGTGATGAAGTCGAAGTTCCCGTACCGCATGGTAAAGAACTGCTGATCAAGGTAAGTGCCTGCGGCATCTGCGGCAGCGACATTCCCCGCATCTTTGAACTGGGAACCAGCAAGCAGAAGTATCCGCTGACGCTGGGTCATGAATTCGGCGGCACCATCGTAGCCGTCGGCGAGGACGCCGACCCGTCACTGGTCGGCAAGAAAGGCGCGATTTTCCCGCTGATCCCCTGCCGTAACTGTGATGCCTGTCTGACCGCAGACTATGCGATGTGCCAGAACTATGACTATCTGGGTTCCAGAAGCGACGGCGGCATGGCTGATTACTGCCTGGTTCCGTCAGAATGGCACTTCGTTGAATCCAAGAGTGAAAACACGACCGGCGAAATGCTGGGCATGGTCGAACCCTGCTGCGTGGCACAGCATGCCATCAGAAAGGGCGACGTCGTTGCCGGGCATCACGTCGTCATCTTCGGTGCCGGCCCGATCGGCATCATGGCTTCCCGCTGGGCCAGACTGTTCGGAGCTGATCCGATCCTGGTCGATGTCGTGGAAGAAAAATGCCAGTTTGCCAGAGACCGCGGTGAGACCGTCATCAACAGCATGACCACCGATGTCGTCGCTGAAGTAAGAAAACTTACCGGTGGCCACATGGCTGACGTTGTCGTTGAAGGCACCGGAACCGGTCCGGGTCTGTGCAGCGCCATCGAGTGCTGCCGCATCAAGGCCACCGTCGTTCTGCTGGGCAACCCGCATAAGGATACCGTCATCAAGCTGTCCGACCACAGCACCATCCTGCGCAAGGAACTGGTACTGAAGGGCATCTGGAACCATCACTTCGCTGAGACTCCGATCAATGAATGGGCATACTGCGTCAAGATGATGGATGAAGGCAAGATGAAGGTCTTGGACCTGATCACCCACCGCACTGACATTGAAGGACTGCCGCAGCTTTGCCAGGACATTTATGACCGCAAGGTCGTCATCTGCAAGGCGATGTATACCACCGAAGTAAAGAAGTAAGATGGCCGGAGGATCAATGGTTCTGATGCTCAACCGGGAAGAGTTCAGCGAAGCCTGGGAGGGCATCATTGACAGCCTGCACAACGAGATCATCAGCGATGATGCCGTGTTTGTGCCGTTAGTCGATAAGGGAAGCGAAGAAGCCAGGGTCTCCTTCGAGTGCCGTACCGTACTTCTGGTAATGGCTGCCCGGAAGATCCTCGACAGCCAGATGCCGGAAAAGGTCATCAGAGATACCGAAAACCGCGTTGTCAGGGCTGTTTATGGAAAACTGACTGACAGTGAAGAGACTCTTCAGAAGAGCATCGAATATTATCAGCAGTTGAAAGAACTGTTTGAGCAGTTCAAGGACAGCGAAAAGGATGCTCTGATAATCGCCTACGCCCGCTGCCTGGTAAAGGCTGTAAACAGCACGCCGGAAGAAGAGATGACCGAAGTCGTCTCCGCTCTGGCCAGACACCTTAGCGGTGCTGATGACGTGTTCACTCATCTGATGAAGAGCACGACAGTAGACGCAACCAGCGTATTGTTTGGACGTTACCGTTTCCTGGTTAAAAGAGGTTAAAGAAAAGCCAATCGTTGTTCGGATTGGCTTTTGTTATGTCCTTAGGGTCAATCGTTATCAATTACCGGCATAGAGGCCATGATCGCTGATGTTGTATTCCATGAACCTAATGGCGATCTTTGAACCGTCGCGATAGATCCGGAGATAAATGTTATAGTTGATTCCGGATTTTTCATCTTCTACGAGATAAATGTAATGATCGCATCCCAGATAATCCAGTTTCAGGATGCCAAACTCACCTGACAGGTTGTCAGGCTTGTTCTTTACGATGATGTGCCCCATGGAATTATCGAAGATGACGGAAATGTCATGATATTCATCCTCGTAGATATTTCCGCCGACCAGCCAGTCAAGCAGCTTGGCCGCATCCATTCCAATGTCGGTTGCGTAAAAAGCCGGTTCTTCGGTCAGCGTATAAAAGCAGTCCGGTGCATCTTTGTCGAAACAGATCGGCAGGGTAATCATCTGTCCTTCAACGTCAAGGTTGATGTCATAATAGTTAAATCCCTTGTAAACGATGGATTTAATGGCCACCGTCTCTTCCTGCGGAGTATCATAGTTCGCAATCCTGCGGTCGGCCAGAGTCCTGCTTTTCGCATTGAAGACGGCGCAGTTATTGTGCTCTGAATCAAGATAGGGGCCGTTGTCCTGAAGAAGCTTCAGTATCTCATCTTCGTTCAGACCTTTGTCTGTGTGCAGTTCATGAGGCCCGTCTTCATCGCTGCCGTTTATGAATATGACAGTGAGCACAGTCGGATTACCTGTGTCATACACCATTTTTACGGTTCCGGTATATTCATCGTAGTCCATCTCTTCATCATGACGGGCATCGTGATGGAGATCGATCTCATAATGGTTTTCAGATGTTTTCCGGATATCGGTTATGTCGCCCCACAGATAATAGGAAGTGTGGGAAATGGTTTGCTCAACGCCGTTTTTTTCAGCATCAAACCGGACATAAAGGCTCTGTTCGTCATCGCAGAACCAGCTGTTGGCCTGAAGGGTCTGCAGCAATTTTTGGTTTTCCGAATTGCCTCCCCCGCCTCCGTCACATCCGAAGATGGTCAGCGCCAGTAACAGGGAAAGAATAGCTAAAAGAATCTTTTTCATTTTTCCTCCATCCATTAAATTATCAAGTTTGCAGTCAGAAATGGCTTTTTAGGCATTTCTGAATTATCACACTGACATTATACCATGAAAAAAGGAGCGTTACGCTCCTTGTCTCATTCTCATAATGGCGCTCAGGATGGCTAACTTACCGTATTCCAGTGTCAGCCCACCCTGCATGTAAAGGTTATAAGGCTCGATTACTGGTGCATCAGCAGACAACTCAATGGTGCTGCCCTGGGTAAAACTGCCACAGGCCATCACTTCGTCAAAGGGATATCCCGGCATGGGTGCCGGCGTGACCTTTACATACGAGTCAATCGGTGAAGCCTCCTGAATGCCCTGGGCGAAGCGCACCAGGTTTTCCCTGCTGGAGAGTTCAACCGTCTGGATGATGTCAGTCCGTTTTTCGTCATAGCGTGGAGAAACATTAAGGTACCCCAGTTTTTCCAGCATGTAGGCGGAGAAGACAGCGGTCTTCAGAGCAGAGCGCACGGCTCCGGGAGCCATGAACAGTCCCTTGAAGAAGGAATTGTTCAGGTTGAAGTTGGCCCCTTGTTCCTTGCCGATGCCCGGAGCGGTCAGTCTTTCGGCAACCATGGCGACCAGATCACTGCGTCCGGCGATGTAGCCGCCGGTCGAGGCAATTCCTCCGCCCAGATTCTTCATCAGCGAGCCGGCGATGATGTCGGCGCCGACGTGTCCCGGTTCCCGTTCTTCAACCAGTTCTCCGTAACAGTTGTCAACCATGATGATGACATCCTTATTGACTTCCCGGATTCTTTCGATGATGTGACCGATCTGATCAATGTTAAGCGAAGGGCGGCTGGAGTAGCCGCGAGAACGCTGGATCTCAGCCAGCCGGACATCTTTTCGCTTCAGCCTGTCGATGATCTTCTCTTCATCGAAACCGCCATCTTTCAAATCAATCTGCTCATAACTGATTCCGTGAGCCTTAAGAGATTGTGAAGAATCACCGTAAAGACCGATCATTTCCTGCAGGGAGTCATAGGGAGTTCCCGTAAGGGAAATCATGGTATCACCGTGCTTAAGCAGAGCAGAGAAGACCAGATAAAGGGCGTTGGTTCCGCTGCAGATCTGCGGTCTGACCAGAGCATCCTGACAGCCGAGTATTTCCGCAAACATGCTTTCCAGCTTGTCACGTCCGCTGTCAAAATTACCGTAGCCGTTGATGTCACTGAAATCGGCATAGGAAACCCGGTTTTTCACAAATGCAGAAAGGATACGGTCGGAGTTGTGCAGGCAGATCCTGTCAATTTCGGCGTAAATGTCCCTGAGGGCTTCGTCTGAGCCTTCCGCCATCTCGATAAGGTCTCTGTCAATCTGCTGGTAAATCATCAAAATCACCTCAAAATCTCATACATATTATATATTAAACCTTCCTCAAGAGTAAGGACAGGATGCCCGAAGCGAACCGAAGAATTATGACGGGATAATCTGGTACGATTTTGCGAAAATTCGTTCGAAAAGTTATTGACAACGTTTATTTATATGGTATCATATAAAAGCACTGTCGCGGATGGTGCGATCGTTCTTTGAGAAACAAAC
>JAFRZA010000044.1 GCA_017442805.1 Erysipelotrichaceae bacterium
CTATGGCAATGCCTATCAGCTGATGATGTTCATTGATGCCTGTCATAAGGCCGGCATCGGCGTCATCATGGACATCGTCCTGGCTCACTTCGTCAAGGACGACTTCGGCCTGAAGCGCTTTGACGGCGCACCGCTGTATGAAAGTGACGATCCGAGCCGGGCTGAAAGCCAGTGGGATACCCTCTACTTCGATTTCAGCAAGAATACCGTCAACAGCTTCTTGTTAAGCAGCGCCGGTCTGTGGCTGGACAAATACCACATTGACGGACTGCGTCTGGATGCCGTAAGTAACCTGATTTATTACAACGGTAACAGCAATTTAGGGGAAAACCACGCATCTCTGGCTTTTCTGAAGCGCTTTAACTATCACCTGCATAAGGAGTATCCGGGCGTCATGATCATCGCGGAAGACTCCACGGCTTACCCCAATGTCACCAAGCCGGTTGAAGACAACGGCCTCGGATTTGACTACAAGTGGGACCTGGGCTGGATGAACGATACCCTGAGATACTATGCCATGGACCCGGAATACCGCCATTATCACCATAACCTCATTAACTTCTCAATGGCCTACTTCTATTCCGAACGTTTCATTCTGCCTCTGTCACACGATGAAGTTGTCCACTCCAAGGGCACCATCGTCAACAAGATGTGGGGCTCCTACGAACAGAAGTTCGCCCAGTGCCGCAACCTGATGGTCTACATGTACTCCCATCCGGGCAAGAAACTCAACTTCATGGGCAATGAGATCGCCACTTTCCGCGAATTCGATGAAAACAAGGAACTTGACTGGTTCCTGTTAACGTATCCGGCTCACGATTCCTTCAAGCGCCTGTGCCGCGATCTGAACAACATCTACCGCACCAATCCGGCTTTCTGGCAGAAAGACTACGAATACGAGGGTTACAAGTGGATCGATGCCGACAACAGCATGCAGAGGGTTTATTCGTATATTAGATATGACAAAGAATACTGTTATGTTATAATATTGAACATGGCGCCCGTTTCCTACGAGCATTTCGAAGTCGGAGTGCCTACTTACGGCTACTTTACCGAGCTGATGAACTCAGAAAGAGACATCTACGGCGGCTGCAACATGTGCAACTACCATAAGGTCGTAGCCCGTAAACCGGGGAAACATGGATTCCCCTACGTCATCAATGTCAGACTGGCCCCGTTTGCCGGTGTGATATTCCAGGCTAAAAGGAGATAATAATGTTCACAAATAAAGACGAATTCAAGAAACAGTTCTGTGAAAGACTGGTTCAGACTTACGGACGCAGTGCCGAAAAATGCGATCCGACCGAAAAATACCTGATTCTGGGTGAAATGATCAGAGACTATGCGGCTGAAAGCTGGATGAACTGCAAGGAAGCCGTTACCAAGAATGAAGAGAAGCAGGTCTTCTACTTCTCCATGGAATTCTTAATGGGCCGACTGCTGACCAACAACAAATTGATGAAATGAGACTTAAAGAGGCAAAAATAATTGATTTAATATAAAAATTATATTCAATTGAATATGTCAC
>JAFRZA010000045.1 GCA_017442805.1 Erysipelotrichaceae bacterium
CCTGTCCTCGCCTGACTTCATGAGATACCTGATGAACACCCTGAAACTGAGCGTATTCGGTCTTCTGTGGGGATTTCCGGCTCCTATCCTGCTGGCGTTCCTGCTCAACCGCATCCTCAGCTCCAAGATCAAGCAAAAGGTTCAGCTTGTACTGTACATGCCCAACTTCATTTCTGTTATCGTTCTTTGCGGTATCGTTCGCATCCTTCTGTCGCCGACCGGTATGGTCAATATGATCTTGGGCACACACATCAATTTCATGACCATGCCCCAGGCGTTCCGCACGATTTACATTGCCAGCGGCATTTGGCAGGGTGCCGGCTGGGCTTCCATCATCTATACTGCGGCGCTGTCCAATGCCAGCAAGGATTTGAAGGAAGCGGCTGTTATCGACGGCGCGAACCTGATTCAGCAGATCAAGACGGTTGAATGGCCCGCGATTAAGGATACCGTGCTCATTCAGTTCATCATGGCGGTGGGCAACATCATGAGCGTCGGCTTTGAAAAAGCCTACGCCCTGCAGACTGACCTGAACATGGGCGCATCCGAAATCATCTCCACATACGTGTACAAGAAGGGTCTTCTGGACGGCGATTACGGTTTTTCTACCGCGGTCGGCCTGTTCAATACCGTCATCAATATTGTTCTGCTGGTCTCCATGAATACCATTGTCAAGAAAATGAACGAAGGCAAGGGGATTTAATGAAGGAGGTGAGCGCGAATGAGTGTTGCAAAAACTACAATTAAAAAGAAGAGCGAGTTTGCAAAATACCCCGTTGGAGATAAGACAATCCTGATCATAGCCTATGTGATTCTGGGCCTCTTCCTGGCTGCGATCATTCTTCCTGTATTGTACATCATACTCGCTTCCTTTATCGATCCCATCACGCTGCAGAACAAGGGCGTGACCTTCGACTTCAGCAAGTGGACGACGACGGCTTACACCCGTGTTCTGTCCAACGTCATGATCTGGGTCGGCTTTAAGAACGCTCTGATTTATTCGGTGCTGTTCACGATCATCTCCGTGGTCGTAACGCTCTTAGCGGCGTATCCGATGTCCAGAAACGACTTCAGATTCAAGAAATTCTTCAATACGATTTACGTGATCACGATGTTCTTCGGCGGCGGCCTGATTCCCACGTACCTGCTGATCAGTGACCTGGGAATGCTGAATACCATCTGGGCCATCCTGCTGCCCGGCGCGTTCAGCGTCTGGAACATGATCATCGCCCGCACCTACTATCAGGGCGTACCGCACGATCTTGAAGAGGCGGCCTCTATCGACGGCGCTACGGAGATGATCTATTTCTTCAAGATCCTGCTGCCGGTCTGCACGCCGATTATTGCCACCATTTCCATGTGGCAGTTCGTCGGTATGTGGAACAGCTATTTCGACGCCATGATCTATCTGAACGACGCTGCCAAGCAGCCCCTTCAGGTGGTGCTGCGCAGTATCCTGATTCAGAGCCAGCCGGAACAGGGCATGGTCTCCGATATGCAGTCTACTGCCCAGCGCGCCCAGCTGGCGGAGCTTCTGAAGTACGCTACCATTATCATTTCCAGTCTGCCGCTGCTGATTATGTATCCGTTCTTCCAGAAGTACTTTGACAACGGCATCATGGCCGGCGCTGTCAAGGGATAACGGAATACCCCCGGAACTTGCAGGCGAATCGCCTGTAGAATAATGAAGTAAAGGAGATTCAACCATGCGTAAAATGTCTAAGCTTCTGGCTCTCTGTCTTTGCCTGATGATGGCAATGACCGTCGTTGCTCACGCAGAGTACACTTTCCCCCTGGCGAAGACCGAATCCTTTACCGCCCTGACCAGCTTCCCGGCAGGCACCGAATCCAACCCCAACAACCGCACCATCTTCAAGCGCCTGGAAGAAGCGACCAACGTCCACGTCGAGTGGCGCACGATCCAGAGCGATCAGTGGGGCGAGAAGATCGCCCTCGAAATGGCGAATGCCCGTACCCTGCCTGAGCTCGTGTTCACTGCCGGCTTCGGCGACACGGACCTGCAGAAGTATGCCAAGCAGGGCGCCATCATCGCTCTGGAAAAGTACATTGATTCCTGCATGCCCAACCTGCAGAAGGTGTTTGAGCAGGC
>JAFRZA010000046.1 GCA_017442805.1 Erysipelotrichaceae bacterium
TACTTGGCATCTGACATCACCTCCGCTTTTCTGACTACTTCATCAGGCGTGATGAAGGCGCCGCTGACACAGCCGATAAACTCAACGTCGCAGTTAAGCCCGGCAACGCGTCTTACTTCGTGCAGGTACTGCCCGTAGTTATGCTCAACGACCAGGACCTTGCCGATCCTGCTGGTCAGTTCGCCCAGCCGTTTTTCCGGCATCGGCCAGATGGTAATGGGCCGGTACATGCCCGCTTTGATGCCCTTTTCTCTTAAGGCATCAACAGCTGCTTCGCCTACGCGGGCACTGCCGCCATAGGCTACGATCAATAGTTCGGCATCGTCAGTCAGGTATTCTTCGTACTGTTCAATGTCCCGACGGTTGTTTTCGATTTTCTTCATTAAACGGGTATGCAGTTCACCGGCAATCGGACGGTTATTGGTCGGGAAGCCCCAGGTATTATGGGTCAGACCGGTAATGTTGTAGTAGTGACCGGAACCGAAGACCGGCAGAACCGGCACCAGATTCTCTTCGGCCTTATAGGCTTCGTAGTTTCCTTCCGGACCGTCAGGCTGTTTGCGGTTTATGATCTCGACATTATCGTCGATCTCGACCGTTTCCCTAAGATGGCCGATCATCTCATCCATTAACAGGATGACCGGGGTCATGTATTTTTCCGCCAGGTTGAAGGCTCTGATGGTCAGATAATAGGTTTCCGCTACTGATGAGGGCGATAAGACGATCATCGGATGGTCGCCATGGGTTCCCCAGCGGCTCTGCATGACATCGCCCTGGGAGGAAGAAGTCGGCAGACCGGTCGAAGGACCGGAACGCTGGACGTCAACGATGACACAGGGAATCTCAGCCATGCAGGCATAGCCAATGTTTTCCTGCTTCAGTGAAAGACCGGGACCGGATGAAGCAGTCATGGCCTTGACGCCGGTCGTAGAAGCGCCGATGACGGCAGCTATCGAAGCCAGTTCGTCTTCCATCTGAATGAACTTGCCTCCCAGCTTGGGCAGCTGAACGGCACAGCCTTCAGCGATTTCCGTGCTTGGTGTGATCGGGTAGCCGGCGAAGAAACGCATCCCTGCCTTTAAGGCTCCCTTTACGCAGGCTTCATTGCCCTGCATTAATACAGCCTTACTCATGTTCTGCATCCTCCAGCCAGATGGCGAAATCAGGACAGCGAAGTTCACACTGCCCGCATTTAATGCAGTTGTCCGGATCGACGACAGCTGCCTTATCATTGATCAGTTTCAGTACCTTTCTGGGGCAGAAAGCAACACAGATGCCGCATCCCTTGCACCATGATCCGTCAACAACAAGTCTTTTTCCCCCATTATTGTGATTATCCTTTCCTATGACCGGTTTTCAAACAGTCATTTTGTGTCATTCTACCTATAGAATACAACCGTTTAGCCGAAATGTAAGCACTTACTTTTCTTTTTTATCAATTATGTCAGTCTTTTACCATATAATGTTAGTAATAGGAGTATTTTATAATGAAAAAGCTTTTTACCTTCCTCGTCTATGCGATCACTCTCGCTACCCCAGCCCTGATCATCCAGTACTATCATCACTTTGTTCAGGCCATGTCCCCGGAAGAAATCAGGATGTCAACCATTGTCGGAACCGGCGCCACGCTGTTAATGGCCATGATCTACGGCTTCGGAACCAGAAGGCCCAGGACCTTTAACGCCGCCCGTGTCAAGAATGCCCGGATCGCCGGCAACGGCGAGATCATCGTCAAGGATCCCGGTGCTCATGGA
>JAFRZA010000047.1 GCA_017442805.1 Erysipelotrichaceae bacterium
CGGATCATCTTTTTCTCCTGTTATCCATTCAAGATCCTTCACCACAATGGTAAAACTGCTCTTAGTAATCATTGTTTCATTCTTCATATTTAATTCAACTTTCTTTCATCTTCGCGTGAGCAAGCAAATCGATTCCACGTGCTCTGTAAATGGGAACATGTCTACCGGCTGCAGTTCTTCCACCTGATAGCCATGTTTGCTCAGATAACTGATGTCTCTTCTCTGGGTATCAGGGTTACAGGAAATGTAAACGACCTTCCGTGGCTTAAGCTTCACCAGACTGCTGAGGAACGGTTCATCCGCCCCAGCTCTCGCCGGGTCCATGATGACCACATCGACCGGTGTTTTCTCATAAGCAAGCTTACGCATGAATTTTCCTGCATCCATGGCTGAAAACCTGATGTTTTCAACGTCGTTTAGTTTAGCGTTGACCCTGGCATCCCTGATAGCTTGCTTGTTGATTTCTACTGCCAGCACCTGTTTTACCTTATCCGCAACGGAAATGCCGATGGTGCCGATACCGCAATAGGCATCGATAACCGTATCGCTTTTCTCAAGCTGTGCCATTTCAGTGGCTGCACCGTACAGCTTTTCCGTCTGAATGGAATTAACCTGGTAAAAGGAGTTAGCGGATATGCGGAACACCTTCTCGCAAAGGACATCTTCGATATAGCCTTTTCCATAAAGAGTGATTGACTTTTCGGAAAGCACCATGGAGGTATGAGCGCTGTTAATATTCTGAACGACAGTGGTTATTTCCGGGTGTTTCTTCAGAAGGGCATCAATGAAGTCCTTCTTCTTTGGAAACTGATAACTGCCAGTAACCAGAACGACCATGATCTGACCGCTTATGTGACCGGTTCTGACCAGCACGTGGCGCAGAAAGCCCTTCATCGTATTCTCGTCAAAGACCGTCAGCCGGAAGGAGATGATCAGTTTCCTGATGTCTTCAATGATCTCATTTGCCTTACGGTCAGTAATCTGACAGTCTTTTATCTCGACGATCTGGTGAGTGGAAGTGACATAGTTGCCGCAGATTACCCGGCCATTGGCACGGCCAAAAGCTACCTGCACCTTATTGCGGTAGTGATACGGGTCCTCCATGCCGATGATCGGCTTGACCTGATAGCGGGAATACAGTTTCTCTACATATTCCTGTTTTCTCTGCAGCTGCCTGTCGTATTCAACGCCTTGAAACTGACAGCCGCCGCAGATCTTGGCAACCTTGCACTTTTCCATTTCTATAACGCGAAGACGACCTTTCTTACCGTTTCCTCGGAGGTATCATACGGACAGAAACGTAATTTGGACTTATTGACAGCCAACGCGGTGGCACACTTTTCCAGTAGTTCTTCATCAAGTCTTTCAATCTGACAGACCGCAACGATGAAGTCGCGGAACTGCTCCAGTGAATCAAACTGCGTGAGTTCAAGTATGTCCTTTACTCTGGATTCATCTGCATATTTGAGATATCCGTAGAGGAAGTAACCGACTGCCTTTCCATGAGGCATGCCAGTGTTATAGGTTACCGTGTAACTGGCGCCATGAGGAAGCGAAGTACCGCAATGGGCAATCGCCATGCCGCCGTAGTTGGCGGAAAGCATGAGATTATTACAGTCTTCAGCGGTCCGGTGCTCTCCCTTAAGAGTCTCTTTGCAGCGGGACCAGACCCTGAGGCCTTCCCTGACGATCATGTCGCTGTACTCACTGGCCGTGGTATTTATGTAGCTTTCCACCAGATGGCCCAGGGCATCAATGGAAGTGTTGGCAATGATGGTCTGCGGGCAGTCGGCTATGTACTTGCCGTCCAGCAAAGCCAGTACCGGGTAGACGCGGGAAGTGATCGACTGCTTGTTGCCGATCTCGTGGCGGGTAATGACGCTGGCACCGGTAACTTCCGAACCGGTACCGCAGGTCGTCGGTATGGCCACTACCGGCAGATTTCTGGTGATCTCAACCGGCTTATAGAGAAAATCAGCGGTCTCATCAGGATAGTACAGCATTACCGCCGCCGCCTTGGCCAGATCGATGGCTGAACCGCCGCCCAAGCCGATCAGGAAATCAGGGGCGTAGTCTCTGTAAAGCGACTGCAGCTCCATGACCTGTTCGACCGGCGGGTTTTCCTTAGTCTGATCATAGATCTGATAGCTGATGCCGCAGTCATCCAGCTGCGCCGTCACATCAGCCAGCGAGCCGTTGCGCGCTGAAGATCGGCCGGTGACGATCAGGGCCTTACGGCCGTAATTCTCCATTAACCTGCCGTGTTTCTTCAGGCATTCATCTTCCAGATATACAAGAGTCGGTATCTTGAAAAACATATCGGTTCCCTCCGTTTTCTGCTCTTTTCTGCTTTTCTTCTTTCTAATATTTTAACAGATTTTTACTATCTGAGCATCGCCTCAACAACCTCAAACCGCCTTACGAAAAAAGTTTTACATGATTAAGTAAATTATTATATAATGAGTTTAACGAAAGCGGTTTTACACCGCAAAGGAGGAAAAAATGAAGAAATTATTAGCAGTCTTACTGTCACTGTTAATGGTAGTCACCATGTTTGGCTGCCAGGGCGAAAACGAGCCCGATGACACTGGCGAAAAGACAGCCGCACAGGTCCAGAAGGAAATTCTGGCCGGCATTGAACCGGATGTTTCCGTTACCGGCAAGTTAGTTGTATATTCACCGAACTCAAACGGTGAGATCAACGCCATCAGACCTGGCTTTACCACCAAGTATCCGAATGTTACTCTCGAAATCGTATCATTAGGTACAGGTGACTGTTTATCAAGAATTCAGGCAGAAGCCGAGAACCCGCAGTGCGACGTCATGTGGGGCGGCATGAACACTGAAAAGTGGTTCAACAACCAGGGCTTATGGGAAAACTACATTTCACCCAATGCTCAGAACCTTCCTGAAGAATACAGAAACAACACTGGCGACAGTGCCGGCTTCTTCACCAACTATGGCTTAAGCGGCAACACTGCCTTCGTCATCAACACCACTGTTCTGGAAGGCCTGGGCCTCAAGCTTGAGGACATCACCGGCTACCAGAGCTTAGTTGACCATGCTGACAAGTTAAAGGGTCATGTCTTATCCGGCGACCCCGTCAAGTCATCCAGTGCCTGGCAGGAACTGGTTGCCATGCTGTACATCTACGGCGGCGGCCAGAACAACGACTGGAAGGCCCTCGACATGGATAAGGGCTGGGCTTATGTTGAAAAGTTCGTCGAAGTCATCGACGGTTCCGTCCTGAGCTCATCTTCAGCAGTATACAAGAACGTTACTGCCGGCGAAGCTGCCATCGGCGTTACCTACGAAGACCCCGCCTTACAGTTACTGAAGGACGAAGCACCGGACATCGCCATGATCTACCCGGCCGAAGGCAACAACTGGACCCCCTGCGCTGCCGCCATCGTCAAGAACGCTCCGCACATGGATCTGGCCAAGCTGTTCATCGACTTCCTGGTATCCACTGAAGGTCAGAACCTCTACACCTGCACGACTCTGCGTCCGGCTGATGCTTCCATGACCAACATCGTCAAGGGCATCAAGACCTTCGCTGAGATCCCGAACGTCTTCCTGCAGGATGAGCTCTACATTGCTTCCAACACCAAGGACTGGAGAGCAAAGTGGACTGAATTAATGGATGCTTACAACGCCAAGAAGTAATTGTTCCATTAATCACTAAAAACCAATAATTACTAATTAACGGAAAGAGCGATTCGGCAGAATAGTCTACCGCATCGCTCTTTTCCATAAAAGAGACATTATTCAGAAAAACAGGAGATCTGTATATGAGTGTAGGTATCAAAATCAATCATGCTGTCAAAGCATACGGCGATAATGTCGTCATTCCCGACCTCTCCCTGGAGGTAAAGGATGGGGAATTCTTCACATTATTAGGCCCGTCCGGATGCGGCAAGACCACTCTTTTACGAATGATTGCCGGATTCAACTCCATTGAAGGTGGAGATTTCTATTTCGGGGACAAGCGTATCAACAACATCGACCCGGCCAAGAGAAACATCGGCATGGTCTTCCAGAACTACGCCATCTTCCCGCACTTAACAGTTGAAAAAAACGTCCAGTTCGGATTGAAGAACCGCAAGATGTCAAAAGAGGAAATGAATGCCCTCACTGAGGAATTCATGAAGCTCATGCATATTGAGGAATACAAAGACAGAATGCCGGAGAGACTTTCCGGCGGCCAGCAGCAGCGTGTCGCTCTGGCCAGAGCCCTGGTCATCAAGCCTGATGTCCTTTTGATGGACGAACCGCTGTCCAACCTCGACGCCAAGCTGCGTGTCGAAATGAGAACGGTCATCAAGCAGATTCAGAGAGAAGTCGGCATTACCAACGTCTACGTAACCCACGACCAGGAAGAAGCCATGTCGGTTTCCGACCGCATTGCCGTCATGAATGAGGGCGAGATCCAGCACATCGGCAAGCCCAAGGACATCTATCAGCGTCCGGCTAACCTGTTTGTCGCCAGCTTCATCGGCCGCACCAACCTGGCCAACGGCAAGCTTACCGTCAAAAACGGCAAGTGCATCATTTCCATGGCCGACGGCTATGAATTTGAAATGGACAACATCCTCGAAGAGGAACAGCATGATCAGGACGTCATTCTGGCCATCAGACCGGAAGAACTGGTCATCAACGACAAGGAAGGCATTCACGCCAAGGTTGACGACTCCGTCTTCCTGGGCCTGAACACCCACTACTACGTCTTAAGCGACGCCGTCCACTGCATCCATACCGAAGACAAGGATGATGACCGCTTCGAACTGATTCAGGAATCCCTGATCGACGAGATCATCCCCAACGGCACGGATGTCCGCTTAAAGATCAAGAAGGAAAAGGTAAACGTATTTACGGCAGACGGTTCCAAGAACATTGTCAAGGGCGTTAAGAACGACAAGTATCTCTACGGCAACGACTAAAGGGAGATCGTTATGAACACGAAGAAAAAGAACATTGTTCAGAAGCAGAAAAAGAACTACGACAGCTGGGTAATCGTCACCTTCGTGCTGCTGGCGTTCTATCTCTTCTTCATGATCTACCCGATGATCTCGCTGGTAAAGCAGTCCTTCATGGACAAGGAAACCGGCGTCTTCAGCATGGTCAACTACCTGGAGTTCATCAACAACAAGTCCAACGTACTGGCCCTGCAGCACAGCTTCAAGGTCTCCGTCTGGGTCACGGTCTTTTCCCTGATCCTGGGCGTGCCCCTGGCTTATTTCACCACCTGTTATAAGATCAAGGGCTCCATGATCCTAAGAGTGCTGATCATCCTCTCCAGCATGTCGCCGCCGTTTGTCGGCGCCTTCTCCTGGGTCGTCTTCGCCGGAAACAACGGCATCTTCACCAGATTCATGAAGAACGTCTTCAACATCAAGATGCCCAGCATCTACGGCTTCAACGGCATCGTGCTGGTCATGTCCCTGAGCTTCCTGTCGCTGGTCTATCTGTATGTCACCGGTGCGCTCAAGAACATCGACAACTCTCTGGTGGAAGCCAGTTCCAACCTTGGCACCACCGGCATCAAGCGCTTCATGAAGGTCATCATCCCGCTGATCATGCCCACCATGCTGGCCAGCGCCCTGATGGTATTCATGAGAGCCTTCGCCGACTTCGGTACTCCGGTATTCATCGGCAAGGGCTATCAGGTCTTCACCGTGCTGATCTATGACCAGTATTCCGGTGAAATGTCCCAGAACAAGGCTTACGCTGCGGCGCTGAGCGTCATCGCCATCATCATCACCACGGTCATCTTCCTGCTTCAGAAGTGGGCCAACTCCAAGTTCACCTTCACGATGAACGCGCTGCATCCCATCGAACAGAAGAAGGCCAAGCCGCTGCAGTCCTTCCTGATGCACTTCTACTGCTACTTCATTACCCTGCTGGCTTTCCTGCCGCAGATCTACGTCATCTTCACTTCCTTCCAGAGAACCAGTGAAAGCGGTCTGATCTTCAAGAAGGGCTTCTCGCTCAACAGCTACCGCTACGTCCTGGAAGCCTATTCCGATACCATATGGAATACCATCAAGATCGCCGTCACGGCTCTTCTGCTGGTTGTGCTGCTGGCTGTCGTCTGCGCTTACCTGGTCGTCAGAAGAAAGAACATCATGAACCAGACGCTGGACATCCTGACCATGATGCCCTACATCATTCCGGGTTCCGTCATCGGCGTCGCCCTGATCGTCTCCTTCAACAGAAGCGTCATGGGCTTACCGGTACTGACCGGCGGACCGTTCATCATGATCGTAGCCCTGATCATAAGGCGTTCGCCTTACACCATCAGGTCATCCGTGGCCATACTCCAGCAGATCCCCCAGACCATCGAAGAAGCTTCCATTTCCCTGGGTTCTTCCAAGGCCAAGACCTTCTTCAAGGTCACTCTGCCGATGATGCTCAACGGCGTCATCTCCGGAGCGATCCTGTCGTGGGTATCGATCATAACGGAGCTGTCCACAGCCATTTACCTGTTCACCTACCGCACCAGGACCATGACGATCTCGGTCTACGAGCTGGTCACCAAGGGTTCCTACGGCTACGCTTCCGCCATGGCTGCCATATTGACCCTGTTTACCACCATCTCCCTGATCCTCTACATGGTCGTCACCAAGGGCGAAGGTTCCGGAACAGCTTAACATTCAAGGCGGGCTGCTGCCCGCCTTCATTCTCATTGGAGGCATGACAGATGAACAAGATACACAAGTATGTCATTCAGGCACTGGCCATTCTGATCTTCGGCATTTACGTGCTGCTCAACCGCGAGACGGTAAACCCGTACTTCGCTCTGGTACTGCTGTGCTGCGTGGAGATCGTGATAACTCTGCTGTACCTTTTTGTCAACCGCAAAACCCTTACCAAAGATGAAAGCACGCTGGACTTCATCTCCATCTACGCCTACATCGTGGTGATCGTCATCATTTCCATGTGGTTTCTGATGTAGAACGTCATCCCTGCTTGCCAAAGAGAAAAGGACTGCCCTGATCGGGCAGTCCTTCTTTTCTGTTCGCTGTTAGCCGGCTGTTACCAGCAGGCATTCTCCCTTACCTTCAATGACGATGTCATCCTTTCCCGCCGGTACGAGATAGCTGTCGCCCTTGCGGTAGGCCAGCTTCTGACTGCGGAATCTGATGCGTCCTGTTCCTTCGGTGAAGACGATGGCCGTGAAGCTTTCTTCCTGTCCCGTGATGATAGTCCTTTCCCTTACGGGACAGTAGATGACCCTGAACAGTCCGTTATCGGTCATCACCGTCTGGCGTCCGTTGACGTTTTCAACGCTGCCGGCAAGAGGCGTGAGGTTGGTGACATCGACGGCCTGGTCGATGTGCAGCTGACGGGGTTTCCCGTCCTTGCCCACCCGGCCGAAGTCATAGACCCGGTAGGTGACATCGCTGGACTGCTGGATCTCGGCAATCAGGCAGCCGGCGCCGATGGCGTGCAGGGTGCCGGCCTTTATCAGGCAGTAATCGCCCTTATGAACGGGCACGCGGTTGACGTGCTCCATGATGGTGTTATCCTCGATGGCCTGGCGGAACTGTTCTCTGGTCAGCTGATCCTTCATTCCGAAGATCAGGCTGGTGCCTTCCTCAGCGTCAACCAGATACCACATTTCCGTCTTGCCATGCTGATTCTCGTGCTCATTGGCATATTTCTCATCCGGATGGACCTGCAGGGACAGGCTGTCACGGGCATCGATGAACTTGATCAGGATGTCCAGAGCTTCCCGGCCCGCGCCCAGATAACCCGGTCTCTTTTTCAGATAGTCGGAAAGCTTCTCCCCGGTCTCCGTCACCAGGCTTTCACCGCTGCGGTGCACAGACAGTTCCCATGATTCGGCAATGGTCTCACCGGTGCTCTTCTTTCCGAATTCATCTCTTAACCGGCTGCCGCCCCAGATGAAATCCATCAGGGCCGGTCTCAGTCTGATCATCCGGTATTCCTTCATCTTCATCGCTCCTTCCACTGCTCTTTTCGCTATCATTCTACCTTCTGAACACGCAAACACGCAATCATTTTCACCCCAGTAATAGGAAAAAGCGCCGTTTTCCGTTATAATGAAGTTAATAAGGCCATAAGGAAATAATGACATGAGAAAAGAAGTAAGATGGAACAACATCATCGCGACGATCAGGGAGCAGCAGAACGTCAGCGTTCAGCAGCTGGCTGAGATGTACAACACCTCGCTGTCCACCATCCGCCGCGACCTGCAGGAGATGGAAGACCTCGCCATCATCGAACGCTACTACGGCGGTGCCCGGATCAATGACTCCCGCATCTCCGAGCCGCCAATGATGCTCAAGCACGGCACCAATACACCCGCCAAGCAGGAAGTAGGACGCTATGCCGCCTCGCTGATCAAGGACAATCAGATGATCTACATCGACGCCGGCAGCGCCACCTTTGCGATGCTTGACTATATCCTGGCCCGCAACATTACCGTAGTGACCATCGGCATTCCCCACATCAACAAGCTGATTGAAAAGGGAATCAATACCATCGTTCTGGGCGGCACGGTCCGTAAATCGACCATGGCCATCACCGGCACCAAAACCCTGGACCAGTTTGACTCCTACTTCTTCGATGTCGCCTTCCTGGGGGTCAACGGCATTCACGAAAAAACCGGCCTGTCGACGACCAATGACTTTGAAGCCGCCAGCAAGCATAAGGTCATCACCCGTTCCCAGATCACCTACGCCCTGGCTGACCATTCCAAGTTCAACATGATCTACCCCGGCAAGTACGCCGACTTTGGCGATGTCACCATTCTGACCGATACCATCGGCAGTTTCCCGCAGCCAATTGAAAACTGCGTTGAGATAAGCAAGCTCAGATAAAGGAGAACAACATGATCGAAAGAGTCTTCATACCAAAACCGGACGCCCGCTGGCAGATCCCGGGCATCTACAGTTTTCCCGAAGACGGCCAAAAGAAGTGGCCGGCCTTCCTGATCGTTCACGGCTACATGTCCTACAAGGAAGGCGATGGTCTTTTCCAGGGCATGCTGGCGGACCGGCTGGCGAAAGCCGGCATCGCCTCACTGCGCATCGACTGCACCTCAATGGGTGAAAACCGCAATGACCGCCGGGACTACACCTATCCCAACCTGCTCGCGGACGTGGAAACGGCTTATAATGACATGCTGAAGAGACCGGAGATCGACAGTTCCCGGATCGGCCTGATTGGCCACTCCCTGGGCGGCAAGCTGGTCTGCCTCTCTGCTCATCTGAATCCCTTCTGCATCGTCACCCTTAACGGCGCAGCGACTGACAGGGAAATACCCACCACCAGGACCAATCCGATGTTCCAAAACCACTGGGTCAACGACGAATACACCATTGTCCCCTGTTCCGATGGCCGTCATGAACTGCTCTACAAGTCCTTCAACGACAGCGCCGAAGGCTACAGCGTCGCTGAAAGCATGAAGGACTATCCCGGTCATCTGGTCGTGGTGGTCGGCATGGCTGATCCCACCCTGCCGCCGCAGATCAGCCTGGAGTTCTTTGACGAGTATCCGGGCAAGAAAAAGACCCTGTTGAAGATTGAAGAAGCCAACCACACCTTCAACGCCAAGACCGGTGATTACACCAAGGTTCATGAGATGAACGATAAACTGACTGCCATTCTGAAGGAGATCTGTGATCAGCGCTGAATCGGTCATAATCAGCACGATTCAACATCGTAAATTATCAAACATGACAAAACACGCAACGTAAATGCGTGTTTTTGCATGGGAAATCTGCGCTTTCCCAGATTCCCTGCGTTGTTGTCTTTTCGCTCCGAAAGCCATTGAAAGGGCTTTTAGAAGCCCGTAGAATGGGATTATCAAAGGTGAAAGACATGATCCATACCATTACTTTAAACCCATCCATTGACTACTACCTCCACCCCGCCAGTTTTGAAATCGGGGTCATTAACCGCGCTTCCGAGGTTGACTACATTGCGGCCGGTAAGGGCATCAATGTCTCCCGGATGCTCAGCGAACTCTCCATTCCTTCAACCTGCATATTCCCCGCCGGTGGCTTTACCGGCAGCTTCCTGGTCGAAAGCCTGAAGAAGGTTCCCCTGGTCAGCGTCGAGCAGGTCATGATCGAAGGCATCAGCCGCATCAACGTCAAGATCCGCCACCAGCAGGAGACCGACCTCAACGCCGAAGGGCCTAAGCTGTCCCGGGACACTCAGGAAAGGCTGCTCGATCTCATGAAGGCCGTTAAGGAGGGCGACTACGTCGTCATTTCCGGCTCGATTCAGCACGGCCTTAATGAACTGATCACCAGGATCGCCGAGAGAGTAAACGCGCAAAACGGCCGGCTGGTACTTGACGTGCCCAATCTTCCCCTGGAAGATCTGGTCGCCTGCCGTCCCTACCTGATCAAGCCCAATATGGAGGAGCTGCAGAGCTTCCTGAACAGCGATCGGCCGCTGGAACAGCTGCTTCCTGAAGCCAGAAGCCAACTGATTGACCGCGGTGTTTCCAGCATTCTGATCTCCTTAGGCAAGGACGGCGCCTGCTATCTGAGCAAAGACGAACACTACACCATCACCGGGCCGGTCATGAAGCCGCTGAATACCGTGGCAGCCGGCGATTCGATGCTGTCGGCCGCCATCGGCCATCTGTCCCAGGGCAGCGACATTAAGACCGCTCTGAAGTACGGCGTTGCCTGCGGCAGCGCTGCCGTCATGGCTCCCTACCTGCCCACCAGAGATCAGGTCGAGGCCATCTACAAGCTGGTCAGCATCAGCTGAGGAAAGGAAAGCGGGAATGATCAGGGAACTGTTCAAGAACATTAAAAAGGAACTGTTCAGCCGCACGACACTGTATCTGTTTGTCGGCGGCGGCGTGGCCGTCTTCATCTACATGATGATCTTCCAGCAGGGCTTTGAAACCTGGCAGAAGGCCGTTGAGGCGCTGGGCTTTGCCGCAGCGCTTTGCCTGGTATTTGCGCTGACCAAGGCCTACATGGTATTTGTGGACGAATACTACGAGGGCTTCAAAAAGAAAAAATAGACTGATGTTACATATGACCAATGTCGTTGTCCGGTCATATTGACATACATTTAGCTAAGGAGGATATAATATGGCTAAGCTTGATTTTACCAAGATGTCTGAAGACATTATCGCCGCAGTCGGCGGAGTCGAAAACATCGCTAAGGTCAACCATTGCGCTACCCGTCTGAGAGTAGCCGTCAAGGACACTTCCGTGGTTGACAAGGCCGCCATCAGAAAGATTGAAGGCGTCTTAGGCGCTGAGGATGCACCGGGCAACGAAGTCCAGGTCATCGTCGGCCAGGTCATCGAAGACCTGTCATTTGCCTTTGAAAAGGTTACCGGCTTAAAGGGCGGTACCGTTGACGAAGTTCTCGACAAGGACCTCGTTCCCCAGAAGAGAGGCTTAGGCTCCCTGTTCTTAGGCTATCTGCAGATGATGGCCGGCATCATGGCTCCGGTTATCCCGACCCTGATCATCGCCGGTTTCTTCTCACTGATCCTGACCCTGGGCACCAAGTTCTTCGGTCTGGACACCACCACATCCACTTACACGATTCTGAACAACATCGCCAATGCTCCGTTCTACTTCCTGCCGATGTTCGTAGCTTACACATCAGCCCGCAAGTTCGACGTCGAACCGCCACTGGCCATGCTGCTGTGCGGCATCCTGCTGTACCCCGGCTGGGTTGACCTGGTCAACGCCGGAAGCGCAACCGGATTTGCCTCATACTTCGGAATCCCCGTCTATCTGTGCACCTACAACTCATCAACTCTGCCGATTGTCTTATCCGTTTGGGTAATGGGCAAGATCGGTAAGTGGCTGACCAAGGTCATCCCCAACAGCGTCCGCTACTTCCTGAAGCCGGTCTTACTGATCTTCATCATGTCACTGATCACCCTGTCACTGACCGGTCCGTTAGGCTACCTGATCACTGACTACATCGCTGCCGGCATCAACTTCGTCAGACAGCATGCTCCGTGGCTGACCGTTCCCGCCATCTACCTGTTCTCCATGACCTTCGGCATGTTCGCTCCGGGCTTCCACCTGGCTCTGATCCCGATCGCCACCACCAACTTCGCAACCCTGGGTTACGACGACGTCATCAACATCTGGTTCTTCTCCGGCACGACCGTTCCGGGCTTCACCGCCTTATGGTTCACCCTGAAGACCAAGAGCGTCAAGGGCAAGAACATCGGCTTACCGGCTGCCATCTCCGCTCTGTTCGGCGGCATCTCCGAACCGACCACTTACGGTATCCTGTACCGCGTTCCGACCTTATTCGTCGTCAACTGCCTCGCCGGCTTCATCCTGGCTGTCTATAACGGCATTGTCGGCACCAAGGCCTACGCTTACGGCGCTTACTACCTGACCAACCTGCCGCTGTTCTACAGCGAAGCTGATCCGGGCAACCTGACCAAGGCTCTGATCGGTGTGGCCATCGTTGCCGTTGTTACCTTCGTCGGTGTCTTCTTCACTCAGTGGGAATACCCCGAAGATGACGATGCCATCGTTGCTCCGCCGACCGCCAAGTTATTATCATTCCTGAAGAAGAAATAAGCCAATCAGGTACTGATCAATCACATGGGCCAGTCTCCAGACTGGCCCATATCTTACTTAACCAGGAGGTTTTACATTATGGAAAAACTCGCATTCGTAAAGTGTGAAGACCACGAAGTCCCCATGAACATCGTCTACCCTGACGAGCCTAAAGACAAGTATCCGTGCATGTTGCTGGTCCACGGCTTTCTCTCCTGCAAGAATGGCGACGGCTTCATGCTGAAACTGATCAGCGAAGCGCTGGCCAGATCCGGCATCGTCGCTGCCCGCATTGACCTGGTGAGCATGGGTGAAAACCTGTATTCACGGGAAAACTACGGTCTGCAGGTGATGCTGAAGGAAACCAGAGCGGCATTTGAGTATCTGCAGGATCAGCCGGAAATCGATGAAAACCGCGTTGGCTTACTGGGTCACTCCCTGGGCGGAAGAGTCATCTTCCTTTCCAGCAGGCTTCCCAGCAGGCTTCTTGTCTCCCTCAACGGAGCCGTCAATGTCGATGAGAATCTGCCGATGAAGTACAGCCAGGAAGACTTCGACAGGTTGGGCTATACCATCAACCGCACATCCGACGGCCGGGTGGAACTGCTCTACCCCCGCTTCTTTGAGGAAATGCGGACCACGCTGTCGAGGGACATCTACGATTACCGCAATCCCATCATGGTATGCGTGGGCACCGGGGACCCGACATTGGATCCCAACGTCAGCTACAATTTCATCAACAACTGCCACATGGATAATGTCGAGCACATCTTCATCGAAGGCGCCAATCACACCTTCCACGCCAAGACCAGAGACTACACGCTGCTCAATCAGCTGATTGACAGACTGGTCCCCTGGATCGCGGAAAAGATCTGATTCAGCGTCAGCCAGCGCGGCAGAAAACCGAACAAGCAGAAGAAGGAATGCGGGCATTCCTTTTTCTGCGACCGGGAGTCTGTTATAATGAGAATGCGGATCAGAATCCCCAAAATGGAGGTAAAAATGAAAATCAGAAAAATCATGATTGCTTTTCTGTCAGTGATGCTGCTGATGGCGGCAGGCTGTCAGAATAAGGGAAATCAGGGCAAAACCGATAAACAGTCTTATTACGCCACTTACTTTGACACTCACGAGCTGATTAATAAACCGGTTCTCATCAGCAACTATGACGAGACCTTCGGAACGACCATGGAAATGGGCATCAACGGTGACCTGTTCTACATGATGATCGGCTATGAGGAAAACAGCCTCACCATGTACGGAAACAATAACAAGGCCTGGCTCAGGACCGTCATCTCCGGTGAAGACGACGGCTGGGTGGTGGCCGACATTGAAAGCAGCGAGGATGTCCAGTTGTTCAGCGAAACTGATCTGGTTGACATCCTGGATGGTGACAAGGAAGTCACCTACAAGGAAACCCTCAGGGAGAACGGCAAGGAATATGATGTCCTGTCCGTATCCATCAAGGCTGAAGAAGAAGGTGGAGATCCCATTCCCGCTGAAGTATGGGTCCATGACGACAAGGTGGAGAAGATCACCTACGATTCACCGACCATTGACGAAAACGGCAATGACATCGTTGCCAGGATAACCATCCTGATCAAGGACGGTTCATCCCTCAAGCGTCCTGCCGAAACCGATAAGGCTGAGGTCGTTGCGGAAGATGACCTGTTATGGCAGATCCTCGCATTCGTCTTCTCAAACATTGATCTGGACGACGTTGATTTAGGCGATTGATTGACTTACGAAAACTGACCGGCACCCAGCCGGTCAGTTTTTCTTTTCTCTATTATTCAATTACTTCAATGTCATCCCAGAACTCGGTCAGCACCTTCTTGAACTTCTCGTACATTGCTTCGTTGTTGCGGGAAGTCCGCTTGGTGAGTTTGGAGTAGGGAATGACCTTGTACTTTTCGCTCTTCTGCGTGTAGACCAGCTGCGCCCTGACGTTCTCAAAGCTGATCTTTACCTTGCCGTCATCTTCGCTCTTGATGATGTCGACGCTGGCCAGACAGCCGGTCAGGGAATAGGGCCGGTGCTCTTCGCTCTGAGCGGAGACAAAGTTGCCCAGTCCGTAGAACACCAGGGTATCACCGACCATGTCGATGGGCTGGAGGTAGTGGCCGTGGTTGCCGATGACGATGTCTACGCCAAGCGATGAGAGATACTTGGCGATCTGCTTTTCTGATGAATTGGGGGTCAGGATGTAGTCGACACCCCAGTGCATCGCCACGATCAGCAGGTCGACCTTGTCGCGGTAGACCTCGACATCCTTCTTCACCTGTTCTTCAGAGTAGAAATTGGTCAGGTATTCCTTGCCCTTGGGCGGATAAAGCATGTTATCCACCGTCGTGTATGACAGCATCGCATAGGTAATGCCCTTCATCTCGCCGATGACGATCTGTTCTCTTTCCTCCCAGCTGGTCCAGCTGCCGGTGGCGATGATGCCTTCCTTCTCATACCAGTTGTTCCAGTAGTTGCGGGAATTGATCAGGGCCTTGTCGCCATAGCGGTAGCGGCCGTCCAGGGTATGGTTGTTACACAGGGAGACCAGGTTGAAGCCGGCATCGACGAAGGCATCGCCGACTTCCTGCGGGGAGTTGAACTGCGGGTAGTTGGAAAGGCCCAGCTCACTGCCGCCCAGAATGGTTTCCTGATTGTAGTAGGCCAGATCATACTGCTGAATGATCGGCTTGGTGTATTCAAAGATGTCCATGAAGTCATAGCCGTCAGCGGTCTTGTGAGTCTTGTAGACGCTGCTGTGGATCAGCGCGTCACCGGTCATGATCATGGTGATGCGGGTCTCGTTGGTGTCGGAGACCAGAACTTTATTAATATCTTCCTGATTGATCAGGCCCACGCTCTGCCGGCTTTCACCGGATGACCGTCCGCCGCCGGAGCCGTAAATGATCTGCTCAGCTGCCGGGCAGTCCGCCAGCAGGCCTCTGATCTTCTCTGCCGTAAAGGGCAGATAAAGAGCCACGGCCAATAGAATGATCAGCACATCAAGAGCGATGAAAAATCCCGTTGCCTTCTTCATGTCACTCACCTGCCTTATAGCTGCCGTCCGGCTGTCCGGTCAGCTTCACGTCCCGGCTGATGGCAATCACCGGCACGACATTTTTTAAAAGCGTCGGCTTGAACAGTTCAGCCTGTTCGCCGTATACATAAGCATATCTCTCTGAAGTATCCGCCAGCCAGTAGTCCTCAACTTCCGAGAGCTTGATGTCCTTCAGCGATGCCAGAGCTACCCTGCATCTGACGGTGGTTTCAGGGAGGCTGCCGTCATAATTGCCGGCCGCGAAGTCTCTTTCCGCTAACAGATCCTTATAGGAAAGGCTGTTCAGGTAATCATTGTTGAGATGGTAAGCCAGCGTGTCTTCCTTCGCCGGGTCAAAACTGTCACCCTTCAAGCCGAAGGCCATCGGTTCCTCAAGAGCCTTGTTTCTCACCAGCCGATAGCCGTCCGGATCGATCTGATATACCGTCCATCTGTCGTCGCCAAGCTGAATGACGCTGCCGATGGTAATGTTTTCTTCTTCAAAGCGGTAGGGGTCTTCCCTGGTTCCGCTTCCCGCAGGAGCCGGGGTATCGGCAGCCAGGGTGATGACCGGTCTTACCTGATAGATGCGCTCAGACGGGCTGACGGTCAGCTTGCCGTCCTCGGCCCGGTAAACGCCTTCACTGCTGACGCCGGAAAGCCAGAAACTGCCGGGGCAGTCAGAGAGATAGGTGGCTCCTGAAAGCATGCTGTTGAGATAGGAAGCGACATCGCACAGACTTACCGCCGCGCTTTTCTGCTCTTCACTCATGGCGGTCAGGTCATCGATGACCGCGCCGTTGAAGACCGTATTGACAATGCCGCTTTCGGGAAGCTGCTGACGGAAATGACCGTTAAGGTATCCGTACAGTCCGCTGTCCGCAAAGGATGCCTGTTCCTCATTGAACGGCAGCTGGTTGAGCGCTTCAGCGCTGATCAGCCGGACGGAACCGTCGCTGTTGATCTGCATGATGCGCCACGGCAGGCCGTTATAGATGACGTAGTTGTTGCGGCAGCTGCCGCGGAAGATTTCGATGCCTTCATATTCGAACAGTCCGCTGCTGCTTCTGGCGGTCTGATCCTGATTGTCTTCCCTGATCTTTCCTGCCAGGGTACCGGCGCGTTTTCCGGCGCCGTTGGCATAGTCAAAATACCGCAGGCCGTAGAAAGTTCCGGCAATCAGAAGGAAGATGATGCTGAAGGCTATGAAGACCTTTTCAAAGGGAAAGTCGATGGCTTTTTCTTCTTCGACGGTTTCCGGAAGGTCAGTACGGTTTTCACTCATGATGTTCCCTCGCTTACACTCCTATTTTATACCATTTAGCCGAAAAAAGCGCCATAACGGCGCCATTGCGTTTCCAATAAAGATTCCTGGCTTCAGTCAGTGGCTTCGCTCAGCGCCGGATCAGCGTCCGGCAGCGAGCATTCGCTGCGCACGCAGTAAGCCGACTGGCCGCACAGGAAGTTCCTAAGGCAGCTTTCAATCACCTGCTCATCAACCGGCGGTTCGGGAATTCCGCGCGGTTGGGAAAGGGCCGTCAGACACCGGTAATCGGAAGGAGAAATCTGATAGACCATCAGAACATCTGAGGGACCGATGTGCTCAAGCCGGGCAAGCACGTAAACCGTTCTTCCGCTCTTCTCAAAGAGGTAGTGTCCCACTTCAGCGCCATACGCCAGCACGCCATCAGAGATATATTCATCAGGTTTCTTTGTTTCCCTAAGATCTTCAAGAAAACCATCCGCCTGGCCGCGGTCGGTAAAGATGTGGATCTCCTTATCCTCGTTTTGGCTCAGCAGTTCCATGATCCGAGGCCGGCTTTCGCCCTGAAAGTTTCTTACTCTTTCCAGCAGTTCTTCATCAATTTCCTGCGGCATTTCCGTCCAGGGCATGTCGCTGCGCGGCTTTCCTCTTCTGGCCAGGATGCCTTCTTCGCAGATCTCAGCGGGATAATCGAGGAAGAAGACCTCTTCGCACTTCTGCAGGCGCAGTTCCATCGTTCTCAGGTAGTTGCCGTCGATGATCCAGCTGTCTCTTTCCAGAACTCCGTTAAGCCTTTCCATGAATACTTCCCGCTCCACGATGGTCCTGTCAGCGTTCCAGTACAGCATGTCCAGGTGATACAGCGGTAATCCGGTAAGTTCATGAAGTCTGCGGCAGAAGGTGCTCTTGCCGCTTCCCGGACAGCCGATCACGATTATCTTCCTTTTCATGACGTCTTAAAGATCCTTTCTCAGCCAGATGACTTCGTCGTTGCGGCTTTCCTCATGAAAGCCGTGCTTCAGAAACATCCTGATGGCCGGATTGTCAATGGCGATGTTGTCATAAAGGACTCTGACACCGTTTTTGCGGGCGGCCTGACAGAGCAGTTCCAGAGCTTCAGAACCGTTACCTTGGCCCCGGCAGGGAGCGTAGATGATCACATCAGCCACATGGGCGTTAATGCCCTCATCCAGGTGATAGGCGATCTCACCGACAAAAGTGCCGCTTTCATCGGCGACATAGCGGTAATAACAGTCCTTATCATCACTGACCCAGGCTTCATGCCAGTCTTTCCAGCATTCTTCAGGGAAGGGAATGGTTCCGCCCCAGTGGTGGTTATAGGACATGGTTTCTTCATCCGCCATCATCTGCTCTCTGAACCACAGGTCACGGACTTCCGGCTTATATGTCTTCAGCATTTTCGAGGTCACTCTATCCTTTTCTTCTTTTCTTTCCTTTCGGCTGGGGAAGTTCTTCATACATCTTTTCCACCAGTTCGCTCAGCAGTTCGCCGCTGACTCCTTCTTCCACCAGCAGCATCTCCTTAGCTCCTTCATAGGGCTGCACCATCTCCGCTTCCGGCAGCATTTCCTGCGCTGATGCAGTCGGCTTGATCAGAAAGCGGTCGTCATAAACCCCGCCGATGATCTTGCCGCGATAGTAGATGATGAATTCTCCCATCATCGTCCGCCAGGATATGTCATCCAGCTGTTCCAGTCTGTCCAGAACGAACTGCAGGTATTCCATTGTTGACGCCATCATCTCATCTCCTTCCGGCCATTATTCCACTCTCTCACGCCGCCGCTCATTTAAGGCGGTGAGCCTTTGCGGTAAACTCATCCAGTGTTACGGCGATGACGCCTACTGAGGCAGTCATCGCTTTTTCGATGGTGAACTGCCGGCCTGTCTGGTTCTCCATGATCAGCTTCAGGGCATGGACTTTCCGTTGTTCATCACTGATGATTTCAGCCGTTCCCCAGCCAATCAGGGAGGCGTACTGAGAGCCGTAATCACAGGCAATCTCACCGCCGTCGATCAGGGCGACATCGCATTCGAGTTCAATTCCGACACGCGGATCACCCGCTATCAGGTCCAGCTTATGGCCTTCCCGCGCTCCATGCAGGTAAAACACCAGCCGGCCATCGATGAACTCATATCCGTAATGAAGCGGTACGACGTAGGGATACCCGCCGTCATTCAGGCCCAGATGCAGAATCTTTGCGGTCCTGATGATTTCCAGGATCTGATCCATGTCACTTACTTCCCGGTCTTTTCTTCTCATAGCGCTGTCATGTCCTTTCGCAAAGCCGTATGGCTTGTCATCAGTGTGCCTTTTCACGTAATATGCCATGTTTACCTCATGGCAGTCCGGTTCATCGACCACATCGGTTTCCACGAAGCCCGCCTTTTCATAGATGTGTCTGGCGTGCTCATTACCGTAGATGTAGGTAGTCGTTATCTCTTCAGCATCATAATCGTCTTTCAGATAAGAGATGAACTCCCTTAAGGCCTGCGTGCCCTTATGGCGGTTCTGATGGTTCAGGTCGATGGCGTACTCCCACAGGAAATACTTCCGCGGCTCGAAGCGGTGCACCAGCACGAAGCCGATGAGCTGATCGCCTTCATAGATGTCATAGGCCATGACCGTATCGGGATTGTTGTTGATGATGGTTCTGATCGTCTCTTTGCTCGAGAGCATTTCCTGCTGCTCAGGGGTCAGTTCGATCTTCATCTCAGCAGATTTAACAAATCTCATCATTACCTCCCAGTGCGCCTGACGAACGCTTCGATCTCCTGCTCAAGCAGCCGGAAGACGTTGGCAATCAGATACCCGTCCGCGATCGCGTGATTAAGCCGGACACTTACCGGCATGAGCAGCCTGCCGTTTTCCTGCCGGTACTTTCCCCAGTTGATGATCGGGGCGAAATACAGGTAGCCATCCGGCAGTTCGATGTTCAGGGAATCATAGGAAAGCCAGGATATGTAAGAGGCGTCAAACCAGTTGGGATGATTGGCCGCGTCCAGTCCGTATTCTCTGGTCTTCTTGGCTTCTTCAACATCCTGCAGGGCGCCGGCGTAGAACTTCTCATAGTCCTGACAGTATTTGGTGTATACGGGCGTGCAGGTTTCCGTATCCTGGTGGAAGACATACTGCGTGGGATTGATCACGTCATAACAGATCAGCTCATCACTCTGCCACAGATAGCCCATCCGGTAGTCTTCCCGCGAATTGAGGACCTTTGAGAGGATATACAGAAAGTTGATGTAGAACTTCGTTTCTGTTCTCTCTGAGTACTCCACCAGTTCCATGACGTCGATCCTTGCCGTCATGGATGTCGAGCACTTGCAGTCCTGCGAAAAGTGACGGAACACTCCCTTACGATAATATGTTTCTCTGTCAATTACCTTATAATTCATTTTATCCACCCTCTTCAAATTACATGAGCTGTTGCTTCGCTGTTTCAGACATTCTTATAAAGCTCGTAACAGTCGTGCCCCTTGGGAACATTCCTGAGTTCGCCTCTGAGAAGATAGCCGTTCTTTTTGAAGAAACCGACGTTCCAGTCACCCGCGCTTGTCATGATCAGCGGCGCTCCGTTTTCCCTTGCCAGTTTTTCCACTTCCCGCAGAAAATACGTGCCCAGTCCCTGATGCCTCAGTTCTTCTTCGACAAACAGGGCGTCAACGAAGCCATATGCGCCTTTGTCTACTTCCGCCATCACGCCAGCGACAAACCTACCATCTTCGTCCACGAGTTTCCGGTAAAAGCGAATGCACTCGCTTTTCTGTTCATAGGATTCACTGTAGGTGTCGATGCCGTTGAGGATGACATCCGCATCCTCATCATTGCCGATCGCTATCCTGAATCGCGTGCCGGTGTTGTCTGACGGAACATATTCAGGTGTGTCTCTGTCAAGATACTTGACCAGTGAATAGCTGACATGGCCGTTGGCCTTTTTCAGAGTCGTGAAAACCGTGTAGCCATGCTTCTCATAAAACGGTCTGGCCATGTAGCTGGCGGTACCGAGTGTCACGACCCGGCAGCCTTTCTCTCTGGCAATGCGTTCAACCTCTCTGATGATCATGGAGCCGATTCCCTGATGGCGGTAGCGTTCATCTACCCAGAGGTCTTCCAGAAACATCCTCGACCAGTGGTATTCGTATGCTTCCGCGATGCAGCCGCCGATGATCTCGCCGTTTTCGTTTTCAACCTTGAGGACGAATTCTTCTTCATTCGCCTCTGTTTCCCGCGGCACGATCTCATCAATCTTCTCGCTGATGTATTCGACATCTTCTTCTGTCAGATTCTCGATCCTGTATTCCATTACTCCGTTATTCTCCCGTCGGTATCCTGTCATTCATGCTTTTGTTGCGGTAATTATGGTCAGTCCTGATCGTGTAACCCTGGCTTTCCCAGAAATCATTGGCTTCATCATTGTCCCTGAACACCAGTCCGAACACCTTCTGAATGCCCTCCTTACGCAGAGCAGCCTCGGCACGGAAAACCAGCTGACCGGCTATACCCATCCGGCGGTAATCAGGATGAACACAGAGATGATGAATGATGCCGCGGCGGCCGTCATGTCCTGAAAGAATGACACCGATGATCCGGTCATCAGTGACTGCCGCAAAGCAGGTGTCCGGATTGCGCTTCAGGTACCTTTCGATCCCTTCACGGCTGTCATCAACCGGATTCAGAGCCCGCCGGCTCTGCTCCGTGCTGTTCCATAATTCAAACATCGCATCATAATCAGCTGCTGCGACCGGTCTTATTCTGTATTTGTTTTTCTGTTCCATCTGTCCGTTCTCCTGTGAGTCCAAACGCCTTTTCAACCATTTCCAGCGTCTGCGCGACGCTCCGGTTTTCATCTCGAATAATCACCTGAAACCCGGAATGCAGATAGCGGTCATAGTTTTCCGGTGAATTGATCAGCATGAGCCCCCGGCGGTAATTCTCCATCGCCTGCTCAGGATCAGCCTCTTCCATGATCAGCTGATACAGAAACTGCTTCTCGCGGTCCGGCCTTTCAAAGAACCTTCTCACGGAGATCTGCGGATCTGCCAGCATGACCAGCACGTGACCGGGCTCAGTGATGGCTTTCAGCGTCTCAATTGAAATGTTGGTATCGACGAAAACCGGTCTTCCTTCCGTCTTCAGATCATCAAGAAGGCGAAGCTCCAGGATCTCGCACTCCCTGCTGACTCCGTCGATCCATTCCCTGTATTCTTCCGGAGTTCTTCTGATAAAATCATGCCAGTCCTCCAGGTCACGCGTATATGTCAGATAAGGGAATTCGGCTTTATCCAGCCCGGACAGCAGCCGGTCGTGATAGTTTTCCTCACAGAGAATGCCTCCGTATTTCCCGGCAAGAAGCTTTACCATCGTTGATTTGCCGGCATATGCCGTTCCGGTTATGAAGTAGACGTTGTCGTATCTCATGAAGCCTCCGCTGAGATGAGATTAACCTTGCGGCGGTGCAGAAGGCATACCGTCTCCACGTGATAGGTCTGCGGGAACATGTCCACCGGCTGGATCCTGCGGACTTCATAGTCATTCTTAAGCAGTTTCAGGTCCCTGGCCAGGGTTGACGGATCACAGGAAATGTAGACGATCCGCTCGCTACCCAGCTGCCTCAGCAGTTCAATGGTCCCGCCGCTGCAGCCCTTGCGGGGCGGATCGACGATGACGCAGTCAAATTTCCTTCCTTCCGCCAGCAGTCTTTCGCATTCCTTCTGCGCGTCCGAAGCGATGAACTCAGCGTTTGAAATCCCGTTAAGCTGAGCGTTGATCCGGGCATCTGCAATGGCCTGCTGTACGATTTCGATGCCGGTAACGCTTCTGACCCTGCCGGCCAGCGAAAGACCGATGGTCCCCACGCCGCAATAGAGATCCAGAACGTCATCTGAGGATTTCAGCCCGGCCATTTCCATGGCGGTATTGTACAGAACTTCCGTCTGGTAGGTATTGACCTGATAGAAGCTGTGCGCTGAGATCTTGAAGCGCAGTCCGCACAGCTGATCAAAGACGTGATCGCGTCCGGAAAGCAGGATCTCTTCCTTGCCCAGAACGACATTGGTATCGGCGGCGTTGACATTCTGAATGACGCTGACGACAGCCGGAAAAGCTTCCCTGAGTTCTTCAGCCAGCTGTCTGAGACCTTTTACTTCTCTCTGCCAGCAGACCAGAACCACCATCACTTCTCCGGTTTTCTGCATGTCCCGGATCATGATGTGGCGGATCTGTTTTTCGATGCCGTAACTGACGATCAGTTCCCTGAGCCTTCTGACGATGTCATTGGCCAGCGGACTCTGCAGGCAGCAGTCCTCCATGGGGATGATCTCATGGGAGTTGTAGCGGTAGAAACCCACTTTGAACTGACCGTTCTTGTCGACTTCAGCCGGCATCATGATCTTATTGCGGTAACCGTAAGGCTCTTTCATGGTGATGATCGGCTCCGCAGGGGTTTCCAGGTTGGCAATGTTCCGCATCAGCTGCTCGACGTGGTGCTGCTTGAAGGCGGCCTGGCCTGCGGGACTGAGATGCTGGAGCTGGCAGCCGCCGCAGATCCGGGATATCGGACAGAGGGGTTCAGCGCGGTACTCTGACGGCTTGATCAGATTGACGATCTTGCCGTAGCCGTAGTCCTTCTGCAGCCTGGTGATGACCACTTCGGCTTCATCGCCCAGCGCCATGTCCTTGACAAATATACAAAAGCCTTCATGTTTCAGAAGGCCTGATCCGTTGTATGCGTAGTCTGTGCAGATACCCTGAACGATCTGGTTCTTAGTTCTGACCGTCATCTTCCTGATTGCCGTTGATGTCCTCATCGGTCTGCTCATCATCGTCCTGCTGAGCCGCTTCCTCCGGATGCGTCAGCTGCCAGGCGAGTTCCTCGTTAAGCGGAGTGGACAGATCGGTAATGACATATTCTTCCATGGAACTGTTCTTGGTCAGCGTGATCTGGATCGGAGTCTCCGCGTCAAGATTGTCGTAGATGTTGATTTCCAGATCATACTGCTTGAACTCTTCCGTACGGGTAAAGTAGCGGTCGACCGGCGTAACGCTGTCGACGATGTCATAAATCTTCTTGGCCAGTTCTTCGTAATCTTCAGCCGTCCTGCCGTCGGCCGCGTTGACCGTGATCCTGAGGGTCTCGACGATCAGATTGGTCTGAACGCTTTCAACGCCTTCCTGAGTCTTGATCAGCGAGTCGATCTGCGCGACGGTGTTGTCGTCGATCTCATAGGTGACGGTATTCTTGATGCGGTCACCGATGATCGGGACATGGGTAACCTTGGCGGCTTCCCACAGAAGATAGCCGAAATATAACACTGGCACCAGGATCACGACAAAACTGATCCAGAAGAACCAGTTGAATCCCAGCCTCTTTTTCTTTTTTACTCTTACCTTGCGTAATTCATCATTTGCTGTCATAAAATCACCCTTCACAAATGCACATATATATTCTACACGCCTTTTGTCCTCAGCGCAAATCAGCTTACCGGCTGATCAGGCCGACGCGTACCAGTTCACTGACGAGATCCTGCTCATCCATCACCTGGATGCCCAGTTCCTGAGCCTTGGTGAGCTTGCTGCCGGCGTCGTGACCGGCAATAACGATGTCGGTGCTCCGGGACACCGAGGAGGTGACCTTGGCCTGCAGCTGGGTCAGATAAGCAGTTGCCTCACTGCGGCCCATGGAGTCCAGCGTACCGGTCAGCACCACCGTACGGTTGGTGAAGATGGAGGTGTAGGACTGGGAAGCCTGATAGATCATGTTGACGCCCTGCTCTTTTAAAGCTTCGATCAGGGCGATGTTCTTTTCGTCCCGGAAGAAGGAAACGACTGAATCGGCCATGATGTCGCCGAAGGTGTCGATGGCGCTGATTTCCTCAAACGAGGCGTTTCTGATCTGATCGATCGAGGGGAAGGCACCTGCCAGCACGCTGGCGGCCTTGGAGCCGATGTGCTTGATGCCCAGACCGAAGATCAGCTTGTCCAGATTGTTCTGCTTGCTGTCCTCGATGGCCCTGAACAGATTGTCGCAGCTCTTGGAGCCGATCTTGTCCAGCTCCATGAGTTCCTCACGGTGTTCATGAAGATGGTAGATGTCCGCCACCGTCTTAAGCAGTCCGGCCCTGTGGAAGGTCTCGACCTTCTTCTCACCCAGGCCGTCGATGTTCATGGCGTCGCGGCTGGCGAAGTGGCTGATGCTTTCGACTACGACCGCCTGGCAGTCGATGTTCAGGCAGTACCAGTCCGCCTCGTCTTCAAAGCGGTGCAGCTGCTCGCCGCAGACCGGGCAGACGGACGGGAAAACGTAGGGGCGGCTGTCGGGTCTTCTTCTTTCCAGAACGACCTTGACGACTTCGGGAATGATGTCGCCGGCCTTGTGAACGACCACCTGGTCGCCGACCCGAATGTCTCTTTCCCTGATGAAATTCTCGTTATGCAGAGTGGCGTACTCCACCGAGGTCTGCGCCAGGGTAACCGGGGAAAGATGGGCGTTGGGCGTCACCTTGCCGGTCCGGCCGACCGTGCAGAAGATGTCCAGCAGCTGCGTGGTTACTTCTTCTGCCGGGAACTTGTAGGCAATTGCCCAGCGGGGGTATTTCTGAGTAAAGCCCAGCTCACTTTGAGCCTGCAGGTCATTGACCTTGATGACCATGCCGTCGATGTCATAGGCCAAATCATCGCGCTGAGCGCTGATCTGCTGGATGAACTGCCAGACTTCATCGACGTTACGGCAGATCTTTCTTAAGGGGTTGACCCGGAAGCCCTGCTCTTCCAGAAACTGCAGGGCGTGCTCATGGCTGTCGATGCCTAACTCCGCAGCCTGAGGCAGATGATACCAGAAGGCCTGCAGGTTGCGGGAAGCGGCTACGGCGGAATCCAGCTGCCGGATCGAACCGGCAGCGGCGTTTCGCGGGTTGGCAAAGACTTCCTGACCCTGGCCGGCTCTCTCCTCGTTAAGCTTGCGGAAGGAATCACGCGGCATGTAGACTTCCCCACGGACGTCCAGTTCGCCCTGGTACTCGATGTTCATGGGAATCGACCTGATGGTCCTGACGTTCATGGTGACGTCTTCACCCACCACACCGTCACCTCTGGTAACCGCCCTGACGAAGCGACCGTCACGGTACTGAACGCTCATGGCCAGACCGTCGATCTTCAGTTCGACGACGTATTCACAGCTGCCCCGCTCGCTTTCAATGCGGTGCAGGAAATCCATGATGTCATCGCGGTTGTAGCTGTTGCCCAGCGAAAGCATCGAACGGGCGTGGGTGACCTTCTCAAAGCCGGTGGCTACCTGGCCGCCCACGCGGTGGGTAGGAGAATTGACATCATCATATTCCGGATGCGCTTTCTCCATATCCTTCAGCTGGTTCATCAGCATGTCGTATTCATAGTCGGAAACTGACGGATTGTCCCTGACGTAATATTCGTAGTTATACTGCTCAAGCTGCCGGCGCAGCTCATTGATGCGGCTTTCAATCGGATTCATTACCTGCCCTCCTTCTTATGCAGTTTGGGGAAATCCATGGCGATGGTCTTGTTCTTGTAGGGATAGGCAAAGGCGATCATCGCCGTGTTCTTGCCGGTGTCCACCGACAGCACCACGCCTTCGCCGAAAACATCGTGGACCACCACGTCTCCCGGCCGGTAGCTCTTTCTTACCGGCTTGGCGGCGGTTTCGCTGCCTTCTTCCGGGCGGTCATAGAGCTGCTCGGTGCGGTTGATGTCCCGGGCTGCCAGGCCCAGCGACTGGACGTACTGTTCATCGATCTCCCTGACGAAGCGGCTGGTGTCCATCGATGAGGAAGTGGTATAGGAGTAGCCGTTGTTATCGGAAAGGTAGAGCCGCTTTCTCGCCCGGGTAAAGGCGACGTAAGCCAGTCTTCTTTCCTCTTCCAGGCCGGCCTGACCGCTTTCCTGGACGGTACGCATCGAGGGGAAGATGCCTTCGGAGAGGCCCATGACAAAGACGTTGTCAAACTCCAGGCCCTTGGCGGCGTGAATGGTCATCAATGAGACCGATTCACCCTTGCTGGTATCCTGCAGATCGGTATACAGAGCCACGGAAGCCAGGTAGTCTTCCAGCGTGGCTTCTTCATGGGTATTCTGGTAGGACAGGATGTCGTTGAGCAGTTCCTTGACGTTTTCCAGGCGGTCCTCGTCGACCGGGTCGTTGCTGCTCTCCAGCATCTGCCGGTAGCCGCTTTCCTCAAAGACCATCTGGAAGATGCCTTCCAGATCCAAATCCTGGGCCCGCTGTTTCCAGTCGTTGATCATGCTGACAAACTCTTCAAGTCTCTTTCTGGTCTTTTCCGAGCCGTCATAGAGCGAGGCCGCCGCGAACAGGTTGGTGTTATTGGCCCGGGCGATCTCAAAGAGGCGGTCGACGGTCTTTTCGCCGATCTGCCGCTTGGGCGTGTTGACGATCCGCTTGAAGGACAGATCGTCGGAAGTGGTGATCATGCGCAGATAGCTGAGCATGTCCTTGATCTCCATGCGCTCATAGAAACGTACCCCGCCGTAGATGAAGTAGGGAATCTTGAAGTCGATGAGCTTCTTTTCCATCGGCCGGCTCAGATAGCTGGAACGGTACAGTACGGCGATCTGGCTGTAGCGCGCCCCCTTGCTTAACAGCGAGGAGATGCGGGTCAGAATGTAGCCGGCTTCATTGTCCGGCGAGGAAGCGGTGAAGTGGATGATCTTCTCACCCGGTTCGTTATCGGTATACAGGTCCTTCTTGACCCGGTTGCGGTTGTACTGGATCAGGCTGTTGGCGCCGTTGAGGATCGTTGCGGTGGAACGGTAGTTCTTCTCCAGAATTATCGTTTCCGCTCCTTCATACAGCTTGTCAAAGCCCATGATGATGTTGATGTCGGCCCCTCTCCAGGAATAGATGGTCTGGTCGGGGTCACCGACGACGTACAGATAGGTGTTGTCTCCGGTCAGCAGGTTGATGAGCTCGTTCTGCACCTGGTCGATGTCCTGAAACTCGTCTACCAGGATGAAGTCAAAGCGATTCTGCCACTTCTCCCTGACCTTGGGGTATTTCTTCAGAATGCGGTTGGACCATAACAGCAGGTCATCAAAGTCCAGACCGTAGAGCTCATGGCAGCGGTTGTCATAAAAGGCGTACATCTTGGCCTTGTATTCGCCGTGGATCGAGTTGACGAACGCCAGGCTCTTTTCCGGAGAAATGCCGGCGGTCTTGCAGGAGGCGATGAAGTCCAGGGTCGCCGCGATTGGGAACTCCTTGACCGAAAGGTCGTATTCTTTCATGGCTTCCTTGATGATGCTCTTCTGGTCATCGGCGTCCAGAATGGTGAAATTGGTGGGATAGCCTTCCCGTCTGATCTCCTGGCGCAGCAGGGTCACACAAAAAGAATGAATGGTCGAAATGTGGGAACCCATGCCGTCAGGTCCCAGCATGTTTTCAATTCTGACCTTCATTTCGTTGGCCGCCTTGTTGGTGAAGGTGATGGCCAGGATGCGCTCGGGAATGATGCCCCACTCCCTGATCACGTGGACGATCCTGGTCGTCAGCACCCGGGTCTTGCCGCTTCCGGCTCCGGCGATCACGCGGACGAAACGGCTTTCCGTGGTAACGGCTTCGCGCTGCTTTTCATTGAGATCCTTGAGATAGTCGTGCATATATTCATTATACCATTGCCCCGACGGCTAAACTATAAGTAAGCGGGAAAACATGCTATAATTACAAAGGTGATCAGATGGAAACCGTAACAAGCTTTTGGCAGGATTACGAGATAATCGATGCCGGAAACCGCGATAAGCTGGAGCGTTGGCAAGACGTCATTTTAGTGCGCCCCGACCCCCAGGCGATCTGGCAGCCCACCGACGACCGGCGCTGGCAGAAGTACGACGGCATCTACCACCGCTCCGACAGGGGCGGCGGCAGCTGGCAGTTCAATAGACAGCTTCCCGGGTACTGGACCGTATCCTACCGCGATCTGGTTTTCAAGGTCACGCCCACCAACTTCAAGCATACCGGTCTGTTCCCCGAACAGGCTGCCAACTGGGACTGGCTGTCTGACCTGATCAGAAACAGCCACCGGGACATCCGGGTACTCAACATGTTCGGCTACACCGGCGCCGCTACCGTTTCCGCCGCCAAGGCGGGGGCTAAGGAAGTCGTTCACCTGGACGCGGCCAAGGGCATGGTCAACTGGGCCAGGGAAAACGCCCAGCTCAACGGCCTGGAGGATCATTTCATCCGCTACATCGTCGATGACGCCATGAAGTTCGTCAAGAGAGAACAGCGCCGCGACAGTCACTATGAAGTGCTGATCATGGATCCGCCATCATACGGACGGGGACCCAACGGCGAAGTCTGGAAACTGGAAGACAAGTTGGAAGAACTGATCAGCGAAGCGGTGAAACTGCTCAGCGATCAGCCGCTGGCCTTTCTGGTCAACTGCTACACCACCGGCTTCTCCGCCATCGCCCTGGACAACATCATGAAGAAGTACCTGCTCTCCCGCTTCCCGGAAGGAAAGGTGAATACCGTGGAACTGACCCTTCCCATCTCCGACAGCAGCATGCTTTTGCCCTGCGGCATTTCCGGAAGGTTTGAGATCTGATGAAGATACTTTACGAAGACAATCACCTGCTGGTCGTCCGCAAGCCGGTCAACGTGCCGGTCAACGCCGATGATTCCGGCGATGACGACCTGCTCAGTCAGCTGAAGGAATACCTTAAGGAAAAATATGACAAACCGGGCAATGTCTATCTGGGCCTGGTTCACCGTCTCGACCGCCCGGTCGGCGGGGTGATGGTCTACGCCCGCACCTCAAAGGCCGCTTCCCGGCTTTCCGACGCCCTGCGTCAGGACCGCTTCGCCAAGAGCTATTTGGCTGTCTGTCAGGGCCAGGCTCAAAACCGCAGGCAGCTCACCGACTACCTAATCAAGGACCATGGACGCAATACCACGACGGTCGGCAATGAGGAAAACGGCAAGCTGGCCGTATTGGACTATCAGCTGCTTGAGCAGCAGGATGATCTCTGCCTGCTCAAGGTGGACATTCAGACCGGACGCAGCCATCAGATCCGGGTCCAGCTGTCCCATGACGGTCTGCCCATCTGGGGCGATCAGCGCTATAACCCGGACGCCAGACCCGGCCAGCAGATCGCTCTGTTCGCCTATTCACTGAGTTTTCCCCATCCGGTTTCCGGGCAGATGATGACCTTCACCGACCGGCCTGACGACAGGCAGCCCTGGAACCGCTTTGACATAGAAAGGTTGTGTAACGCAAGTGAAAAAGAAGAAAGCAAGTCTTAGGATCATAACGCTTTATCTGATCATCGTGCTTCTGCTGGGAGCCATCGGCTTCATGAGCTATAAGACATTCTTCGAGGACAGCCGGCTGCACAGGCTGGGGTATACCTACCGCCAGATCCGTCAGCTGAAGGAATATGAGATCGCTGAGAAGATCGAGGACTTCAATCAGTCGCTGCTCTACGCGCTGAACTCCAGGGAATTCGTCAGGGATAATCTTCCCTACTACCTGCTCTTTGATTCCCAGATGGACCTGACCAGGATCGTCAACGAGCTGGCGAAGAACTATTCCGTCAAGGATGTCGAACTGATGAGATCGTTCATGAGCGATGAACAGATCGAGTCGGTCATCGACCACGAAAAGATCAATGACATCGCCGCCCTGAAGGGCATCATCGAGAAAGGCTACGACCTGGCTGAGGCCATCCGGCTGGCCAACGCGCTGCCGGCGGAAAGCGTCTCCCACTTCCTGTCGCTCTATCAGCTCAGTCAGCCGGAGAACTACCTCAGGTATCTGGAAAACGGCTTCGACGATGAGACGGTCTGCCTGATCTTCAATAAGCTCGGTGATGAAGGCTTCAACAACCTGTCCTTCATGCATTACTTCAGCGAACTCTACGGCATGATCAGCAGCGAGCTGTTCGATGTCGAAATGCTGCCCCGCTACCTGATGTACTACCATGCCGGCAATTCCTCAACGGTCACCAAGAGCGTCAGTGCCGTCAACGCCAAGAAGGATGTCGTCGAGATCACCGACTACTCCACCCTTGACGTGCGCAACCCCGAAAAGGTCGAGGAAAGCAGCGTCACCATGCTGGTCAACCGTTCCCATCAGCTCTCCCAGTCCTATCTGCCGGAGTCTCTCAAGGATGTCGACGCCGACTACCGCTACGGTCCCTGCCAGCTTACCGAAGAAGCGCTGAGCGCTTTCAAGGCCATGGCTGACGAGTGTCTGGCTCAGACCGGCAAGCAGATCCTGATCTACAGCGGCTACCGTTCCTACGCCGCCATCCAGAAGGATTACCAGCAGGCTCTCATCGATTCCGCCAGCAACTACCAGATGATCGACAGTTTCATGTTCAAGGCTGGCTTCGACGAAAGCCAGACCGGTCTGGCCGTCGAGATCCTGGAAAAGGGACAGGAAAAGGATGACTTCTCCTCTTCCGCCGCCCTGAAGTGGCTTAAGGAAAACGCCTATAACTTCGGCTACGTGCTGCGCTATCCGCAGGACCGCGAATTCCTCACCAGGATCAGCTTTTCCGACACGCACTTCCGCTACGTCGGCATTGAGGCGGCGACGATCATGAAGGAATACGGCTGGTCGCTGGAAGAATACCACTACCTGCTGACGGGAAAATAAAATGAGGGAAGACGGATCTTCCCCCTGATATCACTGAATGATCAAAGGCATGGCCAGAAGCCATGCCTTTTGTTTCGTCAGTCAAGTTCAGCCTTGCCGGTGTACAGCTGATAGTAGCGGCCCTTGTTGGCCAATAGTTCGTCGTGGTCGCCCCGTTCGATGATCTCGCCGTGCTCCAGCACGATGATGGCGTTGGAGTTGCGGATGGTGGAAAGGCGGTGGGCGATGACGAAGACGGTCCGTCCGGCCATCAGCTTGTCCATGCCCTTCTCGATCAGCCGTTCGGTGTGGGTATCGATGGATGAGGTCGCCTCATCCAGGATCAGTACCGGCGGGTTGGCGACGGCGGCCCGGGCGATGTTGAGCAGCTGGCGCTGTCCCTGGGACAGGTTGGCGCCGTTGGCGCTCAGCATGGTGTCATAGCCCTTGGGCAGACGCCTGATGAAGCTGTCGGCGTTGGCCAGTCTGGCAGCCTCGATGCACTGCTCGTCAGTAGCTTCAAGGTTGCCGTAGCGGATGTTGTCCATGACCGTTCCCGAAAACAGGTTGGTATCCTGCAGGACCACGCCCAGCGAGTTGCGCAGGGAGGCCTTCTTTATCTTCTTGATGTCAATGCCGTCATAGGTGATCGAGCCCTGGTCAACATCGTAGAAGCGGTTGATCAGGTTGGTGATCGTCGTCTTGCCGGCGCCGGTAGAGCCGACGAAGGCAATCTTCTGACCGGGCTTGGCATAGAGGGAAACGTTCTTGAGAACGGTCTTGTTTTCCTCATATCCGAAGGTCACGCCGTTGAGCCTGATGTCGCCCTTCAGGGGTATGATCTCGCCGCTCCCGGGGTCCTTCCAGCCGTAGTCATTGGTGACTTCGCTGCACTGTTTCAAAGCGCCGTCTTCCGCAACGACATTGACCAGTTCATAGGTTCCCTCGTCGATCTCGGAGCGGCTGTCGATGATGTTGAAGACCCGCTCCGCTCCGGAAATGGCCATCATCATGCCGTTGAACTGCTGGGACAGGTTGGAAATCGGTCCGGCGATCTGCCTGGTGTAAAGCAGGAAGGATGACAGGATGCCCAGAGACATCTTTCCCTCAATGCACAGCCTGGCGCCCAGAACGGCAACGACGGCGTAGGTGATGTAGGATAGGTTCTGGTTGATCGGCATCAGCATGCCGGCGAAGGTATTGGTCATGACCGAGCCGAAGAAGGCTTCGTCATTGTACTTCCTGAAGCCGGCCACGGCTTCTTCCTCATGGTTGAAGACCTTGACGACCTTCTGACCCTGGAACATCTCCTCGACATAGCCGTTGATGTTGGAAATGCTGCGCTGGATCATGATGAAGTACTTGCGGCCGCTCTTGCCCAGATAATAGGTGATGAGGACCATGACCATGATCGAGACGGCGGCCACGATGGTCAGGGTGAAGTTCAGGGAGAACATCATGTAGAAGACGCCGATGATGTTGAACAGCGTCGAGATGGCCGTCGGCAGCGTCTCTGCCAGCAGAGGTCTCATGGTATCGACATCGTTGGTATAGAAGTTCATCAGCTCGCCATGGGTGTGGGTGTCATAGAAGCTGATGGGCATGTTCTGCATCTTGGCGAACAGCTGCTTGCGGACGTCGTTGAGCACGCCGGTGGTGACGTGGCTCATCAGCCTCGCCTGCAGCCAGGTAGCGATGACGCCGGTCAGGTAGATCCCCGCCATCATCGTCAGCATCTTCACAAACCCGCTCAGATCGGGGCTTTCCTGGCCGATGTAGGGCAGAACGTAGTTGTCGATGATCGGGGTGAAGAAGTAGGAGGAAGCGACCATGGTCAGCGCTGAGGTGATCAGGCAGATGAATACCATGGTGATGCCCACTGGATAGCGCCTCAGATAGCTGAAGATGCGCCTTACCGTCTTGGGTATGTCGTTGGCTCTCGGGGTCCTCAGAGCGCGGTATTTCAGTTCACTCATCAGTCTGCCACCCCCTTCTGCTGGGTAAAGTACAGATCGGAATAGATCTGGTTTCTCTCCATCAGCTCATCATGAGTACCAACGTCAGCGATGCGGCCTTCATCGATGACGACGATCTTGTCGGCGTCCATGACTGAAGCGATGCGCTGGGCGATGATGATGGTAGTCATGCCCTGCAGCCTTTCCCGCAGAGCCTGACGGATGCGCTTGTCGGTATCGGTATCGACGGCGCTGGTCGAGTCATCCATGATGATGATCTTAGGCTGCTTGAGCAGGGCCCGGGCGATGCACAGACGCTGCTTCTGGCCGCCGGAAACGTTGACGCCTCCCTGACCCAGATCGGTCTGATAGCCCTCGGGGAAGGAGGTGATGAAGTCGTGGGCCTGCGCGCACCGGCAGGCTTCGATGATCTGCTCTTCGGTGGCATCCTTATTGCCCCAGCGCAGGTTTTCCTCAATGGTTCCGGAGAACAGGGTATTCTTCTGCAGCACCATGGCGACTGCCTGGCGCAGATTGTAGAGCTTATATTCGCGGACATCGTGACCGCCGACTTTCAGCGATCCTTCGGAAATGTCATAAAGACGGGGAATCAGCTGGACCAGCGAGGTCTTGCCGGAACCGGTGGAGCCGATGATGCCCACCATTTCCCCGGAGTTGATTTTAAGGGAGATGTCGCTGAGCGCCTTTTTCTTTTTCTCGGCGTCATAACAGAAGCTGACGCTGTCAAAGACGATGGAACCGTCTTCCACCTGCAGGTCAGGGTCATTTCCTTCATCGGTGATGTCGATCTTTTCGTTGAGCACCTCATTGGCGCGGTCGACGGCGGCCTGGGCGAAGATGATCTGCATCAGCGTGCTGCTTAAGAACATCAGGGAGAACAGAATGTTTCTCATGTAGGACAGATAGCTCATGAAGTGACCGGTGGTCATTTCCCCGTTGATGATCATGTTGCCGCCGAACCAGCTGATGGCGATCATGCAGCAGTAGGTGACCAGGTTGAACAGCGGGCCGTTTAAAACAACGATCTTCTCCGCTCTTCTCTGGAAGGCGGTGACATTGTCGCTGGTAGCGGCGAACTTGACCTTTTCATACTGTTCCCTGACGAAGGTCTTCACCACGCGGATGGCGATGAAGTTTTCCTCCAGGGAAGCGTTCATGGCGTCGAATTTGGTAAACAGGGCCCTGAAGCGCGGATGGGCGGTATGGGCGATCAGGTAAAGACCGGTGCCCAGTATCGGCAGGGCCACGAAGAAGACCGTCGAGAGCTTCCGGTTGATCAGATAGACCATCAGGCCGCTGAAGAACAGATTCAGCGGAGCCCGGAACAGCTGGCGGATGATGGCCACGTAGGCCATGCGCATTTCCCTCATGTCCTTGGTCATGCGGGTGACCAGTGAGGGAACTTCGAACTTCTCGATGTTGGAGAAGCTGTAGGACTGGATCTTTTTGAACATCGCCATGCGGACGTTGCGGATGAAGCCGGCGGAGGCGATGGCGGTCAGCCGTCCGGCGATGGCGCCGCAGGCCATGGCCAGTACCGACAGAGCGACCATGACGCCGCCCATGGTATAGATGTATTCGATGTCGCTGCCGGCGGGGTTGTTGATGCCCTTATCGATGATCAGCGACATGACATAGGGGATCAGCACGTCCAGAATGACTTCCAGAATGACAAAAACAGGAGTCAGAATCGCTTCCCTGCGGTGATCGGTCGTATACTTGAACACCAGTCTGAACATCTTCTTCTCCCTTCTTTCTGCTTCGTAAAAAAATACAATGCATGGTTACTGCACTGTATTCATTTTAGTTTATGCAGCGGCTTTTTACAAGTTAATCGCCTGTTCGGCTTCCATGGCGCTGCACTGACGGAAATTGCCGATGATGGTGTTCAGCGTACCGTAGCTGACCTCAACACCCCTGGCGTCGGCATGCCAGTTGGCGGTGCGGCTGCGGTCGATGCCCAGCTTGCCGCTGACGGCGAAGGAATCGATGTTGGCGCCCAGGAAGAGGAACTCCCAGCCCTTTTCCTTACGGGCTTCGATCATCTTTCTGATCCGGCCGCCCTCGAACTCTCTTGAAGAGTTTTCCAGTCCGTCGGTGATGATGACCATCAGCACGCCGGCGTCCTTCTCGCTGGTGACGATGCCGTCCATCTTGCTGATGGTCTGGCCGATGGCGTCATAGAGAGCCGTGCAGCCGGAAGTGAAGTAATCCTCCCTGGTAATGTCTGCGACATCGTGGATGTCCAGATGGTCGTGGAGATAGCGGAACTTGTCGTTGAACAGCATCGTGGTAATGAAGGCCCGGCCTTCCTTCTCCCGCTGCTGGCTTAAGACGGAATTGAATCCGCCGATGGTATCTTCCACCAGATCATGCATGGAACCGCTGCGGTCCAGTACGAATACGACTTCGGTAATTCTGTTGTTTTCTTTCTTCATTTCTCTGTCCTCCCTTTTTACGTCTTCATTATAGGGAGAGGGGGAAAAAGAAAGGTCGCCCGGAAGGCGACATTTCTGATTACTGACCGTAATATCCCAGGGTCTTCTGACCGTTGACGAACAGCAGTTCGTTGACCTCGTGGATGTTGTAGATGTGGTTGAGGAAGCAGTGCCTGATGATCTCATCCGCCAGGTTGGAATGACCGATGCGGTAACCGGCTTTCTCCAGCAGTTCATTGGCCTCCTCCAGACTCAGTCTCAGAGCGATGGTCAGGGCAATGGCGGTATTGCGGGAAGGCTGGTAGTGCTCGTCGGAGCGGATCTTGGAGAACAGCTTGCGGTCGAGGTTGGCCCGGCGGTAGACGTCCGGGTCCAGCATTTCCTTCTCATCGATGATCTTCAGCAGGGCGGTAGTAAAGCTGTCGGCCGTTACCCGGAAATCAGGCGTCTGAGCAGCAGCACCGTCAGGAACAATGCCGACAGGGGCTGAGCCGAAGGCGGACAGCACGCTGCCGTCAGTAAGGAAGGACAGCGGTTCCTCTTCCGGTTCTTCATCAAAGTATCCGGCAGACTCGCCGTACTCTTTCTTCAAAAAGCCAAGCAGGCTCTCATGGCTCTGGGCCATCTTCCGGCGGGCGGATCCGCTGACCGGAGGGCTGAAAACCGTTTGTTCTCTTATTTCCTTCTGACGGTCCTTCAGATAACCGGAAGGATCGTCGTAGATGACCAGCCGGACGTCCAGATCGCTGTTAAGCAGATAGTCGCCGATGGCCTCAACCGCGACGCGGAAGGCTTCATCCCGGGGATAGCCGTAGATGCCTGAAGAGATCAGCGGGAAGGCGACGCTTTCCAGCTGCAGCTGATCCGCGATCTTCAGCGCGCTGCGGTAGGCTGAGTAAAGATATTCTTCTTCGTGGTGACGGCCGTCCTGATACACCGGTCCGACAGTGTGAATGATGTAGCGGCAGAGATCCAGTCCGTCGGTATAGACGGCCTGTCCGGTCGGGCAGACACCGATCTCATCGCACAGGCTCTGCAGTCTTTCATAGCCGGCCGCCGCGAAAATGGCGCCGCATACCCCGCCGCCGGCCTGCAGGGCGCTGTTGGCGGCGTTGACGATGGCGTCGGTCTTCTGTCTGGTGATGTCACCCTGAACGATGGTCAGCGGCATAACAGAAACCTCCTCAGTTCTTCAGCGTTGTCAGCGATAAAATCCGGCTGACAGGCTTCCAGCACTTCGCGGTCGCGGTAGCCCCAGCTGACGGCGACGGAGGTCACTCCGGCGTTACGGGCCGTGGCGACGTCGACTTCGGAATCGCCGACATAGACGGCGTCTTCAGGTCTGACATTCAATAACTGCAGCGCTTCAAGGACGCTCTGGGGGTCAGGTTTCCTCTTGACGTTTTCCCGTTCACCCAGTCCCACGTCCATCATATTGCCGAAATAGTGCTCACTGATGCGCCCGACGGCGCTGTGGATCTTGTTGGTTACGATGGCGTTTTTCACGCCGCTTTCCTTCAGCTGCCTGACCAGTTCGACGATGCCTTCATAGGGCACGGTCTTATCCATGCAGTGGGGCAGGTAGTATTCGCTGAAGTCCCGGCGGATCTGCGGCAGCTTCTCATTGTCGGCGCCCGCAGGAACCGAGAGCGCGAAAAGACGGCCGATGCCGTTGCCGATGCGCTGACGTGTCTGTTCCCTGTTAATGGGCTGATAGCCGTTTTTGATCAGGGCATGATTGCTGGCGTCCTGCAGATCCTCAAGGGTATACAGCAGGGTGCCGTCCAGGTCCCAAATTACTGCTTTGAACATGTTTATCACCGCCTTCATTATACCATACCTAACCCTGCCGGCTTTGTGCTAAAATAGAAACGGAGGATAATAATATGAAAAAACTGTTCAATGAATTCAAGGAATTTGCCATTCAGGGCAATGTTCTGGATATGGCTGTTGGTACCATGATCGGCGGCGCCTTCGGTAAGATCGTCACCTCTCTGGTAAATGACATCCTCACACCGCTGCTCTCCCTGTTACTGGGAAACATCGACCTTTCCGGCCTGTCAACTGACGTTACCGTCGGTGAGACGACCATCAGCGTTACCTGGGGCGTCTTCATGCAGAATGTCGTGGACTTCCTGATCATGGCTGTCTGCATCTTCGCCTTCGTCAAGTTCTTCACTTCCCTGAAGAAGAAGCCGGCCGAAGAACCCGAAGAACCCAAGGAACCCGAGCTTTCCGCTGAAGCCAAGCTGCTGACGGAAATCAAGGAACTGCTGGAAAAGAAATAACACTGTAATCCATTACAAGACCAAAGGGACCGTAAAGGTCCCTTTTCCTGTGTCACACGGGCATTTTGAAGACAGTTTCAATCTGTTGATGCCGGAAAAATCATGCATCAGCGCGCCGATGGAATCACCGGTATTCCGATAGGTACCGTTAATGAACAGAAGATTGCTACCGTCATCATAAGGCTGCCCCTCGCTGCTATTCGGTTTTCATGATCACCCGGCAGGGCAGTCCGCTTAATCCCCGGCAGTTCAGCGGAAAAGTATAAACCGTTCCCTTCTTGCCGGCAACCTCCTTAAGATTACAGAGGTTTTCAATGATGAAGGTTCCGTGATCAGCGCAGTACTGATCCATCGGTGTATGCTCACCGTGCCTTCTTGCTCCGGCAAAGTCCAGACCAATCAGTGAAACACCGCGTTCCACCAGTTTTTCCATCAGGCTGACGGAAATCCGGGGATGCTCATGACGGTATTGCTCACAGCCGTAACCGGCCTGCTCGATGAAGCCGGTCGCAAAGCCGACAAACATTCCCTCCCTGACCAGGGAAAGGTCGATGTCGCTTTCGTCAATGTCGCGATCTGTTACCGCCGGCACGTCGAAGATGACTGCTTCCCTTTCCACATATTCGATCGGAAAGCTTTTGTCCATGACGTCAAAGTGGGTACCGAAATGACCGTTGATTCGCAGTTTCTCCTGTCCGGCGGGGCTGATCAGATCATCGCGGCTGATCGGCAGGGTAAGATCATGAAGAGTCATGATGTATGCTTTCTACTTCTCAATGAAGAAGTCATTGTCGATCAGGCTGATCTCGTTTTCGCCTTCCGGTTTCTCCATGACCAGCACCACGTCGCACTCTTCCCGGCTCTGTACCCTTTCAGCTCCCTGGGCTTTCAGCAGCATCTCCAGATAACTTTCCAGGTTCAGCAGTGAAGTGGTATGATTCCTGACCGAATAGGCGCCATCCAGCCACTGGCGCTCGCTCTGAGTGCCGTCCAGACACAGATAGCGCTTTGGCGCATTGACATAGCCGTAATTGATGGTTCTGGTCTTCGTGCGGATGTCATTATAGAAGAAACAGTTCTTGGGGTCGTAGAGCCTGACTCTGGTGCCGATCTTCTTAACAGCCATTAAGCCGATAAAGCACTTGTCAATCTGGTCAAAGGTATCACGGCCGGTGAACAGGTTGATGTTGAACTGAATCTCGCTGATTTTGGAGTTCAGTTTCAGATCGATGTATTCAGCGGCATCGCTGTGAGTGATGTCGCCGCTGTGAACACAGATGCCATTCTTGAAATCAGCGTTCCAGCCGATTTCCAGGACCTGATGGTCTTTCGTGGTGCCGGAAGCGTGCAGGTCCAGGTCTACTCTGTTTCTGTCATTCCAGTAGACGAAGAAACGGATGTAGTCAACGCCTTCGGGAATCCGATAGGCCAAACCGTTGCGGACATAGCCGGCTTCATCTCCCTTGGCCAGCAGCATCGAATGCCCCAGATCCAGACGGCCTTCGTCAACGAAGACCTTCTTTCCGGCCAGCGGTGTTTCCAGCGTCTCCAGTTTGCGGGCCAGAACATCCCGGAGCACCTCATAGGTCTTCAGTTTCTCGACGCTTCTGCCCATCTGGGTAGCCGCGAAAATCAGGGTGCGGGTGGAAAGTTCTCCGGCTCTTTCCAGCAGTCTTTCCCGGATGTCCTTCTGATCCAGACCGAGGCTTAAGAGCCAGTTGGTCCACCGTAATAACATGCCCGGACGCTGAGCGATGAAATCCAGGACGCCTTCCTGGCCTTTGGCGAGCATCGCCTTGACCTGGCCTTCCCAGGAAGTCAGTTCACCGTTACGCAGCGCTCTGACGACTTCCTTATGGCCTTCGGAGCGGGAGAAGCGGTTATAGGAAAGGTATTCCAGAACCTTGACGGTCCTTCTGGCTTTCTTGTTGCTCAGAATGACGTTGGCTTTCCAGTCGTCCACCGGGTAGCTTTCGATCAGACTGACCAGGCGGTTCTTCTGAGCTGAGGTAAAGTGATAATTGTTATGGGTAAGGACATAGTCCAGGCACTTCAGCACGTCGCCGGTATGCTGGCAGAGGGATGAAGCGGCCTTTTGAAAGGCTTCATTGTTTTTCAGCTGGAAGAGTTCATAAAAGACCGGCATCATGTTCTGCTTGAAGGGAATGTCATATTCCAGAGCGGCAGCGTCAAGCTGCGGCAGCGCTTCGCGGATGATTTCCAGTTCCTGAGCGGTCAGCCTTTCGGCCTTCTTCAGCAGTCTTTCAACCGGAAGACGGTAAGCGTCTTCATAAGCGATCAGCTCAATGGTCTTTGCCTTCAGCAGGGCATCATCGCTTTCGGTTTTCTCCGTATCTTCCACCTGAGGCATCCAGCCTTTCTTTACTTCGTAATCCTGTCCGAAAAATCCGGCCAGCTGCTCGACGCCGTAGGTGCTCAGGTAGTGAGTAAGCTGATGGAAGCGGAACTGGGCTTCATCCATGTTCATTACCTGGCTGGGAAAGTCAGGGTACATCGGCTTGGCGGAAACATCGGGGATCAGATCACGGAAACCGGCATAAAAACTCTCCAGAGAGTCCGAGCCGGCCAGCTGGGCAATGCCCTGAGCGCTGAGACTGTAGCCGAGATTCTGCAGTTCGGCGTTGACGGTAACGGCTTTCTGCAGCCTTTCGTCAGTCAGCTTATGACCCGGTTTCTCATAAACCGCCAGCCGGAGCTGTTCCAGAAGATTCTTACGATACTGAGACATGTTCATAACCTCCATTCTATGTTTCTGACCCGGATGAGCGTCTTAAGTCAAAAAATGAGCCCGACTGCGTTCAAGCTTGCTTTCATGTCCCGATTTTCCATTGTTAAAAGGAGGCTTGGCTCGGTGATTCGAACACCTTTGGGACATAAAAACGTCAGGCCCGGCGAAGACTAGGTGTTACCTGAATACCCGGGGCCGAAACAGCCCCGGAAACCTAAAAGGAAGGTAACAGACGCAGTGCACGTCTTCCGGCTTCATTATAACCGATGACGTGCTTTTCTGTTAAGCAAAATCGGCTGTTTCATTTATGGTATAATAAACTAAACATATATGGGCATTTAGCGGATGAAGAAGGAGAAGCGGTCCGATGAATCAGGATAATAAAAACACAAATTCACTGAGGAAAAAGATATCCCGGATGATGATCACCGCCGTGGTCGGCACGCTGTTAGTCGCGGGCGTTTTCACGGCGCTGTCCGTGACGAGCGTTTCCCGGGGCCTGCTTAAGGCCAACGAGCAGATGAGCGAGATCTCCGAGGAGATCTCTTCCAATTCCATGAAGACGGTCACGGCCGTCAACATGCTGGAACTGGTAAAGGACAAGTCACAGCTGGTTGACGAGGTTTTCCGGGATTTCCTGCAGGCCGTCACCACCGCTGCCGACGTTGCCCAGCAGATCTACGATCATCCTTCCGATTACCCGGCCCGGAACGTTCCGCTGCCTGACGCCGCCAAAGACGGCAGTCTGGCCATCCAGCTGCTGCTGGCTCCCGGTGTCGACCGCAATAACGCCGCTGTCAAGAAGGAAATCCGGCTGATCGGCAACATTCAGGATACCCTGATGGCCATCAACACCAATCTTGATTCCATGGCCTCCAACTACATCGCCACCGCTTCCGGCTTCATGGTTCAGGCTGACTACATCTCCGCCAGCAAGTTCGACGCCACCGGCAGTCTGATGCCCCTGGAAGCCCGTCAGAGGCCCTGGTACCAGGGAGCCGTAAGTACCCGGCAGCCCTACTTCACTGAAGTCACCAAGGACGCCCATTCCGATCGCTTGGGCATCATGTGTGGCGTACCGGTCTTCCGGGGCGATGAAGTCATCGCCGTTTCCGGAGCCGGCATGTACCTCGACCGCATCGAAGACATCATTCAGAGTGCTGACCTCAACAGCTACGGCAACGCCATCATCATAAACCAGAACCGCGAGGTGCTCTTTTCCACCTTTACTCAGGGTACCCTGACCACCATCGCCGAAGCCGGCGCCGGCAGCACGCTCAACGAAGCTCTGCTGGTCGTCGCCGCCAAGACCATGAAAGGCGAAAGTGGCGTGCAGACCGTGGAGATCGACGGCGTCATGAACTATGTGGCCTACGCCAAGATGGACACCGTGGGTTGGGCCTTCTTCATCATCGTTCCCAAGGCGACCGTCGAGTCACCGACCACGCAGATGACCGAAAGCCTCAGCGAAATCAGGGAGAAGGCCGGCATTGAAGCCCGCAACCGCCTGCTTGACACCATCGCCATCATGGCCATGTTATTGGGGGCGGCGGTCATCGGCGCGATCGCCATCTCAATGAGACTGTCCAGCCGCATCGTTGAGCCGATCCAGAAGCTGACCGAAGAGGTTTCCGCCGTTCAGGGAGACAACCTGGACTTCAAGTGGGACCTGGATACCGGCGACGAGATCCAGCAGCTGGCCACCTCCTTCCAGTCCCTGACGGAAAGGATGAAGACCTACATTGACGACATCCAGAAGATCACTGCCGACAAGGAGAGGATCGTTACCGAGCTTTCCCTGGCCAGGCAGATCCAGACATCGATGCTGCCGTGCATCTTCCCGCCCTATCCGGAGAGAAACGAATTTGACATCTACGCCCTGATGAACCCGGCCCGGGAGATCGGCGGCGACTTCTATGACCTCTTCCTCATTGACGAGGACCATCTGGCCCTGGTGATCGCCGACGTCAGCGGCAAGGGCATCCCCGCCGCATTGTTCATGATGATCTCCAAGACCATCCTGCAGAACTGCGCCATGCTGGGCAAGTCTCCCGGCGAGATCCTGACCCTGACCAACGAAGCCCTGTGCAACAACAACGAGGCTGAGATGTTCATCACTGCCTGGATCGGCATTCTGGAGATCAGCACCGGCATTCTGACCTGCGCCAACGCCGGCCACGAATACCCGTTCATCCGCCGCGGCGACAGGTTCGAGATGATCAAGGACAAGCACGGCTTCATCATCGGCGGCCTGCGTGACATGAGCTATCAGGAATACACCCTGCAGCTTCAGCCGGGCGACACCATCTTCGTCTATACCGACGGCGTTCCGGAAACCCATGATCCGGATCAGCAGATGTTCGGTATGGAAAAACTGGAAGAAGTCATCAACGAAAATCCGGACGATGACTGCCGTCAGATCATCGACCGCGTCTGGAACGCCGTGGAAGACTTCTCCAGAGAGGCGCCGCAGTTTGACGACGTCACGATGCTGTGCGTCAGATATCTGGGCCCGACCAAATAAGGCAGACACGAAAACAAGGATGCTGAAACGCATCCTTTGCTTTCCCACATGAAAACCGGGTGAGGCTCACCCGGTTTCTTCATATCAGCTTATGGATCTATTCCACGGAATTGACCAGTTCGTAGATGTCGTCCTTGATCTTATAACAGAGATCATAGGCTTCCTTGCGGCTGGCTCCGCGGGTGTAGAAGTAGAACTTGATCTTCGGTTCGGTTCCCGAAGGTCTGATCGCAAACCAGCTGCCTTCGTCCAGGAAGAAACGCAGGACGTTGGAAGCGGGAATGTCTTCATATCCGTTGACATAGTCAATGACCTTTTCGACCTTGTGGCCGCCGACTTCCTTGGGCAGGTTCTCCCGGACATGACTCATCATTCTCTTAATTCTGGCGGCGCCTTCCAGGCCTTCCAGAATCATGTTGGGCTCGTATTCAGCGCACCAGCCGTACTTCTCATAGATCTCATTAAGAACGTTCCAGAGGGTCTTGCCCTGCTTGCGGTAGTAGGCTGCCGCTTCCGCCACCAGCATGCCGGCGGAAATGCCGTCCTTGTCTCTGATCAGCGGGCAGGCGGCATAGCCGACTGACTCCTCATAGCCGAAGAGAATGGTATAGCCTTTTTCAATCAGGCCGGGGTAACGGCCGCAGATGTTCTTGAAGCCGGTCAGGGATTCAAACATCTCAACGCCATAGCTCTTAGCGATCTCGCTGGAAAGGGTCGATGTGACGATGGACTTGACCATCGCGCCTTTCTGCGGCAGCGTCCCGGCAGTCCGATGAGCTTCCAGGATGTAGTTGACCAGCAGGTAACCGGTCTGGTTGCCGTTCAGGGGGATGTAGAGGCCTTCGTCGTTCTTAAGTTCGATGGCAAAGCGGTCGCCGTCGGGGTCGCAGGCCATTAACAGCTCAGCGCCGAACTCACGTCCGACCTGCTCGGAGATCTCAAAGGCATGGGGATCTTCGGGGTTGGGGTAGCCGACGGAAGTGAAGTTGGGATCGGGGTCTTTCTGAATCTCGACGATTTTCCAGTTACGGAAGCCGCGGTCCTGAAGCATCGTCGCAAAGGGAATGGAAGCAGCGCCGTTGAGCGGGGTGAAGACCAGCGGAATGTCCAGGTCGATCTCATCGCCGCCGTGAATGGCCATGCTCTCAACCAAATCAAGGTAAGCACGGTCATATTCCGGGCCCAGGACGATTACCTTGCCTTCTTCGACGGCCTTGTCAAAGTCATACTTCTTAACGTCCTCAAACAGGTCGACGGCGTTGATCTTTTCAGTCATACCGTCAGCCACGGTGCTGGATACCTGACAGCCGTCTTCCCAGTAGGCTTTATAGCCGTTGTAGTCCCTGGGGTTGTGGGAAGCGGTGATGTTGATGCCGGCGATGCAGTTGAGATAGGTGACCATGTAGGCCAGCTGCGGGGTCGGCCTCAGGTCAGGGAAGACATAGGACTTGATGCCGTTGGCAGCCAGGATGCCGGCGGTCAGATGGCTGAATTCTTTGGAGAAATGGCGGGGGTCATGAGCGATGACCACGCCGCGGTCCATGGCAGCCTGACCGTACTCCTTAATGTAGTCTGCAATGCCCTGAGTAGCCTTGCCGACGGTATAGAAGTTCATGTTGTTGGTTCCGGCTCCGACCTTGCCCCTTAAGCCGGCGGTGCCGAAGGAAAGATCCTGATAGAACCTCTCCTTGATTTCCTTATCGTTTCCTTTCAGATCAAGCAGCTGCTGCTTCAGCGGATCGCCGTCCGGAAGCTTCTGCAGCCAGAGTTCATATTTCTGCATGTAATCCATAATTATTCCTCCACATTGTCTGTGATATCTGCTTATATTATACCAAATTCTGAATATAAAGATTAAGAACGTAAAGAGACAGAAAGAAAAGAAGCACCGGCAGCAGCCGGAACTCCCTGAACTGATTCATTGTATTCTTGAAGAGAAAGAATTACTTTCTCCTTGTCAGCAAAAACCAGATCGCGCCAAAGACAACAACGCCTACCCCCAGGGTTACGGGAATCAGGCTTTTGTCATAAACCTCATCAAAAGGAATTGACGGTGCCAGATCAGCCAGTATCATCAAAACATTTCCTGACATGGCAGTACTCTCACCTACTTTTTCTTTTTCAGCAGGAACAGTAACGCGGTAATGACAACGGCCGCAACTGCTCCGACAACCGGAACCAGGTTCCTTTCGGCAACTTCTTCAACCGGCAGAGGTACAAGATCAGCCAGAACAGATAAAACACTTAACAGCATGACATTCCTCCTGTAATAAAACGTTTACTTTTTCTTCTTTTTCAGAAACAGGACGGCGCCGAGTACGACGGCAACAACTGCAGCGATAACCAGGATGATGCCGTCGCTGCTGACGAGCAAGTCAATCGGGCTTACGGCTGCATCAGACAGAATCGGTGATGAACTGACAGACATGAAAGACCTCATCCTTACTTTTTCTTCTTCAGCAGAAACAGGACAGCGCCGACGACGACGGCCGCAACCGCTCCGACGACCGGGACAAATCCGTCACTGCTGGTAATTCTTTCCATCGGATCTATGACAACGTCAGCCAGAATCAGTAAAGCATTTTCAAACATAACAGACCTCCTGTAATTGACAGGATGTTGGCAATCAGAGACAGCAGCCAGTGATTGACATCCTTATTTAGATTATAGCGGTATATCAGGGCTTCGGCAACCACTACCAGCGGTTCCAGAATGGCGTAGATGATCGCGTTCCTCATCCCGTCGGACATGCCGTAATGAAACATCAGATAGTTGATCAGATTGAGCAGCGGATTGGTGATGACATTGGCCAGGATCACGGTCAGCTGATCGGACGGTGTTCTGATGCCCAAAAGATAACAGGCGAGACACTCAAACAGGATCGTCAGCGCCAGCGGAAGAACGAAGTTATGCCAGATCATCACCGCACATCCTCACTACCCATAACAGAACGACCAGGGAAACAAGTGAACTGACGCTTCCCAGAATGACTGGAGAAACCTGACTGATGAACCGGTAGGCGGTTGGCAGATAGCCGACAAACAGAGCGACGGTCAGAATGCCGAAGGCCGCTCCCGGCTGATCAGGCATGGTTTTGGCCAGCAGATACAGGGTCAGCGGCATGGTCATGTTGAACAGCACCAGCGCCAGCAGACCGAAGATCGCGTTATTGCCCAGCAGATAGCAGATTGCGGAAGCCAGCAGGGATACCACGATGGTCTTCTTCATGCCGAAGCGCGCCGCGACCAGTCCGCCCAGCGTCTTTCCCGAAGCCAGGCAAATGACGCTCAGCACGCTCAGCAGCGTGGTCGTCTTCCAGGGGAAGGCGATTCCCAGGCCCACCAGGCTTCTCAAGGCCACGACCGCAAAGCAGCATAAGGCCACCGGGACGACCTTTCCTTCCTTTCCCTCAGTCGGATGGTAATTGGGGCTGTTGACACTGTAGGTGACCCCGATCAGTAAGCTCATCGCCAGCATGATAAGGGAAACGGCGATCTTCAGGGCAGCATAAGCAGAAGACCTGCTCAGCAGCATCCCCATGAACAATCCGATGGCTCCCGGAGCCACGAAGACACCCAGAGCCCGGCCCCGGAAATGGCTGCGGTCATCTTCCTTAATGGCCAGAATGCCGCCGCCGACATGAAACAGGGCATTGCCCAATCCGGCAAGAACCGGCGCGTACCAGCTGCCCGTGACGGTCAGAAGCGTTCCGGCAATGACCATCATCACGCTGCCTAACAGCCGGTCACGGTTCTTCCTGGTCAGATGATCGGCCAGTACCCCGAAGGGAAACTGCAGAACGAAAGCCAGGAAGTTATAGGTCACGTAACCGGCAAAGGGAATGGAGGAATCATGGTAAAGCCCGTAGGCGCACATGAAATCCACCAGCATGTGCTGGATCGACAACAGTGCGATCATTCTGACTGCCATTTTTGTGTCTTTCATTTTTACTTTCCTCCTTAAACTGATTCCGCAATAGCGCAGATGAACTCCGCCACGTCCGGCCACTCCTGCAGGAAGTGCGCCGTTTCCTGTTCAAAGCATCTGACCCTGCCGCTTTCATTGATGACGACCCTGTCGCCATTAGCGCAGAGGGCAATGACGGTCGCGTTCTTGTCTTCATCAAGCAGCTGCTGTCTGAGCATCTGCCGATGGAAGGCTTCGCTTTCCTGCAGGGACTGCTGATAGCTCAGAAAGTGAAACTCTCCGGCTTCGTCGATATTGAAGCCATCGGAAAAGGCGTAGTAGGGAAGCAGACTGAGGTATGGTTCTTTCCTGATTTCTTCCCTTCTGCGGGGGCTCATGCGCTTGCCGAAGTCTTCCGGCACGTTTTCCCTTCTTCTTCTGAGCAGCTGCAGCGCGATTTTGTCCGTGGCCTTTCTTTGCGGCCGGTTCAGCGCCAGCATCCTGTCGTATTCCAGCAGCCGCTGCAGGCAGGTCTCCTCATCAGGGAACGGTCTTTCGACTGTCCTTATGATCCGGCTACCGGGATAAGGCTCTTTCAGCACCGCTACCGGCTTAAGTGAGGAAGGACTCAGCACGCCTTCGCTGATCATTCTTTCCGCGATGTCCCTGCGGATCAAAAGACGCAGGTCACGGGTCGTTTCCAGACCCCGGCTGCAGATGTAGCCGATGCCTTCTTCAGGCATGTCTTCTTCCAGATAACATGGTTCTGTTTCCATGTCGAGAGAAGTAAAAATCTCCGCCACTCTGTTCAAAATGCCTCCCAGCTGTCTGACCGCATCTTTCTTCAAGGCGCGGGCCAGCGGCCCTCTCCAGCTGTCTTTGAACTCAAGGCGGCGGGGGATCATCTGATCAGGCAATACGGAAAAGTACTGCTCACCGGCATACCGGCCAAAGTCTCTGACCCAGCAGAAACGCAGGCAGTCAATGCCTTCAGCCAAACAGAAGCGGCGGAAACGGTCAGGCACGAAGACTCCGTACCAGCAGTGTTCCCGGGGCTTGTGGTCGGTAATGTTGGCGGCACTGATGACGGGAAGACTCAGTTTCCTGTCATTATTGACGTGTTCGATGTCATATCGGGTTTCCTTGGTGGTGAGCTGCCGGCATCTGAGCAGACACCAGTTGCTGTCGGAAGCATCATATTCCCTTCGGTAGCTACCTTCTGCTGATACGCCGTTGTCAAGACAGCAGTCCTCGATGGACTGCAGAACGTATTTTGCGACAGCAGACTGGAGATCAAGCTCGCTCTGGCCGACGGAATTGCACGTCTGACCAACCGAATGAACGAAATCAATCTGCCGTTTGATTTCGCTGTTCTGGTTTTTCATTTTCCACCTGATCTTCCAGGTCAGTTTCTCCGAATACTTCATATCATTAACCAAGCAAAATAACCATTTGTCATCTACTCTATACACTCTTCCTTATAATCACATTCAGGATAATTTGAACACCCCCAGAAAACGCCATATTTTCCGTCTCGCAATTTCAACGAACTGCCGCATTTTGGGCAGCACTTTACTTCAGTATACTCTTTCGTGTATCTACAATGAGGATAATTGGAGCAACCATAGAAAGCTCCAAATCTTCCGGGCTTTAGTTTCAGGAACCCGCCACATCTTGGACAGATAGTTTTGTTTTTGACAGCATTAGTAGCCTGAACTGTATAATCACACTTTGGATAATTAGTACATCCGTAAAACTCCTGACCGGTTTGTGCATTTTTCCTTTTAACCAGATGACCGGTTTTACACCTTGGGCAGGGGGTATCACCAGATCTTAATGTCATTTCCTTACCTAAATACAAAATGTTATTTGACTGTTGTAGATCATTAATGAACTCAGATGGATTAGCCTCATCTACTAGCACATACACCCTGTTCTTTGTTCTTGTTAAAGCGACATATAATAAGCGTCTTTCCTCGGCATACAAGAATTCATCACTCTTGCTCAATACAACCTCAAGCATAGGATCATCAGCGATCTTGTTAGGGAAACCTAAAAGCGAATTATTAAAGTTCAATAGTATAACATTATCTGCTTCAAGTCCTTTTGCCTTATGTACAGTCAGGAAAGAGACAGGAGTTTCCGGAGAAAAACGATAATGCAGTTCATCAGATTTTTTCCCATAGAACAGATCTGACTCCTTTATAATCTCGTAATCATATTTGGTACGACCAAGTAGAAGAACAGAACCCATTTTATCTCTTTCAAGTATGATGTCCATCGTTTTCTTTAAGGAATCAGTGATGTTGGCTGTATAATAAAGGACAATTGGGTACACAATATCTTTATTCGAATGCAGCTGTTTTTTTATCTGATTCGGATTTTTCATAATGAATGTTCCTGCCTCATCAATCAACTGCTGAGAATTTCTATAGGTATTTTCTATGTACATCATCTTTGTATATCCGAAGTACTCTTCGAATGAAGTGAACAAACTTATATCGCTGCCCGCAAATCGGTAGATTGATTGCCAGTCATCACCTACACAAAACAGTCTGGCCCCAGTCTGATTCAATACAGCCTTCACCAATCTATATCTTGCAATTGAAGTGTCCTGATACTCATCAATGATAACATACTTATATGGATGAACTCTGAAGCCATTGTTGACTGTATCAGTTGCAAGATTAATCATGTCAGAGAAATCATAAGCGTTGTTACGCCTTAGGTCTTTTTCATATTCATCTATCAGAATACGAACTATGTTTTTAAACACTGCCAATCTTTTGCTGAAAAAGTTATTTTTATAAACCTCGCTCTTATAGTCCAATCCATCGAGATCTTCTAGTTTGTATCCGCCAGACTTGAACAGATTAATAAATGTGCTGCAAAGCGTTTTAAACTGTGAAAAGTACTTTTCTCCCTGAGTCATATATACAGATTCAAAGAGTTCTTCCAGGTCAACTTCCCTAAATGATACACCGTTGTTAAGCAGCATTTCTTCCAGTTTTTCCAACAGAATTCCATCCGAAAAATACCAAGAGTATGTTTCGAGAAGTTTTGTCTTGTGGGACAAATGACATTCCCGCTTCCATAACATATCCTGAATATACTTTTCCTCTTCCACTTCACTATACTGTGGCACTCTGTTTTCTTTGTTCACGCCGAAGTGTTCCAAGTAGATGTCATATTCCGGAAGATAAAAGTCAGGCTTATATAATCTTCGGTTCTGATTGTCTTCCTGATACGGGTATGGTCTTTCATACTCATATTTCACACCGTGCAGGAACAGAAAATTCGCTATCAGAACTTCCTGAAGAGATTTGACTCTCTCCTTATTAAGCGTTTTCAATTTTTCAGCATTAGCATCTGCGTATTTCTTTGAATAGGTAGCAACGCTATATTTTGATTTTACAGTCTCTAGATCCATCGATTTTTCGTGTTCGTATGCTTCGCCTAAGGATTCGAAATCCTTAAGGTCTGCAGGCAATTGAAGATAATAAGCAAAATACTCAACAAGATCACTGAAAACATTCTTATGTTCGTTTATTCTTTCGGAAAAGAAATCATCAAGTAACTGACTAATATCATCTTTTATGTCAAATACTTTTCCCGTAGATTCCTTTAAAATGTCCAAACCAAACTTATGGAAAGTTGTTGCTTGAATGCCATGGTTAATAGTTCGTCCAATTCTATCAGTCATTTCCTGTGCTGCTTTTCTGGTGTAGGTAATCAAAAGAATATCTTCAGGTGCAACATTTCTGATTTGGCAAAGATACTTCACTTTTCCGGAAATTGTCAGGGTCTTCCCAGCGCCGGCACCGGCAATCACCAAGTTATGATCTTCATCGGTAACCACTGCTTCCCGTTGTTGCTGATCCAAAGATCTGCCATCAATATTAGATAAAAATGACGAACATCTGTTAATCTCTTCTTTAACAAATACCTTGTTGTGTTCATAAACAAATCCGACAAGATCATTGAAGTCCTTTTCAAACTTGTTAATTATTTCCTTAAACGGAAAACTTCGTGGTATCCGAGCGCTTTGTAATGACTTGTATAAATCATTGAAATCTTTCTTGATTCGTATCATTTCGGAATTAGGTATGTAATCGTTCTTAAACACAGCATAAAAGGCATCAACCCGCTTCAAATAGTTGACGCTATTTTTCATAAATGCCTTTTCTCTCAGCACGTTGATTATCGCAAACATAAGGACAATCAATGCTACTGCAATCAGACCTATATATCTATCCACAACAAACCTCTGAAGTCACTATAATTATAACATTTTTGAACGTTCTTAAATGGAACTGATGATATACAACATTTTACATAGTTATACTACATCTGTAAGTAGTTTTATCAGCCAAACAAAAAAGGCATTGTGCCTTCTTTGATTAACTAGTCAGTGAAATGACCGTATCTGGCCTTTTCTTCGTAGTTAATCTCCTTCATGTGAAGTTCATCAATGATGTTCTTGGGTTCCGCTCTGCTGTACATCTCTTCTTCAGGAACCAGGTTTCCCTTGTCGGAGTCGATGTAGATGGCCAGCGGTCTTCTGATGCCGATGGCGTAGCTCAGCTGAACCTCGCACCACTTCAGATCATATTTTCTGAGAATCTCGCAGGCGTACTTACGGGCCATGTAGGCGCCGGACAGGTCGACCTTGGTGGGGTCCTTGCCGTTCATGCAGCCACCGCCGACATTGGAGAAGGACTGGTAGGCGTCAACGACGATTTTTCTTCCGGTCAGACCGGCATCGCCTTCAAAACCGCCGATCAGGAATCTTCCCGTCGGGTTGATCAGGAATCTTTCGATTTCCAGACCGTGCTCAGCGCATAAAGCGGTGACGTAATCCTTCAGAATCTTATCAGTCTCTTCACGATGCTCTTCCGAGTTGTTGTAGGAAATGGTAAAGTCCTTGATGGATTGAATGTTGAAGTCATCATCATAGATGCCGGTGATCTGGGCCTTGCCGTCAGGATAGAAATCCGGGTGGCTATGTACCAGTTCATCGTACTTTCTTGCCAGTTTCTGCAGAATGACCATGGCGGTCGGCAGCAGTTCCTCGGTGTCGTTGCAGGCATAGCCGAACATCATGCCCTGGTCACCAGCACCGGCAACTTCATCATTGGTGCCTAAGGCGATGTCAGTGGACTGACGGCCGATGTTGTCGATGATCTCATAGTCATCGCGGTAGCCGATGTCCCGCAAGACCCTCCGGCAGATCTCTTCAGCCAAGAAGTGCGCCTTGGTGGTCACTTCACCGGTAATGAAGATCTTGCCCTTTCCGCCCACGGTCTCAATGCCGCAACGGCTGTTTTTGTCCTGTCTCAGGCATTCATCCAGAATGGCAGCGGAGATCTGGTCGCAGACCTTGTCGGGATGTCCCCTGAAGACGATTTCGTTACTGAATAATTTCATATTTCCTCATTTCCAGCCTAAGTAAAAGTCCCGTCATGCCTATGACGAGACCGCAGTTCAAACAATGTTCTCACCCATCGTTCAAGCATTAGCACCTTGTCAGTTCAGGTTGCTGCACAGTCATCGAGCTTGTCTCTCGTGTGCTCTTCATAGGCAAAAAAACATTACCACAGTTTGCTTCTTATATCAATAACAAAACGTAACAAATACTGTATGCAAGACCATCGTAAAGTGCTAATATATCTATGTGCCTATTGGGGGATTAGCTCAGCTGGAAGAGCGCCTGGTTCGCAATCAGGAGGTCACGGGTTCGAATCCCGCATTCTCCACCAGATCACTTAAGACATGCACCGGCTGCATGTTTTCTTTTGGCTAACGAATATTCGGGTTATACTTATGATATGAAGACCCTGCTGGAAACCGAAAGACTGATATTGATACCCATTGATGCTGAGATCATCGATGCTCTTCTGGAGTCAAATGATTGTTTTAATCATGTTTCCGGTCTGATAAATGACGCAGGCGAATACCTTAATCCCCATCCGCAGTATCTTCTTAAGATCCGGGATAGACTGCTGGCTCACCCGGAAGAATATCCTCTGGCTGTTGATCAGCTGATCGTCATCAGAGATACCAGGACGGTCATCGGCACGATTTACTTCAAGTCTCTTCCCCTCAACGGCGTCAGTGAGATCGGCTATGGAATGAACCCGGTCTACTGGGGAAAGGGATACATGAGCGAAGCCCTGAAAGCCATGCTGCGGTACGGCGGGGAAAACGGCATCAGCGAAGTGATTGCCGATACCACCATGGACAACATCAGATCTCAGAACGTACTGAAGCGAAACGGCTTTGTCCTGAAGGAAGAAAAGGACGGAAAGCTGATATTCATAAGAGACAACACTTAAGCCAAAGAAAAACCGGGAAATTCCCGGTTCTCTTTTGTCATGAACTTACTTAACGCTCAGTGAGCCTAAGCCGATGATCTTGCCGGTGCTTCTGGAGAACAGAATGACTTCGTTTCCCTTGAAGTCGACATTGGCCTTTTCGCCCAGCTTGTAGGCGACACCGCCGAACATGACGCCGGTAAGGATGTAGTTACCGACTGCCACGCGTACGGTGGTTTCCATGCCGGTGGGCATGGATGAGTAGATCTCGCCGTTCAACTTGCCCTTGGGATTGATTTCAATGAATTCCGGTCTGACACCCAGGACGAAGTCTTCGTCAGTCAGAACCACTTCATCACCATAGTCTTCCTCTTCGTCAACCAGGGCCAGATGATACTTGAAGACGGTATCCTTGTTGCCCTTTTCGACGTAGTTCTTCTGAGCAGCCTTTTCTTCCTGAAGCTTCTGGGCTTCCTTTTCAGCCTTGCGCTCAGCCTTGTACCATTCAGCTACGCTAAGGTCTTCATTGAACTTGAAGGTGACCTGCTTGTCATCGAAGATGGTCAATTCCAGCTCGCCCTTGCTGTTCTGAGTACCCTTGGCCTCAATGAAGTTGATGGCCGGGTTGCCGACGAAGTCAGCGACAAACAGGTTATTGGGCTTATTGTAGACGTCCAGCGGTGCATCGTACTGCTGCAGAACGCCGTTGTCGATCAGACAGATCCTGGTAGCCAGGGTCATGGCTTCCATCTGGTCATGGGTAACGTAGACGAACGTTGAACCGGTTTCCAGATGCAGTCTCTGCAGTTCGGATCTCATTTCCAGACGCAGCTTGGCGTCCAGGTTGGACAGCGGTTCGTCCATGAACAGCACCTTCGGCGCCGGGGC
>JAFRZA010000008.1 GCA_017442805.1 Erysipelotrichaceae bacterium
AAACTCCTTCATCATGTTCATGATCCTGGCCGCCATCGCTTTCATCATTAACCTGGCCTTTTTCAGGGTCTCCGAGGGTACCATCAACATGTTCTTCCTGGGGCCGGCCAACACCACGATCATCGTCTTCAAGGACATCGCGGAACGGTTTGGCTGGTATGTCAATCTGCCCATCTGGCTGGCTTGCGTAACCGGAGGGGCCTGGATCTTCTTCTTCATTTGGACCAGAATCCCTGCTAATCAGAGTCTTAACATGCAGGAATAATAGAGATCTGCTTGCTGTTCACCATGCGTTTTTTCTGTGCTGAAAGATAAATGGGCACCGTCGGACAAATTGCCAGCGTTCTATTGTTCCTTGCGATGTCAAAAGTTCTCGATGCACATTCTTTTTTTCGGCCGGTTCACTGTTAAGGTGAGAATTTTGCTACATACGTGCTACATATATGCTACATACAAATTGATTTTCTGAGGTAAATCAGCCATCATAATGCGTCAAAAAACACGAAAAAAGGCCCAAAATGGACCTTTTCCGTAATCTTGTTTGGATACAGATTAACGCTTTGAGAACTGCGGAGCCCTTCTGGCTGCCTTTAAGCCGTACTTCTTTCTTTCCTTGGCGCGGGAATCTCTGGTGAGGAATCCTGCAGCCTTCAGCTTCGGACGGTAATCATCAACAACACCTAACAGTGCTCTTGAGATGGCATGTCTCATGGCTCCGGCCTGGCCAGTATATCCACCGCCGTAAACGTTGATGTTTACATCGTACTGACCGACGGTCTCGGTAACCTCGAACGGTGCTCTAACGACCATTCTTAAGGTTTCCTGCGGCAGATATTCGTCCAACGTCTTACCGTTGACCTTGATATCGCCCTTTCCCGCAGTGAGGTAGGCTCTCGCAACTGAAGTCTTTCTGCGACCAGTGCCTTGGTATCTGACTACTTCTTTTTTCTTTGCTGGCATGACTGATCCTCCTAGTCTTCAATCTTCAGCTCAACCGGCTGCTGAGCCTGATGCGGATGTTCGGCACCTTTGTAAACAAATAAATGCTTACGCTGTACGTTACCTAACTTAGTGTGGGGTAACATGCCGTGGATGGACTTTTCAACCCATTCGACGGTGTATTTATCCTTCATGGTACGCATTGATCTTACGCGTAATCCACCCGGATACTGTGAATGATGATAGTAGTTCTTGGTTTCCAGTTTGTTGCCGGTAACGACGATCTTGTCGGCGTTGATGACAATAACATAGTCTCCACAATCAACATTCGGGGTGTACTCTGGTTTGTTCTTGCCTTTGAGAACGGATGCAACAACGGATGATAAGCGGCCCAATGTCTTACCTGTTCCATCGACGACATACCACGTACGTTTAACTTCTGCTGGTTTTAACATCGTTGTCTGACGCATGTCTTAACTTTTCCTCCTAACCAAATGTAGTTTCCGGGGCTACCTTTGGCATAAAGTGCCAACTACTATTTTACGGAAGAGGGGTGCCCCTGTCAACAGGAAAAAACACCTTTTATCACAGGTTTTTCCGCGGTTTTCCGGTGACAGAAAACCGGCGTCTGTGGCGCCGGTCATCTTCTCGTTTTCTTCTGTTCTAGAAATTGACCTTGATGGATTTGAACCATCTGACAAAAGCCGGAAGCAGCAGATCTTCCATGTCCGTGTAGAGAATGCCTTCACAGTACAGATAACCGTCGGAAGCCTTCAGCAGCGTCATCACGTAACTGATTTCTTCCTCAGCGTTGCGGTAGATGTAGTAGTGAAGATCACCGTCACTGCGGATCTCCTCAGCGCCTTCATCGGTCGATCTGACCATTTCCAGTGCTTCGATTTCGGTGGCGGGGCACTCAAAGCCGTTTTCCTTAAATACCTCTGCGGTGTAGTGGTCGAAGCCAATTGACGCGCAGTTGGAGTAGTAGGAGATGTATTCGTCATCCTCAGTCATGCAGTCGGGCAGATCGATGGTGAACATGCCGTTGTCAAAGGTCTTGTAGTCCGGGGTCGAAGCGACATCGGTGACCTTGATGGCGGCTGCGAATTCATCGAAGCGGGAAGGCAGCTGTTTGGAATCGCTGAAGCACAGCATGCTGACGATGTAATAGCCGTCATTTCCCGGCAGGCAGACGATCTTGTAGTAGATGTCATCCTTGACAGTGTCAAAGACGTAGCGGTCACCGACCATGCCGGCGGAAGTCTGGATCTCATCATCAGAACTGATGTCATCGCCGTATTCCTTGACATCCCGGTACTCGTAACCCAGAACGTGCAGGGTGTCGTTGCTTTCATATTCGACATAAACGACGATCTGAGCGGCGTCGGTAGAGACATGGTTCTCATTGGACGTGGCATAGGGGAAGCGGTCGTCCTCAAATGCCTCAAAGCCGCTGGGCAGATAAAGCAAAAGGCCCAGACCGGTATCATATTCCTTCAGTGAACTCTTGGCTGAGCAGCCCGGCAGCACGAACGCCAGGGCCAGCAATAACGCGAAAATCTTCTTCATATTTCTTACCTCGCTGTTATTTTACCATAAACACGGCGCTTTTCCCTAAGCCTATGCCTTCAAAGCATTTGTCTTTGTTCGAGTTTCTGTTATATAATATTCAAACAGGAAGGACATGACATGAAGAAAGTTCTGATTTGGATCCTGACGGCAGCCAACCTGGTCTGCGGTTTAGTCGTCTACAATCACTATCACACTGCCAGACTGATGGCCGAAAGCCTCACCGAGCTGCAGCAGCGGGTCTTTCTGAAGCTTTCGGAAGAGCCGCAGCAACTGCTCTATGGCGAAGGCAGCTGGGACTGCCGGCAGCTGGTGGAAGACTACGGCGGTGACGAGCTTTCCTTCGACCTGGCGCAGATCGATCTGACGCAGCTGGGCGAGCATGTCGTCAATGTGACCGTCAGCTCAACTGACGAGTACGGCCAGACCTGTTCAGCCAGCGGCAGCGTGACCGTCAGTGTCATCGACGCCACCGCGCCGGTAATCTCACTCAAGAACGAAACCGTCAGCATGATCGCCGGCGGCGAGTTCGACCCGTCCGCCAACATCGTCTCGGTAAGCGATGACGTGGACGGCAGCCTGACCCTGAGCGAGAAGCTGATGCCGGGAACCTATACCCTTTCTTCCCAGGTCAACAGCATGAAGGTGGGAACCTATCAGGTGACCGTCGAAGCCATGGACCGTCAGGGCAATACCGAAAGCCTTTCCTATAAGGTGTCCATCAGGTCTGCTTCCAACTACCGCAATCCGGCCTACAAGGGTGAAAAGCTCACCAAGAAGAGAGGCACGGTCAACGGTCCCAGCGGCAAGGAGACCTACTACAATCTCAAGATGGACGGCGTCATCAGGATCATGCGGAGAATGGGCAACAACGATCCCTACTGGATCAGGGAAGACGGCTGCAAGATGCTGGGCGACTACATCATGGTCGCCGCCAACCTGGAGATCAGGCCCCGGGGGACCCTGGTGCTGACCTCGCTGGGCATGGGCATCGTCTGCGACACCGGCGCCTTCGCCCACCGCAACGTCTATCAGCTCGACATCGCCGTCGACTGGTAGGAAAAAAAGCACGCTGAGCGTGCCGTAATGACTTAACTTACAGGTTCAGTTTCTGAACCTTTTCTTATGCCCTCTGGCTGCCGGAGGGCACCAGGAAGCTGATCTTCCTGTCAACGATCTCGATGGTGAAGCGGGAATCCTTCATCATCTCGCCGTCCGCCGCGATGTAGAACGGCTTTTCGGCTTCAATTTCAACTTTGCGGCCCTGGCGGTAAACCAGGAAATCGTTGAACTTCTCGTTGTCCAGATGCTCGCCCTTGCGGTAGTAGCCGATCAGCGAAGCCAGCCGGGGGATGCTGATGGGAGTGGCCAGGCATACATCCATCAGCCCGTCGTCAGCTACCGCCCGCGGCGCCGCCTTGTAGCCCCCGCCGATGTGGGAGCCGTTGGCGACCGTTGCCAGCATGAACTTTCCTTTGGGGTTGATGATCTCGCCGTCGACGCTGACGGTGCCCTTATGATGGCGTCCGGCCAGTACGGCCACGATGATTCCGGTGGTGTAGGAATTGCGTCCGCCGATGATGGGTTTTCTTCTGACCTTTTCCATGTTCTCAATGGCCACGCAGTCAAAGCCGGTATCGATGACGTTCATCGAATAGGTTTCCCCGTTGATCAGCATCAGGTCGATGGCCTGAAGATGACCGTTAAGCAGGTTGTCCAGATTGGCAGCGTTGTCCACGTCACCGTAGTACTTGATGAAGTCGTTGCCCGAACCGCAGGGCCAGCAGCCGAAACAGGCGTTTGAGCAGCGGGCCACGCCGTTGACGATCTCGTTGAGCGTGCCGTCGCCGCCGGCGCCGATGAAACAGAACTGCTCCTCAGGCCGCTGTCCGCAGGTGTTGATGATGAAGTCGACGGCGTCATGAGGCGCCTTGGTATAGTAGACCTCATAGTCGAGGCCTTTTCTTTTCTTCAGCTGTTCCAGCAGGCCGTCTTCGGAGTTTTCCCTGCCGGCTGCCGGATTGATCACGAATACATATTTCATTTGCCGTTCCCTTCCGGAATGTTTCTTTCCTTTATCGTATCATAAAACCGCCCCAGTTTTAAGAGCGGCGGCGGAGGGCTGTGCTATAATGGATAAGATGGCCGGTGACGCCGGCTGTCAGTTACCTGTCCCCGGGGGACAAGGAGGATGAATTCATGAAACTGGTTATCGAGAATCTGACTAAGAGCTATGGCAGCACCCTGGTGCTGGACGATCTGTCCTTCAGCTTTGAGCAGGGAAGGATGTACGGCTTACTGGGCCGCAACGGCTCCGGCAAGACCACGCTTTTCAACTGCATCGACGGTCTGATCGACTATCAGCAGGGTCAGGCCTACATCGAACACGATGACGGCAGCCGGGAGGAACTTGATTCCCACAATTTGGGTCTGGTGCTGACCGACCCGATGCTGCCGGAGTTTCTGACCGCCTGGGAATTCATCAAGACCTTCATAGAGATCAACGGCATCGTGCCCGAGCGCACGATCGATGAATACTTTGACCTGATCGCCATCGACGAAAAGAGCCGCCACAAGCTGATCAAGGACTTCTCCATGGGCATGAAGCACAAGCTGCAGATCCTGATGTACCTGATCGCCAAGCCGAAGGTGCTGCTGCTTGACGAGCCGCTGACTTCACTGGATGTCATCGTGGCCGCCGAGATCAAGCAGATGCTCAAGGAACTCAAGGGCGATCACGTCATCATCTTCTCCACTCACATCCTGGAACTGGCCACCTCTCTGTGCGACGAGATCGTGGTCATCAACAGCGGCAAGCTGGAACTGGTCGACAACGACATCATCCATACGCCGGAATTCGAAGAAAAGATCGTGGAGATCCTCAAGGGTGAATAACCGTCAGCTGCGCCGGCGTATCTCCGACATCCGCTCGGCCAAGAAGGCCAACTCCTTCTTCTATTTCCTGTCGCACAGTTTCATCTTCAAGCATTTCTTCTACGACGACCTGCCGGAAGAATACATTGCCAAGGAAGGCATCGGCCTGACCCTGATCATTCTCAATTACCTGATCCGCTTCAGCCGCAAGATCTTCTATTTACTGTTTCTGACCATTGTCTGCAGCCATCAGGCTGACCGTTTCCTGTCCGCCTTCCTGCTTCTGGCCTTTGCCCGCGAGCTGTTTTCCGGCATCTTCCTGTTCAATGAGGAAGACTATGACATGATCATCCTGATGAAGGTCGAACCGAAGGACTACGGCCGCTATCTGCTCAGGCAGTATCTGATCGAGCAGGGCATCATGTCCGCTCTGGCCGGCGTCTTTCTGGCCGCGCTGCTGGAAATCAATGTTCTAAGGGCATTCTACTGGATGGCGCTGCGGCTGGGCGTGACCTACGTCATGCAGGCCGTTGACCTGCTGATCGGCGAACGCCGGGGCCAGTGGGTGCGCACCAGGGTGCTGGGCCGGCTGATCATCGCCGCCGTGCTGATTGCGATCACCGCCCTCAGCGTCTTCCTGTATGTCTGGATCCCGGCTCTGTACGTTGAACTGGCCGGTATCCTGATAGTCATCGGAGCTGTTGGCGCCTGGATCTACATGTACAACTTCGACAAATACAAACTGCTGTTCAAGTACAACCTGCTGCAGCTGACCATCAACGGCAAGAACAAGCAGCTGGTCATCGACGGAGTCGACTACAGTTCCATTAACAAGAAGCTTAAGGCCAGGGAAGTCAGCACCAGCAAGACCGGCTTCCGCTACCTTTACAGCCTGTTTACCTCCCGCTACCGCCGCAACATCTATTCCAGCTTCATCATCATGGTAGTGCTGAGCCTGCTGGTAGCCGGAGCGCTGCTCTTGCTTCCCAATACGGCGCTGTTTACCGACATTCTGGAATTCTACGTGGATGATCAGTACATCTTCGAGATGCTGCCGGGGATGTTCTTCTTAATGTACTGCTTTACCTCGCGCTCAGCCAAGCAGTTCACCCAGCTGTGTTTCTTCCAGCTGGACCGCTATCTGATCAACTACAACTTCTACCGTACCAGGGAAGCCATCATGGCCAACCTGCACATGCGCTTACGCACCATCATGCTGCAGAATCTGGTCATCGGCGCCATCCTGTCGCTGGGCCTTTCCGGAAGCATGCTTCTCTATGGCGAAAACATCCAGGCCGGCAAGGTCATCGTCTGCTTCATGCTGCCGCTGGCACTGGCCGTCTTCTACTGCTTCTACAACATCACCGGCTACTACCTGCTGCAGCCGTATTCCTTTGACGGTACCGTTGTCAACAAGTCCTATCCGGTCATTGACGGTGTCGTCTACGCTGTCTGTTACATCCTGATGGAAATTCACATTCCCATCAGTCTGCCGATCATGGCGGTGATAACGGTCTTACTGGCCGTCATCTCAGCCGTCATGTACTGTCTGGTAATGAAGAGGGCCCCGAAGGCCTTCCGGGTAAGGTAGGTGAAACTCATGGTTAGAAAAGAAACACCTGAACAGAGAGAATACTACAAGCCCTTCCGCTGCGTGGCCGGCTATGTGCTGTGCGTCATGGTCATCATGAACGCCCTGAACATGGCTACTTCCGGCATTTCCATTGCCGGTCGGTTCATCTTCGAAAATGAGATCCTGCAGGACATCTTCTCCTCCGGAGTTCTCTACGGCAGCATGATCCTGGGCTACTACCTCTGTTACCGCATCTTTTTCCGCAAGTACATCGACCGCATCTATCAGCGGGAGACCATCAGGAAGGAGAAGCTGCTCTCCCTGATTCCCGTCTGCCTGGGCACCTTCGTCTACGGACTGTGCTGCTGGCAGCTGTGGAGTCTGGTTCCCGAAGTTGCCTATGAGACCGAAGAAGGTGCCATAGGTCTTTCCGGCATCATCTACGCCTGCCTGGGAGCTCCCATCATGGAAGAACTCGTCTTCCGCTACTGGATCCGCAAGCTCATGAAGCCTTACGGCCGCTGGTGCTACGTGCTGCTTTCCGCCCTGGCCTTCGGCCTGTTCCACGGAACCTGGCTGCAGAGCGTTCCGGCGATGTTCATCGGTCTGGCCTTCGGTCTGATCGCCTGGCATTACGATTCCATCGTCCCGACCGTGCTTCTGCACATCGCCAACAATACCCTGTCCACCGTTTCCGCTTACTACCCCATTGAGATCAGCGAAACGCTCATCTACGTCATCACCGCTGTCTTCTTAGCGATAATGTTCATCGTCCTGTTCAGGAAACTGCGGTGGAAGGATTTCGGCAAGCCGTTCAAGCTGATCCCGCAGTCCTTCTCCTACATCGCCTTCATCGTTCTTTACGTCCTGATGATCGTCGGCGACGTTCTGATCAGACACTACTTCCATTAGACAGCCGGTTATCCGGCTGTTTTCTTTTGTGCCGTTAGGCAGGGAAACGGCTTTGTGGTATCATAGAAGAAAGAGGTTATGAGTATGATAAAAGTCTGTTTTTTCGACATTGACGGCACCCTGCTGTCGCACAAGACCGGTCAGGTGCCGGCCAGCACGACCAGAGCCCTCAGACAGCTGAGAGAGAAAGGCATCAAGACCGTCATTTCCACCGGTCGTTCCCTGGAAGAGATGCTGAAGCTCCCCATTCTGGAAGTTCCCTTCGACGCCTATCTGACCCTCAACGGCCAGCTGTGTCTGGATGAGAACTATCAGATGTTCGCCGGTACGCCGATCGAAGAGGGTGATATGGAGATCCTGATTTCCATGTTTGAAGCCAAGCGTATTCCTCTGGTTCTGATCAGGGAGGACGGCCGGGCCATCAACTTCGTCAACGACACCGTCATTCATACCCAGAACTCAACTCACGGAACCATACCGGAAGTTGACAGCTACAACGGTGAGAAGATCTATCAGGTCCTCGGCTTCATTCCCGAGAAGGAAAAGAACCTGCTTAAGCAGACCCTGGACGAGTGTGACATCACCAGCTGGAACGACACCGGCATCGACATCATCGCCAAGGGCGGCGGCAAGGACGTCGGCATGCAGCGCTACATGGACAAGGAAGGCTTCCGCAAGGCGGAAACGATGGCCTTCGGCGACGGCGAGAATGACATTCCGATGCTGCAGTTCGCCGGCATCGGCGTAGCCATGGGCAATGCCAAGGACATGGTCAAGGAAAAGGCCGACTACGTCACTACCGACATCGACGACAACGGCATTGAAAACGCCCTGCGCCACTTCGGTCTGATCGAAGGCAACACCGACCTGACGATCGACCGTCAGGAAGATGACAAAAATGTAACTTTGAACCTCTCCGGTCCGGTTAATACCTCAACAGCCGATATTCTCAGCAGAGCCTGCGAAGAGATCCAGGCGGATGGCCGGGAAGTGAATCTCAACTGCGACGATGTCCATTACATCTCCTCAACCGGACTGCGCATCATCCTGGCGCTTTCCAAGAAGATCGGCAGCGACAAGCTGCATGTCCTCAACGTCAGCGAAGACGTTGAGCAGATCTTCGAGATGACCGGCTTCGTCGACATCATGGACATTCAGAAAAAATAGACACTGAAGCCAAACAAAATCAGGAGCCGCCCGGCTCCTTTTCTTCGGCATTGAAAAAGCCGCCTTACGGCAGCTTTACGGACAGTGGTGGAAAGTATGGGGTTCGAACCCATGACCCCTTGCATGTGACGCAAGTGCTCTCCCGACTGAGCTAACTCTCCAACACATTTATTATAGCGCAATCCTATATCTGTTTCCCATTACTTTTATAATGTTTATGCTTAAGGTATCTTATATTGTTTTGATGGTGGTCCTGGGCAACAGAACATGATTTATATTCGTCACCAGCTTATTTTCAGTTTTCTGTTCTCATTTACACAATCAAGTAAGTACAGATTAATAAGACTCTGATAGGGTATGCCTGTTTCTTCTGCTTCGTTCTTAAAATATGCAATCACCCTGTCATCCAGATTAATCGTTATCTGTTTTTTCAGTTTCTTTGCATATGGGTTCTTCTTTGCGTTACTGAAATCATATTCATTTCTCATTTCATCCATTATTCTTTCCTCCTTATACCATTTTCTTTCCTTTGAGGTTGCCTTTCTGGCAGAGATTATTCTTATAACTGCATCCTTGTCTCTGTAACAATGGCACACAACCAAAAGATTATGACGAAAACTGCATCCCATAATGATAAATCGTTCTTCATCAAATGAATGATCTGGGTCAGGAATTATCAACGCATAAATATCATAGAAAACAGACATTGCTTCTTCAAAAGTAACACCGTGCTTTCTTTTGTTTATTTCGCTTTTTTCACTGTCCCATTCAAAACAGATTTCGTTCATAATTATATTATAATTATATTTTAACTATTGTCAACCAGTACTCTCTGCTTAAAGATTCTGCCAAATTGAAAAAGCGCCATGTTTCCGCATGGCGCCTTGGATGAATGCATGTTTTTTCTCAGTCTCCGGTACCCAGATAGAGTTCCTTGACCTTTTCGTTCTGCAGCAGCTGTTCGCCGGTGCCTTCCAGCTGAATGGTTCCGGTTTCCAGCACGTAGCCGTAGTCGGCTACCTTCAGGGCGAAGTTGGCGTTCTGCTCAATCAGTAGGATCGGCAGTCCGTCTTCCTTGTTGACCCGTTCGATGATGGCGAAGATGTCCTTGACCAGCATCGGAGCCAGACCCAGTGACGGTTCATCCATCATCAGCATCTTCGGCCGGGCCATCAGAGCTCTTGATACCGCCAGCATCTGCTGCTCACCGCCCGACAGGGTACCGGCCAGCTGTGAGCTTCTTTCCTTAAGAACGGGGAAGAGTTCGTACATGTAGTCGATGTCTTCCTTAATGGCCTTGTTGTCGCTGCGCAGGAAGGCGCCCAGCTTCAGGTTTTCCAGAACGGTCATGTCCGGGAAGACGTGGCGGCCTTCAGGGATCAGGGTGATGCCCTTCTGGACGGTTTCTCTGGCGGTGATGTCCGTGATGTCCGCACCGTTATAGATGATGGTGCCGCTGTCGTGTTTGATCAGCTTGGCAATGGCCCGCAGAGTCGTGCTCTTGCCGGCGCCGTTAGCGCCGATCAGGGTGACGATCTGCTTGTCGGGCACGTTGATGCTGATGGACTTGAGGGCCTTGATGCCGCCATAGCTGACGCTCAGATTCTTTACTTCCAGCATGTTATCCCTCCTCTCCCAGATATGCCTGGATGACCAGCGGGTTGTTGCTGATCTCTTCCGGAGTACCCATGGCGATCGTCTTGCCGTACTGGGTAACATAGATGCGGTCCGAGATCTTCATGACCAGCTTCATGTGGTGCTCGATCAAAAAGACGGTGATGTGGAACTTGTCCTTGATCTCGAAGATGAAGTCAGCAAGTTCGTCGCTTTCCTTCGGGTTCATGCCGGCCGCCGGCTCGTCCAGAAGCAGCAGCTTCGGTTCGCTGATCAGCGCCCGGGCAATCTCCAGCCGTCTCTGCATGCCATACGGCAGGCTGGTGGCTTTCCAGTCAGCGTACTGGGCCAGACCGACTTCCTGAAGGATCTGCATGGCCTTTTCCCTGCTGACGCCTTCCTCTTTCAGCGCGTTGGGCAGATGCAGCACGTTGGCGAACAGGCCGCTGCGGCGGTTGAAGTGGGTAGCGCACATGACGTTGTCCAGAACGCTCATCGTCTTGAACAGTCGGATGTTCTGGAAGGTCCGGGAGATGCCGATGGAGGCTACCTGGTCCGGCCGCTTGCCGTTGAGCTTTTCGCCGTAGAAGTAGACTTCGCCTTCGGTAGGCTGGTAGATTCCGGTGATGACGTTGAAGCAGGTCGTCTTTCCTGCGCCGTTGGGGCCGATCAGGGAAACGATCTCGCCTTCTTCAATGACGATGTTCAGATCATCGACGGCGGTCAGGCCGCCGAAGCGCATGGTTACATGCCTGGTTTCCAGTACGTTCATGCCTGTTCCTCTTTTCTCTTAAACAGCCGTGTTACCGAAGTTACCAGCTTCTTCAGCTTTTCAATGATGCGGTCCCAGGAGAACTCGTTGGAACCCATGATGCCGTGCTCCCAGAACAGAACGATCAGCATCAGGGAGATGGAGAAGAGAACCATTCTCATGCCGCCGATGCCCGGATACTTCCAGAAGCCGAAGTCGATCGGCTCATCCATGAAGCGGAAGACTTCCAGCGCGATGGTGATGACGAAGGAGCCGAGTACGGAACCGGTCATCGAGCCGTTGCCGCCCAGGATCATCATCAGCAGGAACTGGTTGACGTAGGAGTAGACGAACTGATTGGCGTCGATGGTGCCGACCAGTGAGGCTAAGAGACCTCCGGCAATGCCAGCGATGAAGCCGGAAATGATGAAGGAAGTCATCTTGGTCTTAAACAGCGGGATACCGATGGCCTCAGCGGCGACCGGGTCATCCCTGACCGCCTTCAGTGCCCGCCCGTAAGTGGATCTCATTAACAGTCTCAGTAAGACGTAGACCACCGCCAGCGACATGAAGGCTACCCAGACAGTAACGTGGTTTTTGATCTTGGTGATGCCGATCGGGCCGTTGGTGATGCTCTGAGCGTTGAGCATGATGACTCTGGCGATCTCGGAGAAGGCCATGGTCGCAATCGACAGGTAGTCGCCCGATAATCTCAGTACCGGGAAGCCGATGATGAAGGCCGCGATGGCGGCAAACACACCGCCCAACAACAATGCTACCGGGAAACTGGTATTGATCTCCCTGAGCCAGGGAGCGATCGGAGACAGGTAATAGACGGCGTCCTTGATCTCCGGAGTCATCGTCAATATGGCGGTGGTATAGGCGCCGATGCACATGAAGCCTGGGGAGCCCATGGTGAAGATGCCGGTACAGCCGTTGACCAGGTTCATGCTCATGGTGACCATCGAGTAGATGCAGCAGATGTTGAATACACGGACCCAGTAGCTGCCGAACCACGGCTTCAGATTGCCGACCACAAACATCATGACGGCCAGCAGAATGATCGTCAGTACGGTGTTGCGGTTTTTCAGGATCTTATCAGCAAAAGCGCTTCTTTTCTTTTCCATGCCGGTACCTCCTAAGCCTTGTCGGCGACCTTCTCGCCGATGATGCCGGTAGGCTTGATCAGTAAGACGATCAATAACAGGCAGAAACTGAAGACGTCACGGTAGCTTGAGAGCGCCGGGAAGAAGGCCACGACCATGACCTCGATCATGCCGATCAGCATGCCGCCGATGACGGCGCCGTCAATGTTGCCGATGCCGCCGATGACCGCGGCGATGAAGGATTTCATGCCCGGCATCGATCCGACGGTCGGTATGACGGAAGTATAGCGCTGGCCCCACAGGATGGCGCCGACGGCTGCCAGACCGGAGCCGATGGCAAACGAGAAGGCAATGGTCTTGTCGACGTCAATGCCCATCAGCCGGGCGGCTTCCATGTCACGGCTGACCGCGCGCATGGCCAGACCGGGTTTGGTGTGGTTGAGGAACCAGGTCAGTCCCACTAACAGGACCAAGACGACCAGCGGAACGATGATGGCCGTTCTCTGCAGTCTGACCGGTCCGATCTCAAAGACGTCCGTCAGCAGGTCCACGGTGGGGAACTGCTTCGGTCTTCCGGAGAAGATGACGATGACGACGTTATCGATCAGGTAGCTGACGCCCAGAGCGGCGATCTTGATGGTGCTGGTCGGGGCGCCGCGGTTGCGCAGACGGTGATAGGCCAGTTTCTCGGTCAATACGCCCATGATGGCGGTCAGGGCAATCACGATGATGAAGCCCAGCCACCAGGGCAGCGCCAGCATGGTCACGAAGACGATGGCGAAGTACATGCTGAGCATGAAGATGCTGTTGTGGGCAAAGTTGATCAGTCTGATGATGCCGTAGGTAATGGTGTAGCCGATGGATACCAGCGCGTAAACGCAGCCCAGTACCAGGCCATTACAGATCTGCTGGATAAGTACATCAAACGGCATGCGGTTCCCCCCTTTCCTTACTCAGTTTATCGAAGCGGCCATATAACGGGAAACGGTCGCAGAGGGTTCTGACCCTTTTGGCGCAGCTGTCCAGAACTTCCTTATCATGGGGAGCTTTGGCAACTGTCGCGATGATGTCGGCAATCTCCACCATCTCCTGTCTTCCCATGCCCCGCTGGGAAGCGACGGTGCAGCCGATGCGCACGCCGTTTCTTACCGGCGAAGTGTCATAGGGAATGTCGACGGCGTTGACTGACAGGTTGATCGTCTCCAGGATCTTGGCGAATTCTTTTCCGTTGACGCCCTTGCCGCGCATGTCGACGACCATCAGATGGCATCTGGTGCCGCCTGATACGATGATGAAGCCGCGTTTCTGAAGTTCCCTGGCCAGGCAGTCGGCGTTGTCGGCGGTAGCCTTCATGACCTGTCTAAACTCGTCGGTCATGGCGTAGCCGAAGGCGTGAGCCATCGCTGCCATGGTCTGCAGGTGCAGGGAGGCGACGATTTTGGGGTAAGCGCCGTCGTCGATCATGTCGGCGTATTTCTCTTTGCAGAGAATGAAACCGCTGCGCGGTCCGCAGATGGTCTTGGTCGTCGAGCCGGTGACGAAGTCCGCCCAGGGTACCGGTGAAGGTATCAGGCCGGCAGCGACCAGGCCGGTATAGTGAGCCATGTCGACCAGGAAATAGGCGTTGGCCTTCCGGGCGATATGACTGATTCTTTCAAAGTCAATGAACTGGGAATAAGTGCTTCCCCCGGCAATGATCAGCCTGGGCTGAAATTCCATTGCCTTTTTCTCCAGGTCATCGTAATCGATGAGCTGGCTTTCGGGATCAACGCCGTAATGCTCAAAATGATATACCTGTGAGGTATAGTTGCGGCTTGATCCATGGGTGGCGTGGCCGCCCTGAGAGGGGCTCATGGCCAGCACCTTATCGCCCACCTTCAGGCAGGCGGCGTAAACGGCATAGTTGGCGGTCGAACCGGAATAGACCTGCACGTTAGCGTGCTCAGCGCCAAAAAGCTGACAGGCCCTCTTAGCCGTCAGGGCGATCAGAGCGTCAGCGTACTGGGAACCCAATAAGTGCATGTCCCCGGGCTTGCCGACCGCGGTCTTGTTGTTGAAGGCACAGCCGTTGATCTCCAGCAGCTGCGGGGACTGAATGCTTTCAGAGGCAATCAGCTCCAGCGTGTTCTGCTGTCTCTGTTCTTCGAGTTTTATCAGTTCATACAGTTCAGGATCGAATTTCCTGGTTTCCTCAAGATGATACTGCATAATAAACCTCTGCTTTCCAATGAGCCGCAATGCCCTTTTCAGGGCATTGCGGAAAAGATAACTGCTATCTGATTAGTTACCGTTCTTGACGGTGGTTACATAGTGGAACTTCAGGTTCTCATCAACGGTCTTGATGACGGCCTGGTTCTCAACGTTGTGGTTCTCGTTGAAGCTCAGGTAGCCGGAAGCACCCTCAAAGTTCTTGATGGCTTCCATGGCAGCGACGATCTTGTCGCCTTCGAAGGACTGAGCCTGCTTGATGCCTTCGATCAGCAGGTTGTAGGCGTCGAAGCTCATGGCCGTATGAGCGGCGATGACATCGTCATATCTCTTGGCGTATTCGTCGAACAGCTTCTGAGTGGTCGGAGTCTGAGCCGTGCCGGAATCGAAGAAGGAGCTGAAGTAGATCCTGTCAATCAGTGACTTGCCGCCGATTTCGATGAAGGCAGCGACTTCACAGGAGTCAATGCCCATCCACTTGGCATCCAGACCGGCAGTTTCAGCCTGAGCCATCATCATGGCCAGGTTGGCAGCGGTGTTGGGAGCGAAGATGGCATCGAACTGAGCCTGCTTCAGAACGCCGATCTGAGCGTTGTAGTCCTGGTCAGCGACGTTGTAGCCGACTTCGGTTACGATGCAGTCCGGATCACCGGTCAGCTTCTTGAAGATCTCGACAAATCTGTTGGCGCAGTCAACGGCAGCCTCGGTATCGATTTCCTTGACAAGAGCGATCTTGCGCCAGCCCTGCTCATAAACGAACTGAGCCATGACGGTAGCATGGAAGTTGTTGGTGAAGCAGGCGGTGAAGTAGTACTTGTAGCCCTGGGTTACCAGCGGGTTGGTGGCGGTGCCGCAGATGGCCGGAACGCCGGCGTCTTCAACGATCTGGCTCATGGCCATGTTGGTGCCGGAGTTGGACGGTCCGAGAATGGCGACGACCTTGTCCTGTTCAATGACGCGGGAAGCGCAGGTCGCGGCTTCGGGCTTGTCGCTCTTGCAGTCGACAACGACCAGTTCGACGGTGTATTCGACGCCGTTGATGGTTACCTTGTCATTGAGTTCATGAGCGAGGTCAATGCCTCTCTTGCACAGTGAACCGGAGTTGGATGACTTGCCGGTCAGGTTCTCAACATATCCGATCTTCAGGATGTGTTCACCGGTGTCGTCCGGTTTCTTGCCACAGCCGGCAAAACTGCACAGCATCAGCAAAGAGAGAACAATGCATAAAAACTTTTTCATATTTTCCTCCTATATTTTCCTTTGACCTTTTCGGTCTTGTTTCCTAAATCAATGTCCGGATATCGGTGTACTGATATCCTTCAAAACTGTCAGCGACATTCTTGTATGTCAGCTTGCCCTGATAGGTGTTGACGGCGCTGTAGATGACCTCGTTTCTGCGGCAGGCTTCTTCCAGACCGTATCTGGAGATCTGCAGACCATAGCGCAGGGTGGCGTTGGTCAGAGCGATGGTGCTGGTGCGGGAAACGGCGCCGGGCATGTTGCCGACGCAGTAGTGGACGATGCCTTCCTTAACGTAGATGGGATCGTCATGGGTGGTCATGTGCGAGGTCTCGCCGCAGCCGCCCTGGTCGATGGCTACGTCGACGAAGACCGCGCCGGGCTTCATTTCCTGCAGATATCTTTCCTTGAACAGCTTGGGAGCGCTGGCGCCGGGGATCAGCACGGAGCCGATGACCAGGTCAGCGTCGATTACCGCCCGTTCAATGTTGGAATCGGTGGATACCAGCGTCTGGATGCGGCCGCCGTACTGGTTGTCGAGCTGTTCCAGCCGCTTGAGGTTGATGTCGATGACGGTCACGTCCGCCCCCATGCCCACGGCAATCTTGCAGGCATTGGAACCGACGGTGCCGCCGCCTAAAATGACGACCCTGGCCTTGGGCGTGCCGGGCACTCCAGCCAGCAGAACACCGCGTCCGCCAAACTTCTTTTCCAGATACTTGGCGCCTTCCTGAATGGACAGCCGTCCGGCGATCTGGCTCATCGGTATTAACAGCGGTAATGAGCGGTCCTTTTCCTGCAGGGTCTCATAGGCTACCCCGGAGACTTTGGCGTCCAATAAGGCGTCCATCTGTTCCTTGTCGGCAGCCAGATGCAGGTAGGTGTAGATGATCAGGCCTTCGTGGAAATAGGGGTACTCCTGTTTCAGGGGTTCCTTGACCTTGACCATCATCTCGGAAAGTTTCCAGACTTCCTCGGCGCTGTCGATGATTCTGGCGCCGGCCTTGACGTATTCCTCATCGGTAAAACCGGATCCGCTGCCGGCTCCCTTTTCGATCAGGACTTCGTTTCCGTCACGGACATAGGCCGCCGCATTATCCGGGGTCAGGCCGACACGGAATTCATTATTCTTGATTTCTCTGACACATCCTACTCTCATGAAAACCTCCTTCTTTCAGACATGTACGGGTAATGATGCCGATCAGCCGCTGATGATGAAAACGGTCTTTCCGCATCTTTCTATGATCGCTTTGGTTATTTCTGACTTAATTATAAAAAAATGAACGAAATAGTGTCAATAAATGGCCTTACAGTTGATAAACGATCACAAAACGCTTAAAATCAAGGTAGAATATGATCGTTTTCGATCATAATGAGCGAAGGAGACATCATGAATACGGAAAGAGCCACCGGCATCATCACCCTGCTGGAAAAATACAGCTACATCAGCGTCCGCGATCTGGCCAACCTGCTGCACGTCAGCGCCCCCACGGTCAGAAGAGCCCTGTCCGAACTGGAGAGGGAAGGCATCGTCGTCCGCAATCACGGCGGCGTTACTCTGGCCGGCAACGGCCTGCCTAAGCCCTTTTCCTACCGCTTCTCCGACATGAAGGAGGAAAAGCGCCGCATCGCCCAGGCGGCCTGCTCGCTGCTGACCGACAACAGCATCATCTACCTGGATACCTCAACCACCGTCATGTGCATGATCGACTACCTGAAAAACCGGAAAAACATCACCGTCGTCACCAATTCCGTCCCGGCCATTCAGCTGCTGCACAACTACGGCATCCCCGTCAAGTGCACAGGCGGCGACCTGAATGACGAGTCGATGGGCTTTGTCGGCTACGCGGCGGAATCCTACCTGGCCTCCATCCGCACCGACTTCGCCTTCATCTCCACTCCGGCCATCAGCCTGGACGGCCGCATTTCCGACTATTCTGAACAGGAGACCCACCTGCGGAAGGTCGCCATGGCCAATTCAGCCTGCTCAGTCTACCTGTTTGAGAAACAGAAGCTCAATCAGAGCGCCATCTTCACCCTGTGCAGCGGCAGCGACGTCGACTATCTGATCTCCAACGCCGATCTGGGCAGCGTCTTTGCCGGCATGGAGATCAGTGAATACCGCAGCGATCCCGACATCTTCATCGCCCACTTCAGATAAGCAGCAGTTTTGACTTTTTTGTGTTGTTATTGAAAAACGTTTGTGATAATATGTTTAAGCAGGCATGCCCTCATAGCTCAGTTGGATAGAGCATCCGCCTTCTAAGCGGACGGTCGAGCGTTCGAGTCGCCCTGAGGGCGCCATTTGAAAGATAAGCGCGAACAGCGCTTTTTCTTTTTACAGAACCGGCTTTCCCTGTGAAAGACTGCATCTTTAACTGATGGTGCCGCTATGGTATGATAGGTTTACCTTCTGGAGGGAGAAAAGCATGAAAAAGATAAGGATAACGCCCTTCTCGATTCCCTGGTTCGGCTTCATCGCCTACTGCGTCATTTCATTGATCCTGATGCGCCTGTTCGTCTACCCGCTTCCACTGGAGCAGCGGCTGCGTTTCCAGCTGATCCTGGGCATTGCCGGGTACGTCTATCTGCGCATCTACAAGTTCGCCCTTTCCACCGTCAAGGGTTATGACTACAACTACTTCAATGAGCTGCCCTGTTATCTCTGTAATCTCACCGCCATCATCGGCATCATCGGCACCGTCCTCAACAGCCGCATCATCGGCGTCTACTGTTTCTCCATCGGCTTAGCCGGAGCGCTTCTGGCCTTCATGAAGCCGGACCCCGACTTCCGTGACATGGAGCTGATTTCCATCCGTGCTCTGGGCTTTTACGGCTATCACTCGCTGCTGGTCATCTTCTGCCTCGGCTTTACCGTGCTGGGCTTATGTGAGCCTCAGCCATCTGATGTCTTCGGCGTCGTCGGCATAACCCTGGTGCTGACCCTGATCGGCCATCTGACCAACTTTACGGTCCGGAAACTGCATCTGTGCGATAACGCCAACTACATCTTCACCTATGACCCCGGCGACAACGGCATCCTGCTGTTCTTCTACAAGCTGATACCGGTAAGAATGCTTTATCTTCTTCCGGTCGCCCTGCCGGTAGGCGGAATCTACCTGATCATCTACTGCATCTACCGGCTGTTTGCCCTGGTGTTCTGAGCGATCAGCAACCGACATATTGAAAAGAAGTTCTTCAGGTGAACTTCTTTTTTCGTTATTCTTCGTTTTCCGCTTTGGCAGCGTCCGGATTCCAGAGCTGATAGAAGGGAACGATTCTTATCTCATCGGCGTAGGCCTTGGCGAAGCGCCGCTGTTCGACGACGTTTTCCCCGTGTCTTTCCACCAGCAGTGACTTGTTGGTCATGTAGCTGACGTAGACGGCCTTCTTGAGCAGAAAGATGCGGCTGACACCGCGGTAGATCAGCCTGGCCTTGACTTCCTTGTCGTCAGTTTCAGCCAGATCGGCGATCAGCTGGTCAAACAGCTTTCCCGATTCCTCAACGGCCAGTTCCTTCATCTCTTCCATGTTGGCGATGTACTGACCGTCATATTTTCTCTGCATGGCCCCGACGGTCTTCTTATTCTCGTAGAGGGTCCTGAAGCAGCTCAGCAGACTGTTCTGGCTGTCTTCATCGAGATACATGGCCAGTAATTCCAGCCGCTGCTTCTCAAAGACGTTGCCCACTTCGGTCAGGCAGTAATACATGCCCTTGGCCTCAATGTAGCTGTCGAGGTTGATCAGAATGGCTCTCTGCTCCTCATCCTTTTTCCAGTAGAGGATGTAGGGAGCCTTCATGACGCCGGAAGGCACCTTGGCAATGTCGCGGTAGCCGATCTTCTTATTGGCCAGAGCCTCAAGATTGCTCTTGATTTCAAAGTTGGTATACAGACGGACTTTGCCGTCGATTTCAGCGATCTGGGTAAACAGATCGGTGAATCTGTCCTGGTGTGAAGCCAGGTAATCAGTAAGCAGCCCATTGTAGTATGAAGAATAATCATATTCTCCAAAATCATACAAAACATCGAAAATTCCCATTATTCTCAAATCTCCTTAACAGGTCTAAAAAACATTATAGAACAACAAAATAGTCATGTCTATGTATTAACTGCCGTTTATTATACAATCAGACCCGCCTCTGCTCATTATTCTGTTCAGTACCCTCAGGCCAAAACAAAACCCGGTTTCCCGGGTTCTGTATTCTGTAATATCAGTAAGCTATCTTACTTTCTGACGGTATCGACAGCCTTTACTGCAGTAAACGGATGAGCGGTAACTGTGATGGCAAGCTTGTCGTTGGCGACAGCTGCGTCAACAGGAACCAGACCCATGTACAGGTTCAGACCGTACATCATTTCAGCCAGCAGAGCTCTGTTGCCCTTGGCCTTCGGCTGGAACTTGGCTACGTCGCCGATGCTGTCGATGAGGCCATTGTTGTAGCACCAGATAACAGCCTTCTTATTGTTGCTGGTCAGACCGTCGATATCGGTATACGGACAGGTCATGCTGCCGATCTTCGGCTGTCCGGCCATCTTCCAGACCATGATAGCCAGCTGAGCTCTGTTGATATCGCCAGAAGGTGCGAAGGTCGTGGCGGAAGTACCGTTAACGATGCCTTCCTGGTAGCACCAGATCAAAGCCTTCTTGTTGTTGCCGCTCAGGTCGCCAAGATCGGTGAACGGAACGGATCCGCTGACAGACGGGCTGCCGGCCATTCTCCACAGCATGTAGCAGAACTGTGATCTGCGGCACAGGTTCTCAGTACCGAACTTGGAATGGTTGTTGCTCAGACCATTGATGATGTTGTTGTTCCAAGCCCAGGCAACATGAGTGAAGGTTGCGGTGCCTTCATATACGTCAACCGGGAACGGGTTGTACAGAGCTTCAACGCCCTTGCTTTCGACAAAGATTGCATCATCTTCAACAGCTTCGACACTGTATTCGTAGTAATCACCCATGTGTCTGCCGACTTCGTCAAGATACTCAGTATCAGTGACTGTAGCGACAAGTTCATCATCTCTGTAAACATTGTAGCTGTCAGCCTTGACATCAGTCCATTCCAGAACAATGCCGTCAGTTGACATCTTGGCGGCGTCAATGTCAAGAAGCAGTTCAACATCACCGTTTTCACCGGTAACGGAAACGTCATCAAGGTTCAGATAGAACATGTCAGTAACATTGTAGTGACGGAAAGCAAACACTACTTCTTCACCGGCATAATCGCTGATGTCATAGGTATACTCTACATAGGTTCCTGTAGCAGTCATATCTTTGCCGACCTGTTCGAATAAAGCCAGGTTTACGGTGGTGTCTTCGACAGCGCTGCTCGGAGCAATCATGAGAGCCATGACTTCACTGGCATAGTTCGGGTCCTGTCCACAGATCCAGAATGAGATCTTGGCATCCTTTTCGGGGACGGTGAGAGCCGGTGTAAGCATCCAGTTATCCGGGGTCAGAGCAGTATACGTATCGTTATCGTATGATGCTGACATCAAGCAGGCAATACCTGAATGGACCTTGAGTGTTCCTGATCCACTGTCGCCAACCCACTGCCAGCAGAAACCGTCGCCGTCATAGTCAACATATGACCAACCTTCAAGGCTCTCTTCAAAGTCGTTTGACCAACTGAAAGCTTCTTTCGTGATGTCACCTTTCGCCTGAACCGTAGCCGGCATCAGCATGAGGATCATCAATGCAGCAAGTAATAATTGTGTGAGTTTTCTTCCTTTCATAAAAACCTCCATAAATTAGTGATTGTCCGGGTAAGCCGTCTTGCGTCCGGTTTACTCAATTCTGCCTTTTTTTCGAGGCTTTCACCTCAAAAAGAAAAGCTCAACAATCTTTTGTTATATTTTACATTATCTGCGCGCTGTTTTTCAAGATATTTTTCAAAACATGCTCGTTTCCCGTTTTCCGCCACACAAAAGACTGCCCTGCGGCAGTCCTTCTCTTTAATAATTCAGATTCTGGGTCTCGTCTATTTCCATGATCATGTCGACGCGCTGCTGGTGGCGGCCGCCCATGTGCTCGGCGTTGAGCCACTCATCAACGATCATCTTAGCCATGTCGGGGCCGATGACCCGGGCACCAAAGGCGATGATGTTGGCGTTGTTGTGTTGCTTGCTCAGTCTGGCTGAATAGGGCTCTGAACAGACGGCAGCTCTGACGCCGTGTACCTTGTTGGCCGCCAGGGAAATGCCGATGCCGGTCCCGCAGATCAGCACGCCGCAGTCGACTTCGCCTGAAGCGACAGCCTTGCCGACCTGATAGCCGGCTACCGGGTAGGGGTAGCTTTCATAGCTGTCAGTCCCGAAGTTGACGACTTCATGTCCCTTGGCTTCCAGATAAGCCGTGATATCCTTTTTCATGTCCACGCCGGCGTGGTCGTTTCCGATTCCGATTCTCATATTATGCTCTCCTGTTTCTAATTCCTTTACTATTTAATATTAACATAAAAACACATCCCCCATACAGTCAAACGCGTTTCACAAATTCCCGGAAACCGGCCTTCTTACTTTGGGAAAGTCTGTTATAATAGTTAGGCGAGGTTTGGAAATGGAACTTGAGGAACTGCTGAATTCACTGAACATCACTCTGGAAGAAGACCGGCTCAGGCAGCTGGAACTTTACGCTGACCTGTTAATGCAGTGGAACGGGAAGTTCAACCTGACCGCCATTACCGACAGGCAGGAGATCTACCTCAAGCATTTCGCCGACTGCCTGCTGCTCAACAGCTATCCGCTGGGTGAAACGCTGTGCGACGTGGGAACGGGAGCCGGCTTTCCGGCCATCGTGCTCAAGATCGCCGATCCCGACCTGAAGGTCACGATGCTGGAGCCCAACCACAAGAAGGTCACCTTTCTCAACGAAGTCATCCGTCAGCTTGGCCTGAAGGACATTGAAGCCGTCGATCAGCGCAGCGAGGACTACGCCAGGGAACACTATGAAGCGTTTGACACCGTCACTTCCCGGGCGGTAGCCGCCATGAACATTCTTTCGGAACTGTGCCTGCCATTAGTCAAAGTGGGCGGCCATTTCCTGGCCATGAAGGGACCCAGGGGAAATGAGGAGCTGCAGGAAAGCGCCAACGCGCTGAAAAAGCTCGGCGGTACCGTAAACGCCGTTGACAGCCATGAGCTCGGCGATCAGCAGCGGCTGATCATCGATGTCCTCAAGACCGGGCAAACCGATCGCCGCTACCCGCGCAACTACGCCCAGATCAAGAAGAAACCGCTGTAAAGGAATGAGATAATGTCACAGTTAAAACAGATAAGCATCGATAAGATAAGATCCAACCCCTACCAGCCCCGCAGCGCCTTTGCGGAAAATGGCATCAGACAACTGGCTGATTCCATCCGGGAAAACGGGCTGTTACAGCCAGTCAGCGTCCGGGAGACCTATTTCGGCTATGACCTGATCGCCGGAGAAAGAAGACTGAAGGCCTGTCAGCTTTTGGGCATGAAGGAGATACCGGCCATCGTCGTCGACGCCGGGGAAGTTCAAAGCGCTCAGCTGGCGCTGATTGAAAACATTCAGCGAGAAGACCTCAGCGCCATTGAGGAAGCCAGCGGCTACCTGCAGATTCTCAAGCTCACCGGCCTTACTCAGCAGCAGCTTGCCGACAAGCTGGGACGCAGCCAGTCTTCCATCGCCAACAAGCTGCGCCTGTTAAACCTCAGCGAGGAGGTCCAACAAGCCATCAGCAGCGGCGCCATCAGCGAACGCCACGGCCGGGCGTTGCTGGCAGTGGACGAAGAGAAGCAGAAGAAGCTGCTGGAGACCATTGTCAGGAAGAATCTGACCGTTCAGCAGACTGAAGAGCTCATTAACCGCAAGCCCGTTAAGCACAGCGGCAAGCTGAGATGTTTCGGCGTGTCCGAAAAAATACTCATCAATTCCCTGAGGGAAAGCTACAATAAATGCCGTCAGCTTTCCAACAACGTTTCCATGGAGGAAAGCGAAGACGACGAGTACTACGTCATGACAATAAAGGTAAGAAAAACAGTCTGATTTATGATAAAATGATTTGAGAGGTAAGTATTTATGGGAAAGATTATAGCCTTAGCCAACCAGAAGGGCGGCGTCGGAAAAACCACCACAAGCATTAACCTGGCCGCAGGTTTAGCATATCTGGGAAAGAAAGTTTTACTGGTCGATTTGGACCCTCAGGCCAATGCCACTCAGGGCATCGGCGTCAGAGAAGACATCAAGAAGAGCACCTATGAACTGCTGCTTCAGGATGCCAAGCCGGAAGAGTGCATCATCACCAAGCGCATTCCGCCGCTGGACATCATTCCGGCGACCATCGACCTGGCCGGAAGTGATCTGGAGATGGCTAACTACAACCAGGACCGCGACAAGCTTCTGAAGGCCAAGCTGACCCCTTTGAAGGAAAAATACGATTACATTCTCATCGACTGCCCGCCGACTCTGGGCCTGTTCAACACCAATGCCCTGACGGCAGCCGATTCCGTCATCATTCCGGTTCAGTGCGAATACTACGCTCTGGAAGGTCTGACCCAGCTTTTGGCTTCCATCAGAATGGTTCAGAAGGTTTCCAACCCCAAGCTCTACATCGAAGGCGTTCTGCTTACCATGTACGACGCCCGGACCAAGCTGTCCGTGGAAGTTCAGCAGGAAGTCCGCAAGTACTTCAAGGAGAGGGTCTACCGTTCCTACATCCCGCGCAACATCCGCCTATCGGAAGCTCCTTCCTACGGCAAGAGCATCTTCGAACATGACATCAAGTCCGAAGGCGCCAGAGCCTACGCGGCCTTGGCCAAGGAAGTCATAACCAAGAACAGTTAGGAGGAAAAATGGCCACCAAAAAGAAAGAACATCTGGGAACCGGCCTGTCCGCCATCTTCGGCGATGACATCGCCAGCGTGATCAGCGACATCGAGAACTCCGCCAGCGATGACGGCAGCGGCCGCAAGACCACTCTCAAGCTGAGCGAGATCCGCACCAATCCCTACCAGCCCCGCAAGGTCTTCAACGATGAGAAGATCAACGAACTGGCTGAATCAATCAGACAGTCCGGCGTCTTCACGCCCGTGCTGGTACGCAAGTCCGTGGGCGGCTATGAACTGATTTCCGGAGAAAGAAGACTGCGCGCCAGTGAACTGGCCGGCAGGGACACCATTCCGGCCATCATCATGGAAGCCTCCGACGATCAGATGATGGAGATCTCCCTGCTGGAAAACATCCAGAGAGAGAACCTCAACGTCATCGAGGAAGCCAACGCCTACCAGACGCTGATGAAAAAGATGAACTGCACTCAGGAACAGCTGGCCGGCCGCATCGGCAAGAGCCGTGAGCACATCGCCAATACGGTAAGACTGCTCAAGCTCCCCAAGAGCGTGCAGCAGCTGGTAGAAGAAGGCAAGCTGTCCATGGGTCACGTCAGACCGCTGATCACCCTGGATAAGGACACCTGTACGCAGCTGGCCCAGAAGGTCGTCAATGAAGGCCTGTCCGTCCGTGCCGTTGAGGCTTTGGCTGCCAAGCCGCAGGCCAAGGCAAAGCCGGCAGCGAAAAAGGCTGACCCCTTCATCAGGGACATTGAAAAGCGGATGAAGGAAAAGTACGGCGCGCCGGTGAAGATCACCGACAAGGCCATCAGCATTCCCTACACCGATGTCAACGATCTCAACCGCCTGTTAGAGATCCTGGGCATGATCGAATAGCGAACAGAATCCACCGCGAGGTGGATTTTTTATGCCTGTCAAACTTCTCACATAAAAATCCGCACATCCCCTTTTCAGGGTTATGCGGATTTTCTTTACAGATTCAGCAGCGCTGACAGGACGCTCAGGCACATCAGAGCCACCAGTACGGTGATGATGATCCGGGCCATTAACTTGTTTCTCATTTAGCTGCCCGCCACGCTGATGTCAAACAGCTCAACGGCTGCCGGGACAACGCAGTTGTCCAATTGAACGGTTTCTCTGCTCAGGTAACAGTTGTTCAGAGCCGTCTTCATGTTGCCGGTAATGGAACCGGAAGTGACCGGAGTTACCTTTTCGCCGTCATACAGATAGGCCAGTCTGATCTCACCGCCGAAGTCGCCGGTGACCGGATTGACCATCAGTCCGGAGAACTGAACGGCCTTGAGGTAAGGCTGTTTCTCCATTTCCGCCAGAGACTTGCTGCCGGGAGAAACCACAAAGTTATAGGCCGGGGCAATGTCCTTTATTCCCAGGTAGTAAGCCGTGGTGTTATCGCCATGGTAATTGGCGTAGACGCCGTCTTTCACCAGGAAGAAATCCCTGGCCTTACAGCCTTCCAGCGAATAGGGCTGGTTGGCGGAGGAATAAGGAAGTTCTTTCCTTACTTCCAGGGTAATCTTATCACCGTCCCCGCTCTGACAGCTCTCACCGATTTTGACCTGGCTCATCCGGTTGTAGATGTTGCGGGTCGAGGTCTTGGAGAGGAAATAGCTGAAGAATTCCCTGAGGTCTTCACCCATCAGGATGACATGGGCGTTCGTCATGGTCTTACAGGGCTGAGCCAGGGAACGGTCAGCCGCCAGCTTGAAGACATTTTCAATCTTCGCAACGATGTTCTCAATGCTCTGATCGGCGCCGCACTCCAGCATGCAGTAGATTTCGACTTCCTTACCGTCGCTTAATGAGGTGATGACAATCTCCACCATCTCACTGAGCTGGTTGAAGCTGATGTCGCTGCCCTGGGAGTTGACCAGGTGGTAATAGTCCTGGTCGACGAACACTTCATAGGAATTGATCTTCTCGTTGCCGCGGTCATTGATCGACTGCACGGCCTTAATGACCTTGCCGTAGGCAGCTAACAGGTCAGCTTCCGCCATGTCCTCATGATAGACTTCATCCTTCACCATTTCAAAGCCGGGGTTCAGGGCGATCAGAGCGCTGAACTTCATTTCCTCAATGGTCTTCTTCAGCTCCTCATCGCTCTGGGAAGTGAAGATCTCTCTTTCGGCGCTGCCGCGCTTGCCTTCGGTGTCCATGTAAACGGTCAGCTTGAAACTGTCGGTGTCGCTGATGCGGTGCTGGTCCAGCTTCTGACCGATGAAGAAGGCCTGATGAGAAAGCGTGCGGGTCTCCACCAGCAGCCAGTCGCTTAACTGTGACTGTCTTAATATCTCAGTTATCCTGTCCATCAGCCCAGCCTCACTTTCGTCTTGATATACGGACCGCCGTCGGAAACGACGACCCATTCCTTATAGCCCTTGCCGCAATAGCCGCAGCCGTTGGTTTCAACATCTCGGCCGACCATCGAAATGTTGGCCAGCAGATCAGGTACATAGCCGGTCAGGATGACCGGAGAGAATACTTTTCCGGTAAGCCTGCCGTTTTTGATTTCCCGGGCGCGGGAGAGGACGCACTGGATGCCCCAGTTCTTGGGGTCTTCCATGCCCGACTGGGCGCCGTCGATGACGAAGCCGTAGTCAGTGGAGGCGATCATTTCCTCCAGGGTACTTTCGCCCTTGCCGAAGTAGGTGTTGGTCATTCTGGTGTAGGCCTTTCTCTTATAGGTCTCCCGGCGGCCGTTGGCGGAAGGTTTGACGCCTAAGCGCAGGGCAGAGAGAACGTCGCACATGCCGTTGACCAGCCAGCCGTCCTTCAGAATGGTCGTCTCATCGGCCAGAGTCCCTTCGTCGTCAAAGAAGTAGGAAGCGGTATCGCGTATGTTGGCGGAACCGTCATACATGTCGGTGACGTCGCTGGCGATCTTTTCCTGCATGTGGTACTTGGCCACCGCTCTTTCCTTGACGAACATGTCCATTTCCAGGCCGTGTCCGAAGGCTTCGTGAGCGATGATCCCCGCCGACTCCGGCGGACAGATGACGGTGTATTCACCGGGCTTGATGTTTTCGGCGCCAAACAGGCACATGACGTCCCGGTAGCACTCATCCATTCTTCCGGCAACCTCGTCGATGATCTCAGTGCCCTTCCAGCCGGAAGAACTGACCGCTGACACCTGGGACTCGCCGTCCCTGGCTGCCAGCATCATCATCGAACAGGTGGTATAGCCGTAGCTCTGCGTCAGATCCTTGTCAGCCGACAGGAACATCTTGCTGATGACGACGTTGGAGAAGTTTATGGAGCATTCCACCACGTTTTCCCTGCTGACGCCCTCATCGGAGATGCCCTTGAGTTTCTTCATCAGCTGAGCCTGGTCAATGGCGAAGACGCTTTCATCCATTTCCCCGGAGAACTGCCGAGCAATCTTTTCCTCATGGATCAACGGGGTCTCATACTGGCTGATGTCCAGTTCCTGAAGGAGATGCTGCTGAAGGTGCAGTTCACGGCTGATCCGGTTGGCCAGTTCTTCGACATCGTCAAGCCGGTTGAAGGAGTATTCCTGATAGCCCCCTTCACCGTAAACTCTGACCACAAAGCCCCGCTCCGCAAAGGGATAGGGTCGGATGGCCTGAGAACGCTGGGAAGCAACATAAAGAGTTCCGCCAACATCCGTTGCCAGAACCGATACATATTCATATTCCTTACCCAGCAGGCTGATCAGCTGCCGCAGTCTGTCATGGCAGCCGCTCAGATAAGCTGATTGCGGTAATTTCATATTGCCCGACCTTTCTAATATGTCAGTATTTCAAAGCCTTCTTCAGTGACCAGGAAGGTATGTTCCCACTGGGCTGAAGGCAGTTTGTCCTTGGTGTAGACGGTCCAGCCGTCCAGCGCGCTTACCCGGATGCCGGACTTGCGCATGTTGATCATCGGTTCGATGGTGAAGACCATGCCCGGCACCATCAGCATTCCCGTGTTCTTCTTGCCGTAGTGGCCGACCCAGGGTTCCTCATGGAACTGCAGACCGACGCCGTGGCCGCCGAATTCCCGGACGACCTTGTAGCCATTGCGGTTGGCGTGCTGCTCGATGGCGTAGCCGATGTCGCCGATGAAGCCATACGGTCTGATCTGATCGGCGCCGATGTCCAGACACTGCTTGGTGACTTCCACCAGTCTCTTCTTCTCCCTGGTCGTCTCTCCGATGATGAACATCCGGCTGGCGTCGGAGAAGTAGCCGTCCAGAATGGTGGAGACGTCGACGTTGACGATCATGCCTTCCCGTAAGATCTCCTTCTTGGAAGGGATGCCGTGGCAGACCACATCGTCAATGGAAACGCAGACATGCTTGGGATAGCCTTCGTAGTTCAGGTCAGCGCAGATGGCGCCGTGTCCTTCGGTGTAATCCGCTACCCAGTCGTCGATGTCCTGGGTGCTGACGCCTTCCCTGATCTTGGAGGAGACATAGTCAAGAACGCCGGTATTGATGACCCCGCTCTTGCGGATGCCTTCGATCTGCTCCTGGGTCTTTATGGAAGAAAGCTTGGGTACAACGTGTCCAAGCTGCTTGTAGTATTCGATCTTTTCCAGAATTTCCGGTTTCATGTCAGTTACCCGTATAGCTGCCCACGACTCCGAAGATCTCAACGCCGTATCTGATGTTCTTGGCCTGCAGATTGCCGTCGCCTCTGATCGTCAGAGTGTCCTTCAGATAGTATCCCTTGGGGATGATGATGTCCTTGGTTCCCGGCAGGATCTGAGCCTTGCCGTCCCAGGTGGGAATGTTTCCGTGGATCAGCTTGCCGTCAACGTAGGCGCTGTAGCCTTCCAGAATGTCTTCCGGCGTCGCGGTGGCGTTGGAAGTGTCGATGTCGTTGTAGGTTCCCGTGATCAGCCGGCCGTGCACATAGGCAGTCTTGCCTTCGCGGATGTCGGTGGCGGTAGCGTCAGCCTCATTGGTCATGATGTAGCCGTTGGCGATGTAGGCTTCCCGCAGGTCAGCGGCCATCCTGTCATGGAACAGGAAGAAGCTGGCAGCCATGCCGATCACCATGAACAGTAAAGCCAGCAAAACGGCGTTGCGGAAGTAATGCGGAGTGACGTACTCGTACTCTTCGTCATCGTCGTCTTCCTCATCGATCTCGATTTCTTCCGTCGGTTCGCTGATGACGGTCTTCTCTTCTCTCGTTATCTCTTCTTCCTCATCATCGAGGTTGAAGGTTGCCTTGTATTCAATGGTCTTATCGTCGGCCGGAACGTCATCGCCGGCGTCCTTCTGACCGGTCAGAGCGGCAATGGCGGAAAACTGGTTTTCCGGCTTCGGCTGCTCAGCGGCCTTCTCTTCAGCCGCCTTTTCCTCAGCGATCTCCTCGTCGCTCTTGACGACGTATTTCTCCAGCTCGCTGTCAACGGATGTGTCCTTGAAGAAACTGAACTTCATTCTACTCACCTCCGTCATCGACCGGCTCGGGATCGACCTTGAAAGTACCGGTGATCTCAAACAGCATGATGCCGTGCTTGATGTTCTCCGGTTTCAGATTGGGGCTTCCCTTGATGATGATGTCCTCAGCCAGGTACTGTCCACCCTTGATGTTGATGCCGGTGTTCGTCGGCGTTATGTCCTCGCCGTAGCTTACCGGCATGCTGCCGACGACCAGCTGACCGTTGATGTAGGCGGTCTTGCCCTTGACGATGACCGATGAAGTGGCGGTAGCGTCGGAAGTGTCAAAGACGATGATGTTGCCGGTTATCAGTAAGCCGTCAACATAGCCGGTCTTTCCGTGAACGATGTCATCGGACGTGGCCGTGGCATCGCTCGTCAGTACATATCCCTCTTTCAGCATTTCATCCAGTACCTTGTTGCTGGTGTAGGCGTGGGTCAGCACATAGCCGAGCGCACCGCCCAGAAGCAGACCGCTTAAGGCCAGGATGAGCATGCCGATCGTTATCTTTTTTCCAGAAGACATAAAATCCCTCCCATAACACTGTTAATTATAATACATTTGCCATGTTGAAACAAACCGCCCCCTATTTCCCGAGAAATAAGGACCATGAGAAAAGGCGGCGATCCGCCTTTATTTGATGATAGGTGAGAACCGGAATTTCAAATCGCTCTCAATGAAAAGGATATAATATCTTACAGGTATATAATCAAAATTCTGATAATAAGCTTATTTCCACAACAATTGCAGTTTGCGCTTGTTATTTACGCAATCAGCCAGATACATGTTAATCAATGTCTGATATGGTATTCCGGTTTCCGTTGCCTGGTCCTTAAAATAGTCGATTATTACGGAATCGATTTTTATCGTAATTTGCTTTTTTAATTCCTTGGCATATGGATTTTTCCGTGGATTAAGTTCCTTAACATTGTAGTTGTCTCTCATTATCTCACCATCCTCTCTTGAATTCGTCATATACTGTCTGTTCCTCCGTTGTTGCTTTTCTGGCAGAGATAATTCGAATTCTCTTGTTATCTTCTCTGAAGCAATGACACACTATCAACATTCTGCTCTTACTGCTGAAGCCAAGCAACAGAAATCTCTCCTCAGCTGCGTCTGAATGATCAGGATCATCAAATATGATGGCATCCTCATCATAAAAGACGGTCACAGCTTCTTCAAAGGATACTTTATGTTTTCGCTTGTTTATCTCGTTTTTGTTGGGATCCCACTCAAATCTCATAAAGTCTCCTTACGTACATATTATATAATTACATAATATTTACGTCAACACAAACAAATCATTATCCATACGAAAACACGGCCAACCGGCCGTGTTTGTCGTTTTACTTGTATTCTTTTAGAGGCTGCTGTAGAGCTGGTCGTACAGCATTGCGCTCTTTTCCCAGGAGACGTCTTCCTTCATGGCGTTTCTCATCATCTTCTTCCAATCATCCTTGCGGTAGTAGAAGACCTCGATGGCGTACTTGATCATGTAGATGAAGTCGTCACCGGAGAAGTTCTTGAAGGTGAAGCCGGTTCCCTGCTTGGTGTATTCGTTGTAGGGTACCACGGTATCTTTCAGGCCGCCGACCTCTCTGACTAACGGCAGGGTGCCGTAGCGCATGGAGATCAGCTGGGAGATTCCGCAGGGTTCAAACAGTGAAGGCATTAAGAACAGGTCAACGCCGGCGTAGATGCTGTGGGAGAGAGCCTCGTCATAGCCGCAGTAGAATACCGCCCGGTGCGGGTAGTCGTACTCGATGCGCTTGAGCTGGTTTTCGATGTAGTTGTCACCGGTGCCCAGGATGATCAGCTGAACGTCCTGGCCCATGATGGTGCTCATCTTCTCAATCAGCAATGAAGCGCCCTTCTGCCAGGTCAGACGGGAGACCATACCCATTAACAGGACATTTTCGTCTTCTCTTAAGCCCAATCTTCTCTGCAGATCCAGTTTGTTCTTCTTCTTGCCGGAAATGCTCCTGAGCGAGTAGTTGGCATACAGGCACTTGTCGGTTTCCGGATTCCAGTTGTCGGTGTCAATGCCGTTGACGATGCCCCAGAGGTCGTCCTTGCGGTAGGAGAGGGCTTCGTTTAAACGCTCGCCGAATTCAGGCGAGAGGATCTCACCGGCGTAGCTGTTGGAAACGGTGGTGATCTTGTCAGCGTAGATGATGGCGCCCTTCATGAAGGACATGCCGTTATCAAACTTCAGATCGCCGTTATCAAAGTACTTGGAATGCAGGTTGAAGCAGTTCATCAGTTCCCGGGGGAAGTTGCCCTGGAAAGCCAGGTTGTGAATGGTGAAGACGTGCTTGATCCTGGTATGGTCCTCGTCGGTGTATTCCTTCTTGGCCAGAATGGGGATCATGCCGGTATGCCAGTCATGAGTGTGGATGATGTCCACCTTGAAGGGCAGATACTTCAGCATTTCCAGCACGGCCTTGCAGTAGAAGGCGAAGCGCTCGCCGTCATCGGCAAACCCGTACATGCCGTCGCGGTTGAAATAGTCGTCCTGACGGATGAAGTAGTAGTCGACACCGGTGCTGTTATCCTTGTAGAGACCGGCCGTCTTGTTGATCAGACCGGACTGGACGGGGAAGTCGCAGACCTTCTCCAGTTCGAACTTGTCCATGATCTTCTTGTACATGGGCAGTACCACGGCCATCTTATATTTCTTATGGTCAATGCACTGGGGCAGTGAGCCGATGACATCGGCCAATCCGCCGGACTTGATGTAAGGCAGGCCTTCAGCGGCTGCGTATAAGACGCCCTTCATCAGACGGTGTCCCTCCTGGCCACGTACATCAGGTTGTCTTCGGAACCGATGATCTCCTTGACGTACCTGACGGTGGCATGCTTGTCAACGACGACGTGCTCAAGGTGAGCGCCCTCGCAGATCTCAGCGCCCGGCATGATCAGACAGTCGCGGACTACGGCGCCCTTCTGAACGCGGACACCGCGGCCGATAATGCAGTGCTCGACTTCGCCGCGGATGGCGCAGCCGTTGGCGATCAGCGAATGGCTGACCTTGGCGTCGGCGGAATAGTAGGTCGGTGAGGAGTCGTTGGTCTTGGTGTAGATCGGCCAGTCCTTGTCAAAGAGTTTTTTGGCCTTGTCGTAGTCGATCAGTTCCATGTTGGTGTCATAATACTTCTGCATGGAGTTGATGCAGCTCAGATAACCCTTGTACTCATAGCCTCTGACCTTCATCTTTCTGGCCTTGGCCGTCAGGAATTCCTTCAGGGTATAGAGTTCGGAAGCCTTGGCAGAATCGCGCAGGCACTTCAGGAAGAAGCTGGTGGACATGACGTAGGTTTCCAGGGAGATCCGGGCCTTCTTCTCATCGCCCATGTTGAGCTGGCTGTCGACGATGCTCTCGTTTTCGAAGGTCAGTTTGTGGCACTTCAGGAAGTTGGTGTCAGCGTCGCTTATCTTCTTGTAGGCGACCGTGATGTCAGCGCCGGTTTCGGCGTGCTGAGCCAGCATGTCCTGATAGTCGATGCGGTCGATCATGAAGCTGGGAGCGATCAGCACGTAGTCCAGCTTGCTTTCCTCAATGGTGGCACCGTACTGTCTTAATAAAGCCAGATCGGTGAAATACAGCGGGTTGACGACCGGTTCGTCGGAATAAAGGATCTGAAGCGAACCGCTCTTGGAGTTGATGTTGTACTGCGAACCGGAACCGATGTGTTCAATCAATGAACGCGGTTTGTTCTTGGTCAGGATCTTGATGTGGTCGATGCCGGAATTGACCATGTTGCTTAAGACAATGTCAATGATGCGGTAGCGGCCCAGAAAAGACATCGCCGGAATGGTGCGGTAGCGGCTCATGCCTTCGATCTCGTGACGGTCGTTTTCAAATGTTACGATACCTAAGCACTTAAACATCTTAACAATCCTCCTTCTTGGCGATCAGCTGGACCTTCTTGCCGTCACCGATCTGATGGCCGGCCTTGATGACCATGTTTTCAGCCACGATGCACTTTTTGACCACGGCGCCTTCCTCAATTGTGACATTGGGCATGATCACCGAGTCGATGACCTGTGCGCCTTTCTTGACCTTGACGCCGTCGAACAATACGCTGCCCTTTACCAGTCCGTCAACGTAGCCGCCCTGGTTGATCAGGGATTTTTCGATTTCAGCATTCTCGGTCACAAACAGCGGCAGTTCCGGGAAGTCCTCGGTGTAGATCTTCCAGTTCTCGTCGCCCAAACCTAACGGGTTGGCGGGATCCAGCAGGTCCATGTTGGCTTCCCAGAGGGAATCGATGGTTCCGACGTCCTTCCAGTAGCCGGCGAAAGGATAGGCAAACAGCCGCTTGCCTTCATTCAGCAGGTTGGGAATGATGTTCTTGCCGAAGTCGTGGCTGCTGGTTTCGACCTTGTGGTCTTCGATCAGCGCCTTTCTCAGCACGGAATAAGTGAAGATGTAGATGCCCATGGAAGCCTGATTGTTCTTCGGGTGGGCCGGTTTTTCTTCGAATTCATAGATGCGGTTGTCTTCCCGAGTATTCATGATGCCGAAACGGGTCGCCTCTTCCAGGGTAACGGTCAAGCCGGCGATGGTAACGTCGGCCTTGTTGGCCTTGTGGAAGTTGAGCATCTCGTCATAGTCCATCTTGTAGATGTGGTCGCCCGAGAGAATGACAATGTATTCAGGGTTGTACTGATCCATGAAGTCAATGTTCTGGTAAATGGCATCGGCGGTACCGGCATAGCTGGAGAAGCCGCTGTCGGTCTCGCGGGGCGGAAGCACGAAGGTTCCTCTGTCCCGGCCGTCCAGTCCCCACAGCGAAGCTCTGGAGACGTAGGAGCCTAGCAGTATGGATTCATACTGGGTCAGCACGCCCACAATTCCCACGTTGGAGTTAGCGCAGTTACTCAACGGGAAGTCAATAATACGGTACTTTCCGCCAAAATGAACAGCCGGTTTCGCGGCCTTCTTGGTAAGATCATAAAGTCTTGTGCCCCTGCCGCCGGCCAGTATCATCGCTAGCATTTCAGTTTTCATTTCATCGCCACCTTATCTATTGTGTATTATTGTGTGTATACGCTTACAATTTAATTATACATTACAAACTTAGGTTTTGTTTTGTCTATTTTACCCATTTGGGACTTTTTTACCCATTAAGCGCTGAGGAAGGCGCGAAATGTGTAATAATTTAGGTATCAGTTAACTGAGGTGTCATTATGGAACAACAGCTTATTAAGGAAATCTCCCAGACCCTGAACGTCAGGGAAAGACAGATCGAAGAAACATTGAAACTGCTTGAGGAAGGCAACACCGTTCCCTTCATTGCCCGCTACCGCAAGGAAAGAACGGGTAATTTAGATGAGGAACAGATCAGAGCCATCTCCAAGCAGTATGAATATCAGGTCAGCCTGGAAAACCGCAAGCAGGATGTCCTTAGGCTCATTGAAGCCCAGGGCAAGCTGACCGAGGAGATCCGCCAGGCAGTGTTGGCCTGCACGAAGCTCAAGGAAGTAGAGGACATCTACCGTCCCTACCAGCAAAAGCGCAAGACCCGGGCTACCGAAGCGGTAAGAAAAGGTTTGCAGCCCCTGGCTGACTGGCTGCTTTCTTTGCCAACCAGCGGCAGCGTTGAGCAGCAGGCGGCCAAGTTCCTGAGCGAAGAAATAAAGACGACGGAAGAAGCCCTGCAGGGCGCCCGGGACATCATCGCTGAAAAAGTCTCCGATGATCCAAAGTTCAGAAAGAAGATCTATGATTCCCTGCTCAGCTACGGTTTTGTCCAGACCAAGGTAAAGAAGGACAACCCCGATGAAAAGAAAGTCTACCAGCTTTACTACGACCATAAGGAAAAAATGAAATACATCGAAGCCCACCGCGTCATGGCCATCAACCGGGCGGAAAAGGAAAAGGTCATTTCCGTTTCCTTTGATTACGATACCGAATATCTTAATTCCTACTGTCTTAAAGGATTGACCAAGGACCGCTACACCATCGCCGACGAGCAGATCGCCCTGGCGGTAACCGACGGCCTGAAGCGGCTGGCCTTCCCCTCAGTGGAAAACGAAGTCTGGGGTGAGCTGAGCGAAAAGGCTCAGGAGCAGTCCATCGAGGTTTTCTCCGGGAACCTGGAAAAGCTGTTGTTGCAACCGCCGTTAACCGGCAGAACGGTGCTGGGTTTTGACCCCGCTTACCGCACCGGCTGCAAACTCGCTGTTCTGGACAATACCGGAAAACTGCTGAAGATCGACAAGATCTTCCCCCATCAGCCCGTCAACAAGAAAGCCGAAGCGGAAAAGACCCTGCTTAAGCTCATCAATGACTATAAGATCGAAATCATCGCCATCGGTAACGGCACAGCCTCCCGAGAGTCTGAAGCCTTTGTCAGTGAACTGATCAGAAAGAATAAGCTGAATGTTCAGTTTACTTTAGTCTCCGAAGCCGGCGCTTCCGTATACTCAGCCTCTGACCTGGCCCGGGCGGAATTCCCTGACCTGCACGTTGAGGAAAGATCAGCAGTCTCCATCGGTAGGAGAATTCAGGACCCGCTGGCAGAACTGATCAAGATCGACCCCAAGAGCATCGGCGTCGGTCAGTACCAGCACGACCTGCCCCAGAAGCAGTTGGAAGAAAGACTGGACTTCGCGGTGGAAAAGGTCGTTAACCGGGTCGGCGTTGACGCCAATACCGCTTCCCGGGAATTATTAACGCACATCTCCGGCTTCAACAAGGCAGTGGCGGAAAGCTTCGTCACTTACCGCAACCAGCACGGCCGATTCACTGACCGCCAGGAATTTTTGGAAGTCAAGCGGTTTACCGACCGGGTCTTCCAACAGGCCTCCGGTTTCTTACGGGTTCCGGATGGCCATGAAGCACTGGACTCCACCGAAATTCACCCGGAAAGCTATGGGGCTGCCAGGGCCATCCTGACTCTGGCCGGCAACCTGCCCTTAGGTTCCAAACACCTGGCTGATACATTGGACAAGTTGGACAGAGAAAAACTGGTCAAACAGCTGAACATCGATAAGTACACTCTTGATGACATCATCAATTCTCTTAAGACTCCCTTACGGGATTACCGTGACCAGTATGACGGACCGGTCTTAAGATCAGACATTCTGGAGATCAGCGACCTGCATATCGGCGACCGTCTGCAGGGCGTGGTAAGAAACGTCGTGGACTTCGGCGCCTTTGTGGATGTCGGACTGCATGATGACGGTCTGATCCATAAATCCAAGATGGGCCAGGGACGTAACCCGGTTCCTGCCGAGATCCTTTCCGTCGGCGACATTGTCGAAGTGGAAGTCTATGGCATTGATCTGGAGAGAGGAAAGGTACAACTGGAACTCATCAGAGAATAGCTTAAAGAGGTAAGGCATGAACAGGGAAAAGGTCATTGAATTCTTCGATTCCTTAGCAGACAGCTGGGATGAAGGAATGGTAATAAATGAAGAGATCATCAGCACCATACTGGATAACGCACATCTCGGTAAGGGAGCTGATGTTCTTGACGTGGCCTGCGGTACCGGTGTGCTTATTCCCTTTTACCTGAAGAGAGAAGTCAGCAGCGTAACTGCCATTGACATCTCACCCAGGATGACGGACATCGCCAGGGCCAAGTTCGCCGATGAAGAGAAAGTGAAAGTAATATGCGGAGACGTCATGGAGTTTTCAGACTTCCATCTCTACGATGCCATCGTCGTCTACAACGCTCTGCCTCATTTTCCTGACGACAGAGAATTAATTCAGAAACTGTCTTCCCTGCTTAAGCAGGGAGGTTACCTGACCATTGCCCACGGCATGAGCAGAGATAAGATAAACAACCATCATTCCAACGTTTCAATCGAAGTAAAGAAACCGCTGAAGGCGGTGGAAGAACTGGCCGAGATCATGTCGGAATTCTTGAAAGTGACCACCATTATTTCCAATGAAGACATGTATCAGGTTGCCGGAAGAAAAGTATAATCAACTACGAAAGGAGAATCCCCATGAACAATCAACCCGAATACGAAAGACTGCCCGAACAGGCAAGCGAAACTGATCCCAGACCCTTTGCGGATCCTGTTGATGTCACCCAGATAAGCAGACTGGTTCTGCAGGATTTCAGCGGCACTTACCGCTGGATCTATGAACTGCCGATGCTGAAAAGCTACTTCCTGTTATTTGAAGTATGGAAGGTACTGGGCATTGCGGCACTTATCATAGCCATATTCGGCTCAGTTGTTTCGCTAATTGACGGAGATGGTCTGGAAGGCGTTAAGAACAGTATTGAAATGATCATTGTGCCATTGTGGATCCTCATGGTGCTTTCCCTGCCTGCTTATTACATAGTGACCAAGGCCAATAACGGCAAGTATACCGTTCTGTTTGAAATGGACGAAGAAGGCATTGACCATATTCAAATCAAGACCGACAAGGCCAAAGCCTTGGAACTTCTAACCATATTCGTGGGTACTGCAGCCAAGAACCGGACCACCACTGCAGCAGGATTGTTGTCAGCATCTGGCGGTAATCTTTACTCTCCTTTCTCCAAGGTTAGAAGAATTAAGGCTTACCCGGAGAAAAACCTGATTACGTTACAAGGCCCCTTCTTCCGTAACCAGGTTTATGTTGATGATCAGGAGTTTCAATTTGTGTATGATTACATCGTGCATCATTGTGAAAAAGCAAAACACACTTAACTGACAACGTCATTATCCACGTTCCGAAAACCAAAGCATGAACGATTATGCCAGCTTATTGGTTTGGTTCGTTATTCCAACGAGCCTTTTTTGTAAATTACAACGAAAGAATTAAAACCATCAAAATATTGGAGCTCCATCACATTCATATATGGCTCCATTGGGTTCATATACTTGTTCTGGATAGCAGCAGTAAACAACATAACTCTTCTTATTCAAGTTTCCTTTTTTCTCTTCAATGGCTGCGCAATGTTTACAGTACCGGCATCCCTTTTGTCCGAATACATATAAACCAAACTCGTTTCTTCTAGGACAGGTATACTCGATTTCACGATGTCCTCTTTCCCCAATTACTTTCTTTTCATACCTAGGATATGCTTTAAGAAAATCACAAAGATAATCCTTCTTTGAATAAAACAATTCATTCAGGTTCATATTTGGAGATAGAGTCGTTTCATATGGAGAAATAATGATCCTTTTGAAGTCTTGCATTCCTTCATCATCTGTCGAAGACCAGATAATTTTATTTATACATTCACCATCGTCTTGTACCCAATATAGATACAACACAAAATTCTTATTATAATCACTAATCTTTGGGCAAAACTGAAGAACCTGTTTTGGATAATTCCATTTCAACATCAAAGTTGCATCGTCACGTTTCATAAAACTAAGCTGACCGTTACTATACTGTTCTTCAACATCAAATATCCAAACAATTCGATAGCCTAGAAAATGATAGAATTCATTTCTGTCTTGAAACTCTTTCACAGATATTGGACTATGTTGAAATTCTATAACTACTCCATCCTTAAGTATATCCGCAATATGTTTTGTGCCATTACTCTCACAGACTATTTCTTGATACTTTTCTTCAAAAACGTTTTGCATTCTTACATGCCATTCAGACATGTCGTAGTGCCAAGTATCTGTACATTCCGATGTTTCATGAGCAAAATGCGGAATATTTATATCTCCCTGGGTTCTCGGCGTTAGCTTTCCATGACAAATTGGGCAGAAATATTCGCCTTCTGGCAATTCTCTTATAGCTTTTACCTTGCTGTTGTTCTTGTCTACAGCAAACTCCATACAAAATCACCTCACTCAATGCCCTTTTATTCCCTTTTACAAATAAATAGTGTACTTATTAATGTTAAAATGAATAAAAGTCTTCGTTTTATGAACAGTCTTCATCATTTATATAGCGCCATTTATATCCGCCAGCAGTCTTTTGTTTACCTTTTATTTGACGTATTATGGTCGAAGGATCTATACCTAGTTTAGCTCCTGCCGCTCGTATACTATTGAAGGCTTCACCGCTTTCCAAACATACTACGGGTTTTCTGTGTGCTGCAGATATTGCCTCTTTATGCTTATCAGACATGTGCTGATTATATGACCAGATCGTTTCCTTCTTTCTTTTCAATTTCCCAGTTCTATTTATGTCTTCTTTGCTTATAATCGGAAACTTCCCTTCATAATATGAATCTTCCCAACTCCAAAAGTATCCATGTTTAAATGCTCTTGTATTTCCTTCTCCTCTACATATGTTTGATATACTTGATATCGATTTATCCGAAAAGGCTTTTGCCGCTTCACGAGCACTCACAAATGTATATTCAATTTGGCCTGTATATGGATTCACAGCGACTACTTTTCTTGATCTTGGAGACAATTCTCCAGTTTTCATTTTATTAATTTGTCTCAACTTATCTTTTGTTTCTTCCGGTAGAGGCTTGCCTTTCCTTGAGCTTGAATCACTCATATGCTGTCTTTGTTCTTCTGTACGTTTCTTCCCCTTCATGCTAGATATAGTTTTTGCTCTTATTTCAGGGTCAGACCAGCGTTCTTTCATTCGTTCACTTTCCTTTTTCCCTACATCATGAAGTTGTCTTGTTTTCTTGTTTTTAATTACAGATTCTTCTGACACCGTGTCTCCACCAGGAGAAATATTATACCCATAATCCCTCTCATTTGACTTGTACAATTTAATTAGTTCTTTTTCTTTTTGTTTTGCTTCATCAATCGAAAGGCTCTTAAACAATACTTCGTGTTTGAAATTGCTCCATCCATATTTGCTTATTGCATTCATAAAATGGGTATTTCCTTCATACCCTTTACCATATTGCCATCTTCGATTTGCATTCTGTCGCGTTATGCCAATATATACTTTTTGACTTGGAGAAGTATGTTTATACACACAATAATTATTATTTTTATACGCTATCGTTTCCTGCTCTGCCGCTTGTAGTATTTGATAATCAATATCTAATATCTCTGAAATCTTTTTTAAATTCTCAACACTAGGAATTATATTCTTATTCTCCCACGCTAAAACTGCCTGTTTAGACACTCCAACTAATTCTGCAAGATCTCTCTGTAGAATGCCCGCGCTGTTTCTTTTTGAACGAATTAAATCGTCAATTTTCATACAATTCTCCTAAAGCAGTACATCTTCGGCGCATCAACTTAATGCCTTATTTAAAACACTATATTTCTCTTAATCATATTTTATCACGCTACTATTCTTTACAAAATAAAGTATATCGTTTCAAAAGGTTATGGATTCAGTAGACAGCACATTACATCATACTCCCGTTACCGCAAAACTAAAACGAGGCTTTATTTAGCCTCGATTTCATTGCCTGCCTATAAACATTAAATGTATACATCCATTATATTGATGAAAAATAATCTGCAATCTTCTCTGCTAATGCTTTAGCTAAAAGTGGCGGAACAGCATTTCCTATCTGCTGATATTGTGATAAATTCTTTTCCCAAGACATTGTCGTCCTTTTACCGCAAAACACATATATATCTGGAAACGACTGTAATCTTGCACCTTCTCTAGCCGTATAATTCCTGTTAAAGAATGGATGGATAAAATTACTTTGAAAACTTGCGGGAATTGTCGGAGATGGTTTATTGGGAAAAGGTCTCATATTGTTTTGTGAATACACTTTACCGCTTAATACTTGGGAATTCCCTCTTTGCCTTTGCTGAAATTGTTCCTCAACATCAGCTACAGATTGCCCACAAGATATGTTCGAAAACCTTTCAATCAATCTTTTTGTATGTTTCATTGAAACATGATTATAAACCTTTTTGCTATTTTGACGAGCCCATATTTGATAATCATTTGATGGAGCAATGGTATAGTCCATTTCATCACTGCCTTGACCAGCCTCCAGAACAGGGAGATCCATAATTGCCTGCTCAATTGTAATCTGATTCCTTTCAGATAAGATAGGCAAAGGGTATAGTTTCTCTCTAAAGAAACTGTAGTCTTTTCTGATGCCAACAAAAATAACCCTAATCCTTGTTTGTGGGACACCAAAATCTGCAGCATTTACCTTTTTGACTGTTACATTGTACCCAATTCGATCAAATTCTTTGAAAATGACCTCCTTAACGCTTTCCCCTGCTTTTGTTTTCATTGATAAAATGCCAACTACATTTTCCATTAAAAAGAATTTAGGATGATAGAAGTCAACGAATCGAACAAACTCCATGAACAGACTGTTCCTAGGATCATTTTTATCTCTATTACCGCTTAAAGAAAAGCCTTGGCACGGTGGCCCACCAATTATTCCATCAATAGCCGTATTTTCAGCAACCAGAGAATTTAAATCTGTTATTTGTGTTATGTCCTTTGTAATAACTTCTGTTCCCTTATGATTAAGTTTATATGTTTCTGCAGCCCATTCATCTTTTTCAATAGCTAACGGGATTGTGAAGCCTGCCATTTCAAACCCTAAACTCAATCCTCCGCAACCCGCAAATAAATCTATGACATTCATAATGTTATCACCCAATTAATTATACCATTTACCACTATTGATTGTATGCTTTAGGCCTTTAAAAAGCAGCGTATTTTTGTTGATCACCTGCGACACTTTTATTACACATGTGTACTCTACATCAAAGATCTTTAGTACAACGATGGTTTCTTTTTATGTTATTATACTGTCGCCCACTAATAAACAAATTAGTCAATTCTCAATAGTTTTCCATGCGTGTTAACTTGATTAGGTACAGATATACTTTTAATGCAATTTTTGATTTCTTTCCAGTATTCATATAAAACTTCCCAATGAATGTCATCGTTTTCATTATCCTGCAAACAGAACATCTCTGATAGAGTCGCATCCTGCCTTGATGCAATAATGTGTTCATCTTTTATTGATTTATAGCCCATCAATACATACGTTTGCGAGCTTGGTGAAGCACTACGTATTGTTTTGCTAGATGATTTAATCTCACCAAACATTGTTGCATCCAAGTAAGTCTTCACTTCTACTGCAACTATAGGCAAAATAATACTCTGCGCCGGCTTATTATCAATTCTGATTATTGCTTTTTTCCCTATGCAAAAATCAACATCCTTTGTAATAAACCGTACATCTTTATTGTTGCCAATTTTAAGGCCAGCATAAATACCTTTATTATATATTCCAAATTCTTCATTCTTTATTTCATCAAAATTTTCGAATAAGTATACACTCAACTCTTCTAGAAATGTCGATTCAAATTTCGATTGGGATTTTATATCATATTTATTAGCAAAAGCCGACAGTTTTCTTCTATACTCATTTACCTCTTTAGTCATGTTTTTAAATTCATCTACACTATTCTCATTGAATGAATGGTCTTCAATTTTAAGTCTTGTCGGCAAGTACTCTTTCAAATAGAATTCCTCTAATTCTGCTTTTCTACCATTATAGTTTTCCCTAATCTTATTCTGAATGTTATTCTCGTGTACATACAACAAACTCATGCTCTTTTCCTTTCTATTACTTATGCTATATATAATCATTATACATAATAATTTACATATAATACTACATCGTACCTTATCTCATAAAAAGCCCATAAAACATAGAACAATCCAAAAAAGCCAACTTATAATCTAATCCTCAAGTAAATATCAATAAGCAATTATCCTCAATTGATCGACCGCTAAAACCCGATAAAACGTGTAAATCAAGCAAAACAGACAGACCGATACAGTTCCGCTCATTACGCTCATGGGAATTATATCGTCTTTTGGAGAGATATTTGAATGATAACCATGATAAAATGGGGCCATAGGCGGACAACTGATGGTAACACAACATCAGCACAATTCATATGGAGGATTCATGAACTACAACACAGACAGACCGATAAATAGGTGTGACCAAGACTTGCTGGGTAGATCACCTTTTGCAAAACAACTCGGAAATGCCATTTTTGAGTATAACGGCAATGATGGATTAGTAATTGGAATATATGGTAAATGGGGAACCGGCAAAACGTCAGTGATAAATATGGCAATTAGCGAATTAGACAACTTGTCATCTAATAAAGATAACAGGCCTATTACGATGCGCTTCGCTCCTTGGAACTATTCTGATAAAGACAATTTAATTAGAATCTTTTTTAAGAATTTGAAAGATACTATAAATTTTCAGGACAATGAGGAACTCAAGAAAAAAGTCGGAAAAGCGTTAAATGATTATGCTGATGCGCTTGACGCGATATCTGTTGTTCCAATTGTTGGCCCTGGCGTAGCTGCCTTATTAAAAACGATAACGCACGCTCAAGGTAAAAAACTTATGCAGGGGGCTAGTTTAGATAAGACTCGTGAAAAACTTGAGAAAGCTTTACGAGAAACAAACAAGAAAATCATAATTGTTATAGACGATATTGATAGACTGACAAATTCCCAGATTAGGGATATATTCCAGTTGGTAAAACAAGTGGCCGATTTCCCTAATGTAATATATCTTTTATCAATGGACAGAGACGTTGTTAGAAGTGCATTGTCTGAAGTACATAATATTGATGGGGATGAATACTTGGAAAAGATAATCCAGATTCCGTTTGAACTTCCTGAATTGCGCAAGGCAAAACTACATGAAATCTTTTTTGTTAAGCTTGATCAGATAATTCAAGAGCTCCCTATGGTTGTTTTGGATAAGGAATACTGGAGCAATGTGTTCCGAAACTGTATAGAACCATACATTATTACATTGAGAGACATTAACAGGGTGATTAATACCTTTCAATTCAAATGTGGTATGTTGTATCAGGAAACCTCATTTGAAGATATGGTCGGCATAACCACTATAGAAGTATTAGAACCAGCGCTTTACAAATGGATTAGCAACAACAAGGAAGCTGTATGTGGTGGATTATTACACGGCTTTCTGTCTGTCAGAGATCAAAAGATTGACTATCGTAAACAATATAGCGAAGAATTCTTAAAGTTGGGCATTAATCCGGAAAAAGCAATAAAATGCGTATCAACAATGTTCCCAGTATTTGCGAAAGATGTAGATGAGAACGTTTTGTGGTATCAGAACAGTTCAGAAATACGCGGAAAAATGAGAGCTGCGCACGAAGAAAGATTTGAACTATACTTCATGTTCGATTTGGATGGTATAAAAGTGCCTAGAAATATAGTAAATGCTTGCGTTTATGATTATGATGCAGAAGCGTTAGGTTCAGTCTTCAAAAGAATAAACGAACAAGGGAATATAGTGTATTTTTTAGAGGAAATAAGAGCACTAACTGACAGTATTCCGTATGACCGACTCGGAATTCTTGCTTCAGCATTGATGGACTACCAGGGAGATTTTCAGGGAGAGTCAACAAGATCAATCGTAACATTTTCTGCAAGTGACATAGCAATATGCTTTGTACAAGAAATCATACGAAAACTAAAAACTGAAGACGAGCGCTTTAGTATAATTCATCACATTGTTGAGCATATAGGAAAGAATGGAATTGGAGCGTTGGCCCGTATAATTCTAACGATTGAATCGGGATATGGAAGATTGACGGGAAGAGGGGAAAAAGAAACGAATCAGATTATAAGATTAGATCAATTACAGAATCTAGAATCATTGTTTGTGTCTAAAATTAAGAGTATTATTGCTACCGAATCCATACTAGATTTAAACGGTTTTGTCCACATAATCTACCTCTGGGAGTTGTTTGACAAGGAAGGAGCAGAAAAATATATAGACAACCTATTTAGCGATGAATCTCAAAAACTAAAATTTATATGCGCCATGGCTGGGAGATGGAACGGAGCCAATGGTAGTGGATGGCACTTTCCCTCTAGTAATTACTCTTCTTATTTGTCGGATGCAGAAATATATGAACTGATTCAGAAATATGATAAGAAGAAAATAGATGTGTTTTCTGATGTCGAACGAGTTAAACTAGCCTCATTTGTTCTTAACTATCAAAAGGATGAAATGGATTATGTTAATGAGCAAGAAGCAATGAAACTTGTTGAAGAATGGAAACATGATTCATGCATAGAATAATACTTAATGTTGGTGGCAATGGCAACACCTTGATATTAATCATTCAAGCTTTAGAGATAATCAACTGGTTTTTCAAAAAGCATTATGTTCGTTTCTGCCAATTAGTCAGAATTGTCAATGTATCTTTTATAGGATTTGAACAGCTTGGTATCGAAGTTGAAGAAGTACTTTTCAGGAATAAACACTCCTTCCGGCAGATACGGCTGTAAAGGTGATTCATAATTCTCTTCATCAGTTACGATGTCTTCTCCATCTACCTCAACATTTATATACATGCTGAAATCAGACAGAGGCGGTTTGTTTTCCCACATGGAATCTTCAGGGAGGCAGTCAAGGAGTTCAATTGTCATTTCGCCAATCTTTACATTTCTACCGGCGTGTTCAGATACGATTCTTTCCACATCTTCAACATCAAGGACATTGTAAGTTTTTGTTATCATTGTTTTTTCCCTTTCTATAATAAAATCAGCAATATTCATTTCTCTACTACAGCCGGCAGAAATCTGCCGGCTATGGTTGTTAATTCTCCAGAATCCCAAATTTGATCAGGATTTCTTCATCATAATCATAGAGCCCGAAGTTTAAGGAATCATCTTCTTCTCTTATTTTCTGTATGGCAAGAATGAGAAGATGCTCGTTGATCTCGCCTTTCAGGAAACTGCTCATTACCGCCAGCTGGCGCTGAGCACCGGTTAATGGCTGACGGTAGTATTCGCAGTTCATAAGTCCGGAATGAGATTCCAGTTCGAGTTGCCCGTTTTCTTCAACATAGTAAGAGTAAACGCTCATGTCACCGTAACCCTTACCAGCAAATTCCGGGTGATTGTTGCAGTAGTCATAACGCGTCTCTTTAACTACTTCAGGTTGTCCGATCATCCTGTGGCTTCCGGTCCAATCATAACCTTTTTGACAGATGACTTCACCCCTGCGGAAGGGAACCGGGAAGTTGAACCACATTTTGCCGAAGGCCCATTTGATTTGTGATTTGCCGGAGATGATGGTATTACGGGTTTTCAGCCAGTCAATCGAATGTATGGTGGTGTCCGGGTTGAAGAAGAGACTGACGGTTTGGGCGTTATCTTCGCTCTTGTCAGCCAGATAACCGGTTACCTGGGATCTCAGGCAATCGCCATGGGATGAAAGCTCTTTGATGTGATCGATGACGGCACGCAGGGAGGTGTAGAAACAGGCGTCGGTGTTTTCGTAGTACATCGGTTCCCAACATTGTCTGCAGCAGTAGAGAATGACGCTGTCGGAGTAGAAGAGTTCGACCATTTCGTTTTCCAGAGACATGTAGTTGCTCAGGAAGACGGGTAAGTCGGGATCACTCTCTTCGCCGGTTTCTTCAATCAACTGCTTGAAGGCCTGGTGTTTTTCGTTCAGGCTGTGCCTGTCAGATTGCCAGATGAGCCAGGCGGTCTGCCGGGGAGTGGGTTGATAGCCGATTTCTTTCCAGTAGTTGCGGATGTCGTCAGAATTGATAAAGTCCAAAGCGTTGATCATTTAATTCCCCTTTCTTCATTGATGAATATTCAATAATGGTAATAAGGTAAAAGGCATGCAGAGAGGGTGTGCCGGATTTATGACGTGACGATTGCGGCACCGCTGTTTTATTCAGTTTTCAAAGAACAGTTGCAATGGGATATGGGTTTTGGTTATTGCTCCGCTATCTTAACACCACTCTTTGAAAACAGGCAACTCAAAACAAGTCCTTATCAGCCAAAGCAAAAGAACAGCCCAAATATATGGGCTGTATATGCATGCGTCTTTTCAGTATGTTTTTACGTATCCAGAGGGAAATCCCATTCCCCGTTATCGTCCTCTTCGCTGTATACGGCCCACTCCAGGGCTTTTCTTCTTTCCGGGACGACATCACTGGAAACGGTGTTCAGTATTCTCTTTCTTTCCTCTTCAGTGAGTTTGTAATAATTTAAACGGGCAGCATCCCTGATACTCCAGTGATAATGCCAGTACAGCTCACAGATATCTGCCAGTTCTTCCTTGTCTCTCAACCGGCATTTCTCGATCAGAGAATCAATGCTTTCATATTTCGTAACCATCAGGTACAGGTCATCAATTTCATCCTGTACTTCTTTTGGTTCGGAAGCATCATCAATGCTGTCGACAAGACCGAGTATCCATAACAGAGTAATCGCTGCCTGATACTGCCAGCTCATCTGATTGCATCTGCACTCACTGTAGTCTTCATTGAGGATCTTCTTTTCCTCTTCAAACAGATCATCATAAACTTTGAACTTCCTGAGTTCAGATTCATGGTCATTTAGATATCTTTCCCGGTAATCCTCATCAAACATGTAGAATGCCAGATGGCTCATGATGGTTGTAACAACTGCTCTGACCGCGATCTCTCTGACACTTCTCAATTCAACTTCATCATTAATACCAAGGTTTTCAGGGCAGTGCAGACCCCTGGCCTTAAGCTTATCCTTTATTGCCTGTATTCTTTCTTCTTCAGTCATGCCGGTTTCTTTCTCCTTGTTTTCATTTACAGCATGTTGTTCTTCACCGTGCAGATTCTCTGCCGCATCAACAAGTTTTTCAGCAAAATCATTGAAGAGCCTTTCATTCCTCAGGCAATACATATGCAGAACAAAATTCAGAATGTCGGAGAGTTCCCACTGTTCATCGGAAACAACGTCAGCCTTCTGAAAGCTCTTCATCTGCATAACCAGAGAGACAACTGAGAAATCGACCTCTTCCTCATTGATGGTTTCCTTCAGGATGCTGACGGACGGGCTGACGATGCTCTTTGCCAGTTCTGTATAAAAGATGTCTTCTTCAGATACTTTATCGCCTAATTCTTCCCATTTTTCCGCCAACTGCCTGATTTCTTCTCTCTTTTCCTTACTGTAAATCATTCGTTGTTCCTTTCTCCATATAGCTTTTCCAGCAGTTCTTTTGCTTCTTCATATTTCGAACCATCAAAGCCCTCTGACAGTTTTGTTCTGACCTGATAACGCGACAGTTCATTAAACACTCCATCATCAAGAATTATGAATCTGTTAATGTATATGTGCTGCATCAGATAATTCTTGATTTCCGTTTCTCTGGGGCCGGTCGACTCCGTACATCCCAAAACCTCGATATCCGGATCAAGACCGTTTTCATACAGCAGTTCGCCGTAATTGGGAAACAGTCTCCAGGAACTGGTGACCACGATCTTAAGGCCAAATTCCCTGCACAGACGGTTGATGTTCTCCATGCGCCGGGACTCAAACCGGTCAATGGAATAGTTTTTGTTGACAATGTTGATTACCCCATCATAATCAAGAAACAGGACATCATAGAGCTTTTTTTCACTGTCTGTTTCTCTGTTCTTCTTCATCTGTTTAAGGATGGCGGAAATGCCGGGGTTGATTAACGGATTCATTCACTATTCCTTTCACTTACTGACCAGCCGAAGGGTAATTGGTGGCGATCTTAAAGAAATAAGGATCATTGTTTTCCAGATGCTCCTGATCAACGATCCAGAAGATGCCTTTGAAAAGGCTATCTTCTGCCTGTTTCTTTGTCTTTTCCATTGTATTCTGATCACAGACATCTTCAAACTTCTGTGGACGATATTTTACTGCTAATGTTTCCATTTAATCACCTAATTTGTTGAATATGGCCTTTGATTCCTATGGTTTGTGCTGTGACACGACACTAACACACCTACATCGCCAGTGATCATATCAACATTGATCTTCATATAGATTATGACACCAGTCATTACTTCGTCATTCACTATCACCGTAGTTGGTTCAAATACTAACAGATTGTCACCTAGATGATAGGCGTTAAAACTCTTTCTGCTTCCAACATAGTCTGATACAGTTAATTGTTTTACAATACTAAGAACATCCTCGTTACTGATATTGAATGTTACCATAAACTCCCTATTCTTGCGGGTTGGTTCAACATAAACTTCAGAGCACTTCTTCAATTTATCTAAAATGAGTTCCAAGTCTTCTTTATCTATAACCGCTCTATACACCTCATAGTAATTTGTCAGAACAGCTATTTGGTTAGCACTTAATTTTGTCTTATCTAGTTTATAAAACCTATCCAATAATTCGGTGTTTGTAAAGCCGTGAATTCTATCTTCAGGAATCTGTAATAATTGATCATCGCTAAGGTTTAACAGATTCTCTTCAGGATAAATCTCAATATCGTCTTCATCTTCTCTCAGACATTGCTCATCAATGACCTCATCTGTAGAAAAATGGTGTTCATCAATATCATTGACTACCCACAGATAATCAACTTTCTTAATGAAATCTCTTAAATGCTTTTCTTCTTCCATCTCATTTAATTCTTTAATTGTGTCTCTATAATTCATAAATGTCTCCAATACTCACTATAGGTTGATGTTAGGAATAATCTCTTTGAATGCATCAACAATATCTATTCCTCTATCTAATGCAATATAAAATTTCTCATAGTCACTTAACTCTTCATCTGTCATAGGAACAAAATCAGTCGGCTCTGCCCCACAGGTGAAAAAACAATCGTTTAACATAGTAACACTCACAGACTTATTATTCGGCTTCAATCGTATTGTTTTAGCATCACCATACCATACTCTCATCTCATCGTTTACCCAATGATTAACAGATTGTGCGTTTGGTTCGGTATAAACCTTGTGAAAATGTTCTAAAAACTTCTTTCCCAAAGAAATGCACCTATCAATGGCGTCAGCTCTTGACATCGCCATCTCATTCAACAATTCTTCATCTAACTTTCTTAATTCTTCAAATGCGTTATACTTTTCCATATTTATCCCCTTTCAACATACTATATATTCTTTCTCAGTTTTAGTTGAAATTTACTGCTAATGTTTCCATATTATTTTCCTATTTTGGATAGTTCTTAAATCTTACCAATTCGCCCTTATTTCTTCTGATCCTGTGTTCGTTCATGGTGTTAGGATAATCGTTCATATAAAACGCTTCAAAGGTAAATCTTTGTGGCTCTCCTTGAGTGAACGAACCAGAATCCTTATTTGATATATCACCCCATTTCTTCAATGCTGTGAAATACTCTTTGGTTAAGTCGTTCAGAACCACTGAAGTTAATTCTAACCCCTGTGGTTTTCCCGTTTTACAGTCATAATAATCAGGCTTTCTGTCTGGGTATTTAATCAAAATAGCATCCTGCTGATATTTCCCCCAGGATTCCTTTAGTAATGTTTTCGCAAATGTATTAAAATCAAGATACTTTCCTGAACTCCAATCATATGGCAGAACGATGAAAGATTTTTCTATGGATGCCTTTTCCTGCCCCTCTTCTTTATACCCACCATATACAGGCACGTAAGCATAATGATTGCTTCTTAAAAACGACAACAACTCTTTGGTTCTGACATTATTGGCGTCTGTATGTTCTTTAGAACCGGGTTTCAGTTCCTTATCATTATTATTATGTTTCATCTCACCGGAAGGTACACTGTAAATGTTTCCAGATGGTGTCTTATAAAGATTCTGTCTTGATGCCGATAAGATAACATAGTCCATTTTATCGTGTCCGTTTACAACCCTATTAAGGTTTGCCTCTGTAAGCTCAATAAACCCAACATTATTGGTTTCTTCATCATTTTCATATAATTGGTTTAATGCTTTTAATGTATCTCTAGTATTGCTCCTGTTTGTTCTGTTCTGTGTTCTCATTATTTTTCTTTCCTTCAACCGGCGCTACATGAATCGGTTTATAAAACAGTGATCTCCGGTCTCTGGTAATGGAATAGCCGTATACCTTCTCAATGATGTCACCGTATTCCCGATACTTTTTATTGTGAGGAATTCCCCCGTCACAGCTGTGTACCAGTTCATGAAGCATCAGGGTATACATGTCAGCGTCTGTTGAGTCGTCTTCCAGGCAGTCCCGGCATATCTGAATCTGATGTTCGGAATCGCTTAAATGCACACAGCAGCCGAAATACCTGGGGTTACGATTGACGATCTTAACATCTCTGATTTTTCCGTACTTAATGCCCAGATCATCCAGGATCTCGCAGCTCTCCCGAAAGAACTTCATGACATCCTTGTTTTTGCTTCTGGTCTTCCAGGTCCGGCTGTACTGCAGGCGGTATCTGACACTGTTCTTAAACGCCGTGATGTATTCGTTGATTTCAGCATCTTCCGTTGACAGTACTCCTGAATCAAAGTCTTCCGGTATATGGTAGAGCTTGGGATTCTGATCGACAAAGCTGATCCAGATTACCCTGGTTTGCGGGTAAAAAGCCGTTACCGTTCCGGTACCGTAAACTGAATGACTGATTATTCTGTTTTCAAACATTCTCTGTTTTTTTCTTAATCCCACAGATTCCAGAAGTATTTCCCAAACAGTTCCATGAATTCGTCCTTGCACTCATCCTGATACTTATCTATCTTACGAGAATACTCCAGCATCCTATCGGAAATCTCTTCATACTCTTTTCCGAATTCAGGATCTCTTTCCGGACCGACGGAAATGCTGTAATCGTTCTTCCTTTCTTCAGCGAGTTCTTCCGCTGTCTTCAGCTGCTCTGCAGCTCTTGGATACTTCTCATCAAAGCGTTCATGGTATGACCACCATTCATCGACATACGGATTCTTCATCGTACAGGTATCGTCGTTCATTTCGCTCAGCAGAAAGATCATTCTGTCCAGTGTCTCGTTCCATTTCTGATCACAGATCTTATCAGCTTCTGCCTTTAAATTGTTCTTGTTTTCATCAGCTGACCAGCTCATCCACTGTTCATACTCCATACCTATCTCATATTTATGCTCTTCCCAGTATTCATATTCAAGGAAAACAGGAAAACCGTGATGATCATTCTTCAGATCTTCCAGCATTGGCTTCAAAGTCGAAATGAACCAGTGATCAACTGACCACGTATCTTTGACACAATATCCCTTATGTATCCTCTGATGACAGCACCTGATAAGGAAAGGAATATCCTTTATGAACTGCCATACCGAATGGGGAAATCGGTATGATCTGTAACCGTCAAAAACTGAATTCACTGTCTCTCATCTCCGTTCTTTTGTCCATCTGCGGATGGCCAGTATCTGTTAATTTCTCTCTGCATGTTGTCTCTGCCAACCGGGTTCATTGTATGAATGACAATTGGGTAGAACGTTTCCCTTTCCGCCAGCCAGTCGATGAGTTTGATCCCATCACCCCCATCATTGGCATAATCGCCTAAGTCATGATCACAGCTGATCTTTGTTATCTCAATGCCGTAACGCTCGCATTCTCTGATTTTACTCTTTGCTTCGTTCACGCTGTGACAATGATAAAAGTCATAAGGAGCTTTTCTTTCGTCATCCAGCCATATCTTAACGGCCTTTTCTTCTTTTAAACCGGCCAGAACAAGTCCCTCATCCAGGTAATCCACTACCTTAGCATCATCAGCCATTGTTTCCATCATTATCTGATGGTAAGCCCGGACACAGAGATCCAGGCTGATCTGTCCTTTCAGGTAATTGCTGATGGGGATTAGAGTTCTGATGGCCCCTTCCGGCTTCTTCGGGTAAAACTCCATGTCCATGTAGTTATGAGTACATTCCATGTAGATCTGGCCGTCCTTATAGACAAAGTAGCCTCCTGCCGTCATGTCAGACTCATCTCCATAAGTACGGATGTTGTCAATCACCTTTTCGCTTTCAATGCCTTCCAGGCATATCCCGTTATTGACAAACGGTCCGCTGCACATGTGCTCACAACTTGGATGGTCAGGATTCCAGATGATGTCACCCTTTCTAAAAGGGGTTGGGAAGTCAAACCAGAGACCCATGAAGCTATAACATACCAGATCAGTCTCTTCTTCTGTCATGTCCCAGCAAGCATTGCGATACAGACTGTGTATATATGGTTTCTTATTCAGATCAAATTCAATGTCTATCTCTTTTGAATCGTCAAGATACCTCTTTCTGATCTGATAGCGGACGATGTCTTCGTCCTCTTCCTTGTCATTCCAGCAGGTTTCAAAGTCCGAGTATAAGCAATCGTCTTTACACCACTCTGTTGTGCTTTCATCTCTGTAAAGTGAGCTGTATGAATAAACGGCGTTGTCGTCATTTTTGAAGAATTCTGAGACTCCCCTGTCTTCCAGTTCCATGTACTTCCGTAATACTGTTTTAATACTGGAATAGGTACGGTAGTTACCTCTTTCCGCAATTTCCCAGTCTTCCATGTTGTCGATGATCCACTGCCAGGCAGCGTGTTTCTCTTCAACATTGGCATCTTTGCACTGATAAACCAGCCAGGCCGCTTCAGCGGCGTTGTACTGGTAATTGATTTCTTTATGGTATTCTCTTATGTCTTTTGAGTTAATGAACCGGTAAAAATCCATGTGTTCTCCTTTTGTTTATTACTATGCTACGTAAGCAAATGAAACGATTCTGTCAGGATCCCTGACCGGAACGACCGGTTTCGGATCCTGATTTTCATGAATGCTGGTGCTGTCTTCACCAAAGACCGCAAAACCGGTCTCCCGGCAGACTAAGTCTGCATTACGACGGCGCAGGCCGTGCTTCTCTTTGCCGTTTTCGTCAGTTCTGAGATCACTGGTGGTTTTCAGCATGAGCTTAAGAAGGGTCTGATAGACTGCTGAATCAGCCACATTGGACATTAAAAGGACAGGATTGACCTGAATGATGTAATGGGGAGTAGTGTCAGTAAGGGTTTTGTCTTTAACGGTACGTCCCAATGAGGTTTTAAGACGACTGTTGACAGTGAGTAAAACCGAACTCTCGTCAAAGGGTATGTTAAGGTCTGAAAAAATGCTGAGGCAGTTGTTGTAGAAAGAAGAAAGGTTTTTGTTGGGTGTTTTGACACCACGGATGTTTTTGAAATTGAACTTATGGCGGGGTAAGCTGAAGACCTGGTTGAGGACTTCTTCTGGGGATGATGAAAGAACTTTACCCGGATAAAAGTCCTGAGGAAAGTCGTAGGGGCGGTTAGCTCCGTTTTCAAACTGAACTCTGATGTAGCTGTTGAGAGGGTAATAGGCGGTGATGACGCCCTTGCCGTCAGTAATATGATTTACTTCTTTTCCGATAATATTCATTTTGTACACCTCCATCTTTATGAGCTTCCTCATTCTACACTATTGATTTTTAATGTAAAGTCCGTTTTTTGTCCCAGACCAAGAATTGTGACCGTTTCACGATTATAGCCCACATATATGGGTCTTGTTAGTTATTGACAGACTGATCGCTTTCCGTTTCACCGGCCCTATTGATGATAAAACGGGAAGTGAATGTACCGGTCAGCCTGCCGCTTTTAACGTCATGGGAATGCTTCTGATAATAGTCGGTCATACCGTCGGTCTCTTCATCCAGTTCTTTCGGCCAGCTGAGGGGGAATTGCCTTGTGCTGCCATCCTGATAACACACAGCTACACTGATCGTATCGTTCCACTCATTCAGGCGCTCAAAGACATGGTAATGTCTTCCGGAGTTGCTGAGAGCTTCCGCCTCATTCTTCATCCGGATGCTCAAAAGCTGATGGCTCAGCGGGGGAGCTTTTTCCAGGATGTTGATACTGCCCGCGGCGTAGGGCTGGGCGTCCCAGAGGTCCCTGATCCACAGAGAGACAATGTCTTTCCTCTCTACTTTCAGACTTTCCACATTCTCAAACAGAAAGTCTATGGATGCGATGTTCTCCGACAGCCGGTCGTACTGACGGCGATGCTGCCAG
>JAFRZA010000009.1 GCA_017442805.1 Erysipelotrichaceae bacterium
CCCTGCAGAACCGTCTGAACCAGTCCGGCCAGCTGCTCGATTATGATTACACCAGACTGCAGACATTCCGGAGCCGGATCCTGGAACTCTCCGGGAAAATAAGCAACAGCCGTCATCTGCTTTCCCTGGCCCTGCTGGCAAACAGTCAAAAAGCCAGCCAGAAGATCACCGCGCTTCAGCAGAGGATGAAAAATGCGCTTGAGGTCAAATGCCGGACCTCGGAAAACCGGCTTGCCTCACTGGCGGCGTCTCTTGATGCCCTTTCACCGCTGAAGACGATGCAGAGAGGCTACATCATTTCCCAGCAGAACGGCAGAATAATAAAATCTGTTAATGAAATAAATGAAGATGAAAAGATCCGCCTGAGATATGCGGACGGAAGCATAGATACGAAAGTTGTCAAGGAGTAAGACCATGGAAGAAAAGCAACTGACATTTGAAGAAGCCATCAGCAGGCTTAACGAGATCACCAACCGCATCCAGCGCAGTGACACGACGCTTGATGAAGGCTTTGCGCTGTTTGAAGAAGGCGTAAAGCTGGCCGGGTACTGTTCCGAAAAGCTGGAGGAATACAACCGTAAGCTCAATGAAATTACCGGAAAGCTGGAAGAAGGCAATGAGCAGAAACTTTGAGGAATATCTCGGAAGTCTGATCAAACCGCAATACGTCGTTGAGGAAGCCATGAGATACTCGCTTATGGCCCGCAGCAAGCGAATCAGACCGCTTCTGATGCTGACGCTGCTGAAGGATCTGGGCATCAGCGAAGAGGAGGCAGAGAATTATTATCCTGCTGCCGCGGCCATCGAGTTCGTGCATACCTATTCGCTGATTCATGACGATCTTCCGGCTTTTGACAATGACGATTACCGCCGCGGTCAGCCCAGCTGCCATAAGGCTTACGATGAACAGACGGCCATACTGGCCGGAGACGGTCTTCTGACCGATGCCTTTGATCTGATCGCTTCCGCCGGATTTGAGAGTGATAAGAAGGCTGAACTGGTTTCCCTGCTTTCCCGTTACGCCGGCAGCAGCGGCATGATCAGAGGCCAGGCTCTCGATAAGCAGTTTGAGGGAAAGAGCGTAAGCGTTGATGATCTGCTGAAAATGGATGAACTGAAGACGGGAAGACTTCTTACCCTGCCGCTTTTAAGCGCACTGATACTTGCCGGAAGGAAAGAAGAAACGGAAAAGTTCAGTATCATAGGACGCAACATCGGCATAGCCTTTCAGATCCAGGATGACCTTTTGGATATACTGAGCACGGCAGAACAGCTGGGCAAGAGCACCAGTGACGTTGAAAATGACAAGAACACCTACGTCTCCCTTCTGGGCATTGAAGAAGCCGGGAAGATGGTTGCGCAGCTGTTTTCTGAATCATATGAACTGCTGGGTGATGATTATCCCTCACTCAGGCAGATGCTGAAGAGAATCGAAAAAAGGACCTGGTAGGAAAAATGAGCCGTCTTGATGTCTATCTGACCGAAAAGGGTTATTTTTCCACCCGCTCGCGCGCTCAGCAGGCCATCCGCGAAGGCCTTGTCAGGGTAAACGGGCGGATTGTAACCAAAACCGGGACGGAAATAAGCGATGAAGATAGAATAGAGTATCTTGCCCCGGAGAATCAGTTCGTTTCCCGCGGCGGCTACAAGCTATTGGAAGCACTGGAAAAGAATGACATTGAACTTGACGGCCTGACGGTGCTGGACATCGGATCCAGCAGCGGAGGCTTTACCGACTGCTGCCTGCAGAAAGGCGCACGGAAAGTCTACGCCTATGATGTCGGACATGATCAGCTTGATGAAAAACTGAGGAAAGATCCCAGAGTAGTCTCAAAAGAAGGCATCAACTGCCGCAATCTTACGGCCGAAGATTTTGACGAACCGATCGATTTCATCTGCATGGACGTATCCTTCATCAGCTGTACCAGGATGCTGAAGGCGATATCGGATATCCTTTCTTCCGGAAAGAAGGCAGTAGTTCTTTTCAAACCGCAGTTTGAAGTCGGCAGCCGGTATCTGAATAGACATGGCGTTGTCCGTGATGATAGAATAATTAAGGAAAAAATCGAAGAAACCGTGAAGGTAATAAGTGATAACGGCCTTCAGGTAATATCCGTTACCGACTCCCCGATCAGAGGCGGTGAAGGCAACAGAGAATATCTGATCTGCATGAAGAAGATCTGAAATCAGGCATTATAGAGGTGAATAACATGATCGAAAGCTTGTACATTAAGAATTTCATCCTGATTGAAGAACTGAACATTGATTTCAAGGAAAGCTTCAGCGCTTTTATCGGCGAGACTGGTGCCGGTAAAAGCATTTTTATCGACGCCATCGGCGTCCTTCTCGGCAACCGCTTCACCACTTCAATGATCCGCAAGGACTGCGACAGAGCGCTCATCGAAGGCAGTTTCAGCCTTAATGAACAGATCATAAAGACTCTCAAAGAAAATGATTTTGACAGCGAGCAGCTGATCGTTTCCCGCTCGCTGAGCCAGGACGGCAAAAGCAGCGTGAGAATAAACGGCCAGATGGCTACCGTAGGCTTTCTGAGGGACCTTTTTGCCCCGTATATAGACATTCATTCCCAGAATGACAACCAGTATTTGCTCAACGAAAAGTATCACCTGCAGCTTCTGGATGAATATTGCGGCAATCAGGAGATCCTGCAGAAGGTCAGCGGATTGTATAAGGAATATCATCAGCTGGAAAACCGGGAAAGAGAACTGGAGAGCACGACATTCAATCAGTCCCAGATCGAGATAATCAGATATCAGCTTGATGAGATCGAAAAGCTCAACATAACTGACCTGAATGAGGATGAGCAGATCGAAAGGCAGCTGAAGATGGCTGCCGAAAGCGAAAAGATCCAGCAGAACATTGAAGAGATGCGTCAGCTTTTCAGCAACGACGGCATCTTAGACAAACTCTACAGCTTTACCCGGCTGACTTCAGCGTTCTCAGGATTTGAGGAAATCGCCGGAAATCTGCAGAAGATCACCGATGACTATTATGACATCGCCGATAACTACGAAACGGTAATGGACAGACTCAGCAGCAACGAGATCGACGAAAGCGAGATCGACAGGCTCAATGAGCGGCTGTTTGCGCTGCAGAAAGCCAAGCGGAAATACGCCACCGATCTTAAGGGACTAAAGGAGTATCATCAGACTCTCAGCAGTCAGCTTGAGGATTACGATAACCGCGACTTCATTCTTTCACAGCTGAGAAAACAGAAGGAAGAGGCCTATCAGGCCTATAAGAAGCAGGCTGATCTGCTTGCCCAGATCAGAAGACAGAAAGCCGCTGAGCTTAAGAAGGACATTGAGATCCAGCTGGCTGACCTTTCTCTGGAAAAGGCGAGATTCGAAGTGGAATTCACAGAGGGAAAACCGTCCGCCAGGGGAAGCGATGAAGTGCGTTTTCTGGTAAGCATGAACAGCGGAAGCAATCTGCAGCCTCTGGCAAAGGTAGCCAGCGGCGGCGAGATCAGCCGTTTGATGCTTGGACTCAAGGTCATCTTCGCCTCTCTGCAGGGCAGCCGCACGATCATCTTCGATGAGATCGATACCGGAGTAAGCGGCTATGTGGCCATGAACATCGGCCGCAAGATGCATCAGCTGGCTGAGAACATCCAGGTGTTCGCCATCACCCACCTGCCCTCAGTGGCCGCCTGCAGCGACAATCATTATCTGATAACCAAAACGCAGCGCGATAACTCCACCAGAACGGATGTAAAGGCGCTGGATGAAAATGAATTCATCGAGCAGCTTGCCATACTTTCTTCATCAAATGTCTCGCAGACGGCTCTGGAAGCCGCCAGGGAGCTTTACGCAAACGCCAGAAGGCTCTGTAACATTCAGCCATGAAAGTCAGCGAAGCAATCGAGGATTACCTCTACAGCATCAGGGTGATCGAAAACAAGGCAGCGAACACCGTTTCTTCATACGCCAATGATCTGAGGCGTTATGAAGAGTATCTCGTAAGTTTCGGAATCGAAGACGTCGAAGACATCAACCTGCAGGTCATTCAGGAATTCGCCGGCTCCTGTCTGAAGGAACTCTCCCGCAGCTCGGTCGTGCACATGATGACCAGCCTGCGCAATTTCCATAACTACCTGTTTATCAACCATAACATCGCCTCACCGATCGGTTCCTTCGCGGTCAGAAAGAACCGGGATCATCTGCCATTGTTTCTGAATGAAGAAGACATGGAAAAACTGCTTGCCAGCTGTGACACGGATGACCCCAAGGGATGTCTGCATCATCTGATCCTGCAGCTGATCTATGTCAGCGGACTTCGGGTCTCTGAACTCTGCGAACTGCAGATCAGGCAGGTAAACCTGGCGCACAGCCAGCTCAGGATCCTGGGAAAGGGATCAAAGGAACGCATCGTGCTGATAAATGAGGAAACCAGAGAGCTGATGAACCACTACTTCACGGTCATCCGAACCCGGTTCAACAGACATAAGAACAATACCCTGTTCTTCATCAATCAGCTGGGCAATCCGCTCAACCGCCAGTATGTCTTCAATCTGATCAAGAAAAAGGCTGATGAGCTGAATCTCAACTCAGCGATCTCGCCGCACACCCTCAGACACAGCTTCGCCACCCACATGCTTTCCAGCGGAGCCGATCTGAGAAGCGTACAGCAGCTGCTCGGTCACTCGGACATCTCAACCACCCAGATCTACACACACGTACAGAATGAACAGCTCAGAAAGGCCTATGATCTGCTTAACAGGGCCGGAATGGATAAAGACGTAGAAACGTCGGAAGGAGAAAACTAAATATGTTCAAGACATTGGGAGCCTGCCAGAAATACATCAGGGAAAACCAGATCGAAGTCATCGACTTCAAGATGGTGGACATCGACGGCCGCTGGCGCCACGTAGCCATACCAGCGGAAAGACTTACCGAAAACACCATGAAGCACGGCATCGGCTTTGACGGTTCCAACTACGGATTCGCGCCGGTGGAAAACAGCGACATGGTCTACATTCCCGATCTTTCCACGGCATTCGTCGATCCTTATGCCAGGGTAAAGACCCTGGTCATCTGCGGCGACGCCAAGCTGATCGGACAGAAGGAGAACCGGGATTTTGATCAGTATCCGCGCAACGTATTACGCCGTGCTACCGAATATCTGAAGGAAACCGGCATAGCTGATGAGATGCTGATCGGACCGGAATTTGAATTCTATGTCTTCGACAACTGCGAAGTAAACATCAGCCCCAACGAGATCCGCTACGGCTTCACCAGCAACGAATCCCAGCTTGAACGCTATCCCTTTAACGAAAAATCGAATTATCACATCGAAAACAAGGCCGGCTATCACGTCGATCTTCCGGCGGACAGCTGCAACGACCTGCGCAGCGCCATGGCCCTGCAGATTCAGAAACAGGACATCAGGGTCAAGTACCATCATCATGAAGTCGGAGGCTGCGGCCAGCAGGAGATCGAAGTCGAACTCTGTGAGGTAAACAGAATGGCCGACAATACCATGGCCATCAAGTACATCGTCAAGAATGAAGCGATAAAGGACGGCAAGATCGCCACCTTCCTGCCCAAGCCCGTCTACGGCGAAGCGGGAAACGGCATGCACGTCCACATGCTGCTGAGAAAGGACGGCCAGCCGGTATTCTATGATGAAAACGGCTACGGAAGCCTTTCCAAAGAGGCTTTATGGTTCATCGGCGGTCTGCTGAAGCATGCCAGAAGCCTGTGCGCCATTACCAACCCGACAACCAACAGCTACCGCCGCTTGGTTCCCGGCTTTGAGGCGCCGGTAACCATCGGCTACGCCATGGCCAACCGCAGCGCCGTGGTAAGAATTCCGGCTTATGTTAAGGATCCCAATGAAAAGCGTTTTGAACTGCGCAATCCGGATGCCACCTGCAACCCGTATTACTGCTACGCCGCCATTCTGATGGCCGGCCTGGACGGCATCGAGAACAGGATCGATCCGCAGGCTCACGGCTGGGGACCCTTTGACTTCAATCTCTATAATCTTTCCGATGAGGAGAAGAGCAGGATCGAATCCCTGCCGGCCAGCCTCAATGAAGCGATTGACGCCCTGAAAAAGGACCATGATTACCTGCTCAAGGGCGGCGTATTCACCGAAAGACTGCTGGAGATCTGGATCGACCGGAAGCTCAGACAGTTAAGCGAGATCGAAAAGATTCCGCATCCGGCAGAAATAGCGAAATATCTGGACTTATAGAAATCAGGAGTGCTGCGAAATGAATCAGACCATTTCCGGCACTTCTTTGCGTATAATTGAAAAAAACGGAAAGACGAAGGGAAAAACGATATGAATGAACAGATCGTCAGAATCACTGAATATGAAAGAATGATGGATGAAGCTTACCGTCTCATGAAGGCTGAAAGACTTAACGCAAGAGATGAATTCCATCTGCGGCAGCTGATCAGCAGTCTGAAAGAGTATTACGAAAGCAGCCTTTGGAAACAGGACTACGAAGATGATGAAAATGGTCTTCTTCCCCGTGATCTTAAGAGAGGTGTTCTTTCCGAAGACGGACTTTTTGATCTGCTTGATGATTATAGGCAATACCTGCATGACCGCAGCGCTGAATATGAGTTTCTTTCAGAATTTGATGAAGATCATTTTACCCTTCATGACTGCCGCGTCACATCGATCAGTTATGAAGACAAATGCCTGACATTTGAGATGCCTCAAGGCATTTACCACGATGAATACGGTAAATGCTGGCCGAATACCGGACGGGCTGCCGTCCAATGGATCATAACAGGTGAAGATGAAGCGTGCCTGCAGGTATTTGTCAGGGAAAGCGGTAAAACCATCAGATACGAATATGATCTGGAAGACATGATGGAAAAGATCAACAGCGGTGTCTGGGAACTTGAATTAGGCTACCGTTACCGCGGTTTGGGCGCGCTGATCTACATGGGATATATCTGGCTTAAGGAAGAATCCCGGCATTATGAAGTTCAGCTTATGATCGCTTCCAGAGAGAATGAAATTCTGATGTGGAACAAGCCTGATGGGAAACAATGAAGCTGAATCTGAATACTATGACGGATTCACGCACGGATTTAACACATCATCATAAAAGTGCTATGATAACATAGTTATCGGAAGGTGAAACAGCATGAAGTTGTTTGAAATACTGCTGCTGGGCGTCGGCCTGGCCATGGATTCCTTTGCGGTATCGATCTGCAAGGGAATGTCGGTTTCGAAACTGCGAATCAGAGAGTGCCTGATCTGCGCCGTCTGGTTCGGCATCTTTCATGCGCTCATGCCGATGATCGGCTACTTCGTCGGCTCGGAATTCGCCGGGATCATACACAGCTACGGCGCCTGGATCGCCTTTGGCTTACTGACATACATCGGCATCAACATGATCAGGGAAGCCCTTGAAGAGGAAGATGAAGAAGATTATTCGGGCTTCGGATTCAAGAACATGCTGCTTTTGGCCATCGCCACCAGCATTGACGCGCTGGCCATCGGCGTAACCTTTGTCGCCGTTCCCGTCAGCATTCTTCCCTTAAGCGAGCTGCTTAATACGGTTGCCGCCTGTCTGATAATCGCTTCAGAGATATTCATCATAGCCTTTGTCGGGGTCATCATCGGCAATCAGTTCGGAAAGCGCTACAAGTCAGGCTCCGAAGTCATGGGCGGCACCATTCTGATATTCATCGGCATCAATACCCTCATCCAGACTCTGGAAGAATCTTCAGGGGCGGGAAGCTCCGATACGATCTTCTCGCTGCTGATACCATTGATCGGAACGGTTCTCGGAGCTGCCTTTGTCTATGTCAGAAAGGACAATCTGAAAGATCATTTCCGCATTGTTCTGGCCGGCGTCAGCGCCGGAATAATGTTATCAATATCAGTCTGGGGACTAATTGATCCGGCCTTTCATTTCTTCAGCAGTTCAACAAGTACGACGTTCCGGGTATTTGTCTGCTTTCTTAGCGGCAGCGCCGTTCAGTATCTCATCGATTCGCTGGTACCTCATACCCATGCTTTCAGTGAGCTTACCGAAGGTCTCAGGAGCAACCTGGATCTCTCCAGCCGTCTTATGATGGCGGAAATAATCCATCATGTTCCTGAGGGAATCGCTCTGGGAGCCGTCTACGCCGGTTACTACCTTCAGAGCAGCTGGGTAATGAATTCAGCTGCCATCATTCTTTCCATTGCCATTGCCGTTCAGAATTTTCCGGAAGCGATGTTTGTCGCCATGCCCTTAAGAGAAAAGGGCACGGAAGTGGGAAAGGCCTTCCTGATGGGCTGCATATCCGGCATCTCCGTTCCGCTGATGGGCGTCATCACCATCGCTTTGGCCGTGCTTCTGCCTTCGCTGCTGCCCTATCTGATGGCCGCGGCCGGCGGCGCCATGATCTTCAATACCGTTGAGGAAATACCCAACATGGCTGAAGACGACGGTAATGACAAGGCGACCTTCGCCTTCATCATCGGCTTTGCGGCGGTAATGCTGCTGTTCTTCCTGAAGTAAACAAAAGGCTGTGGTCACAGCCTTTTTTCATGTTAATTCATCTCTGAAGATGCGGTAATAGACAAGATCTCTCTCCCGGCCAAGGTAAGTCAGTTCCTTTTCCCTGGTAAAGGAGTATTTCATGCCGCATTTTTCCATGACCCGCTTAGAGGAAGCGTTCTCCGGAAAGAAGGATGCGTATACCGTCTTCATGTTCTTTTCCCTGAACAGATAGTCAATGTACTTGTTTACCGCTTCGGTTGCGTAGCCTCTGTTCCAGTAGTCTGAACCGATGCCGTAGCCGATTTCACAGGACTCGTTCTCTCTGACGTCAAAGCAGCAGAGAATGCCGATAAGTCTGCCGGTTTCCCTGAGCCTGATGGCCAGAATGTCTTCTCTGTGAACATATGGTCTTATGTCGAAGTCTTCCAGATTCTCGGCATACCGGCAGATGAAGGTCTCCAGTACTTTTATATCATGCGAAATGCATCTGAAGTAATCTTCGCGGTCGCTTTCCCTTATCGCGTCAATGAGCAGTCTTTCTGTTTCCATATGAACACCTAATCAAAGGTTACCTGACCGTCTCCCGTTATGTCGATCTTTTCTCCCAGATAGGTCGGCAGCGGCTTGAAGATGCACCAGATGAAATCCTTGACGCGGGCAGCGGCTTCCCTGACGTCCCAGTAAAGCTGCGACATGAAGACATGTCCGGTCGCGATCGTTCCGTCGGCTTCGATGCCCATGGCGTAAGCGTCATGTAGAGCGCGGTAGAGATGATATTTCTGCGTTACGATGACCGCTTTCTTTACTCCGAATACTTCGGCAGCACGGTACATGGTTTCATAAGTGGAGAAACCGGCGTGATCTAGGAAGATGTCGGAAGCCCTTACTCCGTGGGAAAGAGCATAGTTGAGCATGACGGTGACTTCATCGTAGTTCTTCTGGCCGTGATCGCCGCTCATCAGTATTTTCCCGGCGACACCGGCTTCATATAGCTTTATGGCAGCGTCAAGCCGGTCGGAAAGCAGCGGAGTCGGTCTGTCTCCCCAGACCCCGCAGCCCAGAACGATGATGCAGTCATAACCGGATTTACCGACGCACTCCTCAACGGAACGCATGCGCTTAGTGCTGTTAAGGCACATCAGGACATTTATGAGAGTAACGGTTAGAACTGAAATGACAATGAACCAGATGATCATGCGCGCAAATCTCCTGAACGGTGTCTTAGCATTGCTTTTTTTCTTCAAACAAATCACTCCTGACGTTCTTCAACAGATTACCACATAATTGCGGATGTGTCATCAGAGCACCGAAAAAGCACAGCTTTCGCAAACTGTGCTTCATAAACTACTTTGTCTTAGCGGATTTCTTGGCCGGCTTCTTAGCGGTCTTTGCTTCCGGCTTGTCAGCGGCCTTGCTATCATTCTTGCCGGCCTTTTCGGCTTCCTCGGCTTCCAGAACGCGGTAGGCTACCTTGCCGACCAGGGTCTTGGGAAGCTCATCGCGGAACTCGATCTCTCTGGGCATTGCGTACTTGGCAATGCGCTGTGAACAGTAGGCCAGGATCTCCTGCTTGATGGATTCATCGGGAACGATGCCGTTGCGTAAGACGATGAAGGCTTTGACTCTTTCCATTCTGTAGGAGTCCTTGACGCCGATGACGCAGCTGTAGAGGACCTTCGGATGACCGTCGATGACATTTTCAACCTGTGAAGGATAGACATTGTATCCGGAAGTGATGATCATTCTCTTGATCCTCTGCTTGAAGTAGACGAAGTTCTCTTCATCCATGTAACCCAAATCGCCGGTATGCAGATAGACTTCCCCGTCAGCATGGATCTTCAGGGTGTCGGCGGTTTCTTCGTCATTCTTCAGGTAGCCAAGCATGACGGTCGGACCGCTGAGGCAGATCTCGCCTTCTTCACCGACCGGAACTTCTTCGGTGGTGCCGGGCTTGCAGATGACGTAATGTGTATCCGGGAAGCCCAGGCCGATGGAGCCCGGCTTGTAGGTATGGGAAGGAGTCAGACAGCTGGCGGTAACGCACTCAGTAGTGCCATAGCCTTCTCTGACCTGGATTCTGGCGCCGTGTTCCTTAAGGAACTGGTCGACCTTGGCTTTCAGCTCGATGGAGAGAGAGTCGCCGCCGGAGAACATGCCTTTCAGGAAGGACAGGTCTTCGCCGTCCAGTCCGTTGGTCCTTAACAGGGCCTCAAACAGGGTAGGAACGCCGGCAATGTAGTTGGGTCTCTTCTTGATCAGATTCTGAGCGTAGGTCTTGACGCTGAACTGCGGCATCAGAACCAGGCAGATGCCGTTGGTAATGGCGGTATGAATGCCGATGCCCAGGCCGAAGCCGTGGAAGATCGGCATGACGGCCAGGATCTTATCGCCCTTTTCGATCTTTCCGCCGATGGCGTAATTCAGGGTCTGCAGGCTCAGAGCGTTGAAGTTGAGGTCTGAGAGCATGATGCCCTTGTTTGTTCCGGTAGTTCCGCCGGAATACAGGATGGCAGCTACGCGGTCGATCTTGAAATCAATCTTGGGCAGCGGTAAGGGATACTTCTTGCCCATGTGAATGAATTCCTTCCACTTGAGGGACTAGGCCTTGTTCGGATAGCCGATGTATTTGCTGCCCTGCTTGATCAGGAAGGGAAGCTTCAGATAGACAGGCAGTTCATCGGCTACGGTAGCCATGATGATGATGACCTGATGGTCAGCCAGCGACCTGGCAGCTACGACCTTGTCATAGAACTGGTCCAGGGTCAGGATGGCCTTTGATTCCGAGATGTTCAGGTAATAGGTGATCTCTTCCTGAGCGCTTAACGGGTGGACCATGTTGGCGATGGCGCCGATGCGGCTGATGGCGTAGAACATGTCAACGGCCTGCGGGCAGTTGGGCATGCAGATGGTAACGGCGTCACCTTCACGGATGCCGATGGCCTGCAGAGCCTTGGCAGTGGTTTCAACCTTGCGGATAACTTCACTGTAGGAAGTCTTCCTGCCGAGAAACTCGTAGGCATCTTCATCGCCGTGTTTCCTTGCGCAGCCTTCCAGCATCTGATACATGGTTTCCGGACGGTATTCTATCTCATGTTTCTTCTCAAAGAAACCTTCAAATCTTTCTTTTTCGTACATTTTCGTACCTCCAACAGTGCATATTCTAACATAAATATAAATGGGTTTCCATATTTATTTCTGGGCGGTATTTTTGTATAATGAACAGGTGAAAGCAGGGAAAATATGTTTCTAAAACAGATAAGATTACAGGGATTCAAATCCTTTGCCAATAAAACCGTCATAAACTTCGATTCCGACTATACCGGCATCGTCGGACCCAACGGCTGCGGTAAGAGCAACATCATCGACGCCATCAAATGGGTTCTTGGCGAGCAGTCGCCCAAGAACATGCGCGGCAGTACCATGACCGATGTCGTTTTTTCCGGAGCTGAAGGAAAAAGAGCAGTCAGCATGGCTGAAGTCACACTGGTATTTGACAACAGCCGGAAATATCTCAATTCCGAATACGAAGAACTTGAGATCACCAGAAGGCTTTCGCGTGACGGCAGCGTTTCCGAATACCTGATCAACAATTCCCCCTGCCGTCTTAAGGACATCGTCGATCTGACACTGGACACCGGTCTGTCCCGGGATTCCCTGTCGATGATCTCCCAGGGCACCATTCAGTCATTTGCCGATGCCCGGCCGATCGACAGACGTTCCCTGTTTGAGGAAGCCGCCGGCGTCGCCAAGTACAAGAAGAGAAAACTGGAATCCCTGAGCAAGCTGCAGAAGACCCAGGAAAACATCGATAGGCTCAACGACATCGTCGCCGAACTCTACCGTCAGGTGGCTCCGCTGGAAAGACAGGCTCACAAGGCCGAAGAATACGCCGAAAAGAAACAGAGACTGACGGAGATCGAAGTCGCTGTCATCGTCAGCAACATCCAGAACATCAACACCGATCTGCAGACCATCGAAAAGCAGCTCTTTGATCTGGAATATCAGGAAACTACCACCAAGGCTTCGATTCAGATCCTGGACAATGACTCCAATACCCTGAAGGAAGAAGTAAACCGCATCGACAGCGACGTTCAGCTGCTTCAGGACAAGCTGCTGAAGATCCTTGACGAAGTACAGATCCTGGAAAAGCGCAAGGTCGAGGTCGACGAAAAGAGAAGATATCTGAAGGAGACCGGTACCAGCGAAGACCGCATCAAGGAAACCAAGCAGATGCTGGATAACGCCTATGAGGAGTATCAGGACCGTCTCAACCGCAACGACGCCCTGAATACCGAACTTGAGCTTCTCAGCAATCAGCTCAATGACATCAACTTCACCATCAATGAGAACCAGCAGAGCAATCTGAAGCTGGTTTCCCGCTTCAATCAGTTAAACAGCCGCCAGTCGGTTCTGGAAAACATGATCAATTCGCCCTTTGCCAATCAGCAGGGCGTCAATACCGTCATAAAGAACAAGACTGTCCTTCCGGGCATCTACGACGCCCTCAGCAACCTCATCAAGGTCGATGACGGCTATCAGCAGGCCGTTTCCCAGGCTCTGGCCGCTTCCCTTTATCATATCGTCACCAAGGACGTGGAAAGCGCCAAGGGAGCCATCCGTTTTCTGAAGAACAACAAGTCAGGAAACGCCACCTTCCTGCCTCTTGAGGTCCTGAAACCGCGCTACGTCAACAATGATCATCTGTTTGTCTGCGAGAATACTCCAGGATTTTTAGGCCTGGCCAGTGATTTCGTCGACTGTAAGGAGATGTTTGACGTTGTCATCCTTTCGTTACTGGGCAATGTTCTGGTAACCGAGGATCTCGACAGTGCTTCGGAACTGGCCAGCCGGCTGAATTACGGCTACAAGGTCGTCACTCTCGACGGTGATGTCATCTACCGCGGCGGTTCGCTTTCCGGCGGGTACAATAAGCAGGCTGATTCACCGCTGACTTACAAGATGCAGCTGGATGAAGTCAGAAAGCAGATCAGGGATGTTCAAAATGAAATGGATGAGTATTCCGACAAGCTGGGAAAACTGACCAGGGAACGGGAAGAGAAGGACAGCCAGAGAGTTTCCGTCAAGGTCCAGCTGGCTTCCTTGAAGGAACTTGTCGACATCAAGCGTGACAAGTACGAAAAGCTCAAGGAAGAGTACGACCGCATCAGACCGGACAGCGAAGACGGTTCGGAAAGCTTCGCTGACGAACTGATTTCCTCGCTTAACCGCGCCTACGCCTCCAAAGACGAGCTGACTTCCCAGATCAGGCAGAAGCGGGAAAGAAGACTTAACGCCAATAACGAATATCAGAGAAAGTACAATCAGCTCCGTCAGGTCCGCAACGACCTGATCGAGATCATCAATAAGACCAACGGGATCAAGATCGAGGAAGCTTCCATGATTGCCAACCGCGACAATCAGCTGGAAAGACTGGCCCGCGACTACTCGCTGACCTATGAATACGCCGCTTCGCAGAACTATGACGTTCAGCTGGACGAAGCCAAGGACGAAGTCGCAAGACTGCGTCAGGAAATCAGCGAACTGGGCGCAATTAACCCGGAAGCTCCGGAACAGTTCCGTGAAGTAAATGAACGCTACACCTTCATGACATCACAGCTTGATGATCTGACAGCCGCCCGTGACAAGCTGCTTCAGGCCATCAGCGAGATGGACGAAGTAATGACGGCCCAGTTCTCCGATGCCTTTGGTAAGATCAACGAGTCGCTTGCCGAGGTCTTCTCGATCCTTTTCGGCGGCGGCAAGGCCAGACTGGTGCTGGAAGATCCCAATGACATTCTCAATACCGGCATCGACATCGATGTCCAGCCGCCCGGAAAGAACATTCAGAATATCCGTCTGTTCTCCGGCGGTGAGAAGAGCCTGATCGCCATCTGCGTTCTCTTCGCCATTCTGAAGGCCAGACCGGTTCCCTTATGCGTTCTCGACGAGGTCGAAGCTTCGCTGGACAGCGGCAACGTAGACCGCTTCGCCCGCTACATTCACAAGTTCTCCAATGATACCCAGTTCGTGGTCATCACCCACCGCCCGGGTACCATGACGGAGTGCGACGTATTATACGGTATTACCATGCAGCAGAAGGGCGTTTCCAGCGTCCTGAAGGTCAAGCTTAAGGAAGCCCTGCAGTATGCCGGGGAGGACGAAAATGAACAGTAAGCGTTCATTCAACGACTATCTCGATTCCCAGCGCAAGACCACGCTGTCCGACCGGATAATCTCGCTTTTGGGCGGCAAGACCAGCAACAACGACGACATCTATGAGCAGCTGCTGGTACTTCTGATCCAGGCTGATGTCGGCGTCGATACCTCGGAAGAGATCATCGATGAGCTGAAAGCGGAAATGTCAGAAGAATTCATGCCTTCCAGCCGTCAGATCGTTGACAGGCTCAGCGAGATAATGATCGGCTATTACACCGACAAACCGCGTAAGGACGCCAGGCTGATCATGCTGGTCGGCGTCAACGGTTCGGGTAAGACCACGACAATTTCCAAGCTGGCCAGATACTATCTTGAGAAGGGTAAGAGCGTCGGACTGATCGCCGCTGATACCTTCAGGGCCGGAGCGGTAAGCCAGCTGCAGAAATGGGCGGAAAGACTTTCCATCAACTGCGTCTGCGGCAAGGAGAATGCCGACCCGTCTTCCGTTCTGGTTGACGGCTGCCGGTTTTACGCTCAGAACCCCGTTGACATCATCATCGCCGATACAGCCGGAAGAATGCAGAACAAGAACAACCTGATGAAGGAACTGGAAAAGATGATCAGGGTAACGGCCCGGGAAATCGGCAGCGATGAAATGGAGATCCTTCTGACCCTGGATTCGACTATCGGACAGAATTCCCTGCAGCAGGCCGAAGGCTTCCTGCTTTCCGGAAAGCTGACCGGAATAATTCTTACCAAGATGGACGGTTCTTCCAAGGGCGGAATCGTGCTGGCGGTCAACCGTAAATACAGCCTGCCGGTGCGTTTCATTACTTTCGGCGAGAACATCGAGGCAATCGCCGAATTCGACATCGAAGATTACATCAATACGCTGGTAAAGGGAAAGTAAGATGGACAGGTTCGAATATGTCAATGAACTGCTGCCTTTCTATGAAAGCCTGCTCACCGAGCGCCAGCAGCAGATCGTTAAACTCTATTACTATGAAGATCTCTCACTTTCCGAGATCGCCGAAGAACTTCAGATCAGCCGCAACGGCGTTCACGATACCCTTAAGAAGGTTCAAGGCATCCTGGCCGAATATGAAGACAAGCTCAGACTTAACGCCGCTTATCAGAAGCGCAGCGAGCTTTATGAAAAGCTCCGCGGTCACGCTGATGAAAGAGGACGGGAAATAATCGATGAATTAGAAAAAATGGAGGATTAGCACTATGAGTAAGGTTATGGCGGTAAATGCCGGAAGTTCATCACTGAAGTTCAAACTGTTTCTGATGCCTCAGGAAGAAGTCCTGACGGAAGGCATCGTTGAGAGGATCGGCATGGAAGATGCCTATTTCACCATCAAGGTAAACGGCGAAAAGAAGAAACAGGTTCTGCCGATCAAGGATCATCAGCAGGCTGTCGACATGCTGCTGGAAGCCCTGGTCGAAAACCACATCGTTGAGGATCTCAAGGAGATCAACGGCGTCGGCCACCGCGTGCTCCACGGCGGCGAAAAATATCCGGAATCAGTTGTCTGCACGCCGGAAGTTGCGCAGGACATTCTCGACATGAAGGACCTCGGTCCTCTGCACATGGTCGCCAACTATACCGGCTACGCGGCGTTCCACAACGCCCTGCCGGAAGTCGGTCACGTTACCGTTTATGACACTTCCTTCCATCTGACCATGAAACCGGAGGTCTATCTGTATCCGATCCCGCTGGAATACTATGAAAAGTACAAGGTAAGAAAGTACGGCTTCCACGGCACATCCCACAAATACATTACCTACAGATATGCCGAACTGAAGGGCAAGGACGTCAAGGATTCCAACATCATCACCTGCCATCTGGGCAACGGCGCCTCCCTGGCTGCCATCAAGGCGGGTGAAGTCGTCAACACATCCATGGGCTTTACCCCGCTGGCCGGCATCATGATGGGCGGCAGAAGCGGTGACGTAGACCCGTCGATCATTCCCTATCTGATGGAAAAGACCGGTCAGAGCGCTGAAGAACTGATCAACACATTCAATAAGAAGAGCGGTCTGTTGGGCATTTCCGGCGTCTCCTCCGATGCCAGAGACATTCAGGCTGCCATTGACAAGGGCAATGAAAGAGCCATGCTGGCCAGAAAGATCTACGCCCAGCGCGTCTCTTCATTCATCGGCTCATACTTCGTTCAGCTCGGCCATACCGACGCCATCATCTTCACTGCCGGTCTGGGCGAAAACGACAAGAACGTCCGCAGCGAGATCTGTGAACTGCTGACCGAAGCTCTGGGCATTACCATTGACGAAGAGATCAACGCCAATGCCAGAGGCAAGGAAATCAGAATCTCCACACCCGACAGCAAGGTCGAGGTCTGGGTCATTCCGACTGACGAGGAGATCATGATCGCCCGTGACACGGTCAGACTGCTTCATCTCAGTTAAAAAAACATAAGAGCACAGAAATGTGCTTTTACTTTGCCTTAGGGCAGGAAAATAACCGGCTTATATGATAGAATTACTACAGGTGATGAATATGAAATTCAAGGAAATCGAAAAGATAATCGCAAATAACGATTCAATCGTCATTTACCGGCACATCAATCCGGACTACGACGCCTTCGGCGGTCAGCTTGGCCTCAAGCATCTCATCATGGACAACTGGCCTGACAAGAAGGTCTACGCCTACGGCACGGAGATGCTGGAGAATCCCGCTTATCTGGAACCGATGGATGAAGTTGACGAGGAAACGATCAGAAACTCGCTGGTGATTCTCGTCGATACATCGACCAACAAGCGCGCTGACGATGAGAGTTTTCTGTTGGGAAAACAGATCCTCAAGATCGACCATCATCTGCGTTCCGAAGTGATTGAAGGAGCTTACGCCTACGTTGATTCCGACGCCTCCTCGGTCTGCGCCATCATAACCAAGATGGCCATTCAGCTGGAATGGATCGTTTCCCAGAGAGCAGCTGAGCTGCTTCTGGGCGGAATGCTGTCGGACAGCAGAAGCCTTTCCATTCCCAACGTTGACGGAGACGACTTCCGGGCGGCCGGTTTCCTGGCCGATCAGCTGATTGACGTTTCCTGGGTCAACCGCTGTGTCTTTGATGACAGCAAGGCTGCCTTCCAGGCTGGCGCATATTTCGAAAACAAGGTAGTCTATAATGAAGACCTGGGATATTTCATCTCCACAAACGAAGAAAAGAGAAGATTCGGCCTCAGTGAAGGGGAAATCAAGGATCTTATTGATAAACTGTCAAGAATAAGAGGGGTGGACAAGTATGCCGTCTTTGCGGAAATTGATAACGGCAATTATACAGTTTCCCTGCGTTCCCATACGGCATCCATCGTTCACGTTGCCCGGAAGTACGGCGGCGGCGGACACGCGCTGGCCTGCGGCATTCCCGAAGTAAGGCCTCATGAAGTTGATGAAATAATTGAAATGCTGGTAAAAGCAAGGTGATTTAATGACCGTACTGCTGCATAACCGGAGTTGCTACTCAATACTGGGTTCCACGATAACCGTGGAAAAACTGGTCAGCTTCGCCAGGGAAAGCGGATATCAGGCAATAGGTCTGGCAGACGCCGGAAATCTTTTTGCCGGCTGTCAGTTCATCCGCCGCTGCGCAGCAGAGGGCATCAAGCCCGTTCTGGGCATGGAAGTCAGTGTTCTGATTGAGGAGAGACGTTACCCTTTCATCATTTACCCACGTAATTCAGAAGGCTATCTTGAACTGCTGCATCTGACTTCGCAGATGAAAAGCGAAGACGGCTGCATCACTTCTGAACAGCTGAAATCCCTGAGTTCTGACTGCCTTATCGTCATCGGTTATCTCAACGGCTGGCTCACCCACCTGATCATCACCGGTCAGAAGGAACGCCTGGAAAAGACCGTCTGCGCACTGCCGGAAAACTACTATCTCGCCCTGCCGCCCAGAAACAACAACATGGAGTTTCTTTCCTATCGGGAGACAATAATACCATTATCAGGGAAGCACAATGTCCGGCTTCTGCCCATGAAGCTGGCTCTTTACGCTGATGCGAAGGAATATGAGGGCTATCAGGCAATGCAGGCGATAAAATACCAGACTACCATCAGCGATGATCAGCTGGTGTTCAACGCTGACGCGGCACTGCTGAGCCCGAAAAAAGCTGAAGAGCAGTACAGCGCTGATGAACTGAGGGAAACCGACCGTTTCGCGTCTTTGATCGATCTGAAAATCGATTCCATTCATTCCGGTCTGCCCGTCATCAGCGGTGAAAACAACACCGACAGCAAGATCTATCTCCGTCAGCTGTGCATCGCCGGTCTGCAGAAACGTCTTAACGGCAAAGATGATCCGGTTTACCGCAGGAGACTGGATTATGAACTGCAGATAATCACCTCAATGAACTTTGAAAACTACTTTCTGATCGTCTACGACATCATACTGCAGGCCAGAAAGCAAGACATAAACATCGGTCCGGGCCGCGGCAGCGCCGTCGGTTCACTGGTTGCCTGGTGTCTGGGCATCACCCACATCGACCCGATCAGATACGGTCTTTACTTTGAGCGCTTCCTCAATCCGGAAAGAGCGAAAATGCCGGACATTGACATCGACATCCCGGATGCCAGCCGTCAGGATATCATATACTACTGCCGCCAGAGATACGGCGCTGACAGGGTAGCGCACATCATAACCTTCTCTTCTCTGGCCGCCAGAGCCGTTCTGAGAGACGTTTCCGCCGCGCTGGGCATGCAGGAAGGAAACGTCGAAATGATCATGAGAAGCCTGGGAAACAGTACCGGGCGTTCTCTGATGGAAAATTACCGTTCCAACGCTTCCTTTTCCAGGCTCATCAAATCATCTGATGAAAACATCAGGCTTTTCCGCATTGCTCTGATGCTGGAAGGCCTGCCGCGCAACATTTCTACTCACGCTTCCGGCATCGTCATCAGCGACCGGGCGATCGCAGATACCGTTCCGGTCATCAGTGTCTCGGATAACCTTACCACCCAATACGCGATGGAGTATCTGGAATCCTTCGGACTGATCAAGTTCGACTTTCTCGGTCTGCGCAATCTTTCCACGATCACGGAGATCAGCAAAAGCATCGATCCCGGTCGCCGCAACCTTGACATCCTCAAGATACCGCTTAATGACAAAGCGACCTATGACCTGCTTTGCCGGGTAGATACCAACGGCATCTTCCAGCTGGAAGCTGAGGCGATGAAAAACGTTACCGCCAAGCTGCAGCCGCGTTCACTTGAAGAGCTGGCCATCGTCATGGCCCTGGGACGTCCGGGTTCTTCCGCCTACATCGATCAGTACGTAATAAACAGAGATAACCCTTCATCAATAACATATCTTCACGAGGATTTCCGGGAGATCCTGAGTTCCACCTGCGGCATCGTCATTTACCAGGAACAGGTAATGCAGATAGCTCAGAAGATCGGCGGTTTCTCATTAGGAAAGGCCAATCTGCTCAGAGAAGCGATCTCCAAGAAGAAAGCTGAAAACATTGAGGCGCTTAAGAATGACTTCTACAGCGGCGCCCTGTCCAGAGGCTACAGCAGCAAGGTCGTCGATGAAAGCTATCAGCTGATCCTCAAGTTCGCCGGTTACGGCTTCAACAAGTCCCATGCCATGGCCTATGCCCTGATCGCCTATCAGCTGGCTTATTTCAAGGCGAACCATCCTCTGCATTTCTACTGCGCCATTCTCAACAGCGTTCTGGGCAATAACGAAAAGACCAACGTCTACATCAGAGAATGCCGCGGCAGGAACATCGAAATAAGAGTGCCGGACGTCAACTTCTCGTCAACGTCATTCATCATCAAGGATGATGCCATCATCTTCCCTCTTAATGCGATAAAAGGCATTTCCTCCTCGCTGGCGGAGAAGATAATTGCGGAAAGAGAGCAGAAAGGCGCATACGCTGACTTCATGGACTTCTATCAGCGCTTCTGCGCGCTGGAAAAGGACAGCAAGTATCTGGAATCGCTGATCAGAGGATGCGCTCTGGACGGCTTCAATGAAAGCCACACGACCATGCTCAACGGCATTACCTCGCTGCAGAAGTATGTTCAGGCGGCTACCAGCGCTGCCAGCGGACAGATCTCGCTTGATTTCGATCTGATCGACGACAAGCCGGAACTTGACCGCTATGCCGATAACCGCGATCAGCTTCTCAATGATCAGTTCAGCTTTCTGGGTGTCTATCTCGACACCCTGCCGACCGAAGACTTCCGCAAAAATTATCCGCACAGCCTTCTGGCCAATGATATTGCAGGCTTCCGCGGCGATCTGGAAGCCGTCGTCATCGTCAATTCCGTCAAGCAGCACCGCACCAGAACCGGTGAGCAGATGGCCTTCGTCAGCTGCATGGACGAATCCGGTTACGTTGATCTGGCCGTCATGCCGCGGGAATACCAGCGCTATTCTCCCATGCTTAAAAAGGGTATAATCATTTATGTACGGGGCAGAAAGGATGAAAGAAATTCAGTCAGGGTAAACGAGCTGAAGCTTATCAGGGGATAGATTATGTACAGAATACTTATCGTTGATGATGAAATCAGAATAAGAGAAGTAATCCGGGAATACGGCATACTCTACGGGTATGAGGTTTTCGAGGCCGATGAAGGCTACAAGGCCGTGGAAATGGTCCGCGAAAACGACTATGACTGCATCATCCTCGACATCATGATGCCCAACCTGGACGGCTACAACACCTGTAAGAAGATCAAGGAGATAAAGAACATTCCCATAATCATGCTTTCGGCGCGCAATCAGGAAGACGACAAGCTTTATGGCTTTGAGCTGGGCATTGACGACTACGTTTCCAAGCCGTTCTCACCAAAGGAACTGATGGCCCGCGTCAAGGTCGTCATCGAACGCAACAATCCCAGAAAGCCGGACGTCATAACCGTTGACGGCATCCGCATCGATGATGAAGGCCATGAAGTGACCGTTGACGGCCAGAAGGCCCATCTTACCAACAAGGAATACGAACTGCTTCTTTATCTCGTCAATAACATCAACAAGGCGGTCTCCCGGGAGACGCTTCTGGAAAAGATCTGGGGATTTGATTCCGACAGCGGCGACAGGACCGTTGATACGCACATAAAGATGCTCAGAAAGCACATCGGCGCCTACGGCAGCCGCATCGTTACCGTCAGAGGAGTAGGGTACAAGTTTGAAAAAGTTTAATCTGTTCAACTCGCTTCGCTTCAAATCCTGGTCATACTTCGTGCTTTTCGCGCTGAGTATTCTTTTACTGTTGCAGTTTTTCCAGCTGATCTTCATTGAGCCGTTCTACAAGAGAACACTCAGAAACGAGATACGTAACCTCAACAGCACCATCACGAATATTTATTTCACTGAAGATCAGGAAGTCGATGTCAACGGTCAGATCAACAGCCTGATTGCCGAAAAGAACGCCTGCATCCTGATCTATAACCGCGATAACGGCAAGTCCGTCGGCTATGACGCCCTGGGCGACGGCGACTGTGCCATCTATCATGAATCCGCCGTCAACCACGACATCATCGATCAGCTGGATCAGAGCGAACAGGACAGCCTTTATCTGGAAGGACAGCTTGTCGAGCTTTCCAACCGCGAGGTAATGGTTTACGGAACCAAGTACTCAAATGAAGAGAACAATTACCTGATCTTCTCCAACTTCCCGCTGCAGGCGATGAACTATCTTACCGAGACGATGCAGTCGCAGTTTCTGATCATCTCCCTATTGGTTCTGGCCCTCAGCCTTCTGATTTCGCTGCTGTTCTCCCGGATCATTTCCGAGCCGATCGTCTCCATCACCAACGAAGCCAAGAAGCTGACGTACGGCGATTTCGATCTGCACTTCGAAAATTCCGACATCAGTGAAGTCGACCAGCTGGCCCAGACCATCGACCTGGCGGCCAGCGAGATCGAAAAGGTCGAAGACCTGCGGAAGGAACTGATGTCCAACGTTTCCCATGACATCAAGACGCCGCTCACCATGATCAAGGCCTACGCGGAAATGATCAAGGACATCTCCGGAGAGAATAAGGAAAAGCGCAATGAGCATCTGGACGTCATCATCAATGAGACCGACTCCTTAAGCAAGCTCGTCAACGACATGCTGGATCTTTCCCGTCTGCAGGCTGACGCGGTAAGTCTGAAGATCGAACCTTTTGACCTTTCGACGGAAATAATCGAGTCAGCAACGCGTTTCCAGTCACTGGCCGATAAGGAAGGCGTAACCATTGATATCGACTGCGACCCCGAGCTCATTGCCCTGGGCGATCATCAGAGGATAAACGAAGTACTGTACAATTTCATTTCCAACGCCCTGAAGCACTACGGCGACGACAAGAAGATCATAATCAGCGGCAAGTTCATCGACAAGTCCAAGATAAGGGTGGAGATCATCGACCACGGAACCGGAATCGACGAAGAGAACCTGCCGTACATCTGGGACCGCTATTTCAAGATCGATAGGCAGTATCAGCGTTCCCAGGCGGGAACCGGACTCGGACTGGCGATAAACAAGGCCATTCTGGAAGGCCACAAGAGCAATTACGGCGTCATTTCCAAGCTGGGCGAAGGCTCGACTTTCTTCTTTGAACTTCAGGCCTACGAGGTAAACTGACGTAATTGACATCATCTATGTACACTGCGGAATACTTGCAGGGAAAAAAATGATGTTATATAATTTTTTCAAAAGAGGGAATTAGAATATGAGTGATTTAATTAACCTGTTAGCGACTGACGAAAAAGAAGAAGATATCGTCAGTCAAGTTGCAAAGGAAGCAGGCGCTACTGAGGAAGAGACCAGAAGCGTTCTGACCAGTGCCCTGCCTGCTTTGTTAGGACTCGGCGGCGGATCAGCCTCAAGCGGCGGACTGCTGTCATCATTATTAGGCGGTTCAAGCCAGCAGAATACCAGCACAAACATGCTGACTTCTCTGTTAGGCGGTTCAAGCCAGCAGAACACCAGCACCAACATGCTGACCTCATTACTCGGCGGCGGACAGACTCAGCAGTCCAGCAACATTGACCTGCTGACCACCCTGTTAGGCGGCGAAAAGAAGAAGGAA
>JAFRZA010000010.1 GCA_017442805.1 Erysipelotrichaceae bacterium
AAGACAGGGCGGCAGCCGGATTTACGGGATGTCATGAGAATGCTACGGGAAGTAAGCATTAATTAGAAAATAACAAAGGGCAAGAAGGAGGATACAGTATGGATGACGAAAGAAATCTGATAATCGAACAGCTGCAGCAGCAGATTCTGGAAAAGGTGGAAAGCGGGGCTGAAATAACCCAGGAAGAAATCACCAAGAAGACCGAGGAACTGAAATTCACGGATGAGGAAACCGATTATCTGTTAAGCTGGATGGATGCCAATAACATCAAGCCGGAACTTCAGCTTGATGAGGAAGTCCTGATCCTTGACGATGACGCCATCGGCGACGATGACGAGGACATCGACGAGGAAATCGACGAAGTCGATCTCGCCGGTGATTTTGATGGCGAAGCCGGAAATGACGAAGCCGATAAGTACAAGGAATACGCCGATCTGCCCTACATGAGGGTCAACGATCCGGTCAAGATGTATCTCAAGGAGATCGGCCGGGTACCGCTGCTCAACGCTGAGCAGGAAAGGGAGATCGCTCAGCGCATTGTCGCCGGCGATGCCGAAGCCAAGGATGATCTGATCACCGCCAACCTCCGTCTGGTCGTAGCCATTGCCAAGAAATACGTCGGCAGAGGTCTGCAGTTTTTGGATCTGATCCAGGAAGGCAACCTCGGTCTGGTCAAGGCTGTTGATAAGTTTGACTATACCAAAGGATTCAAGTTCTCCACCTATGCTACCTGGTGGATCAGACAGGCCATCACCCGTGCCATCGCTGACCAGGCCAGAACGATCAGAATTCCGGTTCACATGGTTGAGACCATCAACAAGCTGACCCGTGTCCAGAGACAGCTGGTTCAGGAACTGGGACGTGAGCCCAATTCCGAAGAGATTGCTGAGAAGATGGGCAACGGAATCACGCCGGAAAAGGTCAGGGAGATTCAGAAGATCGCTCTCGATCCGGTTTCGCTGGAAACTCCGATCGGTGAGGAAGACGATTCCCACCTCGGCGACTTCATCGAAGACAAGCAGGTGCTGTCCCCTGATGAATACGCCACCAAGGAACTGCTGAAGGACGAGATCAACGAAGTTCTCTCCCTGCTCAATGAAAGGGAAAGAAAGGTCCTGCAGCTGCGATTCGGTCTCATAGACGGCCGTCAGCGCACCCTTGAGGAAGTGGGCAAGGAATTCAACGTAACCAGAGAAAGGATCCGTCAGATCGAAGCCAAGGCTCTCAGAAAACTGAAGCATCCGACCCGCAGCAAGCGTCTGAAGGACTTCGTTGACAAGAGCTGATTATAGAGCAGATGATTGAATGCCGCTGATTGGACAGCGGCAGATGAAAGACAGACAAATGACCCTCACGTAAAACGGAGGGTTTTGTCATGTAAGGAGGATGTGATACAATAACGGCATGGAAAACATCAAACGTCAGCTGGTAATGCTGAAGAGGGAAAAGGGATACATCGACTACGGCGACCTGGATGAGATCATCAGATCGCGCGATCTTTCCGATGATCAGATCAATGAACTGATCGTCTGGATCACTCAGAATGACTTGAACCTCGTAATCAATGAGCCGGAAAGCGTTATGTCATCATCGGCCGACATCTCCATATATCCGCTTTTAAGCCGCGATGAGGAAATACAGCTGGCGCAGAGGATCAGAAAGGGGGACCCGCTGGCCCGCGACCGTTTCATCAAGGCCAATCTTCGCCTGGTGGGACAGCAGGCTGCCCGTTTCAGCAGTGATTTTCTGACTGCCAACGACCTCTTTCAGGAAGGATACATCGGACTGACGAAGGCCGTTGACCGCTACGATCCAGAACTCAACGTTCCCTTTGCGTCCTACGCGGTCTACTGGATCCGCAAGTCCATCATCGAGGCCATCAACAAGGGCCAGCTGATCCGCATTCCCCAGCAGATCTATGAACAGCTGGAGCGCATTGACAAGGTCATTGAAGAATACCAGCAGACAAACAACACATCACCAACGAACGAGTTCATCGCGGAAAAACTGAGCATTTCCGTCAGAAGGGTAGAGGAACTGCAGAGCTACCGCATCAACATGAGTTCACTTGATGACCGCAGCAAGTCTCTCTGGAAGCATCTTAGCTATGATCTGGCTGACCCCTTTGCCCGGGAGAGGCTCTATGACCTGCTTAACAGCCTGCCCCAGCGTCACCGGCAGATCATGGAACTTTACTTCGGTCTCAACGGCGGTCCGGAGATGAACATGCAGCAGATCGCTGAAAAGATGGACCTCTCCAAGCAGAGGATCTCCCAGATCATCAGCAAGTCCATTGAATACATGAAGGAAAACTATGATAAGTAAGCGCATAAGGAAAATCGCCTCCCTTATCGGCAATGAGGAAAGCGTTCTGGACATCGGCTGCGATCACGGCTATCTGGCCATGCAGCTCAGACAGAACGGCAACAGCGCCAGGATCATCTGTTGTGACAACAAGATCGGGCCTCTTAACAATGCCCGCAAGAACCTGATCGCCTATGACGGCATTGAATACGTTCTGGGCAACGGCGCGGAGAAGATCGCGGAAACCGTCGATACCGTGGTAATGAGCGGTCTGGGATATAAGACGGTCATCGGCATCATCACTGCCAGCCGCGCTTACTTTGACAGCTGCGGCAGGATGATCATTCAGATCAATACCTGTCAGGACCAGCTGCGCCGCTGGCTGACGGAAAATGGCTTTCTGATCGCTGATGAGCAGATGGTTTATGATTACAAGTATTATCAGATCATGGATGTCAGAAAAGGAGAGCAGAAGCTCTCCGAAATGGAAATCAGATATGGTCCGGTTCTGCTGGAAAGACGTGATAAGACATTCATCAGCTATCTGCATGACCGGATCGAAAACAGAAGAAGGATCCTGCGGGAGATCGATCCCGCCAACGCCGATTATCAGAAGATCGTCGAGCAGATAAGGGAGATCGAAAGCCTGTTATAACAGTTTCTTATAGTTCTTGAAGTTGCATTTCGCAACTTTTTTAAACTCGTCCAGGCCATGGATGTTCCGGAATTCCAGTGCGAATTCATCGACCGGAGCGCCGGCACCCTTAGGAAAGACCGTCTGGTATCTTTCGCTGAGAGCGTCCATGTATTTCAGAAAGGCATAGCGGCTGATGATCGAACCGATGGCCACGGAGACGAACTGGCTCTCAGCCTTGGTGTGGAAGGTAAGCTTGTCATACTTCCATATCTCGTCCTTAATGTAGCGGTAATACAGTGTCTCACCGCTGAAGTCATCGACTACGCACAGCTCCGGAAGGGTAATACCCTTGTTCCACAGATTGTAATAGGCCTTGTTGTGCATCTTAGCCTTAATGGCGTTCATGTTGTTCTCGTTGATGACTTGATTGTAGCGGGAATCATCAAGAACGAGAAGCGAATGGGGAACCGAATCAATGAGCCTTGGCGCGATCTCGCGGATGTAGACGTCGGTAAGCTGCTTGGAATCGGTAAGATTGAGGTCGGAAAGCGAAGCGTAGGTGTTCTCGTCGACATAGCTGGCGCATACGCAGATCGGACCGAAGAAGTCTCCGGTGCCGACTTCATCGCTGCCGGCCTGAGGAAGTGTCTGTTTTTTCTGCCCTATGAACATATGCCAGTAATCATCAGCCTTTTCGCCGCTGATGACCACGCTGCCGGAATTGTACATGTTAATGCTGACGCCGTCATCCCTGATCTTCCATTTCAGAATGTCGTCGCCTGCTGAAATCAGACTTTTGTCAAAGTACTTGAGAATCTTTTCGTATGTTTCCTTGTCGGCCTTGAATGAATGGTTCTTCATGGCTTAATTATACAATATCCGGCTGTTTTTCAAAAAAATAAATGTATGCTATAATTCAATCCGAGGTGAATTACTATGACATTACCGCCAAACAGCGTCATGTTCATCAACATCGGCGTTATCGCAATCCTTGTTATTTCACTTATTATCGGCTACGTAAAGGGCTTCTTATGGCAGGTTCTCAAGATCATCGGCATCCTGGCCATCATCATCCTTTCCTGGATCCTTTCTTCAGGACTGAGCGAGCTGATTCAGATCTTCCCGAGAAAGTACGCGCCGTTTGCGTCAACCGGACTGGCTGATCTCTTCTATGACAAGATCAATACCATCTGCTGGTTCCTGATCCTCTTTGTCGCCGGACTGATCATCCTGGCCATTCTGAAGCCGCTTTTCAAGGTCATTACCGAAATTCCCATCGTCAAGGGCGTCAACAAGACTCTGGGAGCCCTGTTATCACTGATCCCGGCCTTCCTGCTGATCGTCGTTGTCACCTTCATTCTCAACAGCGCCATTTTCGCCAACGGCAAGGAGATCGTCGGCAAGTCCCTGCTGAGGTATACCGATGATGTCATCGATTACGCCAGCAATCTCTTCAAGGGCGTCTTCAGGGAAAACGTCGCCATTCAGAAAATGATCAACGACCCCAAGAGCCTGACGGAAGATGACCTGGGCAACATCGTTACCTGGATGAAGAACAACAAGATCTCTGCCGATTCTATCAGGGAATTCCTTACCAAATACGGTATCGACGTCGATTACATCAATGATCTGTTAAACGGTGTAAGTGAATAATGTCTGCCTGCAGACATTTTTACATGAGGGGCAAGCCATGGAGGAAAGAGATTACCGCAATCTTCAGTTTGAAGAAGTAAAGGAGCTGATCGCCGGATTCAGCAGTTTTTCCCTTGGCCGCGAAAACCTCATGAATCTCGAACCTGAGCATAACCGCCTGCTTCTGCAGCGCCGGCTCGACCGCCTGAAGGAAGCCCTGGCCATGACGGTCTCCTACGGTCCGATGCCCTTCAGCGGCATCCACGACATCAAGGACGAAGTCGATCTGGCCATGAAGGACGGCATCCTCAATCCCGGCGAACTGCTGAAGATCGCTGATCAGGCTTACGGCATTGAAAAGATCAGGGATTACTTTGCCGGCTGTCAGACGGAAAAGACGAACCTGGAAGACCTGATATCGGCTCTTGCCGAATGCCGGCAGACCAGCCAGGAGATCAACCGCTGCGTCGGCTCGGACGGCAACGTCAATGACAACGCTTCAAGCCGTCTGGCGTCCATCCGCCGCAAGCTGAAGAGCATGCAGAGTTCCATAGCCGGTAAGATCGCCGACTTCATCAAGAAGAACGGCAAGTACCTTCAGGAAAACATTACGGCTACCCGTAATGACCGTACCGTGGTACTGGTCAAGAATACCTATAAGAATACCGTTGAAGGACTGCAGTACGGAACCAGCGCTTCCGGAATGGCAGTATACGTTGAGCCGGCTGAACTGGTCGTCATGAACAACCAGATTCAGCAAACCAGGAGCGAGGAGACCGAAGAAATCAAGCGGATCCTGTTTTCTCTGTCTCAGAAAGTAAAGGCGGACGGGGCAAGACTGCTTGCCAATACCGAGACCCTCGGACTATTGGACTGCCTGTTTGCGATGGGCCAGTGGGCTGCCCGGAATGACGGAACGGTAGGTGAGATCTCGCCCAGCGATCTGCTGATCAGAAAGGCCAGACATCCGCTGATCGATTCCGCGCGCGTTGTCGCCAACAGCTATTCAATGATAAAACCGGTCAGAACGATCCTCATAACCGGGCCGAATACCGGCGGCAAGACCGTATCGCTGAAGATAATCGGTCTGTTTTCGCTGATGCTGGCCAGCGGCATGCCGCTGTTATGCGAATCAGCTGAGATACCGCTGTTTGATGACATCTATACTGACATCGGCGACAGCCAGTCGATCACCGATGAGCTTTCGACCTTCTCCGGCCACATCAGGAACCTGGCTGAGATCTGCCGGCAGGCTACCGGCCGTTCGCTGGTGGTTCTCGATGAGCTGGGCGGCGCCACCGATCCGATGGAAGGCCAGGCTCTGGCCAGTGCCGTTCTGGAGCATCTGCGGCTGAAAGGAGCTTACGTGGTGGCCACTACCCACTACAGCAAGCTCAAGGCCTATGCGCGGGAACATGAAGACATCATGATCTCCTCGATGGAATTCGACCGTCAGGACATCAAGCCGACCTACCGCTACATTGAAAATACCATAGGACAGTCCTATGCCATTGAAATAGCCAGACGCTACGGCGTCAGTGATGATATCCTTGAGAAGGCTCAGCAGTTCAAGAAAGAGCAGCAGACTGACAGCGATAGGCTGCTGGAGAATCTGCAGGGTCAGATCGAGGAAGTCCGTCAGCAGAAGGAAAGACTAGACAGAAAAGCCGAAAGGCTCAAAAGAGAAAGCGAACAGATAAAGCAGGACCGCCAGCAGCTGAAAACGGATCAGCGCGAGATCCTTGACAAAGCACAGAAAGAAGCGGCTGAAGTGGTCGCTCAGGCCAGTGAAAGGGCTGAGGAGATCATTGACGAACTGAAGAAACAGAACAGCTACAGCATCAAGGATGTCGCCAGGCTGAAGCATGAAATGGAAGAACTGGCTCCGGAAATGGAAGAAGAGATCGACGGCGAGATCACCATCGGCGATTACGTGAGGATCGGTTCCTCTTCCCAGAAGGGCGAAGTCATTGAAATGGACCGCAAGAGCGCCATCGTCAACTGCGACGGCCTGAAGATCCAGTGCAAGCTGGCTTCGCTGGTGAAGCTGGCCAGACCGGCTGAGAAGGAAGCGCCGAAGAAGGCCTCCTCTTCAAAAGTCGTGAAATCTTCGGGTTTCTCCATTGAACTTAACCTGCTGGGCTACCGGGTCGATGAGGCTCTGGAAGCCATGGACAAGTTTTTGGACAATGCTCTGGTGGCCAATGTCCCCTTCGTGCGCATCGTTCACGGCATGGGAACCGGCGCGCTGCGCAGCGCCATCTGGAACCGGCTGAAGACCTACCGGTTCGTAAAGAAGTTTGAACATGCCGGCCAGGGTGAGGGATCGACGGGCGTTACCGTCGTCACCTTCAGGGAGTGACCATGCTTAAGAGCAAGCTGCATACCTTGCCGATGGAACCGGGCTGTTACCTGATGAAGGACAGAAACGGCGAAGTCATCTACGTCGGCAAGGCCAAGAAACTGAAGAATCGGGTGAATTCCTATTTCACCGGCGCTCATGACAACAAGACCACCAAGCTTGTCAGCAACATCGCGGACTTTGATTTCATCGTGGCTCCCAGCGAAAAGGAAGCGCTGATACTGGAATTCAATCTGATCAAGAAGTACCGCCCGCGCTTCAACATCATGTTCATGGACGATTCTTCCTATCCCTACATCAGACTGACCAGGGAACAGTATCCCACCATCAAGCTGGTAAGGGACCGCAGGAAGATGAAGAACGCCGTCTACTTCGGACCCTATCCCAATGTCACCTATGCCAGACAGCTGGTGGAACTGCTGGAGAAGATCTATCCGTTAAGGAAATGCAACTTGATGCCGGGAAAGGTCTGCCTTTATTACCATCTGGGCCTGTGTCTGGGACCGTGTGAATATAAGATCGAAAAGGAAGTCTACCAGCAGATGATCGATGGCATCACCGACTTCATGAAGGGCAATACCAGAGCGGTAAGGGAAAAGATAACCGCGAAACGCGATGAGTTCTCGGAAAACATGATGTTTGAAAAGGCCGCTGAGCAGCAGCAGCTGCTGGAAGCCATCGAACACGTCACCGCCAGCCAGCTGATGCAGTCTTCCGGACGGCAGAACAGCATGGATGTCTTCAACTACCATGTGGACCGCGGCTACATCAGCATCGTCGGCCTGCTCTACAGCAGGGGCCAGCTGCTGCACCGCCACAGCCTTCTGAAGCCCATCTATGATGATCCCGAAGAGGCCTTCATCTCCTACATCCAGCAATATTACGCTTCCAATGAACAGCCCTCTCAGCTGTTACTGCCTCAGGGCGAAAACATCGAAAGCCTGAAAGAGGTCCTGGACACCGATGTGCTGATTCCCCAGCGGGGAAATAAGGTGAAAATGGTTGAACTGGCCAGGGAAAACGCCGAGATCATCCTCAATCAGAAATTTGAGATTATCAATAAGGAACAGATCAATACCGAAGCGGCGCTGGCCCAGCTGGAAGTGCTGGTTCAGTCCGCTACCACCCGGATCGAACTGTATGATAACTCCCACATCTCCGGAAGCAACGCCGTAGCCGGGCAGGTGGTCTATATCGACGGACGGCCCAGCCGCAAAGATTACCGGCTCTATAAGGTATCCAACGGGAATAACGACTTCGCCAACATGCAGGAAGTCCTCTACCGCCGTCTTTTCAGGGCCCTGAAGGAGAAAACGGCCATGCCCGACATCATCATCGTCGACGGCGGCGAAAGCCAGATAAGGGCCGCCAGAGAGATCCTGGACAGCCTGCAGATAAGCTCCGTAAGGCTTCTCGGTCTGGTCAAGAACGACCGCCATCAGACCGCCAGTCTGATGAACGACGAATACCAGATCATGGAGATCGACCGGCAGAGCGAACTGTTCTACCTTCTGACCAACATGCAGGATGAAGTCCACCGCTTCGCCATCAGCTATCATAAGAAACTGCGATCCAGGGAAATGAGCCATTCGGCTCTGGAGGAGATCGAAGGCATCGGTCCCAAGAGAAGAAGTCAGCTGCTTAAGAAGATGGGATCGGTCAATAAGATCAAAAACGCCACCCTCGAAGAACTCTCTGAGGCCATCGGTCCCCAGACGGCTCAGAAAGTGTATGATTACTATCACCATCCGGCCGAAGAAGAGGAAGATCCTCTGATCGGACTGCCGTTCTGAAGAAGGATGCTTATCAGCGTCTTTTTTCATTTGTACACGTGGAATTCACGTTTTTGAACGCGGTGATTTTCTATTGAAAAAAGAAACGTTTTTCCTTATACTTTTAACGGTGTTTTTATGAAACTGGTAGTTATGAGCGATTCGCACGGCTATAACGAAAACGTCAGGGAAGTCCTGAAGAAGGAAAAGAAGGCTGACTACTATATTCACCTGGGCGATCTGTGCTGCGACAGCCGCCTGTTTCCCCAGCTCATCGTGATCAGAGGCAACAACGATTACGATCATGACCTGCCTCTGCAGCTGGTCAGTGAGTTCAACGGCGTGCGATTCTACATCTGTCACGGCCACCGCTTCATGTTCTACAGCCGGGAAAAGGACATCGCTGCCGAAGCCCGCAGAAACGGGTGCGCCTATGCCCTGTTCGGCCACAGCCATGAATTCTATGACAACGTGATCGACGGAGTCCGGCTGCTGAACCCCGGATCGCTGATGTACAACCGCTCCGGTGATGACATTGGCTACCTGACCATTGAGATAAGTGATGACGGTGAAGTAACCGTCAGAAAGAAATACCTGTAAGGTATGTAATACCGAATCAGCGAGGTGAATACACATGAGTGAAAGAAAGAAGATCATAAACCTGGCGGTCATTGCGCACGTTGATGCCGGAAAGAGCACTCTGGTCGACGCTTTCCTGAAGCAGTCCGGCGCTCTGAGTTCCGCCGATGAGAATACCGTTCTGGTCATGGATTCCAACGATCTGGAAAGAGAGCGCGGAATCACCATCTATTCCAAGAA
>JAFRZA010000011.1 GCA_017442805.1 Erysipelotrichaceae bacterium
TCAGCGGCTATGATGACGAAGATGACGGCAAGATCCATTTCGGCGTCTTCTACGGCATTTCCGAAGACGAGATGGACATCAGCGTCTATCTGTTCGGTGAGGAAAACTACATTCAAGACGTCGGCTTTTACACCACTGCCGCCCGCCAGGAAGAAGTTGAAAACACTCTGACCCTGGTCGGCACGGAAAAGATGCAGCTGAAGGATCTGATGAATGACATGCCCGTCATCGAAGGAATGAACGAAACCGACCGCTATAACTGCTTCGTTACTCTGCTCAGAAGATCCTGTGAAGAATACCCGGTCATCAACATGACTGAAGTAAGCAATCTTTATGACAACGATCTGACCTGCGGATACGTCTATCAGCTGACCATTCCCGCCGGTCAGACCGTAATCAACGAAGTTACCGCCCCGCTGTATCCCAGCATTGACGGCCATTATAATCCGCCATATTACGATTTCACCTATCTCTCCTCTCCGGCCAGGACCTGGGCTGATTTCAATGATCTGGACATCGAAATCATTACTCCGCACGTCATAACGGAGTTTCCGGCTGGAAAACTGGACAAGGGAGACGACGGCATTTACCGGACTCACCTGGACAGCCTGCCGGAAAAGGAAATCACTTTCCGGCTCTATCAGTCAGACAGCCCGACGCCTCAGAGGGACACTTCCTACAACATCATTTCCTGGATAATCCTCGGGACCATGGTGCTGGCTCTGATCATCTTCCTGGCTCTGATAATTCTGATAATCAAACTGATAAGGAGAAGAAAGAAAAAGAATCGCTGACATCATAAAAAGCGACATGCGTCGCTTTTTATTCTGCAACGATGACTGTTACCGCTGATCAGTCAACCTCACGGAATCTCTCTTCGGTCAGGGAATAGAGGTAACAGTTTACCGGCTTGTTGCTGATGGACTGCAGGTACTGCCGGTAGCCCGTCAACTGCATGTCATAGTTTTCATCGTCGATGTTCTTCAGCTTGTAGTCGATGATGTCAAAGTGATCATCATACTCCATCAGCAGGTCAATGAAGCCGTGACGCATCAGACCTTCTTCCTCATAAACGAATTCGTATTCCTTATAAGCCCTTCCTGAAGCGACATCCTTCATCAGATCGCTTTCCAGGAATTTCCTGATCTTATAACGGCACCCGGCGTCGATCAGACTGTAATCAGGATGAGCCAGATCAAGGATCTCCAGATAATAGTGCATTTTCGTGCCGAATTCCATGCTGTTTTTCTGTTCTTTTGTTATGAGCTGTCCTCCATGTTTGGAGTATCGGGAAGAAGTTATGGTTTCCGGCTGACAGGTCGGATGGCTTTTTATCGTCAGCAAGGTCGTGTTCTTTTTCAGAGCTTTCAGACCATCTGCCTTTTTCCTGTTGTAGTCCCGGCTGATCCGCACTCCGTTTTCGCCGAAAACAACATCTGTGATGTGCGTTCTGAACTGATCATACTGGCAGTTGATCATGTCGATCATGCTGTTGATCTTCATGCGGCGGTAATCAGGGATGATTCCGTTTCCGGAGTCGCTCCCGTCCTCAAACGGTCCGACCAGGATGATCTTTTCCTGTGTTCTCGTCATCGCTACATATAACAGCCTGATCCGTTCGGAAATGTTTTCCCTGTCATAGCTTTCTTTGTAAAGTTCCTTGACAAAGGTGTCTTTTTTCCCTCTGCCGTCAACATAATCCTGCACTATGATGCCGCAGTCCCTGTCGACGACAACCGCTTCATTGCGGTCTTTCGTATTGAACCCGGTATACAGCAGCGGGAAATAACAGATGTGATATTCCAGGCCTTTGGACTTATGAATGGTCTGGATCCTGACGGCATCGATATCAGGCTTGTTCATGCTGAAGCTGATGCTGCGGTCATTGTCAAAGATGTGATCAAGATGTTCAATGAAACTGACATAGTCATAATCCAGCTTGTTGAGGCGGTGAGCCAGATCGTACAGGTATTCCAGCCGTACCTGGTTGTCATTAAGCTGACCGATCCTGTTCAGACTGCCGTAGATATCGAATTCTTCCACGATTTCATCAAGCAGATCACTGATGCTCTTGACTTTAATGTTCCGGCCAATCCGTTCGATTTTCTCCATCAGCGGCGTATTCAGGAAATCTTCCTTTTTTATCAGTTCATAGATCACGCTGTCTTCCATCCGGCAGAGGAAGCTGCGTGCCAGGGAAACGAAGTTGTACCTGACATCTTCCGTCACCTTCCCGCGGGTTTCGTCATCCTCCGCTGCCAGGAAAAGACGTCTGGCGTGAACCAGTCTCAGGATATTCTTTATCACCGTAAGCAGATCTGATTCCTGAAGTTCCTCATCCTGCTCAATGCGTGCCGGTATCTCCAGGAAGGTAAGAATCTTCTTGAACAGGTCAAAGTGCTTTGACCTGTCAATGAGAATGCAGAAATCACCGTATGTTGCCGGTCTTTCTTTCCTGTCATTCAGATCAAAGACCTTGAATCCTTCGCTGATCCTTCTCTTTATGTCCGAGGCAATGATGAAGGCTTCTGCTTCCGGACGTCCGTAGTTATCCGGAGCTGCGAACGGCTTCTGAATCTGCTTGTCTGCTTTATAGACATAGCTCAGCAGTTCCATGTGATAGTCATCCCCGTCAGCAGGATAGTTTTTCTGTCCGGCGATCATCTGATGTTCTTTCAGATAGTCGGCGCCGCCGATCCTGCGGTCCATGAGCCTTCCGAACGTCGTGTTGATGTCTTCAACCACGCTGTGACGGCTGCGGAAGTTGCTCAGCAGGTCGATTACCTCACCAGGCTGGCTTCCGTCCCTGAAGTCTTCGTACTTATGCTGGAAGATGTCGGGATTGGCGTTACGGAACCGATAGATCGACTGCTTGATATCGCCAACCATGTAGACATTGTCATGGGCTATCCGGCTGATGAAGTACTCCTGAAGATCGCTGGTGTCCTGATACTCATCGATCATGATTTCCTGGAAGTGTTCGCTTATTTCCCTGCGGATGTCTTCATGCTCATCGACGATTCTGATTGCCATGGCAAAAATGTCACTGTATTCATACAGATCACTTGCTTGCTTATATTCATCAAGCCTGGCTTTCAGTTTTCTGACAAGGTCAACCAGTTCCCTGAGGTAGCCCTGCGAGTGGTCATACTGCTTAAGCAGTTCTTCCTTTTCATGATGCACCATTTCCCTGATGTCATCCATTTTTTCCTTGATTTCCTTTTTCAGTCTCTTGGCTTCTTCAGAGGATCCGTTGGCGATAGCAGGCAGTTTATAATCCATGTTATCATGCATGTCAGCGTATGTTTCACTGGTCAGAAGGTCTTTCGCAGAATCATAGATCTCAGCGTAGTTGCTGACATCCATGGTTGAAAACTCATTGAACATTTCGTCAACTTCTCCCTGTTTTCTTCGGATCAGGGCTACGTATTCTTCAAAGAGTCTGGCCTTCCGGGACTCTGACTCGGCAGGATCAAGCAGCTGGTCAAGATACTCTTCCCTGTCACGGCGCAGAGAAAGACGCTTATTGAGGAAGATGACCCATTTTCTGATTTTATCGTCATCTCTGCTGCAGAAATCGCCGACCAGACTTTCAAAGCCAACGCTTGCTTCCCGGTACTTTTCCGTCATGATTTCCTCAAGGAACTGTTCGGTTTTCAGGGAGATGATGTTTTCATCAATGATACTGATTTCCTTACTGACATTAAGCAGATAATTGTATTTTCTGACCAAGGACTGCGCATAGGCATCAAACGTCATGATGTAGCTGCTGTCGATCTTCTGTAGCTGGGCAGTCATGACATCCCTGTCTTCTCCTGCTGCCAGGCGTTTTTTCAGTTTATCTCTGATTTTATCCTTCATCTGAGCAGCAGCGGCATTGGTAAAGGTCAGGATAAGCATCCTGTCGATGTTCATGCCGTTCAGAAGATGCTGAAGAACCCTTTCCGTCAAAACAGTTGTCTTGCCGGAACCGGCGCCGGCTGATACCAGAATGTTCTTACCGCTTTCCTCAATGGCTCTGATCTGTTCAGGTGTCCAATCTTGGCTCATTCTTCTTCCTCCTGATCCGACTCGCTATTGCTATCATCTTCACCAATGTACTGCTGATTATCCAGATATACGTTGTCATCAAAGCGGCGGTAACAGATATCGCCATAATCGCAGTATCGGCAGCTGACGTTTTTCCCTCCGTAGACTTTCGGATTAATGCTGAAAGCGCCGGATCCTATGGCCTTTCTGGCTTCTTCGATCTTCTGACGCGTCAGCGCAATCAGGACCTTCATTTCTTCCTCAGTAAGGACCTTGCTGTCAGCGTAGAACTCACCGTCTTTCTTTATTCTCAGCGATTTGATGTTCTTACTTGTGTTCGTATCCGTAAGACTCTCATCCACCTGACCCATTATGTCCCGATCCTTCAGTGAATAACCTTCCAGGCGGAGGAATTCTCTCATCTGATCTTCCTCAGTCTTGTTTTCATCATACTTAGCCCGGCTGGGAACAATGTGCTGAAGGTACATTCCGCAGTACACGATCTTTTCTCTGTCACCCAGTTTACTGTCCTCGAAATTATCAAGCAGAAACAGATAACACGGCAGCTGCATTGATAATCCGAATTCATTCAGTTCAGGTCTGAAGGAGACCGATTTCCCGGTCTTGTAGTCGATGATGGCGGTAAGGGTCTGCTTTTCACCCCGGAAGTAGATCAGCTTGTCAATTTTGCCCGTAAAGGCTTTTTGACCGCTGACAGGCCAGTTGACATCATTTTCATAAAGGCCACTGGTCAGTAAGCTCCGTCCGTTCTGCTCCCTGATGATCTTAATCACGCTGCGCAGATCGTCCTTCAGTTTTTCCACGAAGAATTGTTCCTTCTCATCCTGAGCGGTTTTCTGCTCGGCGGCTATGCTGCGGTAATCTCTTTCAAAGTCATTTTCCAAATCATACCCTGTCACAAAACAGCGCGAAAGAACCTCATGGAACAGCTCTCCGAGGCGGCTGTAGAAAGTGGTTTCGTTCCGGCTTATTCCCAGCCTTCTTTCCAGATAATATCTGAAGGCGCACTCATAATAGCTGTTCATCGAACTGTACGACAACGCCTTGTTTTCCATCTGACTGATCTGCTCTCTGCTGAGGCCGGTGAACTTATTGTTATAATCCTGGAAACTGCTTGAACCATAGTTGCCGTAAAGCTGTGGCAGCATATCCGCTTCCGTACGGTACTTCAGATATTCCTCCAGCTGATAGGACAGTCTCACCTTATTGAACGCTTCTGAGTATTCGTAGGAAGGCTGACAATGACGGAAACTGATGTTTTCCGTCAGGTTAGTCGGCAGGTGCTTTTCAAATGAGCTGTTCTTAGAATAGGAAAGATGTAAATTGCGGACCGTTGAAAGATACCCCTGAACGTTGTACTTGATCAGCTGATTAGCAGCCTCGCTGTCGTCAAGACCGACAAGATTCTTGATATTGTCAGAGATATAGTCGGTATCGGTCTTCATTTTCGGGAAGCTGTCGTTGAAACTCAGCACAAACAGATGATCCTTATCTGTAAGTTCGCTGAACATGGCAATGTTCCTTATCACGTTTCGCTTCTGCGGAGCAAACACTCTGGTATTCAGCAGGTCTTCATGGATGAGATCCCTGACCTCCTTGAGATCAGGAAACTGGATGTATTTGTTCAAAATGTGAACCAGCTGGCTGTAAACGGGATAATCGCTGTAAGGCTGAAGCAGGTCATAGATCTTCTGGTGGTCGTTATCCTCATCTTCCAGCCATTCCATGAATTGCCGCACCAGAGGCGTTCCGACGATGGAATCGCTCTTGCGGTAATCAACGGTTATTCCGTAGTATTTCTCAAAGCGCTGAAAAGCCGTCTCATATTCATTGGTCATGTTGGTTATGTAGATGTTATTGATGTCCGTCCCCTCATTGAGAAGGTCGCAGATGCTGTTGAAAAGATATTCGACCTCATCTTCCAGATTGTCGAATTCATAGACGTCATAAATCTTCTCATCGTCCCGCGGATATTCAACGACCCTGCCTTTGATGATGCCGTTATTGAATTCATCAAGCCTGCCATAACCGTAAACCACCACGTCAACGGTATCAAGCCACTTATGGAACAGCGGGTTGAACTTCAGAAGACCTTTCTGCTGAAGATCTTTCTTAATTTCCACCAGTCTGTTCAGTTTTTCATTTCCGTAGTCCCTGTCTTCAACATAACAGAGATTGTCCAGATACATTCTGGCAATCGCAGGCTTGCAGGATTCCATCCTGCAGATAGCCAGAATGGCATTTTCGTCATAATCAAAGAAGTAATTGCGGCGGTATTCCTCCATGTTCATGAACTTGACCGTACGGATAAGCCGGCTTTCATTCAGATACCGCAAGGCTGCCATTTTTACTTCGCTGGGACAGATGATCAGTGTGTCATCATTAAGGTAATCGGTAATGTTCATGTTGCCTGCCTTTTTCTCTGCTAACATTATATCACACCGCAAAAATGCCCTACGGTCCATTTTTCAGTACAGATCTTCGCAGGCATAATAAAGGACGGCCGTTTCATGTCGTCCCTTCATCCATCATTTTCAAAAGCGTCATTTGCCGGCAAATTCTACGATTCTTTCCGCAATCTTCTCTGCTGAAAGGCCGTACTTTTCCAACAGCTGGTCGAACCGGCCGCTTTCACCATAGACATCCTGAGTTCCGATGAACAGCTGTCTTACAGGACAGCGGGAAGCGGTAACTTCAGCGATGGCGCTGCCCAAGCCGCCCATGACACTGTGCTCTTCCAGGGAAACGATGAAATCCGATTCCCCAGCATATCTTACGATCAGTTCTTCATCAATGGGTTTGATGGTATGGATGTTGATCAGCGTCGGGTCAATGCCCTGCTGCTTCAGCAGTTTCAGAGCCTTCAGGCTCTGCTGTACCAGACAGCCGGTCGCAAACATGGCAATGGGGCTGCTGCCTTCATGAATGATCACTCCCCTGCCGATCTCAAAATGATAGCTTTCATCATTGATCTCTTCGACTGGTTCTCTGCTTAAGCGGACATAGACCGGGCCTTCATATTCACTGACAGTTCTGATCGCCTGCCGGGTCTCCCGGTCATCGCATGGCTGGATCACCGTCATGCCGGGAACAGCCCGCATCAGGGCGATGTCTTCCAGAGCCTGATGAGTCGCGCCGTTTTCCACGGCTGACAGACCGCTGTGGGAAGCACAGATTTTCACGTTCAGATGCGGATATCCGACCATGTTTCTGACCTGGTCATAAGCTCTTCCGGAGGCAAACATCGCAAAGCTTGAGGCAAACGATATCTTTCCATTAGCTGCCATGCCGGCTGCCACGGAGATCATGTTGGCTTCGGCGATTCCCAGGTTGAAATGACGCTCGGGGGCGACTTCCTTAAACTGCGCTGTCCGGGCGGAACCGGTCAGATCAGCGCTCAGCGCAACGACGTTTTCGTTTTCCAAGGCCAGCTGAGCCAGAGCTTCGCCGAAGGAGTCTCTGGTTGCCTTCTTATTCATCGCTATCACCTCCCAGTTCAGCCAATGCCTGGGCAAGTTGCTCATCATTTGGTGCCTTGCCGTGCCAGTCAGGCTGGTCTTCCATGAAACTGACACCCTTACCCTTGACGGTTTCCGCAATGATCACCGTAGGCATGGTCTTGCAGCTGGCAGCGTATCGGGCTACCTCAATTAAGACATCGATGTCGTGACCGTCACAGGACAGCACATTCCAGTTAAAGGCGGCAAATTTGGCACCTATTGATTCAATGTTCATGACCTCGCTGATACAGCCGTCGCCCTGCAGTCCATTGTGGTCCACAAACAGCAGAAGGTTATCCAGACGGTAATATCCGGCTGCCATGGCCGCCTCCCAGATCTGGCCTTCCTGCAGTTCGCCATCACCGCAGATAACATAGGTGCGGAAGTCATTGCCATCCAGTTTATTGGCCAGACACATCCCCACAGCTGCTGAGAGTCCCATTCCCAGTGAACCGGTCGACATGTCGACGCCGCCAAGCTCATTCATATTGGGATGACCCTGCAGACGGGAACCGATCCGCGAATAGCTCATCAGCTCTTCTTCGCTGATGAAGCCTTTCTCCGCCAGCGCGGCATAGAGAGCCGCTGAAGCATGGCCTTTGGAAAGGATCAGCTTGTCGCGCTGAACATCATTGAGGTTATCTTCGTTGATATTCATGATGCCGAAATATAGCGCCGTCAGGATATCCGTACAGCTAAGTGAGCCGCCTGGATGACCGCTCTGGGCCCGGTGGATCATCTTCAGAATGTTTCTGCGCATGTTAAGGGCATGCCTTTCCCTGCTTTCCATATCGCTTCGTCCCTTCAATGGTCTTAGATTTAATTGACTAGTTAACCAGACTTATAAAACGGCTTAAAGAATCAGTTGAGCGCATTCTTACCCGTGGCAGCTTCATGGGATTGCTGCCGGGCTTTACTCTTCCTTCTTCCGTCGTGAAGGCCACCAGATGTCCGGTATCCTGCAGTGCCTTCTGAGCGGTGGTGTTATTGTGACCATACGGGTAGGCAAAGGCTACGACGTGACCGCCTCTGTCCTCAATGAGTTTTTTGGCATTGTTAAGGTCATCTACCAGTTCATCGTATGACATTACCAGCAGCCGTCCCTTAGTAGGATTGCGGCTGGCGACCTCATGCATCTCATTGGAGTGCGACTGCATGTCCACACATGGATTATCAGCATACTGCTGCCAGTTGTCCTTGCTGGTGATAATGAATTCTGTCATTACCACGTTGTATTTTTCCAGCACCGGCAAAGCGACGCGATAAAACGAATCGCTGGAATCGTCGTCGGTAAGGATGATCGTGTGCTCGGGAAGATTGATTTCTCCGCTAATGTACTGAAGAAGCTGCTCATAGGAGCAAAAATAGAAGTTGTTTTCTACCAGATATTTGATTTCTCTTTCAAAGGTACTCTTAGCCATCTGGTTGTGCGGCAGATAGGTAGGCTGCTTCTCCCCGGCGGTATCATCGTAGAACCAGTGATACATCACTACCGGAATGCCCTTGGTATTCTTGGGCTGAACGTTTACGCTTACCTTCAGTTCGCTGCGGTTACCAGCCTCATCGCTTACCGCGTATAGGATTTCATAAACGCCCCTTTTCGTCAGGTCCACTTCTCCGCTGGCAGTAATGCGATCGCTGATGTCGCCGTCGGCGTTATCAATTGCGGTAGGTCTTTCCAACTGGGTTGTTTCCCCGATGATGGCATACTGGTTGGTGGTACTGATGGTCAGTTCAGGCGCGGTCATATCCTTTACCTCAATGATCTGGGTAAGGTCCGTCTGATTATCCGAACTGTCCTTAACGGCATAGTGCACGGTATAGCTGCCGCACTTACCGAGATCATAATCACCCTCAACCACGATCCTGTCCGTCAGATCCCCATCGTAATTATCGCTGGCACTTACGTCCGGCAGGGATTTTTCCCCGACATTAAGGATGATGTGTTCGGCATCCTGGCCGTCCGCAAAGATCAGCTGCGGAGGCGTGGTGTCAACGACTTTATAGGTGACATCCTGCTGCCAGAGCTGTTTCTCCCCCAGAAAGACAGTACAGCGGATGCTCTTGTCTCCCAGAGTTGAAGTATCGGTTGTTTCTTCGGTAGTAAGATGGAAATTGCCCAGATGAAAGAAGTTTCCGACATGGGCAATGCCATCATAAGATGAGCCGTATTCTACTTTTTCCACGCGGACGACCGGAATACTTCCGGCGATTAGAACCGCCAGCAGAAGCAGTCCAAACAGTACTTTCTTCATATACTATCCTTCCTTCCTTTTTTCCCGGCCGAACAGATCATATATTTCTGCTCTTTCGATTTCTACTTCAACGAACTGGCCTGGTTCAAGAGCCTGATCACTTCGGAAGAAGACGTGTCCGTCGATGTCATCAGGAGCATGCATCCAGCCCCGTCCCTGATAATAGGGCGAATTGAAACTTTTCTTTCTTTCTACCAGCACTTCAATGGTACTCCCCTCATAGCGCTGATTGTTTTCCAGAGAGATCTGCGACTGTCTTTGCATCAGCTCATCCAGACGCTTCTGAGCGGTTTTTTCATCAACCTGATCAGGTAATCGGCAGGCGCCGGTTCCTTCCTCACGCGAGTACGCGAAGGCTCCCAGACGGTCCCATCTGATTTCTTCGGTAAGATCCATCAATTGCCGGAAATCCTCATCCGTTTCCGAAGGGAAACCGACGATCACGGTCGTCCGCAGGATCGGGTCCGCGAACTTTTCCCTGATGTCCCTGACCGTCTTCTGAATGTCCTGTTTTCTGCCCCGGCGGTTCATCAGCTTCAGGATGCGGTCGCTGCCGTGCTGGGAAGGAATGTCGAAATAGGGAATGACCTTCTTTAGTGAGGCCATGGAATCAAGCAGGCCGTCATATATTTCATCAGGATACATGTACAGTACCCTGATCCAGTGGAAATCCATCTTATTCAGTTCAATGAGCAGTTCATGAAGTCTTAACCGCCCGTAAAGATCCTTGCCGTACATCGTGGAATCCTGGGCAATGATGTTGAGTTCCTTTACGCCGATGGCCTGCAGCTGACGGGCGTTTTCCAGTACTTCTTCAAAGGGTACGGAAGTGTAGCGTCCCCTTATCAGCGGAATGGCACAGAAGGTGCAGTGATTGGAACAGCCGTCGGCGATCCGCAGATAGGAAGTATACGGTTCGGTAGCCAGCACGATCTCCCTCTGGCAGATCGTTTCAGACGCCAGCGTCTCGTTGAGGATTTTCTCCATGTCACGGTATTCGTCAATGGAAATGAAACGGTCGACTTCCGGCAGTTCCTCTTCCAGTTCCCTGCGGTAGCGCTGGACCAGACAGCCCATGGCAATCAGCTTTTTGCAGCGGTGCTGTTTGTAGTCAGCCATTTCCAGGATCGTATTGATCGATTCCTGCTTGGCTGATTCAATGAAACCGCAGGTATTCACGATGATGACGTCAGCCTTTTTAGGGTCCGAGACAAAAGTATGACCCGATGCCTTGAGAAAGGAAAGGGCATTCTGTGTGTCAATCAGATTCTTGCTGCAGCCAAGGGAAACCAGTCCAATTTTCATTAAAATCACCCACCATCATTTTAATGGAATTCGCTTATAAAATCACTTAATTCACGAAAAAAATGTTGAACAGCGAAAATTAAGATGCTATAATGTTCAAGCATGGCCCTGAGGGTGGCTATCGGGATGTCGCACAGCTTGGTAGTGCACCTGGTTTGGGACCAGGGGGTCGCAGGTTCAAATCCTGTCATCCCGACCATGTGGCGGGATAGCTTAGTTGGTTAGAGCGTTCGGTTCATACCCGGAAGGTCGTGAGTTCGAATCTCACTCCCGCTACCACTTTATGGACCCTTAGCTCAGTCGGTCAGAGCAACCGGCCCATAACCGGTCGGTCGTAGGTTCGAGTCCTACAGGGTCCACCACGGAGGAATACCCAAGTGGCTTAAGGGTCCGGTCTTGAAAACCGGTAGGTCGGGAAACTGGCGCCAGGGTTCGAATCCCTGTTCCTCCGCCATCACATCGCGAGGTAGAGCAGTCTGGTAGCTCGTCGGGCTCATAACCCGGAGGTCGTTGGTTCAAATCCTTCCCTCGCAACCATGGTTCAGTAGCTCAGTTGGTAGAGCAGCGGACTGAAAATCCGCGTGTCGCTGGTTCAACTCCGGCCTGGACCACCACTTACAGAAAAACAGCAGAAATGCTGTTTTTTGTTTTGGCTGATTACGGCAGTGTTATAATTGTTGACAGAGGGATTAACAGATGAGAGAAAAATGGGATCTCTATGATCGTAACCGCAATAAGCTGGGAAGAACCATCTACCGGGGTGAAGAACTGCCGGAAGGCTGTTTTCATCAGGTCATTCACTTCGTTCTTTTCAACAGTGACGGACTGATGCTCTGCCAGCGGCGGACGATCACTAAGGAAACCTATCCGCTGTTCTGGGATGTCACCGTGGGCGGCTCTGCTCTTTCCGGAGAAACCAGCCAGCAGGCCATTCACCGTGAAGTGCTGGAAGAAATCGGTCTGGATATTGACTTCTCGCAGATGCAGCCGACTTTCACCAACGTCTTTCTGGAATACATCGACGATTACTATTTTGTGGTAATGGACGTTGACCCCGGCAGCCTGACGCTGCAGAAGGAGGAGGTCTGCGACGTCCGTTATTTCGACATTGATGAAATAGGCAGAATGATCGACCGCATGGAATTTGTTCAGTTTTCAGCCTACGAACAGATCTGCGAAGTCCACGACAGGCTTTTCGGAAAATAAAAAAGGAAATAGTGGGCAATCTATTTCCTCGTAAAACAAGAATAATGGGGTAAAAATTACTTCTTGTTCGCCTTCAGTATAGCATAGAGGTCAAGCGCTTTATATGAAAAAAGCGCTTTTTTCAGGACAAAACAGCGCTTTTTTTTCAACACATTTCGGCTTTTTAATCAATTCGTTTTCACTTTGTTCAAATAATTTGTTCTCATTTGCCGATCAGTCGGCTATGGCGGCCTCCAGAGCCACCTCGATCATGTGGGTCAGGTTCTTTTCCGCGTCGTTCTGACTGATTTCTTCACCGGTGATCATGGAGATGGTATTGGTGAAGATGGCCAGCGCCTTGCCGCCGAAAGCCAGGGCGTTGCAGTAAAGGCCGTAACTCTCCATTTCGCTGCCGATGGTACCGACTTTAGCCCAGGCCTTCCAGACCTTTTCATCGCGGTAGAGGACGTCCGAGCAGGCTACGTTGCCGACGTGATAACGGTAACCCAGCCGGTCAGCGGCCTCAGTTGCTTTTTTCAGCAGTTCATAGTCGCAGGTCGCTGCCAGGGTTCCCGGCAGTTCAAACTGGCTGGCGTAGTTGGAATCGGTGCAGGCACCGATGGCCATGATGATGTCGCCCAGCTCCATGCCTTCCTGCATGGCTCCGGCTGTGCCTATCCTGATCAGATTCTTACAGTGATAGACGTTGTAGAGTTCATAAGAATAAATGCCGATGGAGGGAATACCCATGCCGGTAGCCATGACCGACACTCTCTTGCCCTTGTAATAGCCGGTATAGCCGTAAGCGCAGCGGATGGTATTGAAGCATTTAGCGTCTTGAAGATACTTTTCGGCAATGAATTTCGCCCTCAGCGGATCCCCCGGCAATAATACCGATTCGGCGATGTCGCCGACTTCAGCCTGATTGTGCCATGTACTCATTTTAATGTTTTCCTTTCAACAGATTATTATCCTTTATGATCTGCCGGTGCATCAGGGAATACCTGACGCCGACATAAACAACCGCTATCGAAAGAATGACGGAGATGATCCAGATGTATCTTTCCGGGACATGTACGAAAATCAAAAGCAGACCGATGGCAACATCAAGCAGCACGGTAACTGCCTTGCCGAAGAACCTGGCCCGCACAATCTCCGGATCATATCTCACCAGCCAGAAATTCATTACCAACATGTAGATTTCCTTGATCAGAAAGACGATGACAAACAGCTTCATCGGCGGATAGTTGCCCATTACCGCAATTGCCAGCACGCCCTGCAGGATTTTGTCAGCGACCGGATCGATTATCTTGCCCCACTGGGTGACCATATTGAATTTCCGGGCAATGAAGCCGTCCAGGGCGTCGGTAGACATGGCAACTGTCAACACGATAAAAGCGCGGACATAGCCGCTGGTATCTGTCGCCTGGCGATACATATGGAGAAATACCGGCAGCATGCCCAGCCTGATGTAGCAGAGCATGTTCGGTATGTTGAAGTAATCCTTCAGTTTCATATCTTTCAGTTCCATGTTTTGATTATAGCATAAAGACCTTCAGTCGTATTGGAATAAGCCCGCTTTTCCCCAGAAAAAACGGATCCTTCGTCTGATCCGTTAATTATCTGTATTATGGCAAAGCAGTAAATATCACCGCTTCAGTGTGACCTTCTGCTCAAGTCCGGTGCGGACAGCGAACTCATCTCGGAAACTGCCCTGATTAATACCCAGAGACAGATAGCCGCTGGAGGAATTGAACAGCAGGCACTCACCGATGCCCACATCACCGAAGGTGTGGACATAGGGGACGCGCTTCTGAAAATAAACTCCGTCTTTGTTTTCCAGCATGACTTCCAGCTGCTCGCCATAGCTGTAGCCGGCTTTCAGAAACTGCCGGACATCAATGGACAGAACGATAGAACCGAAATGATCGGAAACGTTGGTAACGATTCCCGTGCACTGTTTTGCTGATATCTCCGCTTTAAGATACCTTTCATCAAGAAGAATGATATCATCATATCGCTCTCCGATCTGCTCAAAGCTGAGCTGACCGCTGGCCAATAGCGCAGCAGCATAGGCGAAGATGTCACGGCCATGGAAGACGGATACGTCTTCCGCACCCGGCCAGCGCAGATCCTCTCTGATCTGGCGCGCTTCCGCAATGCCCACGCTGTGGTAAAGATGAGTCAAAGACCCGTTATCGGGAGAAATGACATACTGACCGTTGTTGAGCAGAAAGCAGCTGGCCTTACGGTCAGTGCCGACGCCCGGGTCAACGACCGACACAAAGACAGTGTTCTTACTCCAGAACGGAGCAATGTAGTTGAGCTGCTGAGAAGCCTCAAGAATGCTGAAAGGGGCAATCTGATGGCAGCTGTCAAAGATCTCCAGATCGGAATCGACCTGCTTGATGACGCCCTTCATGGTGGAAACAAACGGCCATTCAGTGCCGAAGTCCGTCTGCAGAACAATGTACTTCTTCATGCTAAAGCTCCTCTTCGCTCACCAGTTTTCTGATGGCTTCGTAATAGATCTCAAAGGCTTTAAGCGCATCCTTCATCGTGATGTACTCATCAGCCTGATGAGCCATCGTCGTCTGCAGGTTATTTGCCTTGGGGCCGAAAGCCACACAATGGCCGAAAACCTTGCTGTAGGAGACACCGCCGGAGACAAACGGCTTCATGAGGTCCCAGGTCTTCTTACGGTAGGTCTTCAGCAGCGTTCTGATATAGGGATCATCCGTCGAATTCATGGTCGGCGGAGAATCATAATCCAACGATACATCAGCGATGCATTTTTCCTTCAGAATCTTAGTCAGTTCCCTGCTCTTCAGCTGATAAGGATAGCGGCCGTCTACCTGACTGTAGATCGTGCCGTCTTCAGCGATGCGCAGAATGCCCAGGTTGGTGGTAAAGCTCTTCTGCAGACCGTGGCTGAGATGATAACCGAAACCTTCACCATAGGGAGAGGCAAAGATCTCATAGAGATTAGCTGCCAGCTGATCATGGTCCTTCAGAACATAAAGCAGATCCGTCGTGGCGCTGTGACCGGCCCAGGGGATTGAACAGTGAGCCTGCTTGCCATAAACGGTAAGGGTATGGTCCTTGAGTTCGTACTTTCTGATTCTGCTGAGGCTTTCCTTCAGCAGAGAAGTGTCGAAATCAGGATCAAGTTCGACTGTCGCCACCGGCGGGATGACGTTGCACTGAATGCCGGCATCCAGCCTGCGGATAAGCGTTCCCTGATATCTGCCCCGTAAATGCCACATGAGTGCGCCCTTTTCCCCGATGGCCATCGGGAAGCGGCCGTCCGGCGTGAAGGCAAAATCGGGAAGACCGGCCTTCTCAACATAGTGGAACATGTCATTCATGGTCCGCTCTTCGTCAGTACCAAGGACGATCCGTAGTTCCCGGACAAAGGGAACCTGGTCTTCGGTAAGTTTCTTCAGGACCAGATAGCTCTGGAAAGCCGCGGTCTTCATGTCGCTGGTGCCCCGGCCATAGAGCCGGCCATTGATGACTTCCGGCTCAAAGGGATCCCGACTCCAGCCATCACCAACTTCCACGACGTCCAGATGCGAGGCGATGTCGATGCGCTGATTATGGCTTTCACCCTTTCTCCGGATGGCAATGGCCTGATTATCGTATTCCAGCACCTCAAAGCCATCCCGCAGGGCCATCTGACGCATGTAGTCCAGCGCCTTAGCCACACCAAGACCATATGGCATGCTCTCGCATGCCGTGTCCTTGTCATAAATTGAATTAATGGCTAACAATTCCTTCAGCTCATCCAGATGAGCCAGGAAATAATCTCTTACTTCACCCATGGTGCCCAAATCAGGAATTCACGGTGGCTGACAATGCGTACCACCACGATGGCAATGAAGCCGGCATACAGCAGAACGTTCACGATGTTGATGATCCTATCACCTTTGGTCAGCTCATGTTCGGCATAGTATGTCCTGGTCTTCATACGGCCGTAACCGCGCAGGTCCATCGCATCAGCGATGTTGCCGACCCGGTCAAATGATACGATGATCAGCGGTACCAGGATCAGAACATTCTGCTTGAGTCTGGTTATCAGCGAACTCTTGCGGGAGTCCAGTTCCAGACCGCGGGCCTGCATGGAGATCTTGATCTCATTGAAGTCCCGGGCAATCTCCGGAATGTAGCGAAAAGCCAGGGAGACGACGGTGGAAATCTTGTAGGGGATGCCCACGCCGTAGAGACCGGCTGCCATCTCGCTGGGAGTAATGCACTGAATGAAGGTCAGGGAAACGAAGAAGGTGGCCATGAACTTGGTCAGTCTGACCAAAAAATACCACAGCGTTTCCGCAGAGAGAATGTAAGTCTCCGTGAATCTGACCAAAACCGTTGTCGCTCCGACCTGGCTGTATCCGTAGTTGGGAGAAACGACCCAGATCAGAAACAGGTTGAACAGATTCATCAGCAGCGTGAAGATCGTCAGTCCTCTGACTGTTTTCCATTCCGGCTTGATGGAGATCAGGCCGATGATGGAGATGATCAGGATGGGGAAAAGTATGCGCATGTCCCAGGTAGCAACCAGGATCAGGATGAAAGCAAAGAACAGGCGGATCTTGGTTTTGCCCTGAAGTCTGTCCAGGAAGGTCTTTCCGGGAGTCAGAGCGATGAAAAGTCTCTTGCCGAAGCTATCCATTTTCTCTCTCCTCCCTTTCTCTCTCGATGAAGTGCCTGATGAATTCCTCGGGATCAAGTCCGACCTTGCGGGCCAGCAATACCAATGAGGTTTCCTTCAGATTCGCTCTTTCGATGATGTCCTTATCGGACAGTACCTTATAGACGAAGTCATCGGCGATCAGCTTTCCGTCCGCAAACACCAGCGCCCGGTCGGTATACTCAATAGCCAGATGCATGTCATGGGTGATGAAGACGATCGTCTTTCCATAGTTTTTGTTCAGATCATCGAGGAAGCGCATGATCTCCGTGTAATGGCGATAATCCTGTCCGGCCGTCGGTTCATCAAGGATGATGACGTCCGGCTGCAGAGCCAGAATTGAAGCGATGGTAACGCGCTTCTTCTGACCATAACTCAAAGCGGAAACCGGCCAGTTGCGCATCGGGTAGAGCCCCGTCATCTTCAGAGTCTCCTCAGCGCGCTGCTTGATAAGTTCTTCCGGGAACTCATTGAGCTGCAGCGCCAGGGTGATCTCGTCCATGATCATGTCCTTGACCAGCATCTGGTTGGGGTTCTGCATTACATAGCCGATCAGCTGACCGATCTCCTTGATCGACATGGAGAGATAATTCTCGCCATTGATCCTGATCGTGCCGCTGATGGGGCGGATGATGCCGCATAAAAGCTTGGCCAGCGTGCTCTTGCCGGCGCCGTTCTTGCCGACGATTGCCAGTTTTTCGCCTTCTCTGATGGTCAGGGAAACGTTCTCCAGAACCTTGTGATCAGGATTGTACTGGAAGTCGACATTTTCCACTTCCACCACAACCTTTCCCTTTTCACCAACGGTATAGGGCTTGGAGCGGGCAAATTCACTGAGAACGGCATCACGGTATCTGTCGATGTCAATCTTCTCGATGTCATCGAGATGCTCGCCTTCCTCAAACCTGACTCCGGCATTTTCCAGAGCGGCAATATACAACGGCTCGCGGACGCCATAGATCTTCAGTACGCCGCTGTACAGCATCTCATCAGGCGTGCAGTCTTTGACGATGCGGCCGTCATTGATCAGCAGAATGCGGTCAACGTGACGGTAAAGGACGTCTTCCAGACGGTGCTCGATGATGATGATCGTCTTTCCCGATTCCTTATGGATCTTATCGATCAGATCCACGGCGGTCATGCCCATGGCCGGGTCAAGAGAAGCCAGCGGTTCGTCGAACAGCAGAATCTCCTCGGCGTCATGCAGAATGCCGGCTAAGGCAACCTTCTGTTTCTGACCGCCGGAGAGGTCAAAGGGCGGATGGGTCAAAAATCTTTCCATGTCGACGATGCGGGCTGCCTCATCAACGATCGGCAGCATCTCGCTTCTGGGCATCGACTGATTCTCCAGAGAGAAGGCGATGTCCTCGCCGACGGAAAGACCGACGAACTGAGCGTCGGAATCCTGCTGAACCGTGCCGACATGCTTGGAGAGTTCAAACAGACTGGACTGCTGCGTCTGCAGACCGGCAACAGTCAAAGACCCGGTAATCGTACCGGGATAGGAAAACGGAATCAGTCCATTAATACAATTAGCGAGTGTGGACTTGCCACACCCGCTTGGACCGAGAATCAATATTTTTTCACCCCGATAGATATCGAGGTTGATATCATGAAGAGTTGCCTCCTGCTGATGCTTATACTTAAAGCTGAAATCTTTAAATGAAACGACTGCTTCTCTCATGGTTCCCTTTCCAACTGGTATCCGAGGATAGCAGTAATTAGTCTTTGCTTAAGCCTGTGAACTTCTTGTTTCTGTTAGCTAAGGCGATCAGTAAGGGAATACCGACAACCAGTAATACCAGACCGTCAGAAATGATGGCAGCAGTTACCTGTCCCCAGGTAATGGTCAGTTCGCTTGAATAGAAGAAGTAGGTCAGGACCGGGGTGACAACGCCGAAGCCTAAGCCACAGCCGATCAGGACGAATAAGGCATAGGTAATGGCACTCTTGGTGTTGAAGACGCCTTCCTTGACATTGGAGCCTAAGACGCAGCCTAAGCCGGTGAAGAAGCCTAATACCAGGTTGCCTAATGACCAGTCAAACCAGAAGCCCCAGCCGCCGATCAGGTCAGCCAGAACGTTACCGAGGCCGGCAGTAATGGCAGCCGGAACCGGTCCGAACAAAGCTGCGACAACAGCAACGACTACATACGCGGAAGTCAGGGAAGTGTTGGTGAAGACCTTGACGCCTCCGTAGACCATCAGGACACCGAACAGGGCGACACCGATAGCAACGCCGACGATCGTTCTGGTATTCCAGTTACCTAAAATCTTTTTTGCCATAAAATATCCTCCTTTTTTTGACAAGAATATATTACCACATCCGTGGATAATAACTTAAATCGCACCTTGCCGCTGCCATGAACGGCACTAATGTATATATTGTAAACTACCGAGGTCAAAAGTCAATTTAGGAAAACGGTTACATTTTCAAAAACTGACTGACATTCAAACCGTCACGCTCTGGTGATGGTCACAACATAGTTCAGAGCCTTCAGGGTATTGCCGTCGCACTCCGGCATGTAGGTCTTGACGAAATTGCCGCGGTTAATGGAAAGCCTTAATGACTGCTCCTCTCCCAGCTCACTGTTGCCGCAGATCAGCACCTGACCGGCAGCCGTGTAGCCGAAGGAACGTTCATAGATCACGTTGCCGTCATAAACGGTACGCTGGCCGTCCATGATGTTAAGATGAACGGTATCGCCGTATTCAAAGCCGCCAATCTGGCGGAACTGCTGATGCCTGATGGCGATGCGCGGGGTACCGAAGGCCATGTCGAAGTTGAAGATGCCGCCCTGGGCGAAGCACTCACGGACTACGGTAGGTACCGTAGTCATCGGGAAACGGATCACATCTTCGACCGGGTATTCCGGTCCCACCTGCTCGTAGCTGATCTGGCCACTGGCCAGCCTTCCGGCCGTGTAGGCATAGACGTCCCGGCCATGGAAGATGAAGATGTGCTCGCTTCCGGGAAGACGGTTGACGGTTTCATCAATGCTGCGGACGGATTCGATCTTGTCGATCATCGGCGTCAGAATGCCGTTATCGGGGGAAACCAGATAGCTGCCGTTGGTGAAGCGGGCCACGCAGGAACGCCTGAATGTTCCCACGCCCGGGTCAACGACCGATACGAACACCGTTCCCGCCGGCCAGACCGGCAGAATGAAATTAATGCCGAAAGCCGCTGAGGGAATGTTAAAGGGTTCAATGTTGTGATTGTAATCTATTACTTCGATCTCGCGGTCAATGGATTTGATGACTCCTGTCATCGCGCCGCCGCCGCCATCGCCGAAGTCTGTCTGTAAGACGATAATCGGTTTCATGCAGGTACCTCCAGACTCATCAATTATACAACATTACCAGCGTTATGATTACTGCCGTTTTGCGGCTGTTTCTTTCTTTTCAGTAATAAAGCCGTTATGGCCCCGCCGGCAGCCAGCAGGCAGATGATCATAATGGTCCGGCTGGCCGTAACATCTCTTTCCGGCATGACCTGCAATGAGGTCGCCAGCGTGCCGTCATCAAAGAAGACAGTCAGCTGGTGGTCGCCTTCCTCAAGCCGGCTCAGCGTCTCCGGTCTGATGAGCAGAGTCACGGTGTCAGGGTCAGCTGTGTAGTCTGCGTCTTTTTTCAAAGTCGTGCCGTCGATCTGCAGGCAGACCAGGTGGTTCAGGAAGTCCTGCGGGGTCAGTTTCAGGCTGACAACCCGGCTGCTTCCCCTGTTCCATCTGGTTACGGAATCCTCAGAAAGGACGTAGTCGGTTTCTTCTTCGTTTCTGACGATTACCGTCGACTGAGTTTCCAGCGTATATTCCTCTTCTTCGCTGTTTCGGCAGGCAACCCTGACCGTCACCTGCGTCACGCCTGGCTCAAGTGCCGTAACCACACCGTATTCGCCGACCTGCGCAACCTGCGGATCAGCTGAAATGTATTCATAGCCGTAGATCTTGGCGTTTTCCGGTTCAGTCACCACCACGAGGGGCAGCTGCTGACCGGCGGTCATGGTCAGAATGTCTCTTTCCGGTCGAACTGCCTCCACTGATGACAGCTGGGAATCCATTTCCACGATGGTGAGCCTGAAGCTGCAGGGTTCACCGTACTTCAGTTTTCCGGTAAGCACTACTTCGCCGGTGCCGGTGTAGCGGACTAAGCCGTTTTCATCGACGGTGGCGATGTTCTCATCGGAAGAAGTCCAGATGACCCGGTTGTCCTGGGCATCCTGGGGAAGAACGACGTAGGGAATCTGATAGGATTTGAAGAAAGCAGAATTCCTGGTTATGTCAGAAGCTCTGCTCCAGGCAATGGCGGTTCCGTGGCTGATCTCATCATCGGCTACATATCTGGCAGTAACCGTGATGTCCTTGCTGATGCGGAGGTCAGTGTCTATGACGTTTCCTTCTTCATCAAGCCAGCCCATGAAGGTATAGCCCGGGATCTCCGGATACGGCTCGTTACCGCTCAGAAAATCGCTCTCTTCAAGGAAGTCATAGGCGTATACTTCGCCGTTGACCATGAAGGTCACGCGGTTGACCATGTGATCCAGCATCGAGAAGTTCTCGTCAACCCAGATGATCCGGTTTCTGATCCATTCCCGGAGCTTTTCCACTTCCTGAGTGAAGGTGAATTCGGAATCAGGGCGGAGAACATCATGGTTCTTCCGGGCTGAAGCCAGAGTCTCCTGGTAGTACTGATCCATCAGACCGCCCGGAACGATGATCTCCTCCAGCGCCTTCTTCATGATGGGCCAGTACTTATGCAGAGCTTCGACGAAGCCGCCTTCGGAGCGGTCATAGAACATCGGCTTGATCCACTTGTGGCCGGCCTCAAAGCCGCTGTAGCCGATGTTGCGGGTCCAGGCAAAGTCGAAGTCCCATAAGGGTCCCCAGTAAAGCTTGCTTACGCCATCAGCGCTGTCCCGGTCTTTGTAGATGTAGGTGCTGCCGGTTGCGTAGGCGTCATTGTTCTTGGATATTTCATTGACCAGCCAGTACTTGGCTGATGATTCAACGTCGATCAGATCACGGTAAGCCGTGGTCGAATCAAACAGGACGTCCTCAACGTGACGGATGTACTGCTGGATGTACTGCTGCTGAGCGGAATTCTGATAACCGTCGCCCAGTTCCCGGCCGGCAAAAACCTCTTCACCTTCATCCGGAGAAGCGGTAAGAGCGTCCGCTTCAGCGTCAAAGGAAGGCGTATGGGTCGCCCAGTCAACGCCGCGGTTAGTGTAAAAGCGGTCCGGCGAACCGACACGTACCTGCAGGGCATTCTGAAGCAGATAGCCTCCGGTAATGACCTCTGGATCCGTGTCGCCCTTCTTGAGTTCAGCAATTTCCAGGCGGTTGGTATCGACTCTGACATTTTCACTCAGGTAGTAGCTGCCCAGATAGCAGGCGCCGAAATCCTGACCGGTCATGATTACGTCGACCGGTACGCCCCTGGGCGTAAAGGCAAAGCCCATCTGATCGCCGATCCAGGCCGTGATCCTGTCTTTCATCAGCGTATCGTCAAAGTCATTGGCAACCAGCACCCAGTGCTTGTTCTTTCCCAGGCCCAGAACATCCTCTGAGCTGTCCAGCTTGATCTTGTACGGCTTCTTGGTTGACTGTTCCCAGCTGGAATTGCCGCGGCCGCGGATGCTCATGGAGATGTCTTCCAGACTCTTCAGTTCCGTCTCCGGGAAGTCGCAGTGGCGGAAGCCCTCCGGCACCTCAATGGAGATCGTACCGTAACAGAAGACGCTGTGATCAGGTGAGGTGTTCATCGCCTCAATGGTTCCCCGGGCTTCATCGATGTTCAGGTAAACCACCGGCAGACCATTGTCGATTTCCGGTATGCTCTGCTGTATGGAGCCCACTTCTGCCTTTTTATCTGAGCAGGCTGTAATCCCAATGCTCATGACCGCTATCATCAGCACCATCAGAAGTTTCCTGATTCTGTTTTCCGTCATTATGTATCACCGTTCCTCTCAGCGGGTTCAATACTCCCCTGGCCGATTTATTAACCAATATTGAATTCATTATACATCATCTGTTGGGCGCTGTCTTTTCCCTGCCCTGTTTGTGAAATTCACGGGTACATTTCACAGATATTGCGGAATACCCTGGCTAAGATGTTATAATAAATGCAGATTTCATTATGTAAATAATGTAGAGGGATTTAATCATGACTAATGAGAAAGAGAAAAACAAGTTAACGAAAGTGGAAAGGGCGTGGGTTCTTTACGACGTAGGTAACTCTGCCTTTACCATGCTGGCCTGCTCGCTGATTCCTATCTGGTTCAAGGACCTGGCCATCGGCACGGCTCCCGGACAGATCAGTTCCGACAAGGCCACCGCATACTATTCCATTGCTGTCGCCATTGTCACCGTCGTCGTTGCCATCATCGGCCCGGTCTGCGGTGCCATTGCCGACCATAAGGATACCAAGAAGATCGTCTTCACCACCGCCATGGCCTTAGGCGTCATCGGCTGCATCATCAACGGTTTCGCGACCACCTGGGTAGCCTTCATCGTCATCCACGTGCTGTCAAAGATCTTCTACAGCGCTTCGCTGACCTTCTATGACTCCATGCTCAATGACGTCACCACCGAAGACCGGATGGATGAGGTCTCCTCATACGGCTACGCCTGGGGCTACATCGGCTCCTGCCTGCCCTTCATTCTGGCCATGGTCGCCTACATCCTGGGCGGCGGCTTAAGCGAAGACATCATGTACTTCTCGCCGACCGTTGCCAAGATCATCGGCTTCACCGTCACCGGCATCTGGTGGTTTTTGGTTACCGTCCCGCTGTTAAAGCACTATAAGCAGATCAACTACGTGGAGACCGAAAGAGGTGCCATCCACAAGACCTTCGTTCAGATCTTCAACACCTTCAAGAACATCGCCACCAAGAACAAGAAAGTCCTGTTCTTCCTGATCGCCTTCTTCCTGTACATTGACGGCGTCGGCACCATTATCGACAACTGCATCAACATCGGCACCGACTTAGGTCTGCCGACCGTCGGTCAGGTCGTCTTCTTACTGGCAACCCAGGTCGTTGCCTGGCTGGGCTCGCTGGTCTTTGCCAGACTGTCCAAGAAGTACGCTACCGTACCGCTGATCCTGATCTGCATCTGCGGCTACTTCTGCGTCTGCGTCTATGCGCTGGCTCTGCACACCCTGCTGGATTTCGGCATCCTGGCCTTCGGCGTCGGCTGCTTCCAGGGTTCCATCCAGTCGCTGTCCAGATCATATTACTCAAAGATCATTCCGGCTGAGAACTCCGGCGAATACTTCGGCATCTACGACATCTTCTCCAAGGGAGCTTCCTTCCTGGGTTCAGCCGTCATCGCTGCCGTCAAGCTGATGGGCGGTTCCATCAACATCGCCGTCGCTTCCCTGGCCATCTTCTTCGCTCTAGGTTTCTTATTCCTGAAACTTTCCGACAAGCAGCCCAAGACCGAATAACAAACGCAAAGACGTCAGCTGCGGCTGGCGTCTTTTTTCATGCCTGCAAGATAAAAGAACGGCATTGCCGTTCTTTCCTCTATTTGATTTCACTTACGGTGAACTCGCCGTTTTCAAAGTCCACCTGCAGGGTGGTGTTGCCGTCAATGCCTTCGGAGACGATCTTGTAGGCTACCTTGGTTTCCACGTTCTGCTGGATGAATCTCTTCAGCGGTCTGGCACCGTAGGTGATGTCGCTGCCTTCATCGATGATCTCCTGCTTGGCTCTGTCGGTCAGAACCAGCTTGATGTTTCTTTCTTCAAGCCTCTTAGCCAGTAAGCCGATGAACTTATCGACGATGCCGCCCAGCACCTCATTGGTCAGCGGGTTGAAGATGACGATGTCGTCGATGCGGTTGACGAATTCCGGCTTGAAGGTCGCCTTGACGATCTGCTCATAATCCTTCGTCTTCTTCTCCATGTCCTGTTCAAAGGCATATTCAGAACCCAGGTTGGAGGTCATGATGATGATGGTGTTCTTGAAGTCGACGGTCACGCCCTGGGAGTCGGTGATCCGGCCGTCATCAAGGATCTGAAGCAGAATGTTGAAGACATCCGGGTGAGCCTTCTCGATCTCGTCCAGTAAGACGATTGAGTAGGGCTTTCTTCTGACCGCTTCGGTCAGCTGGCCGCCCTCGTCATAGCCGACATATCCCGGAGGAGCGCCGATCAGACGGGAAGTGCTGAACTTTTCCATGTATTCGCTCATGTCGATCCTGACGATCTTGTTTTCATCATCAAACAGCTGCTCTGCCAAGGCCTTGGCGACTTCCGTCTTGCCTACGCCGGTGGGACCTAAGAACAGGAAGGAACCGATGGGACGGTTGGAGTCCTGAATCTGAGCTTTGCTGCGGAGCACGGCGTTATAGACCAGGTCAATGGCATGATCCTGACCGATGACTCTTTCGCTCAGTTTATCCTTCAAGCCCAGGATCTTCTGGCGGTCAGAAGCCATCAGCTTGCTGACGGCGATGCCGGTCCAGCGGGAAACCACACTGGCAATCAGCTGCTCATCGACAGTCTCCTGGATCAGGGCATCCTTCTTATCGGCTTCCTTGGCCTTCTGGATTTCCTTTTCCAGATTGGGAATGGTCTCGTAGCGCAGCCTGGCCGCCTCGTCATAGCGGGCGGAGTTCTGAGCTTCCTCGAGTTCAAGTTTGGCTCTTTCCAGCTCCTCGCGGTTCTTCTTGTTGGCCTCCAGGAGCTTCTTTTCATCCTCCCACTTGCCGGAGATATTGGTCTGCTCTTCAGTCAGGTCAGCGATCTCCTTTTCGATCTGAGTCAGTCTTTCCCTGCTTCTGTCGTCTTCTTCCTTGGCCAGGGCGCGCTGCTCGATCTGCAGCTGCATGATCTTGCGGTTGACCTCGTCCAGTTCATAAGGCAGAGAATCCATCTCTACCCGTAAGGAAGCGCAGGCTTCATCGATCAGGTCAATGGCCTTGTCCGGCAGGAAACGGTCGGAAATATAGCGGTTGGACATCGTAGCGGCCGCGATGATGGCCTCATCGAGAATCTGCACGCCATGATGGGCTTCAAAGCGGTCCTTCAGACCTCTGAGGATCGAAATTGTTTCCTCGACAGAGGGTTCGTCGACCGTCACTCTCTGGAATCTTCTTTCCAGAGCCTTGTCGGTCTCAAAGTATTTGCGGTATTCATTATAAGTTGTGGCACCGATGCATCTGAGTTCGCCTCTGGCCAGCATCGGCTTCAGCAGATTGGCGGCGTCCATGGAGCCTTCGGTCTTGCCGGCGCCCACCAGATTGTGGATCTCATCGATGAACAGGATGATGCCGCCGTCGGCCTGCTTGACTTCCTCAAGAACGGCCTTCAGCCTTTCCTCGAATTCGCCGCGGTACTTTGCTCCGGCGATCAGGGAACCCATGTCCAGTTCAATGAGCCGCTTCTCTCTCAGATTCAGCGGAACGTCCTGCTTGTAGATTCGCCAGGCCAGTCCTTCAACTACGGCGGTCTTGCCGACGCCGGGTTCACCGATCAGCACCGGGTTGTTTTTGCTCTTGCGCGAAAGGATCTCGATCATCCTTCTGATCTCGTCGTCTCTGCCGATGACCGGGTCGACCTTGCCGTCGCGGACGTCCTGAACCAGGTCATGTCCGTACTTTTCCAGGGCGTCGACGGTTTCCTCGCTGCTGGGTTCGTCCATCTTCTTGCCCTTGCGGCGGGCCAGTTCCTCATTGAGGACCATTTCCTTCTTCAGGTTGTACTTCTTTACGATCTCATTGGAGATCGGGGAATCATTGAACAGCAGATGGATGAAGGCCGTAGCCACGGTCAGATAGGTCTCATCGTGGTCCTTGGCCCACTTGATGGCGTTGACCAGAGCGTCATTTACCTTGCGGTTGAAGACCGGCTGAGGAACGTAATCCACGGTCGCGATGTTCTTCAGACGGCTCTGAGCGATCTGCAGGCAGTCCTGCTTGTTGACATTTATGCGTTTTAAAAGACCATCCAGCGTATCATCGGCAAACATCTGGCAGAACAGGTGCACGGTCGTGATCTCGGTATGATGCGAAGTGCTTGCCAGTTCCAGCGCCTTCATGACGATGGTCTGCAGATTAGTGGAGAAACTGTTAATATCCATACATGATACCTCCTTGATCTTCGGTTTTCTTTCTTAAGAAAAGTAACAAGGTGAATTGTTACTTAAAGGTGCTGCGGAATTTTTCAAAGACGTTCTTCTTGCCCTTGCCTTCTGCCGTCTTCAGCTTGGTGTAGAGTTCCTTTTCCTCCCTGCTTATGGAGGAGGGAATCACCACATCGACGATGACGTACTGATCGCCATAATAGCCGGAGCGGATGTTCTTGACGCCCTTGCCCCGCAGACGGAACTTCTGGCCGGGCTGAGTGCCGGCCGGAACGGTCAGTTCCACATCGCCATACACGGTTGGAACATCGATCTTGCATCCAAGAGTGGCGTCAACGGCTGACAGCGGCACTTCGATGAGGATGTCGTCACCCTCGCGGACGAAGTGCTTGTCGGCAGAGACGATGACCTCAACGTAGAGGTCGCCGTTGGGACCGCCGTTATAGCCCTTGTTGCCCTTGCCGGCAATGCGCAGCTGCTGGCCAGACTGAATGCCGGCCGGGATGTTGAGGTCGACTTCGACCTTTTTCTTAATGTAGCCGCTGCCCCGGCACTTGCTGCAGGCCTTCATGATCTTCTTGCCGGTGCCGTGGCAATCCGGACAGGTCGATTGCGACTGCATGGCCATGCCGAACATGTTGGTCTGTCTGACCACTCTTCCGGAACCGTTACAGGAAGGACATACCTTGATATCATCCTTGCTGCGGGCTCCCGATCCCAGGCAGTCCGGGCACTGCTCCTCAACATCGAGGCTGATGGTCTTGCTCAGACCGTTGATGGAATCCATGAAGCTGATGCGTACCTGCAGGTAGCTGTCCTCGCCCTTGCGGGGACCGTTGGCATTGGCTGAACGGCTTCTGCCGCCCATGGAACCCATGCCGCCCATGCCGCCGAAGAAGGAGTCGAAGATGTCACTGAATCCGAAGTCGGCAGCGGAACCGAAGCCGTTGAAATTGAAGTTGAACCCTGATGAGTCCAGGCCTTCAAAGCCGTACTGGTCATAGGTCGACTTCTTCTGGGGATCGGAGAGAACTTCGTAGGCCTCCTGCACTTCCTTGAACTTTTCCGGAGCGTCAGGGTCCTTGTTCAGATCCGGATGATATTTCTTAGCCAGAGTACGGTAGGCTTTCTTGATCTGCTCTTCACTGGCGTCACGGGAAAGGCCCAATACCTCGTAATAATCTCTCTTGCTGTTTGCCATGATATCACCTCTGCTTCAAATCCATGCCCGGCAACAGCCGGGCGTGGATATCATTATTCAATAGTCTTACTTTTCGGTAAAGTCGGCATCCATGACGTTGTCATCATGCGGAGCGCCGTTACCGGGGTTGCCCTGATAGTTCTGCTGAGCGCCGGCCTGCTGATACATCTGCTGGCCCATCTGCTGAGCAGCCTGTTCCAGGGCATCCAGCTTTGCCTTCAATGAGGCATAGTCATTGTTGTCAATGGCCTGCTGGAGGTCGTTCTTCAGTCTTTCGACTTCAGCCTTCTGATTGGCGTCGATCTTGTCGCCGTTTTCTTTCAGAGTGTCTTCGATCTGAATGATGTAGCCTTCGGCCTTGTTCTTCAGTTCGATTTCTTCCTTGCGCTTGTCGTCTTCCGCCTTGTGGGCCTCAGCCTCTCTGACCATTCTGTCGATCTCGGCTTCGCTTAAGCCTGAGGAGTTCTGAATGGTGATGGACTGTTCCTTGCCGGTGCCCTTGTCCTTGGCGGAAACGTGGACGATGCCGTTGACGTCGATGTCGAAGGTTACTTCGATCTGCGGGACGCCTCTTCTGGCCGGTGCGATGCCGCTGAGCTGGAAGTTGCCCAGAGACTTGTTGTCGGCAGCCATCGGTCTTTCACCCTGCAGGACGTTGATGTCGACAGCCGGCTGGTTATCAGCAGCCGTTGAGAAGATCTGGCTCTTGCTGGTCGGAATGGTGGTATTTCTGTCGATCAGCTTAGTCATGACACCGCCCAGGGTCTCAATGCCCAGTGACAGCGGAGTAACGTCCAGTAACAGGATGTCGGTCCTGTCGCCGCTTAAGACGGATCCCTGAATGGCGGCGCCGATGGCGACGACTTCATCCGGGTTGACGCTCTTGTTGGGTTCCTTGCCCAGTTCCTTCTTAACGGCTTCCTGGACACAGGGGATACGGGTTGATCCGCCAACCAGCAGTACCTGGTCGATGTCGTTCTTGGTCAGTCCGGCATCGGATAAGGCCTGTCTGACCGGTCCGATCGTCTGCTCGACGATGCCCTTGATCATGTCTTCGAACTTGGCTCTTGTCAGGCTCATGTCGACATGCAGCGGGCCGTTGGCGTCAGCGGAAATGAACGGAATGGAGATCTGGACTTCCTTCATGCTGGAAAGGTCCTTCTTGGCCTTTTCGGCGGATTCCTTGATTCTCTGTAAGGCCATGCGGTCGTTCTTCAGATCGACACCGTGGTTCTTGCGGAAATCATCGCAGATCCAGTCGACGATCAGGTTATCAATGTCATCGCCGCCCAGATGGTTGTTGCCGGCGGTTGCCAGAACTTCGAAGGTTCCGTCAGCCAGCTGCAGGATGGAGACATCGAAGGTGCCGCCGCCCAGGTCATAGACCATGACCTTCTGCTCAATTTCGGTCTTGTCAATGCCGTAAGCCAGAGCTGCGGCTGTCGGTTCGTTGATGATTCTCTCAACTTCCAATCCGGCGATCCGGCCGGCGTCCTTGGTGGCCTGTCTCTGAGCATCGTTGAAGTATGCCGGAACGGTGATGACGGCCTTGGTGACCGGTTCGCCGAGATAGCCTTCAGCATAGGTCTTCATGTACTGCAGGATCATCGCGGAGATTTCCTGCGGAGTATAGTACTTGCCTTCCAGTTCGACCTTCTCGGTTGAACCCATCTTACGCTTGATGGAGATGACGGAGTTCTTGTTGGTTACGACCTGTCTCTTGGCAGCGTCACCGACGATCTTCTCACCGTTCTTGAAAGCGACGACTGACGGCGTGGTTCTGTTGCCCTCAGGGTTAGTTATGACGACTGGATCACCGTTTTCCACAACAGCGACACATGAATTTGTTGTACCTAAGTCAATACCGATAATTTTACTCATAATCTATTCCTCCTTTACTCGCTGACCTTGACCAGGGCAGCTCTTAATAATCTATCCTTTAAGCGGTAACCGGTCTGTAAGACCTCAATCACCGTGTTAGGTTCAGTTCCTTCAACCTTCTCCGTCATGATGGCGTGGGCCTCATTGGCGTCGAACGGTTTGTTCAGGCAGTCGATCTTCTCAACCCCTTCATTGCTCAGGGCATGGACGATCTGATCATAGGTCAGCCTGACGCCCTTGACGAAGGAATCTTCCGGATCCTTGCCGGTTAAGGCCAGTTCCAGGGAATCCAACGCCGGCAGGATGGCCAGGGCGAAGGACTGGATGCGGTACTTGTTGGCTTCATCAGCCTGTGCCTGCAGCCGCTTCTTCAGATTCTCGGTGTCCGCATACGCTTTATAATAAGCGTTCTTGGTGACCCCGATCTCCTGCTTGAGTTCCTCGACTTCCTTTCTGAGCTTTTCGACTTCGCTTAGTTTCTTTTCCTTCTTATGCTTTTCGTGATGTTCTTCCTCGCTGACCTCTTCCGGCTTTTCTTCCGGGCCTTCCGGTTCAGCGGCAGCCTGTTCTTCCGGGCTTTCTTCAATCATGATTTCTTCATCCATAGCTTATCTACTTCTTTCTTCTGTACTGATTCTCAATGAAGGACGTGGTGAAGTCCAGCAGCGAGAGAATGCGGTCATAGTTCATCCGGCTCGGACCGACGACCATCAGCCTGCCCTCTTCGTTTCCGACACTGAAGTGACGGGAGACGACAGCCATGTCATCCAGCCAGACCAGTTCGCCGTTTCCTTCCGGCGCGACGATCTTCAGGGCGTTTCCTGAAGATTCCAGCGTCCGCCAGGCATTGGAGTCCTCCAGCATCCTCATCAGGCCTTTCATCTTCTCCAGATCGGCGAATTCAGGCTGATAGAGCATGTTGCTGGCGCCGGAATAATAGACGTTGTCCGAGGCAAACCTCACAAAGGCCTGCATGAAGGCATTGAACAGCGCTTCATGACGCTTGACGGCGTGAGCCAGAATCGGCTTGATCTCGTTAAGCTTTTCCACGATCTCGTTGATTGGGGTTCCGCACAGACGGTCATTCAGAATGTTGGTACAGTTCTGAATGTCTTCCACGGAAACCGAATCTTCAAAGTGGAAGGTCTTGTTTTCAGTGTGGCCCTGGTCAGTAATGAACACGGCTACGGCGCTGGTATCATCCAGCGGGAAGAGCCTGATGTGCGCCAGCGTCTGCTTGTTGGCGTCCGGTCCCAAAACCAGCGAAGTAAGGTTGGTCATGTTGGACAGCACTTCGCAGCTGGTCTGGATCACTTCATCCATCGGCAGGTTGCGGTAATAGTTGGCAATCTGGTTCTTTTCGCTTTCGTCCAGCCGGCCTGACAGCATGTTCTCAACATAGTAGCGGTAGCCCTCGGTGGAAGGCACTCTTCCCGAAGAAGTATGCGTCTTTTCCAGCAGACCCTGCTGTTCCAGATAGTTCATCTCGTTGCGGATGGTGGCGGAAGAATAATTGAGACCGTAGCGCTCAACCAGGGTCTTGGAGCCGACCGGTTCAGCCGTCTTGATGAATTCTTCAACGATGGCCTTCAGCAACTGCTGCTGCCTTTCTGTCAACATGTTTCTCACTTCCTTTGGCACTCTTTTTCAAGTACTGCCAATATTATAAAGCACTGTTTTAGCACTGTCAAGCATCAAGTGCTAATCGTAAAAAACGTCCTTTTATTCACGGGAAAAACCATCTCACCCAGACGCAAAGTGCTATAATTTAAATAGTAGAATGTTGTGAATTTATGATCAGAAAATATGTAATAGGGAAACCACTGATTCAGACTTTTTCCACGGTAAGGCAGATCGATCCTTCTGCCGACCCGCTGCCTTACTTTACTCAAAGACGCACTAAGAAGCACCTTTATTTCCACTACCAGCTGGACAGGAAGGACATCGTCTACGGTTTAGGCGAAAACATGGGCGGCATCAACAAGAGAGGCCATACCTACGCTTCCTACAATACCGATAACCCGATCCACCGGGAGAATACACCATCCTTATACAGCGCTCATAACTTCCTGATCGTCGACGGCAGGGATCTTTTCGGTGTCTTCTTTGACACGCCTTCCAAGATCACCTTCGATGTTGACAAAACTACTCCGGGCGAACTGTTCATCCGTACCGCCAATGATAATCTTGATATCTACATGATCACCGCTTCCGACGCCAACAGTATCGCCAGGGAGTTTCTTTCCCTGATCGGCCGGCCGTTTTTACCGCCCTTATGGGCTTTCGGCTTCGGGCAGTCCCGCTGGGGCTACAAGAGTGAAGCCGACCTGCTGGCCGTCATGGAAGCCCACAAGCTCAACAGACTGCCGCTGGACTGGCTGTGCATGGACATCGACTACATGGACCATTTCAAGCTGTTCACCTTCAACAAGCTCCGTTTCCCCTTCCTTCCGGCCTTCGTGGAGAAGACCCGCCAGCGCGGGGTCCATCTGGTTCCCATCGTCGATGCCGGCGTAAAGGTTGAAGAAGGCTATGACGTCTATGAAGAAGGCGTTGTCGGCGATTACTTCTGCCGCAACAAGGACGGCGGCATTTTCAAGGGCACCGTCTGGCCCGGTATCGTTCATTTTCCCGACTTCTTCCGTCCTGAAGTACGCCGGTGGTTCGGCGACAAGTACAAAGCCATGCTGGATTTGGGCTTTGACGGTTTCTGGAACGACATGAACGAACCGTCGATCTTCTCGAGCGAGTATTCCAAAGTCAAGTCCAAACTGGACATCGTCAAAGGGTTCTTCAACCCTCATCACAAGGAAAGCAAGGCCGAAGAAGTCGCCCACTTCGACTACCATAACTTCTATAACGTGGCTGACGGCAAGCCGCTGGTGCATCATCTCGTACACAACCTTTACGGCGGCTACATGACCATGGCTTCCTGTCAGGGCATTGAAAGACACTATGACAAACGGTTCCTGTTATTCTCCCGCAGCAGCTGCATCGGCGCTCACCGCTACGGCGGCTTATGGACCGGAGACAACGAATCCCGCTGGGATCACCTGCGGACGGAATTCCACCAGCTGCCCGGGCTCAACATGTGTGGCTTCCTCTACAGCGGCGCCGACACTGGCGGTTTCGGCAGCAACTGCACCAGAGAACTGTTATTACGCTGGCTGGCATTAAGCGTCTTTACACCCTTAATGCGCAATCACGCTGCACGGCGGACCAGAAGCCAGGAATGCTACATGTTCGGTCACATCAGTGCTTTCCGCAACGTGCTGATGCTGCGCTACCGCCTGCTGCCTTACATCTACTCGGAATTCATGAAGGCAGCCCTGAATGATGACATGTACATCAAACCGCTGGCCTTCGTCTTTGACGACCCCAGGGTCCGCGGCATTGAGAATCAGCTGATGGTCGGCGAATCCATCATGATCGCCCCGATCATGGAAAAGGGCCAGACCGAAAGAAGCGTCTATCTCCCCGAAGCAATGACCATGGTCAGCTACCGTAATCAGAAATTCACTACGGAAAAGCTGAAGAAGGGAAAGCACACCATTGAAGTTCCGGAAGACGAAGTTGTCTTCTTCATCCGCCACGATCACTGCATCATCATCGGCCGGGAAGCTCTGAATACCGCTGAAGCCGATCTTAAGAATGTTGAGCTTCTGGGTGACGGGAAAAGCTATCTGCAGTATCTGGATGACGGCTATACCAGAGTCACCAACATTGAAAATGCCCGTTTGATTAAACGGGCAACTAATTGATTAACTCAGTTTCTTATTAGTTTTGTTCGAATACAAATTAATGCTTTAATAACTGCGCATCCCTTCTTGCTGATTTTTTTAACTGCAGCATTTTTCATATTGATCAGAGGCTCTTAGGTATACAGACAAAACGCTCAGCCTCCTTTACGAAGGGAACCAGCAAATCTGTATTATAAATATTGGATAACAATTCTGCTTTTGCTATTTGCGATGCATCATAGATTTCAAGATGTCCTTCTTTATTCAATATCACAGTTTTCCCTCCCAACAGGATGCTGTGATCTGGATTGTGCGTTGTCATAACAATTGCATATCCTTCGTTTTTCAAAGAGGCAATCAATTTTAATGTAGAAATCTGGTTGCCAAAATCAAGATGAGCAGTTGGCTCATCAAAAAATATTACCTGTGGTTCTTGAGCAATTGCCCGGGCAATTGCAGCCTGTTGTCTTTCTCCACCACTGATTTCAGTAATTGGACGATCTGATAAATGTGTTATGCGCATTTTTTCAAGTACATTCTCAACTATCCTAAAATCATTTGAATCAGGTTTTCTGAACATTTCAATTCTATTCGCCCTCCCCATAAGGACATAATCAAAAACAGAATATGCAAAAGCAGATTCCTGATACTGTTGCACATATCCTATTACTTTAGCAACGTTTTGGATAGTCATAGAAGAGATGGGAATATCGTTTAAATACACCAATCCGCTTTGAGGTGTTAACAGATTGCAAGCACAATTCAGCAAAGTACTTTTCCCAGAGCCGTTCGGTCCAAGAATGGAAACTATCTCTCCCTTTTCAATTGAAAAAGAACAGTCATCAAGTATTTTCCTTTTTGACCCAGGATACGAAAAAGATACGGAACTCAATCGAACAATTGGACTCATGACATCTCCCTACTTTAATCTTGTTCTTTGGTGATACAACAGCCATGCGTAAAATGGAGCACCGATAAGTCCTGTTATGATTCCTAACGGAACTTCTGTTCTTGCAACAGTTCGAGCAATGGTATCTACGCCAAGCAGAAAGATAGCGCCGAGCAAAGCTGCAGTAGGCACAATCTTCGTATTACTTGTTCCTACAAACATTCTGGCAAAGTGAGGAATTACCAATCCTATCCATCCAATTGTCCCTGCCATGCACACCGAAGTAGCAGTCAACAATGTTGAGCAGGCAATAGTAATCAAACGAATACGTTTAACATTTGCGCCAAGTGTCTGAGCGTCTTTTTCACCCATGGAGATTACGTCGATCCACCATGACATTCTCATTAAGACAAACACACAAATGCAGACAGGAACGAGAGAGAATAATATTGTTGAATAGGATAAACCATCAAGAGATCCCATCATCCAATATGTTATTTGTGGTAATTCATCACGCGGATCAGCAATATACTTGATTATTCCCATCGCCGAACCGGTCAGCCCTCCCACAACTATTCCTGACAAAACGAGCATGATGTTTGACTCGGATTTTAAAACCTTTGGAATTGTAACTGTCAAAACTACAGTTAATACGCCGAACATAAATGCAAATATCATAATAAAGGTTTTAGGCAAATGTAATAGGATTGCCAGGGCAGCTCCTACGCATGCACCTGATGAAACGCCAAGAATATCCGGAGAAACAAGCGGGTTTTGAAACACCGATTGATATGATGCTCCGGATAGCGAGAGGCAGGTTCCTACGATTATTGCTCCTATGATCCGCGGTAATCTGAGGCCATATATAACGCTCTCATCCAGTTCACTCCAATCACCAGTTTTGACAAACGGTTTGATTATTAACAGTTTTAGGCATGTTAACGGGTCAAGATGGTAATGCCCACAGCAGGATGCAATTATTACCACTATGAAAAGCGCTACAAGAAGTATTGCTATGGTTCCTTTGAAGCGCTTTTCTTTCATATATACAATTAATGAATGCCGATTTGCTCAAGAGTCAAATCTAATCCGTAAACTTCATGATAGAATTCGACAGCTAATTTATTGATGTCAATATCTGTATATAAATCAGGATACATTTGCATGCTGATATATAGAGTGCCAATATAACATGATGGATTGCCCTTGCTCCATGCATCGATTTCTGACGGAATGGCAAAAACATGGTTGTTCTTTACTGATGTCATGGGGGCCCATGTACTGCTTGACATTATATCCTCAACAGTGAGTTCACAGTAGTAGTCCTGAAGGAAAATGAAATCGGGATTCCATTCAAAAATCTTTTCCAATCCAACAACCGTTGTTTCTGTTTTTGTTGCCAATTCATCAGGAGTCATTGATTTACCTCCAGCCATTTCAATCATAATGTCAATGGTGTCATAGATATCAGCAGCCAGTTCTCCGATTTGCTCTCCGAGGATAATAACAGTAGGATACTGATCTTTTGGAATAGACGAAACTCTATCCTTAACTAATTTCAAAATGTTCTCGCAGTATGAATTAACATATGCTGCTCTTTCTTCAACACCGAAAATCTTTCCAAGATCTGTAATGTTTTTGGCAATATCGTCAAAAGAATGAAAGCCCATTCCATATGCTCTGACTTTTACCGAGTTCGCCCCAGTAATCTGGTCTGTAGCATAGGAACCGTGTAAATAAACGTCTGGTTGAATATCAGCTAAAGCTTCTTTGTCCAGAACCCAGCGGCCAACTTTTGGCATCTCATCCGGGTTAAAGAACAAACGGTCGATGTTGTGCTTAGAGTTAGTTGCAACAAGTCTATCACCTACGCCTAATGCATAAATATACATGTCAACTCCACCACCCCAGGATGTAGCAACTGTTTTTGCTGGTTCAGCAAACGATACGCGTCTTCCGCTTCCATCAACTACAATAATTGGATCGTTTTCATTAAACAACGCATCGTCTTTACTTGTCTTTGAACACCCAAATAATGATGTAAAGACAAGACACACAGCAATTATCAGATATGATGCCTTTTTCATTCTTTTACCTCCGGTTGAACAATAGGATTATTTCAACACTTATAGGTTTATTATACACTAAATGATTCAACTGATTTGGAAAATACCATAGAAATTTCCTTATTGATATTCATTGACCAGTCATCATTCCATATTTAAAACAAAACGTCACATTTGTGACGCATGTTTATATTATGCTAGAAGAGTTTCAGAAAAAACAATAACGTACTAATAATATCCAACTATGACCCCGCCGCGCTCCGCGTAGAAGCTGTCCAGTCCTCTGGTCGGATAGACGGAGATGTCGATCTTCGGGAAGTTTTCCGCAATCGCCTTTCTCAGCATCTCCGCTGTCTCAGGATTGAGGCAGTGAGAGATGATGACCCGGTGAGCGTCGATGCAGGTCTTCTTCATCTGCTCGACGATGCTGGCGACCATCTTCTTGACGCCCTTGGCCTTTCCGACGATGGAAATGCGGCCTTCCACGCCCATGCCGATGCCCCAGATGTTCAGCTTGGTGGCAATCAGGCCGACGATGCGGTTCATTCGGCCGTTTCTGACCAGGTTCTCAAAACTGCACAGGGAGAAGACGATGTTGAGTTTCTCCACCATTTCATTGGCCTTTCTGACGACTTCTTCAAAGTTCAGGCCTTCGTTGATCCAGTCGACGATTTTTTCCACCACCAGCATCAGTGAGGGACCGGTGCCCAGCGGGTCGATGATTTCAATCTTCTTGTCCGGGTATTCTTCCAGGGTCATTTCCCTGGCGGAAGTGACACTGTTGAAGCTTCCGGAAAGGTTCTTGGAAATGCACAGAGCGATGTTCTGATCGTAGTCCTCAAACTCATTGGCCCATAAGCCGGGAGCCGGACAGGCTGATGACGGCGACGTATTGATGCTTTCCAGATATGTTGTCATTTCCTCGGTGTCGAGGTCGTCGGTATCCACAAAGTCACGGCCGTCGCCGGAGAGGACAAAGGGCACCGTCACATAGCGGATATCGGGGTTATCGGTTTCCAGCTTCTTGAAGTCACAGCTGGAGTCACAGACAATGTTCCACATAATAGCAGCCTCCTTTTCATATGCTACAGCTCTGCTGTCTTTTTCTTAATCCTTGAAGAGAATATCCTGTGCCACCGGGCGGTAGAACAGTTCCCTGATCTTCTTGAACTCGGTGGTCTGACCGAGGATCCACATCAGCTTGGTCACCACCGCTTCGGTCGTCATGTCATAGGCTTCCAGAATGCTCTTCTCACTCTTCAGGGCATGACCGACCTGGTAGATGGTCATGTCGCTGCCTTCGTTCTGCACCTGGGTGCACATGACGATGGTCTTGCCGTTGGCCACGGCGAAGTCGATGGCCTGCTGGAATCCGTACTTTTCCAGCATCGGCAGACCGCCGACGCCGAAGCTCTCGACGACCAGAGCGTCGTTACGTTCCAGAAAATACTTCAGGTAATCGCCGGTAGTGCCGGGAATCAGTTTGATCAGGGCGACGCGGTCGTTGAGCTGATGGTAGAATTCCGCCTTTTCATAGCCGCTCTGGCTGATGTAGCGGACGATGTGATCGTCCTGAATGACCGCCAGATATGGGTAGTTGATGCTGCCGAAGGCCTGGAAGCTCTTGGTGTTGATCTTGCGGGCCCGGGTCCCCAGGATGACGTTCCCGGAAAAGACGATCTGCACCCCGCAGCTCCCTGAATCACAGCAATACCGGAAACTGTCCAGCAGGTTCATCTTCGCGTCGGTGGTTGACAGGTTGATCGGTCTCTGGGAGCCGGTCAGCACGATCGGCTTGGGACTGTTCTGAATCAGATAGGACAGCGCCGCGGCGCTGTAGGCCATGGTATCGGTGCCGTGGGTGACGACAAAGCCGTCATAACGGTCATAGTTTTCTTCAATGTGCCGGCTGATGGCCAGCCAGTGGTCGCGGGAAATGTTGGTGGAATCCAGGGAAAACAGCTGAAAGTTATCGACGTCGCAGATCTCGCTCAGTTCCGGCAGGCTGTCAATGAGCTGCTGCGAGGAAAACAGCGGCTGTAAGCCGTCCTCGGTATTGGCGGAGGCAATCGTGCCTCCGGTAGCGATCAGCAGAATTCTCTTCTTCATGTTCATCCTCTGCCTATATCTTACCACATCAGCACCTACCGTGCATTGCGCTAGTCTTCGATGATCTTCCGCAGTTCTCTGGCCAGATCGCTGCGGCCGTCAAACAGCTGCACATAGCCCTGCAGGCTTTCCGCCTTCTTGCGCAGATTGCCTTCCACGTCGTAGACGAAGATGGCAGCCTTGCCCTTGCCGTTTCTGGCTTCCTGCATGACGTTGACGCCGGCGGAGTTGCCGTCGAAGCCGATGACGATGGAGGGACGGCGGTCAAAGATTTCATGGGTAATGCTCTTGTAGATGCCCAGAGCGGCGCTTTCCGGAGAGACCCGGATGTTGACGCCAGCCTTCTTGAGTCTCTTCAGCCGCGCCTTGTCGATGATGCTGGGACACATCGCGAAAATCTTGAATTTCTTATTGTGTTCGATGAGATATCTCTCATAGCCGGAAACGGTATCGCCGACCAGGAAGAAGACTTCCTTCTCATCCAGCTGGCTTAGCAGGCTGTCGATGATCTGACGGCCTTCCGCCGTCATCTTGGTGGTGCGCTTTTCAGTATTGAAGCTGCCGCCCATCAAAACGATCGGATAGCGATCCCAGGGCAGTTCTTCGATTCTGTCCTGCAGAAGCGTCTGAACGTCGTAGATGCTGTCGGTTGCCCAGAGTTTGGAAGAAAGATGGACTTCATCCTGCATTCTTTCCGTCAGCACTTCCTCGGCGCTGCGGCCGTCCAGCAGTCTTTCAAATTCCTTCTTCTTGGCTTCATATGATTCCAGAGCCATCCGCATGACCAGTTCATCAGCTCTCTTCATCTTCATCAGTTCATCACGGCTCAGTTCCAGGGTCCGCTCCATGGAAAGCTGTTCGTCGATCGGACAGGTTCCGTACAGCGCGGCGCCGTCGGTTCCCTGCACGCACAGGATGTCTTCCTTCAGATACTGCTTCAGCGGATGGGCGTCCAGCGAGATCAGGTTATTGAGACGGACGTTGGAAGTGATCTGGAATTCCAGAACGATCTTATTGTCTCTGATGGTCTTCATCAGACGGCGGCCTTCAGCGGTATTCAGGTTGGCGGTATACAGACCGTGTCCGATCCTCATTAACGGCATGCGCTGACCGACAGCCAGTGAGGAACGCACGCAGTCAATGCTGTCGGCGACATTGCTCTTCTGACTGTCGTTTTCTCCGGCATGAACGCGGATGACGAAACTGGGGTCATCCTTGGCGATCTTCACGATCTCCTTTATCACCGGCTTGAGTTCACGGATGCTGTTGACCTCTTCGCCGACGATGTCGCAGCCGGCGACATACGGGTCAACTGCCACCGCTCTTAAGACCTGCAGGTTTTCCTGCAGATAGGTCTGCGGGGTGACGTTGTCCTTCAGAATGGTCAGGGGGATGCGCCTGATGGCCGCCAGAAAGCGGATGGTGACGCCGGTCTCCTGATAAATCGCGGGGAAGATCTGGTGGACTTCGTTGAGCATCTGAACGGACTGGTATTTTTTCACCAGCGTCGTATCGCTCATTTCGACATACTTTATGCCCTGTCCCTGATATATGCGGGCGATCCACAGCATCTTATCCTGGAACAGGCTGTTGTTCTGGTAACGGGGATCCCTGTCGTCCTTCAGCATCTGCCTGAGGTATCTGACGATGTCCTCATCAGGTATCTTATTAATGCCGTGCAGCCGGATATGCTTCTCTGCCGGGCGTCCTCTGGTGAAGACATAGCGGTAGAGGTAGACCTTCTCCAGGTTGGTGAAGACAGCCTGGCCGTCCTTCAGGATGCTCAGAGATGAGCGGATCTGTACGATGTTGTAATAGGCGTCCTCAGGATTGTTGAGGATGAGATCGGCGAGATTTATGAAAGTGTTGTCGTCGATCTTGCGGTTGAGGTACTTGCCCTGCAAAGGCGAGTCAGCGAACTGCCGCTCGACACGGCTGCGCTGCTGATCAATGGCCTTCTGCTGCTTTTCAGACAGACGAATCTGCAGCTTATGGATGTAGTACAGCGGATATCTGATCTGATGAACAATGCCCAGGGCGATCAGAATGTCGGGGTGCAGGTTGCCGTTGGTATGGGTATGCAGGTCAGTCTCAAACTTCCAGTCGCGCACGATGTAGGTCTTGACGATCGTCTTGTTGGCGTCCAGGGTGTACTCCTTGGTCTGGCTCATCAGCGTCTTGGGAAGAGCCGGGATCGTCGCCTTCATTTCCACGCTGCCGTCAGGGTAGATGTTGGCTACCTTGGTATTGGCCAGCCGGAAGATGAAGACCTGGCGGTTATGGGCATCGACGTAACAGGGAACTTCGCCCTCGATGATCTTCAGGCCCTTCTCGTCGAAGCTTATCGGCAGCTGACAGAGCTTGGCCAGGTTGGTTATCAGGTTGCCGCTGTGATGATTAGGCGTGGAAAGGACGTAGAAAAGCCGGTCGTCCTTACGGTAGAGGTCGACGATGATGTCCTTTTCATTATCCAGATAGAACCTGCCGAATTTTTCCATACGTTCTTCCTTTTTTTGATAGTATAATACAAAACCGTCATTTTGGGAGATTTTTTCACCGACAATCGGCTATTTGGCATAATTGTTTTTTCGTCTATAATGTTTTTAACGACATTTTGGGTTTCCCATTCGTTATATAGATAGGAGGGACTGAAGTGGCAGTCAACTACCAGATAGCCCAGCAGCAGTTCGCAATGTTATATGAGCGCAACTATCAGCTGGTCTACCGCATCTGTTACACCTACATGAAGAATCAGTACGATGCCGAAGACTGCCTGGAAGATGTCTTTGTCAAGGTCTACACCGGCAACATCGAGTTCAACGATGAAGACCACGAGAAGGCCTGGCTGACCGTCGCCAGCATCAACACCTGCAAGGACCACCTCAAGCAGTTCTGGAGGAAGAAGGTCGTCGGTGATGAACTGATTGAAAACCGCGGCGTCAGCAGTAAGAAAGACAATTACCTGCTTCAGGAGGTGATGGCCCTGCCGGAAAAGTACAAGGACGTCATCTACCTGCACTACTATCTGGGCTACAAAAGCGAGGAGATCGCTCAGATGCTCAAACGCACGGCTTCGACCGTCCGCAACCAGCTGGCTGAAGGACGGAAGATGCTTAAGATAAGACTGGAGGAGATCGAAAATGAGTGACTTAAGGGATTTCAGAGATGCCATCGACAGCATCGAAGTTACCAATCAGCAGAAAAAGAAGATGTACAGCAACATCATCATGAAGGCTGAGCAGAAAAAGAAATTCTCACTGCCTACACTGGCACTGAAGCTTTCACCGGTTCTTTCCCTCTGCCTGATCGTCGTCCTTGCCGTTTCCCTTGGCCTGCCGTCATTTGCCGGCCGCAAGAGTGCAGACGCCTTCTCACCCGGCGATGTCCCGGAAACCATTCCCACGGAAAACGACAAGCATGCATATTTCACCAACGATGACCTGAGCTGCGAGATCGACGGCGTGGTCTATTATCTGGATGTTCACGAGATCACCGAAACCTCTCCGTCCGCTCACCTCACTGCCTGTTCCGATGGCAGCGATGACATTCAGCCGATTACCTGCATCAGCTGGAACGAAGACAACAAGGTGTACAGGCTTTATACCTTTGCTTCCGAAAGCGAGGAAAACCTCTGGAAGCTCCGCGACAGGATCGTTGAAGAACTGCTGAAATAGCCGCAGACCGACACACATCATCTGAAGGCTCCGTTCTGATAGACAGAGCCTTTTATTTCGCGCAGAAGCCCCATCGCTCCATGAAAAAAAGCGGGTCACATGACCCGCCATTGTCTTAATTCCTTTTCGCTGTCTTTTCTTTTCCCCTCTGCCGGCTGCCATACGTACAGGCCCTGGCCTGCTGCCAGTTTCTGAAGCAGCGTCTTCAGGGAAGAAGACGGGTTATAAACCGTCATGTGGCTGTCGGTGGAATCGAAACTGATCAGCGCATTACCCTGTTCGACAGCGATCAGCAGTTCCGCGTTCCCCTTTTTCGGGCAGAACATTTCAACCAGTTTTTCCGGAGCGGGATTCTTCTGCCAGTCTTCACTGCGGGCTTCCGTGACCCAGATGTCCTGATAACAGTTCAGCCTGATGATCACTTCAGCGAAACATTCATGCAGTTTCTCCTTACGTTTGCCTTCCAGAAGATAGCTCTCTACGGCGCCGAATTGGCCGCCGCTATGGGCAGGCACCTGAGCGGGCAGAAAGTCAATGACCCAGTATTCGCTCTCCAGCAGTTTTTCAATGTCAAATTTCTTCATCGATATTCTCTTCCTGAAGGCTCATCAGCCGAGATTCTGATTGCCGTTGTTCTTGACGATAACGTCATGAGCGCCGCCTTCAACGATGGAAGTAGCGGAGACGACGGTCAGACGGGCATTCTTCTGCAGTTCACGGATGGAAGTGACGCCGCAGTTGCACATCGTGGACTTGATCTTGCTGATGGTCATCTCGACGTTATCCTTCAGAGGCCCGGCATAGGGAACATAGGAATCGACGCCTTCCTCAAAGGACAGCTTGGAGGCTCCGCCCATGTCGTATCTCTGCCAGTTGCGGGCGCGGTTGGAACCTTCGCCCCAGTATTCCTTGACATACTGGCCGTTGATGATCAGCCGGTCGGTCGGCGACTCATCGAAGCGGGCGAAGTAACGCCCCAGCATGATGAAGTCAGCGCCCATGGCCAGAGCCAGGGTCATGTGATAGTCGTAAACGATGCCGCCATCCGAGCAGATCGGGACGTAGACACCGGTCTTTTCAAAGTATTCATCGCGGGCTCTGGCGACATCGATCAGCGCGCTGGCCTGGCCGCGGCCGATGCCCTTGGTTTCCCGGGTGATGCAGATGGAACCGCCGCCGATGCCGACCTTGACGAAGTCGGCGCCGCTGTCAGCCAGGAAACGGAAACCTTCGCCGTCAACGACATTGCCGGCTCCCACCTTGACGCTGTCACCGTAGTTTTCCCGGATCCATTCAATGGTCTTCTGCTGCCAGACGCTGAAGCCCTCGGAGGAGTCGATGCACAGAATGTCCGCTCCCGCCTCGATCAGAGCCGGTACTCTCTCCTTATAGTCACGGGAGTTGATGCCGGCGCCGACCATGTAGCGCTTCTTTTCATCCAGCAGTTCGTCGGGATTGTCCTTATGGGATTCGTAGTCCTTGCGGAAGACAAAGGCGACCAGCTGCTGTGAGTCGTTGATGACCGGTAGGGCATTGAGCTTATGATCCCAGATCATGTCATTGGCCTGGGAAAGGGTAACGCCTTCCCTGGCGTAGATCAGCTTGTCAAACGGGGTCATGAATTCCCTTACCCTGGTAGCGGGATCCATCTTGCCGATGCGGTAGTCACGGGAAGTGACGACTCCCAGCAATTTGCCATGAGCGCTGCCGTCTTCGGTAACGGCCATGGTGGAGTGCCCGGAAGCTTTCTTCAGCGCCACGGCATCAGCCATGGTCGCTTCCGGCGAAATGTTGGAATCGGAAAGCACGAAGCCAGCCTTGTAGTCCTTGACCTTCTTGACCATCCGGGCCTGGTTTTCGATGCTCTGGGCGCCATAGATGAACGACAGGCCGCCCTGACGGGCCAGAGCGATGGCCATGCGGTCGTCGGATACCGACTGCATGACGGCTGAAACTAAGGGGATGTTGAGCTTCAGGCCCTCTGGTTCAGAGCCTCTGTACCGGGTGATCGTCGTGGAAACATCCACATTGTCGGTTACGCAGTCCTCACCGGTGTAGCCGGGAAGCAGAAGATATTCGGAAAAAGTGCGGGAAACATCATCCAGATACTGAGCCATTTACCAAACCTCCGTTTAATTGTATCTATTATACTATTTATTCTCTTTATGAAAAGCAGAAAACGGTTTTTTCTTACCACGCCGGGCTCTTTGGCAGTCAGGTACGGTTGTGCTAAAATCTAGGTATGTGCGGAAGATACTTTTTTTCGGAAAACATCGATACCTCCAGATACCTGAAGATCCTGGAAAAGAAGTACGGGCAGGAAGTTCTGGAACTGTGGCAGAAGGGTGAGATCTGCCCCGGGCAGATCGCTCTGGTAGAACTTGACGGGGACTGCGGGCTGATGAAATGGAACTATCAGCTCTTTGACCGTACCCTGATCAATACTCGTCTGGAGTCGATCAGGGATAAAGACTTCTACCGCGAAGATTTCCGGAATCACCGCTGCGTCATCGTAGCCTCAGGCTTCTATGAATGGAAGGACCGCCAGAGGCACTACATCACCACCGACCAGCCGGCCATTTACCTGGCCGGAATCTACCAGAATGCGGAAGGGCTGCCCCGGTTCTCCATCATCACCAGAGAAGCCACTTCCACCAGTGCCATCCATCACCGGGTACCCGTGGCTCTGGACTACCGGCAGGCTGAGACTTACCTTAAGGGTCAGCTTACCATCGTCCAGCTGGAAAGCATCGAACCGCATTACCGCATTGAAAAGGAATATGAAAATCTGTCCTTATTCTGAAGGACAGTATGCTATAATTTAGAAGTTCAGGAGATTATGTTATGAAACTTTCCAACAGTTATTTCTATACCTTAAGAGAAGACCCCAAGGATGAGGAATCCCTCAGCGGCATTCTGCTCAACCGCGGCGGTTTCATCCGCAAAAGCAGCGGCGGCATCTACATGTTCATGCCTCTGGGCTATAAGGTCAAGACGAACATCGAAAACATCATCCGTGAAGAGATGAACAAGACCGGCTGCCAGGAACTCATCATGCCCTGTCTGATTCCCGAGGAAGTCTATGTTTCCTCCGGCAGAAGAGACAACTTCGGTTCCTCCATGTTTGCCCTGAAGAACCGCTTCGGCAAACAGATGGTCCTCGGTCCAACCCATGAAGAGCTGTTCGCCATTGCCGCCGGCATGAAGATCAAGTCCTACAAGGACATGCCTGTCTCTCTGTATCAGATGCAGACCAAGTTCCGCGATGAACCCCGTCCCCGTTTCGGCCTGATCAGAGTCGTCGAATTCGTCATGAAGGACGCCTATACCTTCGACCGCGATCTGGAAGGACTGGACGAAGCCTATCAGAAGATCTTTGAGGCCTACAAGCGCATCTTCGACCGTCTGGACCTCGATTACCGGATCGTCAGAGCCGACACCGGCGTCATGGGCGGTCTGCTGTCGGAAGAATTCCAGGCCATCTCCCCGATCGGCGAAGACACCGTAGTGCTGTGCGACAGCTGTGACTACGCCAGCAACATTGAAATCACGGAAACCGTTGAGCCTGAAGACGATAAGGAAGAGGAAAAAGTCAGACAGCTGGTGGAAACCCCCAACTGTTCCTCCATTGAAGATGTCTGCGCATATCTGCACTGCGATCTGAAGAAATCCGTCAAGGCCCTGTTAATGAACGTTGACGGAAAGTTCGTCATCTTCTTTATCAGAGGCGACCGCGAACTCAATGAAACCAAAGCCCTCAAGTTATTGGGCGGCCGGGAACTCAACTTCGCCAACGACGAACTTATCGCCACCTCCAACGCCGTCCCCGGTTACGCCGGACCGGCGGACCTGCAGAACTGCCGGATCGTCGTCGACCGTGAAGTGCTCCACATGAAGAACTTCGTCACCGGCGCCAACAAGGCCGGATACCATTACATCAACACCAACCTGAAGGATTTCCGCTATGACGTCAGCGGTGACGTGGTTAACGTTCAGGAAGGCGACCTCTGCCCGCACTGCGGCGGCAGGATCCATTTCAAAAAGGGCATTGAAGTCGGCAACACCTTCAAGCTGGGGACCAAGTACTCCCAGGCCATGGACCTCTACTACCAGGATGCCACCGGCACCCTGCAGCCAGTCGTCATGGGCTCCTATGGCATCGGCGTCGGCCGTTCCATGGCCGCCGTCGTCGAACAGCACCATGACGAAAACGGCATCATCTGGCCCATCAGCATCGCTCCCTACAAGGTCGGCATCGTGCTGATCAACGGCAGGGACGAGCAGCAGGTCAGACTGGCGGAAACAATCTATGATGCCCTGATGGAAAAGGGAATTGAACCGATCTTCGACGACCGTGAAGAAAGACCGGGTGTCAAGTTCAAGGACATGGAACTCATCGGCATCCCGATGCGCATCACCGTCGGCAAAGGCGCTGCGGACGACCAGGTGGAATTCCGCTTACGAACCGAAAGCGAAAACACCATGCTGACGTCTCAGCAGGCCATCGAAAAGGTGTTGGAATTATGTAAGTAAAAGCTCGCGAGAGCTTTTTCCTTAAGTTTTTCTTAAGTAAGCGATTACATGTTTGGCTAAACGCTCAACAGGGTTTGCTTTTTGATTTTATGTGTTAGAATATTAACATTATTATCTGAAAGGAAACCTTTTTATGAGAAAAGATGCCACAAGAGTTGAAATCCCTGCCCTGATGCAGTGCATGATCGACCTGAAGCCGACCAGAAAGGAATGTGAAGTCTACATTGACCGCAAGATCGACGTTACCGAGCTGGTCAACTACATTACCGATCTGAAGCAGAAGGGTGTCCACTATACCTATTTCCACGCCTTTCTGACCGCCATTGCCAAAGTCATGTACAACCGGCCCCGTCTGAACTATTTCGTAGCCAACCGCCACATGTACACCCACAATGACATTACCCTGTCCTTCGTCGCCAAGATCGCTCTGGAAGACAAGTCAGATGAGCTGATGCTGGTGGTTCCGGTTGAGGAAAACGATAATCTCGAAACGCTGGCCGCCAAGGCGACCGGCCTGGTTACCAACCTGCGTAATTCCAAGCCCGAGAAATCCGGCGCCAACGGCGCAGCTGACGCCCTGGGCAAGCTTCCCAACATCATCAGAGTACCGATCTTCTGGCTGATGAAGAAACTGGGTGAACGCGGCATGCTGCCGAAGTCACTGACCGACAACAACATCTACTTCACTTCAATGATCATCTCCAACCTCGGTTCGATCCGCTGCGGCGCCATCTATCACAACATTGCCGACTTCGGCAGCTGTTCATCACTGGCCACCATCGGCGAGATTGAAAACGAGATGCGCGTCAATGAAGACGGCAGTCAGGAGCCGCGCAAGGTCTGCCACTTCGGCGTTACCCTGGACGAAAGGATCGGCGACGGTTTCTACTTCGCCCGCTCCATTGCCCTGATGGCCCACATCCTGCAGCATCCGCAGATGCTGGAAGAGCCGGTAAGCACCAAGATCGAAGACTTCTAAACATCAACAAGCCATAGAAAAAGAACTGTCACTGCCCACGCTGTAGGCGACCGGGAGCTGACAGTTCTTTTATTAACGGTATTTTTCTCTCAGTTTCTCCGCTACATAGTCATCAACGAAGCTCTCCAGCGGTCCGTCGTTGGCGGCGATGGTCTTGGCCGTCGAAGATGACAGGAAGGAATACTGCGGCTTGGCCAGGATGAAGACCGTTTCCACGTCCGGTGAAATGGTCATGTTGGCGGTCGCCAGCTGCATTTCATACTCGTAATCGGAAACCGCCCTGATTCCTCTGACGATAACGTTGGCGCCGACCTTGCGGGCGAACTCAGCGGTCAGGCCCTCGCCGATCACCACGGAGACGTTCTTCAGATGGGCGACGGAGTGCTCGATCATTTCCTTTCTTTCCACGAAAGTAAAGGTGCCGGACTTCTCGTCATTGGCCATGATGACGATGACCAGTTTCTCCATCAGAGACGCTGCTCTTTCGATGATGTCCAGATGTCCGTAGGTAATGGGATCAAAGGAACCCGGATAAATTGCGATCATGTTCTTTCCTCCTAAGCGATCAGTCTGCGGCGCTCTTCGCGTCCTCTGTGATAATTGTCGATGACCGCCTGACACATGCCCAGACAGATCATGATTGATAACATGGCGCTGCCGCCGTGCGATATCAGAAGCAGCGGCACGCCGGTCAGCGGGATCAGACCGCTGACGCCGCCCACGTTCATGAAGAAGTGGACGAACAGGTAACAGGTCGTTCCGACCAGAATGGCCTTGTCAGCTTCCTTTGTGACCAGCCGGCTGTAGCGGAGCAGACGCCAGATGATGATGATATAGCCGCCGAAGACGATGGTGATGCCGATCAGTCCCAGTTCCTCGACGATGATGGCAAAGATGTAGTCAGCCGTAGCGGAGACCAGATAGCCGAACTTCTGGACTGACTGTCCCAGACCGACGCCGATGATCGAGCCCTTGGATATTCCCAGAAGGGAATAGAAGATCTCCCTGGTGGCATCGGAAGTATAGCTGGGATGACGGACAGCCTGGAAACGGGCCGCGATGTGCGTCAGACCGATCTTCGTCAGCAGCTGCTGTCCGGGTTCACCCAGCAGGTAGATGTACAGAAAGCCCAAGCCGAACAGCACCAGGCCGGCAAAGATCTGCCAGCCGGTCAGCACGCGGTTGGAGGGCAGCAAGAACAGCAGAATGGCGATGGCTCCGATGGTAACGGCGGTACCGATGTCCTTCTGGACGCCGGCCACGAAGGCGAACATCATGACGATTATCAGCATCGGCCGCAGAATGGCCCAGGAAAAGCCGTTGAACCCCTTGAAGCGCTTGTCACAGTAGAAGACGGCGATCAGCAGAATGACCACGATCTTGGCGAATTCGCTGGGCTGAATGTCAACAGGCATCCACTTGGCGTAGATCCAGGAATAGTTGCCGTTCTTGGCCCCGTTGACGTAGCAGCAGACCACCGCGGCGACTAACAGGGCGAACTCGCCCAGGATGATAGCATACATCCAGCCGACGCCGAGCTTGTCCAGACGGAAATAATTGGAGATCACGTGATAGGCAATCACGCAGACCGTCAGAACCAGAACGCTCTTGCCGATGTTGGCAATGGTGTTCTCTACCGTTGAACCGGTATTGATGCCGGCGCTGCTGGTTACCACGATGCCGAAAATCAGCAATCCATAGATTGCCGCGGACAGGATCTTATCGCTGCGCTTACCGCAGACGAAGACTGATCGAATCAACTTGCGCACTTTCAGCACCTCTAATTAATTCTAACATTTAGTTAGGCTGTTGTCTTAACAATTCCCACAGGCAGCGGGCGCTTTCCCTGAGATTGCCGGGATGATCGGTTGCCAGATTGGTATACAGCTGACCGGTGAAGACGCCGTTTTCCAGCAGCCGGCCGAAGATCTCATCCATGATGCTGAGATAGCTTTCCGACTGCTGCCGGGTAAGGCAGAACTTCATCGGGGAACCGCTCACCAGCATCTCCCGGCCTTCATCATCGCGGATCACGCGCTTTCCTTCAATCAGGCAGCTTCTGCAGTCTTCATAATCCGCAAAGCGCTCCACTCCGGCAGTGTTTTCATAGTTGTTGGCGTAAAGCACCATGTCGACGCGGTGATCGGCCCTGACGGTCTCATAGCCGCTGAAGGGCAGAATGACCATGGCGTCCGGCTTCTGCATGTTGATGAAGATGCCCTTCTCCACATCGCGGACGACACTCTGAGAGAGATTGCCGATCCTTTCAAATCCGCCGGTCTCACTGCCGTTGGCCACCACCTGACCGTCCGCGATCTTCAGAGAACCGACGCCGTCAAAGACGACTTCCAGACGCTTGACGGTCTTATCGCTGCGCACTTCATCGGACAGGGAGCGCAGGGCTTCGAGAGTTTCGCTCTTTCCCGCGCCTGTTTCCCCGAGCAGCAACAGACTTTTGCGGCTGTCATCCCTGAAGAAGATGTCCATCATCGATCCGCGGACCGGAAGACGGCCGCGGTCCAGCTGGGCCAGATCGTGCAGCGTCAGAATGGCGTTGCGGATGCTGACGAAGCTTTCATCGCGGTAATTGCGGTAGACGGCCGCCAGATGGATGCCGTTTTTCACATCGTGATAGTAACCGATCTGCTGGCTGTCGGACGGCAGGCCGAACAGGCAGATCAGATCTGCCTTTTTCTCAAGACAGTCGTTTTCACCAGCCAATTCAAAGAGATTGGCCAGACAGACGGCCTGCGCCAGGTAGTCCTTATGGAAATAGGTCAGACAGAGCAGGTCGGCAACCTTAAGGGGCAGGCAGTAATAATCCCGGCTGTCCAGTTTGAAGGAAGCCAGAGGATTGGCAGTCAGGCTGATTGGCCGGATATTGTCTTCAGCGCCGTCAAAATCCATCATCAGCGGCGTTTTCAACAGCAGCCTGGCCACAAAGGGAATGTTGCGCAGGGATGCGTAGCCCCGGGGAAGTCTGATCCGGTATTTCGTCAGCAGGCAGCTGCCGCTGGTACCTCCTGAAGTCTCACGGATGACTTTTTCGGCTCTGCCGGAAAGTTTCTCCAGACAGCTGCGGTACAGCTGGCGGATCAGGCTGCTGTACTTCTCGTCGTATTCGCCGAAGTTTTCCGCCAGGGCATCGGCACGGTTGCCGCTTATCACGGTGAAGCGGCTGCGGCTGCGCCAGCTGCGGTAACAGTCCTCGACGATGTAGAGGGCCTTCATGCAGTCCAGTTCGCTCATCTCCTGGGGCCGTCCCCGACCTGCCGGAGCGATCAGAAGGCTTTTGGTCAGTTCGATCAGCGAAGGCACCATCTCTTCCAGCGGCCTGCCGTTGGTCAGCCAGCGGTAAACGCGGATGTCCCGCACCGCCAATTCCTTGAAGTAACGTTCAAGAAAGACGGCAAAGCCGTCAGACGAAACGATTTCCTCAGTTGAATTATAGAAGCGGCTGGACAGATTGACGATGACCGTCTCGCCAGCCAGATAAAGTGATTCCTTCATCACTCACTCTCCATGCTCTTCTGCCGGAACACCTCGGAAGCGATGACTGCCATGGCGCTGGCGCCGTTGAGGGCGTTGCGGAAGTCGCTGGCGTAAGGTATGTAGATGAAGTCATCGCTGTTATCAAGAATCACCCGGGACAGACCTCTCATCGGTCCGCCCAGACAGATCAGAATGCCCTTTTCGGTAAAGTCATAGTCGTAGAGACAGATGGGATCGCCGCCCCGGTAAGCCGAGATGACGCGGATGCCGTTGCTCTTGAGGACTTCAAGAGCCATCTGCAGATCGCCGACATGGCAGATCGGCAGCATCTCCGAAGCGCCGGCGGAGGACTTGATGATCGTGGAATCGTCGAAGTCGACGATGTGATCCTTCAGTATTATGCCGTCGCAGCCGAAGGCGTACAGGCTTCTGATCACATAACCGAGATTGTAGCTGTCTTCCACCCCCTCGACCAGGGCCAGGAAGGGCTTTTCACGGTAAAGAAGCGAAGTAAGCGACTGCAGCTTGCGTTCGGAAACCTCGGCGATGATGCCGCCGTGGGTCTTGCCCGCAGCCAGCTCGTCGATCTTGTCGGGAGTCACCTTTTCGACTTCGATATGCTTCATCTGGGCCTGATGGGTGATGTAGGTCACATCAGAACCGCTCTTGTTATAGGAAATGTAGATTTTGCTGACCCGGCGGTATTTGGAAGCCAGGGCTGCCTTTGTCGCGATTGCGCCTTCGATAATGCTCATACACTAATCCTCACTCATCTTTATGAAACTGTAGCGGTCGGCCGGCGCCGGCAGTTTCACCCACAGTCTCTGCATCGGCCGGTTGGCGATCTCTACTTCCTGTCCGTCCTCGTCAGTCATTCTTTCCACCCGGAAACTGATGTCCTGTCCCTGCGGGTTCATCAGAGCCAGCAGATCGCCCTTCCTGTAGAAATTACGGGTCTCCAGCAGACCGAAGCCGTCGCGGTAGTCGGTCACGGAAGCCACGTAGTTCTGGGAAGGCTGGGAGGGCAGAGTGTAGATCTGCGAACCGCTTTCCCGGCCGCCGTAAAAGCCATTATAAGTCGGCCGGTTGGCGACTCTGGCCAGCATTTTCTTTCCACAGGCCAGATCTTCGCCGCTTATCTCACCATTATTATAATATCTGTCAATCATAAAGCGGTATGCTTTTATGACATTTGCCAGGTAGTAAGCCGTCTTCATTCTTCCTTCGATCTTCAGGGAAGCGACATTCAGCCTCAGCAGATCCTCCAGATAATCAGCCGCCGCCATGTCCCGGGAACCCAGGGAAAGCAGGCAATCCGGCCTGTCCAGAAGCTGTTCGCCATGGTAGAGATGATAATTCCAGCGGCACGACTGAGCGCAGCCGCCCCGGTTGGCATCACGGTTGGTCAGCAGGTTGGAAATGGTGCAGCGGCCGGAATAGTTGGCGCACATGCCGCCGTGGATGAATACCTCGATTGGCATTTCAACCCTGCTCATGATCGTTTTCAGATTCATAAGATCCACTTCCCGTCCCAGCACCAGCCGGTCAGCCCCCTGCTTCTGCCAGTAGGCCGCGGCCAGGGAATTGGTCGTAGTCTGCTGGGTGGAGATGTGGACTTCCAGATCCGGAGCTGCCTGACGGCAGATGGTCATGATGGCGCGCGAAGCGCAGATGATGGCGTCGATGCCGAAATCCTGAAGCGTCTTCAGATATTCCGGCAGCCCGATGAAATCACTGTCGTGGGGGATCATGTTGACGGTAACGTAGGCCCTGCATCCGTACTCATGAGCGAAGTCCGCGGCTTCTCTGATGTCCTCAAGAGAAAAGTTGGAAGCCCTGGCGCGCAGGGAAAACTGCCGGCCGCCGAAATAGACGGCGTCGGCGCCGTACATGACGGCGATCTTCAGTCTTTCCAGATCACCGGCCGGAGCCAGAAGTTCCGTTTTCATGCTTCCTCCTTGTTCAGCACCGTATCACGGACGGCTAAGACGCTGAGGTATTCTCTGCGACCGTCAGGATCCGGCAGATTTTTCAGCGCTTCTTTTTCGCTGAGCTGACCGTCGAGCACCTGCTGATGCAGCTGCAGAGCCTTGAGGACATCCTCGTCACGATCAAAGACGCCGTCAAAGATGACGCCGCAAAGCGGAAGGACGGAAATCTCTCTTACCGCATCCAGACCGTGCATGGTCGGACCGTAAAGCCAGCTGCCCGCCTTCTTTTCGATGATGGGCATCATCAGTTCTCTGCTCTCTTCCTGAAGATAATAATCATCGGCATGTTCCCCCTCATCCTCAAGATAAAGGGAAATGAAGCGGCGCTTGCTGACGGACAGCAGAGACGGGCCGTAAAGACGCAGCCAGCAGTAACCGCTGTTGGCCTCCGCCATCGCCCGGACATCACGGAAGGGAACTTCCTTGGAAATGACGCAGCCTTCCAGACCGTCAGCTTTCAGCTGAGCAATCTCCCGGCTGCTGGTCAGCAGCGTTTCCGGTCCGTAGATGCAGGGCAGGGACAGTTCTTCCCTTTCCTTCAGCATCCAGACAGCCAGATCGCTGATCAGCAAGCCGTCAGCCTGACAGCCGCTCAGAAAGCGCAGGTAATCGGCAAGATCATCCAGTTCGTCTTCATCATAGAGCCTGTCGACTCGGACGATGACCCTGATGTCCAGCCGGTGAGCCGCGGAAATGAAACTGCTGATCTGTTCCCGCGTAAGAATACTGTTTCCGCTGGAAAAACGCCCGTCGCTGATCAGCGCATGGCTGACCGCAAGGCGGGCGGCGCGGGACAGGCTTTTCTCTTTGTTAAGTGAAACCAAAACGTTCATCTTTTTCATCCGTGTTAATGAGTGAATTTCTTCAACAGCCCCTTGGCGAAGCCCAGAAGCTTGCTGACGAACCAGCCGATGGCCTGACGGTAGGCGGGATCATGCCAGTAGAAGGCAAACAGCAGACCCAGGGAAACGACGACAACGCTGACGCCCCTGACCAGCAGACCGATGATTTCCTCAGGCATGAAGGAAGTCACGAAGTAGCAGGCGGCGCAGACGATCAGGGATATGATGACTTCTCTGATCTCCCAGCGGTAATAGGAACCGACGGGCTCGTGGAAGAAGTGCCTGAACAGGACTTTGTCCAGGAAGGGAACGCTGACGGCATAGGTCAGCGCGGATGCGCCGATGACGCCGTAAAGGCCAAGCGGCCTGACCAGGATGATGCTTAAGACGATGTTGACGATGTTGGCCACGTAAAGTCTGACCATGTCCTCGCGCCATAATCCGGCGGCGTCCTTGTAGAGCATGACGATCTTCTCCATGACCGTAAAGTAGAAGTACAGGACAAAGAGAATGACCAGCCCGATCGGCAGCAGGTTTTCCTTACCGAAGCTTAGCTTGATGAAAGGCTGATACAGGCACAGCATCGCCGCCGAGCAGACGGTGATCAGCCAGCTGTTGATGTAGCTGAACTTGTAGAAGTTGTTCATGACCTTTCCGCGGTCCTCGACGACCATCGAGTTGCCGACGCCGGCCAGCATGGATTCGTAGATTACCGTCAGCAGACCCAGCACGCCGCTGAGAACATAGTAATAGTTGTTGTAGATGGCGGAGATCTCCAGGGAGATGGCCGCGGTGATGACGATGGTATCGATGGAAGTCATCAGCATGCTTGAGATCTTTACCGACATCAGCGGCATGATCTTGCTCTTGATCTCGGCCTTCTTGTCTTCCGTGATCTGCGCTTTTTGAATCAGATGCGGATAGTGTCTGTCAACGTAAAGGGAAACCAGTATTCCCCTCAGAGTCGTGGTGACCGGCAGCATGAAGGCGTAAAGGTAGAAGTTCTTGGTCAGATAGAGAACGATGATCTGGCCGCCGTAAAGCACCACCATGGAAATGAAGCCGGCCGTGGAAACGATGTCGTTGGCCTGCATGGCGCTTAACAGCGAAGACTTCCAGGCAAAAAGAATGTAAGACAGCGCCGTATGCACCAGGTAGATCAGATAAAGCAGGTAGAGGTTGATGTCCGCGGGCACGTCGCCATTGATCAGATGCGGCAGAAAGGGCATGATGGCGATGCCGGCCACCATGACGAAAGTGCCGATCAGAAGATACATCTTCTTCAGATAGGTGACGATCTGGCAGATCGTTTCCTGGTCATCTTCAGCGATCGGCTTGTAGAGGTAGTAGACTACCGCGATGCCGAAACCCAGTTCCGACAGACAGAGAACATGCAAAATGGAATTAAACATTCCGCTTAATCCCAGATAGTCTATTCCCAGTTTCTTAAGGACGATTATTCTCAGTATGTAAGGGCCGATCAGGCGGGTGATCTTTTCCATCATCCCCCAGAAACTGCCCGATATTGTCTTTTTCGTTCTTTCAATTTTCATCATCACACCTCATTTGCGGTTCTGACAACAAAAATTATACCATATCCGCGCTTGCTTTTTCCGCTCTATTTGCTCAGCTCATAAAGCTGCCGGTTGAGCTGCTCGGTCAGCTGCTGAGCGGAAATGGCGTATTTATAATGATCCCTGGTGTAGTTCTCCGCTGCCCGGTAACAGATCTCATTGGCGCAGCACAGGGACATCCGGTCGTTTTTCTGGGCCAGCAGAGCTCCGCAGCAGCCCGTCAGAACGTCCGTCAGACCGGCCTTGTGGTCCAGCACGTCGCTGTTGCGTCCGATGCTGACGCCCTGGCTGTCAATGGCCAGAGAGTTGGCGGAACGGTAGAGGATCTTCAGATCGCCGTACTTGCGGCAGCTGCCGACGGCGTCATCCAGGAAACTGGACGGGGAGATCGGGCCGAAGAAATCTTCGTAGCCGTTCTGATCCAGCATCAGCGCTGTCGCCGCTCTTCTTTCCAGAAGCTGCGCCTGCGGCCGGAGGTCTCCGGCACCGGAGGGAGTAAACAGCAGCGGACGTCCGCTTTCCATCAGTTTCTCCACGATCAGCTGGCCGCGGTCAAAACCGCCCCAGTATACGATCAGATCGTAGCGGCTGTAGTCGATCTGCTTGAGGTCGCCGCCGAGGTTGTCGTCATCCAGAAGGATCCTCTCCACCTCGTAGAGCCGGCTGCCCGTCATGTCATAGCTGAGTCTGTCCCCGGCCAGGGTAACGCTGTCGCAGCCGGAAGCCAATAAGCTCTGGCAGGTCAGCAGATAACCGGAAGTCGAAAGACCGCTGCCGGCAAACAGCAGCACTGAAGTATGGCTGTCCATCTTCAATACCTGTTCTTTCAGCTGTCTGTCCTCCAGAGTTTCAATGTTGGAGGATATCGACCCGATGGCGTCATAGCTCAGGCCGACCGGCTGGCAGATGATCTCGCCGGCATACTCGCAGCCCGGCTTCAGATACAGGCCGATCTTCGGCAGTTCGATGGTCATGGTCTTGTCAGCTCTGATGCAGCAGCCGTACAGCGAGCCGTCATTGCCGTCCAGGCCGCTGGGCAGATCGCAGCTGAGCACGTAATTGTCGTTTTCGTTTACCCAGTTGATGATGTAGTTGTCGGGGTAGCTGATCATCTCGTCCAGTTCACTGCCGAACAGACAGTCAACGACGTAGCGGCTCTGCTCGACGACTTCCTTCATCGCCCTGGGATTGTCGATGACCTGCAGACCATTCTGGACGGCCAGCTGGTAGAAGGTATTGTCGCTGGCGCCGTGATAGATGATGCGCGGGGCAATGTGGCTGTTTTTCAGCAGCAGGTAAGCCAGCATGAAACCGTAGGAACCGTTGGCGTTATCGCCGCACAGGATCAGCACGTCCCGGGCTCCATCCTGCAGAATGATGTTCTGCAGAGCCTGAGCAACCAGAACGGCGTAGTCCTGCGGACTGTATCTTCCTTCATTGATGTCGCGGCTCTCGATCAGCCGCATCTGTGAACTGCTTACGACTTTCATAACTCACGTCCTGCCTTCTTACTTAATGTCATGCTTATAGAAGCTGCGGTTTTCCAGCGCAAAATTGCGCTGGGTGAACTCCTTGGTTCCCACAGCGGAGAGTTCCTTTTCGATCATGGTCATCTTGGCGTCGATGTCATCGATGTAGTGCAGCGCTTCGGCTTCGATGGTAGCCGGAAGGACCGGTGAGCCGAATTCGTGTTCGCCGTGATGGGAAAGTACCATGTGCCTGAGCAGCAGCACGGCTTCCGAGTCGATGCCCAGCTTGTCAGCGGTCTGCTTGATGATGGTCTGGGCGATGGAAATGTGACCGATCAGCTTGCCTTCCAGGGTGTATTCGGTGACCGTTCCCTCGGAAAGCTCGACGACCTTGCCGATGTCATGCAGAAGAACGCCGGCAACCAGCAGATCGCGGTTTAGATAGGGATAGTTGACGACCATCATGTCCGCCAGTTTCAGCATGCCGCAGATGTGGGTGGCCAGACCGCCGTAGTATTCGTGGTGGTTGCGCACGGCAGCGGCGCTGGAATAGATCTGCCGGTCGTAGGTGCGGAAGACATCGGAAACGATGCGGAAGATATCCTGATTATTCAGGGAGTGGATGGCTTCCTCGATCATCGCTCTGAGCTGGGGCTGGCTGTAGGGACCGGTCAGCACGTATTCGCTCATGTCGATGACGTCGTTGTCAGTCTCTTCCACGTCTAAAACCTTCAACTGCAGCTGATTGCGGTAGGAAATGACCTCGCCCTTTACCATGATGACCCGTCCCGGGCGGACGATCTCCAGCTGAGGATCGCGGACGTCCCAGAGCTTGCCCTCAATGGTGCCGGTATTGTCCCGGAAGGTAATGGAAAGATAGGGAGCGTTGGCGTTGGTAACGCCGCTCTTGCAGGCCACCACCAGCATCGGGCCGGCGACCTGAGTCTTGTTGACGAATTCATTGATCTTCATAATCTTCCCCTTCCTTAACGTAAGCCTGCTGTATCATTTCATAACTGTAGCCCCTGGCCAGCAGGTACTGGATGACCTGCCTTCTGAGCTGGGCTCCGTCATGCTTTTTCGCGTATTTTCTGACCGCCTTTTCCATGTCGCGGCTGAGATTATCGGTTTCCGCCTCTTCGTCCATCGTCAGATCCAGCTGGCTGATGATCCCGTCGATGTCTTCATAGCCGTCAGCCATCAGCTGCCGGCGCAGATTCTGCATCTTCTGGCGGTAGGGCTTGCCGTCTTTGCGGTTCCAGATCTTCATGGCACGCTGCTTTCCTCTTTCCAGCTCATCGCCGTTGTCGACTTCATCGATCAGCTGCTGGGCGATCTGGCGGTCAACGCCCCTTCCGGTTAAATTATACAATGTTTTGCGCTTCCCTAACAGTTTATTCTGGTCGCTGTAAAGCTGGGAAACCGCGACGTTTTCGTCGTTGAGATAGCCGCTGCGCTTCAGGGAATCCATGATCCTCTGCCGCTGGGCAGCGCTCAGCTGCTTTATTTCCCTTAACGCCTGCTTCATCTCCCTTTCGCTGTAGTCGCGCACCGAAAGCTTGTGCAGGCAGCGGCGGTAGCCGGCGCAGTAGTCGGACATTTCCTGAAGCTGTTCCTGCTGCTCAGCGTTCAGCTGCTGATCCGCCTGGAAGGGCTGTTTCAGGTAGTCTTCCAGCAGAACGCGGACCGTCTTTCTTCCTTCTTCATCTTCGATCCGCAGAGCGACGACATCGCCCAGAACCCGGATCTTTCTGACAAACACATCCATCTTCTCTACTTTCCCCAGTCCAGAAGCTCTTCGCCTTTTACCAGCCAGGCCTTTTGGGCCAGCGCGGCCAGCGGGTCGTCGCTGTGAGAGTCGGAATAGAATTCCTCAATCTCTCCGGTGTCATAGCCCTGCTCTTTCATGTCGATGACCTTCTGCTGACGTGAGCAGTTGGGCTTTCTGACCTCGCCGCTGAAAGCGTCCACGTCGGAAGCGATCAGCCGGCTGATCTTCAGCCTCTTACAGGCGCCTTCCACCAGAAAATAAGGTGAGCCGCTGATCACCAGATCGTCTTCACGGTGCTTCTGCAGATACCAGGTGTGCACCTTCTCTATATTCTTATCCCAGAAATCCTCCAAATCCTCTTCGACATTGTCAAGAAGGGGAAGAAAGCGGTAGAGATGTTTCTTCATTTCGGTAATATCGATGATCTTCAGTCCGTAAAGAATGAAACCCCTGAGCATCGCCGGCGCGCTTCTGATGATCCGGGGATGCTTTTTCAGACAGTAAAACAGGAAGTCTGCGGTAGAGTTACGGTGATAGATTGTCTTGTCGAAATCATAAACGTTCATACGGTAATATTATCACACAATCTTCATCAATTTCACATTATTTCACATATAGTTTACATAATTGCATATGGTATTGTCTGTTAGTATTAAGGTGCAAGTAAAGAGAGTGCTTGCAGATATTCTCCTTTCTATTTTTGAATATTATATCCCCCTTAAAGAGATAAAGCAGGACCGCGTCCTGCTTTATTCTTTTTATTCGTATCTGCTCTTATGATTGACGACCATGTCGTGCCAGCAGCTCCAGCAGACCCCCTCATAGACGTCGTTGCCGCCGATGACCACCTGATCGCCGTCCACGCATACATAGCCCTTTTCATCGAAGCGGGCGTTGACGGTCGCCTTGGCCCCGCAGCGGCAGATGCTCTTGATCTCGGTGATGGAGTCAGCCAGTTCGAACAGCCTCCGGCTGCCCGGGAACAGATGGGTCTGGAAATCGGCCCTTAAGCCGAAGCACAGCACCGGAATGTGCTTTTCGGAAACGATGACCCGCAGATCGTCGACCTGCTCGGGAGTAAGGAACTGACACTCATCGCAGATGATGACATCGATGCCTTCCGGGCAGCGCTCGATGATGCTGTCGGTGGCGGCGATGACGTCAGCCTCTGCCTGTAAGCCGATGCGGCTCTTCAGGATGGTGGTGCCGTCGCGGTTATCGGTAGCCGGCTTGATCAGCCAGACTTTCTTGCCTTTTTCCATGTAGTTGAATCTTGTCATCAGAGCGTTGGCGGTCTTGGATGAGTCCATCGCTCCGAACTTGAAATACAGTTTAGCCATTCTGTTTACCTTCTCTCTGCTGTAATTATATCATCCCGCAAAAGGGCTGTGATATAATTTTAGCAGATATAAGGAGGAACGATCATGCCTGATTACATCAAGCTAATGCTGGTTCCCATCTGCGGCATGCTGGTTCTGCTTTCGCTCATCGTGATGGCCGCCTTCAAACGTCTGATCGGCCGCATCGACGAGATGACCGTCGAGCAGATCAGACGGACCAAGCTGTTCGCCACCACCGTCCTGATCATCGTCGTCACTTCCCTGGCGTTGATCAGCGTCTATCTGATCATGGTGTTCAGGCTGCGTCAATGAACGGCTGTCTCAGAGTAACGGTAAACGAGGAAATCAGTTCCGATGAACTGCTCTTACGGCAGTTCTGTTTATCCCGCCGTAATCTGCATCTGGGCAAACAGGAAGGGCGTTTTGTTCTCAACGGCTCCGTCATCAGACGGGATACGCCGTTACACAAGGGGGACGAACTGCTCTTTTATTATCAGAAAGAGGAAGACATCAGCTATAAGCCGGTCCCCTTTGACCTGAAGATCCTCTATGAGGACGATCTCATCCTGGTCGTTGACAAGCCGGCGGGCTACATCATCCATTCCGACGGCACTGAGGACAGCCGCCGTGACCCTCCCGTTACCGTCAACAACTTCGTCGCCTACTATTACCAGCTGACCGGTCAGAAGCACCGCGTCTACAACCTGCACCGGCTGGACATGGAAACCTCCGGCTGTCTGCTCTACTGCAAGGAAAGCTATCTGGTCTCCTATTTTTCCCACGCCATTGAAAACAAGGAGGTCGTGCGCAGATATCTGGCCCTGATTGAAGGCGTTATCCGCAGAGACCGGATGATCGACAGGCCGATCGGCCGGGACCGCCACGTCTCCAACCGCTTCCGCATCTCCCCCACCGGCAAGAAAGCCGTTACCGAAGTCAGGGTGCTGAAGCACGATGACACTCACACCCTGGTCGAATGCACCCTGCAGACCGGAAGGACCCATCAGATCCGCGTTCACCTTGCCTCGATCGGCCATCCCATCGTCGGCGACACCTTCTACGGTGCAAAGGAAAACAAGAGGCTGATGCTGCACTCCCACCAGGTGGAGTTCTTCAGTCCTCTTGTCTTGAAAACGGTTAAGGTTACCTGCCCGCCGGAAGACGGCTTCAGTCTTTGACCGCCCAGTCCGGCGTATTCTTGCCGCGGCGCATGATGACCGTCTTCTGGAAGTCGGTCTGATTGAGGAATTCCAGGATCATTCTGGTTTCCTCTTCCGTACAGCCGGCCAGAAGCTTGACTTCGATGTCCTTCTTCAGGATGTCGGCGCATACAACCAGAGCATCGACACGGGAAGTGTTGAGCGAGCCGACATAGACGTTGATCCTCTCATCCGAAGTATCATCCCCCAGCGTACCGTAGTCTACCGGATACACCAGATTATTATAGACGGGATGCGTCGTGCCCTTGGGCTGATTGATGGTCAGGTCACTGGAAAGAAACAGGGTGTCGACCTTCTGCCAGAAATAGGCGTTGTTTTCAAATTCCACGTAATCACCTCCGGAAGTGTTAATGGTATTATATATAACCGAAAACCTTAATACAAGTTAAAAAAACGGGACAGAAGGGCCCGTTTCTGTTCATCAATGACCGCAAAAATCGCAAAAATCATTATCCTGTAATGTTTTTCTTGTTTTCAAACACTCTGTAAAATTTTTCCGTATTTTTGAAAGAATCGTGTCATTTTTGCTGATGCGGCGATATGTTAAGCGAAACGGAAAGAACATGCTATAATGGATTCGGCAATACATCCGGAGGTATAATATGGATCCAAAACAGAGAGTCAGAGAATTCCTGGCAGCCTACAGACAGCTGCCTGAATACGTAGATCTGAAGAAGTACACCGACAGCATGCTTCAGCAGATGCAACTGGGACTGGACGGCGAAGAAGCGTCGCTGATGATGATTCCCACCTACCTTTCTTCCAACGGCGCAGCCAGGCTGGGCGAACCGGTCATCGCCATCGATGCCGGCGGCACCAACCTGAGGACAGCTCTGGTCTGCTTTGACGAAAACGGCAGAATGCAGGTCAGCGATCTGGCCAAGCAGCCGATGCTGGGCGTTGAAAGCGAACTGACCAAGGACGAGTTCATCGAAGGCATCTGTCAGCTGGTCATGCCCCTTCTGGAGAAGACCGACAAGATCGGCTTCTGCTTCTCCTTCCCCTGTGAGATCCAGCCGGACAAGGACGGCAAGATCATCCGCTTCAACAAGGATGTCAAGATCTCCGGTTCTGAAGGCACCATGCTGGGCAGCGAGATGAAAAAGTGGTTCAGAGAGCACGGCGTGGAAAAGGAAATCTCCATTGCCATTCTCAACGATACCGTCGCCACCCTGCTGGGCGGACCGGCCATCCGGGACAGCCGCGCCGTTGACGGCCAGATCGGCCTGATCGTCGGCACCGGATCCAATACCGCCTACAGCGAAAATAACGAAAAGATCACCAAGGCTCATCTTAAGGAAGCCGGCTCCATGATCATCAACATGGAATCCGCCAACTTCGACCGCTTCGAGATGGGTGAATTTGAAAAGCGCATGGATCAGGCCAGCGGTTCTCCGGGCGTCCACCCGCTGGAGAAGTGCATTTCCGGCCTCTATCTCGGCCACGTCATCGGCCAGACCATCCTGCAGGCCAGCAAGGAAGGCCTCTTCTCCGCCGGCAACAAAATCGCCGAACTTCCGGAATTCTCCATGTCCAGAGTTGACGCCTTCATGAGGGATCCCTATGGCGACAACCTGCTGGCCAATGCCTGCGGAAACGAGGAAGACGTGGAAGTCATGTATCAGTTCATCGAACAGGCCATGGACAGAGCCGCCCGGCTGATCACCGTCAACCTGGCAGCCTGCATCGTCAAGATGGATGGCGGCCGCAAGGCCAGCGCCCCGGCCCGCATCGTGGTCGAAGGAACGACCATTCTGAAGGGCTACAGCTACTTCCAGAGACTTGACTACTTCATGCGTCAGTTCGTGACCAACGAACTGGGACGTCATTATCAGTTCGTAACCGCTGATGACGCCAACCTGGCCGGCAGCGCCATTGCCGTACTGCTCAACAGCTGAGGCCGTCATCTTAACAGCACAGACAGGAAGGTCCTTACGGGCCTTTCTTTTTTGGCAGAAGAAAAGCAGAATCGCTTCTGCTTCAGATGATTTTTAGAAATCCAGGTTGCGCGGAGTTCTCGGATAGGAGAGAACGTCGCGGATGTTTTCCATGCCGGTGAGATACATCAGCAGTCTTTCGAAGCCGACGCCGAAACCGGAATGCTTGCAGCAGCCGAACTTGCGCAGATCAAGATACCATTGCAGGCTCCTGACCGGTACGTGCATCTCGTTCATCCTGCTCAGCAGTACGTCATAGCGCTCTTCTCTCTGACTGCCGCCGCACAGTTCGCCGACGACCGGCATTAACAGGTCAGTGGCGGCCACGGTCCGGTTATCATCATTCAGGCGCATGTAGAAGGCCTTGGCTTCCTTGGGATAGTTCATCACGAACACCGGGCCGTGTTTTTCGGTCAGGTACTTCTCATGTTCGGTCTGAATGTCCATGCCCCAGAAGACCTTGTTTTCAAACTGATCTTCCACTTCCTTGAGTTCCTTCAGGGCATCTTCGTAATTGATGCGGGCAAAGGGCGTCTCCAGAACATGGTTAAGTCTTTCCTTAAGGGTCTTATCGATCATGTTGTTGAAGAATTCCATTTCCTCCGGGCAGTTGTCAAAGACGTAGTCGATGCAGTACTTGACCATGTCTTCCATCAGGTTCATGTCGTCTTCCAGATCGGCGAAGGCGATTTCCGGTTCGCACATCCAGAATTCGTTGGCATGCTTCTTGGTGTTGGAGTTCTCGGCGCGGAAAGTCGGCCCGAAGGTGTAGACATCACGGAAGGCCAGGGCGTAGGCTTCCACATGCAGCTGACCGGAGACGGTCAGGGAAGCTCTCTTGCCGAAGAAGTCTTCATCGTACTTGTCATCGGTTCTGGTCGTTACCGTGAACACCTCGCCGGCGCCTTCAGCGTCGTTGCCGGTGATGATCGGGGTATGAACATAGACAAAGCCCTGATCCTGGAAGAATTCGTGGATGGCCATGGCCAGCACGCTTCTGACTCTGAAGACGGCGGAGAAGGTGTTGGTCCGCGGTCTGAGGTGAGCCAGTTCACGCAGATACTCGAAGGAGTGTCTCTTCTTCTGCAGCGGGTAGTCGGCGGTGCATTCGCCTTCCACCTGGGCTTCGGTCAGTTCCAGTTCAAAGGGCTGCTTGTTCTCCGGAGTCAGCTTGAACTTGCCGACGACGGTGAGAGCCGTACCGGTAAGGCAGTGACTGATTTCTTCATAGTTTTCCAGAGCCGGAGTATAGACCAGCTGGCAGTTCTTGAAATAGGTGCCGTCATTCAGCTCAATGAAACCGACGGAGCCGTTGTCGCGGTTGGTTCTTACCCAGCCCTGCAGCTGAACATACTGCAGCCCGTCGAGCTGCATCACGTTGTTGGCTCTGACCAGTTCAAACAGTTCTCTGATCGTCATGAATTCAAACATACAAATTCCTCCTTAAAAAACAAAACACTCCCTGTGCAAGGAGCGATTTTTACCGCGGTACCATCCTAATTTGTTCTCTTAGCCTTAACGCGGCTGCCTCGGGACCGTCTACTCATTTCTTTTCTCCGGTCCGACTCGCAGAGTGTTCTTCCGAAAATGGCAACTGAAGCGCTCGCACCGTCCGCTTCTCTCTGAAAGTTCCCTGTTTCCCGGTCGTCTCTGTTCTCAGTCTTTGAATTTCTTGATCGTATTGGCTTCGAAGACCAGTTCCTGAATGTTGGCGACGACGTCAACACTCTTGATGATCATGCCTTTCGGAGCCTTGATGTGCATGTGGGTGAAGTCCAGAATGCCGATGATGCCGGCCTCCTTGAGCCGGTCAACGATCGGCTGAGCATCCCCGTTGATGGCCAGGATGGCCAGGTTGCAGTCATCGGGGATCCGCTGTTCCAGTTCATCGATCGAATAGACGTCGATGTCCTTGATCTTCCGGCCTACCAGCTTGGGGTCGATGTCAAAGGCCATCACGATTTCCCCGACCACATAGTCCCAGCGGTTGTAGTTCAGCAATGCCTGTCCGAGGTTTCCCACCCCGATCAGGATGATCTTCTCATCAAAGCCGGTTCCCAGGACTTCGTTGAACACGGAAATCAGATTGTCCACGTCATAGCCGTATCCCTGCTTGCCGAAGCGCCCGATCAAAGACAGGTCGCGCCTGATTGTCGTCGACGGGATGTTGACATATTCGCTCAGCTGCGGCGACAGGATCCTCCTTACGCCCTGCTGAGAGAGTTTGCGCAGCGCCTTCAGATAGATCGGATAACGCTGCATTGTAGCCTTTGGTACAATCGTCGTCTTGCTCATGTTCATCACGCGTTAATTTTATCACAATATCTGCGGCTTGTGAACAATCTTTTTCTTTTTAACAATTAAACCTAATACAAATGATGATTGACATGACATGCGTTTTATTATGTTCATTTAGTAAATGCTTTATGAACGTAAAAATCATCTAATATACTTTCTTTCTTGGTACGGAAGTTGTACTGTCTGGAAGAAAACTTCCAGAACTTCACCTGGTTATCTCTGACTGATCTCCAAAACATTTTGAATAACAACAAATCATTTTAAAACTCGCCTTCCAGCGAGTTAATAACTTTTGTGATACTTAATATCTCGAACTTTTGTAATATTATAACACATACCTGATCCAGCTATTTCTGTGTCAGCCACAACTACATCACCATTTTGAACCGTTGCAAGACGCGTACTGTCATCGATAAACGTGGTTCGATAAGTATTTTGAAATACATCTAAAATTACCACACTGCCATCCGGCATAATCTGTTTTCTCTGCACTTGGATACTCGTACCAATCATTATTAATCTCCTTGTTTTCAAACAAATACACTTACAAAATCAAAACCTACAATACATTTCTTTACCATTTTTTAAGTTTGGATTTTTCTTCCTTGTGTTTTTTTAGACTCCATTTTAACCGCTCATTTGGGTCTTTGTATATTTCTACATCATTTCGTAACAAGTAATAACCACAATAGTATTTTCCAGGACTATATTCAGCTTTTGTCAGTTTTCCTGAATAATCCGGCAGTTCTTCCTTAAGCGCATCGAAGAAAGATATGATATCAAACTCCGAAATTGGGGCATAACCCTCACACTTAAATATATAACCCTTTTCTTGTTTATACTCTAAGTTCCCTCTGCCAAAACTCAGAATGCTCGATAATGCACTTTGCAAATCCGTTTCAACATCTCCAAAATAATCCCTGTTGAAGCTATAAAATTTTGCGGTATCGTATTCTGGATGACGAATCGATCCACCACGCAATACAATCAGTTCAGGCATTATTGTTTTCGCATCATTAACAATTCTTTGAAAAAGTTCGTTTTGTTTAAATCTCTCTGTTCCACCAGTAGCTGAAACCGTACTTGCGATTCCCTTTTTCACAGCTTTTAATAATCCCATGCTGCCACCTTCCTGTTCATTAATCCTTTTCTTGTCTCTATTATAACAAAGAATAACTCAGACGGCCCTCCGCCAAGCCAAATTAAACCCTTTTTATATAAAACTATCTTTCATTTAATCAAATCTACACTGATACCATCAAATATACACATCACTTACCAGACAGGAACTGTGCGTCGTAATACTCATCATAGATGTCCCAGATGTACAGATGCTTGTACTTGAGGATGCGGGTGACCGCCCGGTCAACTACCCCGACATCCAGCTGACCGTTTTCTATTCTTTCCTTCAGCTGCTCAAACAGCTTCAGAGCGTCCTTCGGACACAGCAGCATGTCACAGCCGGCTTCCAGCGCCGCCTGGGCGATGTCCGCGTCCGTCTTGTAGCGAGTGTTCTTCAAACCGTTCATCTGCAGGGAGTCGGTGATCACCAGTCCCTCAAAGCCCATCTGCTCCCTCAGGATTCCGGTGATGACCGCTTTATCCAGCGTTGCCGGCATCAGGTAGTCTTCATCGCTCTCTTCATGAAGGTCCTTCAGAGCGATGTGGCCGACCATGATGGCCGGGGCGCCTTCCTCAACGGCCTTACGGAAAGGCAACAGCTCAAACTGCTCGATCTGCGCCATGGTGCGCTGATTGACCGCCAGGGCCAGATGCGAATCCTGAGCGGAAGAACCGTGGCCGGGGAAGTGCTTGTAGACCGGCATGACGCCGCTGTTCTGCAGCCCCCTGCCGAGTGCTGAGGCCATCTCGGCGACCAGTTTGCTGTCGGAGCCGAAGGCTCTGGTGGAAATGATGGTGTCGCCGCTGTCGATGACGATGTCAGCCACCGGAGCGAAGTCCATGTTGATGCCGAAGACCCGGCACATGGCGCCGATGGTCTGACCCATCTTCTCCGCGTAGCCCAGATCGCCCTTATTTCCTACCGAACGCATCGTTGGGATGTCATAGGTCGGGTGCGCCCTGTCCTTCAGCGAACTGATCCGCTGAACGCGGCCGCCTTCCTCATCGCAGCCGACAAACAGCGGTATCGACAGGCAGGACTTGACGTCCTTTACCAGTTTCAGGGTCTTTTCATAGGTCGAAAAGTTTTCGCCGAAGAGAATGAAGCCGCCCGGCTGGACCGTTTCCAGCATCTTTTCCAGCTTTTCGTCCATCGCCGTACGGCGGTACTCAACGAAAAGCAGCTGACCGATCTTCTGATCGAGCGTCAGCTTCTGCTCCTCAATAAGGTATTTCCGTTCCGTCAGAAAACCTCCGCGGTCATCAAGATGATAAGCCACCGGATCACTCTCCTTCTGCCCGCATCCGCTCATCAGCAGGCACATGATCACGCAGATGATCGTCGCAGCCGTCTTCTTCATGTCAGTAAGCTCCCGGCATTTCCAGGGATGCGTCAGCACTGACGTCATAGTCAGCCCTGATGCCCTTCTGATAGGCAATGTAGCCGCTGGCCCCGATCATCGCCGCATTGTCCGTGCAGCAGGAAAGGGGCGGTATGATGTATTCGATGTCCGGATGTTTCTTCATCCGCTGTTCAACTATTTCGCGCAGGCGGGAATTGGCCGCCACGCCGCCGGCCAGAACCAGCTGTCTGACCTCGTTGTTCTTCAGTGCCAGTTCGACCCGGTCCCACAGGGAGTTCAGGGCCGTCTCCTGGAAGGAAGCGCACATGTCGGCGACATTGAGCTCTTCGCCGTTTCTCTCCAGCCGGTTGATGTACTGCATGACCGCGCTTTTCAGCCCGCTGAAGGAGAAGTTCATCTCGTTTTCCAGCTTCGGCTTGGGCAGTCTGTAGACCGGCTTGCCTTCCCTGGCCAGCCTGTCGATCTTCGGTCCGCCGGGGTAGGGAAGATTCAGTACTCTTCCGACCTTGTCATAGGCTTCGCCCACGGCATCGTCCATGGTCGTGCCGATGACGTTGAAGTCATAGTCTTCCTTCATCAGCACCAGTTCGGTATGCCCGCCGGAAACCACCAGCGCCAGCAGCGGGAATTTCAGCTCGCCGACAAAGGCGTTAGCGTAGATGTGACCGGTCAGATGCTGAACGGGGATCAGCGGCTTGTGATAGGCGAAGGCCAGCGTCTTGGCCGCCAGCACGCCGACGTGCAGCGAGCCGATCAGTCCCGGGCCCTGGGTGAAGGCAATGCCGTCGACATCAGCTACGCTGATTCCGGCCTGCCTGAGGGCTTCGGAGATGACGACGGAGATGTTTTCCACATGGATGCGGCTGGCTACTTCGGGAACGACGCCACCGTAAAGAGTGTGGACATCGATCTGACTGGCCACCACGTTGGACAGTATTTCCTTCCCATTGCGGACAACGGCACAGGCTGTTTCGTCGCAGCTTGATTCGATTGCCAGCAGCAGTACGTCTTTTTCCATGCTAGATTCCTCTCATCATCAAATAGGCATCTTCATAGCCATCAGCCGTCTTATAGTAGCCCTGACGGGTATTGATGACGATGAAGTCAAAGTGTTCATACATGTTTATGGCTTTCCGGTTGGAGACCCGGACTTCCAGGGAGATGTTCTCGCAGCCCCTGCTCTGAGCCCGCTGTATGAGATGGCGCATCAGCTGACCGCCCAGCGCCCTGCCCTGTCTCTGCGGATCAACGGCGATGGTGGCGATCTCCGCCCTCTCGAAGATGATCCAGAGATCATACCAGCCAACGATCCGGCCGTCTTCCTCCAGCACCCACAGCTCGCTGTAGGGGTTTTCCTGAAGCTCGTAGAGGTACTGCGCCCGGTTCCAGGCGCCGTTGGGAAAGCATTTTTCTTCCATGGTCAGGATCTGATCAAGATCGCCGGCCTGCATCTTTCTGATCATTTCAGATACTCTTTCCGGCTCTTGAGGTATTCCGGAGCCAGCCTGTCGATGTCTTCGACCTTCTGCCAGTTTTCCTTCAGATCAAAGAAGTTCTCTGCCAGATGCTCATAGCGGTCTTCCCTGCCGAAGAGGTGCAGGTCGCCGAAGCAGAGGTTGTTCTCATCATCCACGATTTCCCGCATTTCCTCGTTGAAGAAGATCTGATCATCCTGCAGAGCCTTTCCGTCCCAGTAGCGGCCGACATATACTCTCTTGGCCCGGGCGTCCATCAGCACGTAACAGTCCGCCTTGCCGCCGTAGAGCTGCAGGGTGGAAAGGGTATGGACGTTCTTTCCGGTGATGGATCCCAGCACCTTGGCGACGGTCATGGCGATGCGTACGCCGGTATAGGAACCCGGTCCCCGGGTTATGACGATGTCGGTGATCTGTTTGATCGACAGGTCATTTCTCTTCAGCAGTGCATCCATTTCTCCGATTATGTATTCCGACTGCTGCTTGAAGCAGTCCAGCTGAACGTGATCAACTACGCCGTCGTCGTTCATCAGAACTATTAACAGAAACAGATGGGAAGTATCGATTCCTAATGCGTACATAGCTGTTCCACGATCCTTTCGTTTTCCTCACCGTAACCTCTTATCACCAGAGTACGGCTGTCGTCATCATTGATGGAGAAGTCAATGTTGATGCATTCATAGGGCAGGATGTCCTCGATGAAGTTGCTCCACTCGATGACGCAGACCCCGTCGCCGGAAATGTATTCCTCAAAGCCGAGGTCCTGATCCAGACCTTCCAGGCGGTAGGCATCGATGTGGTAAAGCGGCAGCCTGCCCTTGTAGATCTTCAGAATGGTGAAGGTCGGCGAAGTGACGTTCTTCACCACGCCCAGCCCCTTGGCCAGACCCTGAGTGAAGGTGGTCTTGCCGGCGCCCAGCTGGCCCGAAAGGGTCAGAAGCGAGCCTTCTGACAGAAAAGCGGCCAGCCTCTCAGCCATCTGGCGGGTCTCTTCAGCGCTTGCGGTAATCAGTCTGACTTCCTTCATTTCTTTCACCGTTTCCATTATAGAACATTAGCCGTTCAATTGAAACAAAGCCGCAGTAAAAGACCGCCTCAGCGGTCTTCATCATTTCTAGTGAACGGTCTGGGGGTAGTCCAGCACGACGATCTCGCCCTGCAGCTCATCGGAGAGTTCCAGGGTATCGCTGGCCAGATAGAGAACCTTCTCAAACTGGTCGGCGAACTCATCAACTCCCGAAAGCACTTCATAGCCCAGATCGCCTTCGTGATAATGCATGGGGATCGTGATCCGGGGCTTCAGGTATCTGACGATTTTGGCCGCCTGCAGGGAATCGATGGTAAAATAGCCTCCTACCGGGATCATCAGGACGTCCAGATCCTGAAGCTTTTCAATCTGCTCTTCGGTAAGCCGGCAGCCCAGATCGCCCAGATGGGCGACGCGGTAGCCTTCCGCCGTGATCAGGTGGATGGCGTTGGGGCCTCTCTTGGCGCCCCGGCAGTCATCGTGCCAGCTCTCCAGCCTCTCAACCTCAAACTCCTTGCCGGCCGGAAGCAGTTTCACATTGCCTACGGCGTTGTGGTCATGGTGCATGTGCGAGCACAGCACCATGTTGGCGCTCTCTCTGATGGGACGGTAACCGGGTACCGAGCCGTCCTCAAAGGGGTCGATTATCAGTGATTCACCGTTAACGGTAATCTTAAAACAGGCATGTCCCAACCATTGTATCAGCATTGTGGTTTCTCCTTTGCGGTTTCTAAGAAGATTATACTATATTTAATAATGACGGTACCGATTTTTGTTGCCAAAAGACGCTCCTTATGATAATATACAACCGAATTGAGGGAGTAACTGGCACACCGGTGTGCGTATGTCACCAGCACGGATGAAATCCTGGCATAGCTTAAATAGTGAGACTCAATACAGTGTTTACTGTGTTGAGGGCAATTCTCAGGCACAGTACTGAGTTTTTTATTATATGGAGGTACTATGAACTATTACTTTAAGGAAACCGATGAAGTTCTGAAGGAAGTCGACTCCACCCCGGCCGGACTAACCAGTCAGCAGGTCGCGGAAAGAGTCGCCAAATACGGTAAAAACAAACTGGACGAGCCTCCCAAGAAGACGCTGCTGCAGCGTTTCTTCTCCTCACTGGCTGATCCGATGATCATCATGCTGCTGGCCGCTGCCGGCATCTCCACCGCCACGACGGTTTACCAGAACGTCGCCCTAGGCGCCAACGAGTCCTACGCTGACCTGTTCATCATTCTGACCGTCGTCACCATCAACACCATTCTCGGTGTCGTTCAGGAGTCCAAGGCTGAGGAAGCCATTGCCGCTCTGAAGGAAATGACCGCTGCCACCAGCAAGGTTCTGCGTGACGGCCAGCAGGCCGTCATCAAGAGCGAAGACATCACCATCGGCGACATCATCATCCTGGAAGCCGGCGATGCCGTTCCAGCTGACTGCCGCATTCTGGAAAGCCATTCCCTGAAACTGGAAGAGGCTGCCCTGACCGGCGAAAGCGTGCCGGTAAACAAGATGGTCGACGCCCTGATGATGAGAGACGGCAAGAGTGAGATCCCGCTGGGCGACCGCGACAACATGGTCTACTCCGGCTCCACCGTCGTCTACGGACGCGGAAGCGCCGTCGTCGTCGCCATCGGCATGGATACCGAGATGGGCAAGATTGCCACTGCCCTGAACGAAGCGGAAGATGAGACCACCCCGCTGCAGCGCAAGATGGCCGAACTTTCCAGGGTCCTGACCAAGCTGGTCATCGGCATCTGCGCCTTTGTCTTCGTCTTCGGTGTTGCCAGAGAACTTCTGTTCTCCAGTGACAGCGGCGCTGACATCTTCTCCGTTGTCCTTGATACCTTTATCATTTCCGTTGCCCTGGCCGTCGCCGCCATTCCGGAAGGTCTGCCGGCCGTCGTAACGATCATCCTGTCCATCGGCGTCACCGCCATGAGCAAGCGCAACGCGCTGATCAGAAAGCTGACCGCCGTGGAAACCCTGGGCTGCACCCAGATCATCTGTTCGGACAAGACTGGCACCCTGACCATGAACCGGATGACCGTTGTCGATTCCTTCGGCAGCGCCGATTCCCTGCTGGCCGGCGGCATGGCCCTGTGTTCCGACGCCAAGATCGGTGAAAATGACCTGTCAGCCGTCGGTGAACCGACTGAGGCCGCGCTGGTCAACTACGCCGCCCATAAGTACAAGATGCCTTCCACCATGCTCGATGCAGAACATCCGCGCATGGGTGAGGCGCCGTTTGACTCGATGCGCAAGATGATGTCCGTCGTCGTCAAAGACGGCTATCACTTCCGCCAGTACACCAAGGGCGCCAACGAGATCGTCATCAACCTCTGTACTCACTATCTCGATGAAAACAGCGAGATCAAGCCGATGACGGAAAAGTACCGTACTACCGTCAACGCCAAGGCCAAGGAATTCGCCGACCGTGCTCTGCGTGTCCTGGGCTTGGGCTACCGCGACTATGACAGGCTTCCGGAAAGCTTCGATGCCGAAGATCTGGAACATGATATGATCTATGTCGGCTTTGTCGGCATGATCGACCCCTGCCGCAAGGAAGTCTACGGCGCCATCAGAGAATGCGCTGAAGCCGGCATCCGTCCGGTCATGATCACCGGCGACCACATCGATACCGCCGCTGCCATCGGCAAGGACCTGCACATCATCTCCGATTCATCCGAGGCGATGATCGGCGCTGACCTGGACGCCCTGAGCGATGAAGAGCTGGTGGAAACCGTCAAGAAGGTCTCCGTCTTCGCCCGCGTTCAGCCTGAGCACAAGACCAGGATCGTCAGAGCCTTCAAGAGCATGGGCTACATCTGCGCCATGACCGGTGACGGCGTCAACGACGCTCCCAGCATCAAGGCTGCCGACATCGGCGTCGGCATGGGCATTACCGGTACCGACGTCACCAAGGGCGTCGCCGACATGGTACTGGCCGATGATAACTTCGCGACCATCGTCAACGCCGTTGAGGAAGGCCGCAAGATCTACGACAACGTCCGTAAGGTCATTCAGTTCCAGCTGTCGACCAACATGTCCGAAGTTCTCACGATCTTCGTATCATCACTCTTAGGCGTCAACATTCTCTCCGCCGCTCACCTGTTATGGATCAACATGGTCACTGACAGCGCTCCGGGCCTGGCCTTAGGCATGGAAAAGGCTGAGAGCGATCTGATGCGCAGAAAGCCGAGAAGCTCATCCGAGAGCGTCTTCGCTCACGGCGCCGGCGTCGACATGATCCTGCAGGGCATCTACATGGCTGCCCTGGTCGTATCGTCATTCTTCATCGGCGTCTACCTGGAGACCGGCCACATCAACATGCAGGAAATCATGGCCAACGGCTCAGCCGACGGCATGACCATGGCCTTCCTTACCTGCAACTTCGTGGAAATGTTCCACGCCATCTCGATGCGTACCCAGAGAGGCAACATCTTCAAGCTGAAGAGCTTCAACTGGTGGCTGCTGGGCGCCTTCGTGCTCACCGTCATGCTGACCTGCACGGTCATCTACGTACCCGTCCTGAAGGATCTGTTCGGCTGCACGGCCATCAGCCTGAAGGAATTCGCGGTTGCCTTCGGACTGGCCTTCAGCGTCATTCCGGTCCTGGAGATCTTCAAGGCGATCTTCCGGGCCATCGACCGCCGCAAGCAGCAGGCTTAGGCATTATTCAGAAGCGGTTTTCGCCGCTTCTTTTTTATTGAAAGAAAGCCCCAAAATCGCTACAATTAGGGTTAGAAGCCTTTTCAGAAGGCAGAGGAAAACAATTATGAAAAAGGAACATCCAACCAATCCGGAATACGTGGAACAGCTCATCAGACTGCTCAGTGAGGACAATACCGCGGAGGATCTGAAGAAGATAGCCATCGACTACCACCCCGGCGACATTGCCGACGCTCTGGAGCAGCTGACAACTCATCAGAGGGAAAAGATCTACAGTGCCGTCAGCGATGAAGGCCTTGCCGAAGTCTTCGCCTATCTGGAAGATGTCGGCAAGTACCTGAAGGAACTGCCGCTGGAAAGAGCCGCTGAAGTCGTTTCCTGGATGGACTCCGACGACGCCGTCGACGTCCTGGAAGAACTGGACGACACCATGGAAAACAAGATCGTCGATCTGATGGACGACGAATCATCAGAAGACATCAAACTGATCCAGTCCTATGAGGATGATGAAATCGGCGCACTGATGACGACCAACTACGTCGTCATCCACAGTAACATGACCATCAAGCAGGCCATGCGCTCCCTGACCGCGCAGGCCGCCGACAATGACAACATCTCTACCCTCTACGTCATCGACGACCAGGACAAGTTCTACGGCGCCATCAAGCTGACCGATCTGATCATCGCCCGCGCCGATGACCCGCTGGAAAGCATCATCACCAATTCATATCCGACGGTCTACGACCACGAGAAGATCGCCGACCGTCTGATCGACCTGCAGGACTACGCCGAAGATTCCTTCCCGGTCCTGGACTGGGAAGACCACATTCTGGGCATCATCACCGCTCAGGACATCACCGAAGCCACTGATGAAGCCCTGGGTGAAGACTACGCCAAGCTGGCCGGTCTTTCCGGCGAGGAAGACCTCCACGAAAAGACCTTCACCTCGATCAAGAAGAGGATCCCCTGGCTGATCGTCCTGCTGTTTCTGGGCATGGGCGTCAGCAGCGTGGTCGGCACCTTCGAGCATGTCGTTGACCTGATCCCCCTGCTGGTATGTTTCCAGTCGCTGATCCTGGACATGGCTGGCAACGTCGGCACCCAGTCACTGGCCGTTACCATCCGCGTTCTGACCGACGAGGAGCTGACCGCCAAGGAAAGGATCGGTCTGGTCTTCAAGGAGATCCGGGTCGGCTTATGCAACGGGCTGATTCTGGGCACGATGGTCATCACCTTCATCACCATCTACATCATGCTGGCCAAGCATCAGACCTTCGGCCACAGCATCCTCATCTCGCTATGCGTCGCTGCGGCGCTTATCCTGGCGATGATCATCAGCAGCTTCGTCGGTACCGTCGTTCCGCTGATCTTCCACAGGATCAACATCGACCCGGCCGTCGCTTCCGGACCGCTGATCACCACCATCAACGACCTGGTGGCCGTCGTCAGCTACTACTCGCTGGCCTGGCTGTTGCTGGTCGAGATGTTCAAACTGTATTGACAGGCAGCTCGCAGAGCTGCTTTTCTTTCTGTTATTGAGAAAAATGGTGCATAATAGTCATATAGAAAAAGAGGTGTCACCATGTTCTACATCATCGTCATCGCCATCATCATCCTGGCTCAGCTGCTGGGACTGGGCAGAAGCCTCTTGGGTGACATCACCCATCTGGCCTCCGCCGTTGCCGCCTTTGTGCTGGCAATTCTGCTCACTCCTGCCGTCTCAGCCGCCGTTGCCGGCCTGGTGCAGACCGCTCTGCTGAAGGGTCTGGCCGAAGGAGCGATGACGGAAAGGATCCTTTCCGCCGCCATCGCCCCGCTGATCTTCTCCCTGGTCTTCATCGCCGGTTTCACCGTCATCGGTCTGATCACCCACATCGTCAACAACCTGGTCGGCCATAAGAACAGGTCGAAAGCGCTGCCCAAGCTGATCATCAACCTGATCAGCGGACTGCTGATCGCCTACGCCGTGCTGCTGCCGCTGGGTTATTATCCCCATAAGACGCAAACGGTATCTGAAGCCGCCGCGGCCCTGGGCTATGAAGTCAATGCCGATGATCTGCACCTTGAGAGGTTTAAGGCTTCGCAGCTGATCTACCGTCCGCTCGTCAATGCCCTGACGAAAATCAGGCTGGGGGATTCAGCCTACAGCGTCGAAGAGATCGTCAGCGCTCTAGGCGAGTGCAGCAGTTTCAGCTATGATACCGAAGAAGCGCGCCTGGCTCTATCTGAGCAGCTCAAAGCCGACCCGCAGAAGGACGCGCTGTACGGCGGCGTCATTCAGCTCTACGCCTCCCGGATCAGCCATCCGACGATCCGCCGGATAATGGAAAAGGACGGCCGGATGAGCGCCAAGCTTTCCTCACTCTCCGTACTGACACAGCTCTCATCGCTGTTCCGGTCGCTTTCCAGCACCAACGTGGTGACCCTGAAGGAAATGATCAGAAACGCGGACGGCGAGAGTTGCGCGATCGCTGCCGACGTCTGCGACAGCGACACCATGACCGCGCTGGATTCCAACATCCTCGACAACATTCCCCTGATTTCCCAGTTCATCAGGGAGATCGGCGCTCTGGAAGACCGGAGCGATGAAACCGTCAGCCGGGAAGCCGAGGCGCTGAATTACGTCATCTCCCGCTGCGGATTCAAGATCCTTTCCTTCAACTACAATGAGATGAACGTTGACGAACTGGCCAGACACATCAGTTCCAGCACGATCCTGCAGAATTCCCTGATCAGGGTCACCGATGGCGGCAATGCCATGGATCCCTGCAACGTCAGTTCCTACGTTTCTTCCGAAAGAGCCGCTGAAATCATTTCCACTCTTGAATCAAAATATGCTCTGGCCGCCGACAGTGAATTATACAAAAGCCTGATCGCCTACTTCGGCGTGACCGGACAATAGAAACTTCATATTATTTCCATAAGTAAAAGCCAATGTCTTCATGAAAGGCATTGGCTTTTGTTTATCACTCTATTATTCTGATGATTACTTAACGGTTTCGTGGATGAGGTCCAGGACTTCCTCAGCCGTGCAGCACTGCAGAGCCTTGTCGGCCAGCTTCTTCATGTCTTCGTAACAGACGCTGTTGGCGACCTTTCTGGCGCGCAGGATGCTGGTGGCGCTCATGGAGAATTCGTCCAGGCCCAGACCCATCAGCACGCTGATGGCATCGGGTTCACCGGCCATTTCACCGCACATGCCGCACCACTTGCCTTCCTTGTGGGCTCCGTCAATGGTCATCTTGATGAGCTTGAGGATGGAGGGGTTGAACGGCTGATAGAGATAAGCGACCTTCTCGCTCATTCTGTCGGCAGCCATGGAGTACTGGATCAGGTCATTGGTGCCGATGGAGAAGAAGTCAGCTTCCTTGGCGAACTGATCAGCCAGGACGGCAGCGGCCGGGATCTCGACCATCATGCCGACTTCAATGTCATCGCCGACCTTGACGCCTTCGGCGATCAGCTTGGCCTTTTCCTCCTCAAAGACCTTCCTGGCTTCGCGGAATTCGCCCAGCGTGGCGATCATCGGGAACATGATCTCCAGCTTGCCGAACGCGCTGGCTCTGATCAGAGCTCTCAGCTGAGTCCTGAAGATGTCCTTGCGGTCCAGGCACAGTCTGATGGCGCGGTAGCCCAGGAAGGGGTTCATTTCCGGATCGATGGGCAGATACGGCAGTTTCTTGTCGCCGCCGATGTCCAGAGTTCTGACCACGACCGGCTTGGGGTTCATGGCTTCCAGAACCTTCTTATAAGCTTCAAACTGCTCCTCTTCGGTCGGCAGGGCCTGAGCGTTCATGTACAGGAATTCGGTACGGTACAGACCGACGCCTTCGCCGCCGTTGGCGATGACGCCGTCGACGTCATTGGGCGTGCCGATGTTGGCAACCAGCAGGACTTCGTGTCCGTCGGTGGTGCAGCTCTTGGCGTCCTTGAGGACCTTGAGAGCCTCGACTTCCTCACGGTAGGCGTCTGCCTTCTTCTGATACTCGGCAACGGTAGCCTGATCGGGGTTGATCAGCAGTTCGCCCTTGATGGCGTCCAGGATCAGCAGATCGCCGTGCTTGACTTCGCTCATGACGTGCTCGATGCCGACGACAGCCGGGATCTCCAGGCTTCTGGCCATGATGGCGGAGTGGGAAGTACGGCCGCCGACTTCGGTAGCGAAGCCCTTGGTATACTGCTTGTTTAACTGAGCGGTATCGGAGGGAGTCAGGTCGTGGGCTACCACGATGCTCTCTTCGTTGATCAGAGACAGGTCAGCGATGTCGATGCCGAGAATGTGATACTTGATCCTTCTGGTAACGTCGCGGATGTCGGCTGCTCTTTCCCTCATGTATTCATCATCCAGTGACTCAAACATGGAAATGTAGTTGTTGGCCACCGTATCCAGAGCGTAGTCGCAGTTGACCTTCTCGTTTTCGCACATGTTCTGCACTTCGGACTCCATGGCCGGGTCTTCGGCAACCATCAGGTGAGCGTCGAAGATGGCCAGTTCCTCATCGGACAGACGGCCGACAGCGGCATCCTTGATCTTCTGAATATCTTCCTTGCACTTCTTCAGAGCATTCTTAAAGCGGGCAAATTCGGCAGCCGGATCGCAGCCGGTCTTCTTTTCGATTTTGACTTCCGGCGTCTCCAGCTTGTATGCTTTCGCAATCGTAATGCCACTGCTCGCCGCAATACCTTTCAACATATTATTCCTCCTGTTTTTTATGTTTTTCTCTTAAGGTTATTTTATCATCCATGACCTACCATTTCAAGCGACGCAGCAGCTCTGCCATGGCCTTCTTCTTCAGCCGGTAGTAGGTCGTCTTGGAGTAGTAAAGCTGCCACCAGTAACGCGGAGCGTGTTCGACATATTCTCTGACCAGAATGAAATTGTACTCTTCCGGCAGGCTCTCCAGAACGTAGTTGACGCTCTGACAGAACTTCTGGCTGTCATCGTCCTGTTTCAGGGTGAAACTGATGAAGGCGGTCCGGTTGTACAGTTCAAAGAGATCCCTGGTCCTTCTTTCCATTTCCTTGAAATTCATAGCGCAGTTCTCCTGTACTAGAATATACTCCGGCAGCCGCCATAATCCTGAAAGATTACCCAAATGGGATATAAACAGCCGCAGAACACGCATTAAGTTCAAATATTTTCATCGATAGTTCAATTTATTTTTAAACTTCCGTGTTGATTTGATCATGCCGCGGTGTTATCATTAGAACAATACAGCCGTTTTGCCGGCTTTTGGGCCGGAAGTTCAACGTAAAGCGAGGTGTCTTAAATGTACGGTGAATCATTTGCGGAAAAGTTAAAAAACGCCATGGACAGAAGGGGCTGCAAGCAGGTCGATCTGGTCAATCTGGCCAAGAAGGAAGGCATTCCTCTGGGAAAGAGCCACATCAGTCAGTATCTCTCCGGCAAGGTCAGACCGCGCCGGGATGTCATCAGCTGGCTGACCGGCGCTCTGGAAGTCAGCGAAGACTACTTTGACGAGGAAGAAAGGAAAAGCGAAAGCAGCTACTCTTCCTATTTCCGCAAGTCCACCAAGTTGGACAACGTTCTCTACGACGTACGCGGACCGGTCGTCGAACTGGCCCGGGAGATGGAAAACAACGGCACCCACATCCTCAAGCTCAACATCGGCAACCCGGCGCCTTTCGGCTTCCGCACTCCCGATGAGATCATCTACGACATGTCCTCTCAGCTCACCGAATGCGAAGGCTACTCGGATTCCAAGGGCCTCTTCAGCGCCCGCAAGGCCATCATGCAGTACGCCCAGCTTAGAGGCCTTCCCAACGTTACCATGGAAGACATCTACACCGGCAACGGCGTCAGCGAACTGATCAACCTGTCGATGAGCGCCCTGCTGGATAACGGCGATGAGATCCTGATCCCCTCGCCTGACTACCCGCTGTGGACCGCCTGCGCCACCCTGGCCGGCGGAAAGGCGGTGCACTACATCTGCAACGAGGAAAACAACTGGTATCCCGATATGGATGACATCAGAAACAAGATCAACTCGCGGACCAAGGCCATCGTCGTCATCAACCCCAACAACCCTACCGGCGTTCTCTATCCCGTGGAGATACTGGAACAGATCGTCGAGATCGCCCGGCAGCACAAGCTGATCATCTTCTCCGACGAGATCTACGACCGGCTGGTCATGGACGACCTTAAGCATACCTCCATTGCCTCGCTGGCCGATGATCTGTTCTGCGTTACCTTCAGCGGCCTTTCCAAGTCGCACATGATCGCCGGCTACCGCGTCGGCTGGATGATCCTGAGCGGAAATAAGAAACTGGCCAGTGACTACATTCAGGGAATTAACATGCTGTCGAACATGCGCTTATGCTCCAACGTGCCCGGACAGTCGATCATTCAGACTGCCCTGGGCGGCCATCAGAGCGTCAACAGCTACATCATTCCCGGCGGACGCCTCAGGGAACAGCGTGACTTCATCTACGACGCCGTTCAGCAGATTCCCGGTCTCAGCGCCGTCAGACCCCAGGCCGCCTTCTACATCTTTCCGAAACTGGACATTAAGCGTTTCAACATCCATGACGATGAACAGTTCGCTCTGGACCTGTTGAAGGAGAAGAAGGTGCTGATCGTTCACGGCAAGGGTTTCAACTGGGCTGATCCCGACCACTTCCGCATCGTCTACCTTCCCCGCATCGAGATCCTGCGCGAGTGCATGGAAAAGCTGGCCGACTTCCTGTCCGTCTATAAGCAGAAATGAAAAAGACCTGAGATAAGCTGATCTGCTGATCTCAGGTCTTTCATTTTTCCTGTCGATGACCGTTTTTCCTTACAGTTTTATTCTGCCGACGATCTCATCGATCTGGGCCTTGGCCTGGGCAGATGAATCCGAACAGATGAAGGTGACCGTGTAGAATGACCTCCGTCCCTTCAGATAGACATTGCGATAGTAATATCCTTCTTCCACTGTCTCACTGCTGTAGCCCTTATCGATTTCCCGGACGTCTTCAAGCTCGCCGTTCTGGGTCTGGAAATCGACGTAGTTCTTCAGATCCTCGCCGATCTGGGGCTCGCTTTCCCTCAGATCGGAGAAGGTATCGGCGATTCCGAGAATGATGATGAACTTTTCTTCATATTCCTTTTCGGAAGAATCCAGCAGGCTTTTCTCGTTGGAAAAGCCGAAATCATAGCCGATGCCGTCTTCGGCTTCAAAGGTTTTGTCCAGAACAAAGCGGATGCCCAGTCCGGTATCAAAGGTCTTCCTGCCCGAACAGCCGGCCAGACAGACGATCAGCATAAGCGCGCATGATGCCGCAAGCAGTTTTTTCATAATACAGCCTCCCTACAGGTTCTCATCATCGGGGAAGACGATGCCGGCGCTCTGACGGGCCAGCGTCAGCACTTCCATGACATCCAGCGTGTGCTGAAGATGCTCAGCAGCCTTCGGCGCGTCATGATTATCGATGATGTCGACGAATTCCAGGAATTCCGGCTTCATGCGGTGCATGCCGCCGTCCAGATCGTAGTGCATCGCCGGCTGGCCGTTGAGACGGAAGGAGAAATCCGTCAGGGTGAACAGCGGCGAAGAAGTGTAGAGGCATCCCTTATTGCCCTGAACACAGTTGAGCAGCGGCGCGCCGCAGTCCTTGGCAGCGACCAGGGAAGCCTGGAAGTCATCGTACTCCAGCACCAGAATGCCCGAGGTATCGATGTTCTTTTCGATGTTGGGGTAATAATGGACGGCCTTGGGCTTGCCCAGCAAGCCCAGACAGACGTGAACGTTGTAGACGTTCAGGTCCATCAGCGCTCCGCCGGACTTGGTAACGTCAAAGGCCGGCTTGATGATCCCCCTGCGGAAATCGTCATAGCGGGACGAATACTGCGTATAGTTGAGATTGACGATCTTCACTTCCCCGATCTGCGGCAGCAGCTGCTTCATCTTCAGGAAGTTGGGGTTGTACTGATTGGTGATGGCCTCAACGATGATCAGATCATTCCGGTAGGCCAGATCCGCCAGATGCTGAGCCTGAGCGAAGCTGGAACAGAAGGGCTTTTCCATGATCACGTTCTTGCCCGCTTCCAGGGCCTTTTTGCCCATGGTGTAATGCATGAAGTTGGGAACCCCGAGATAGACGGTCTCCACTTCCCCATCCTTCAGCATCTCCTCGAAGTCATAATAAATCTTACCGATGTCATGTTCCCGGGAGAACATCTCCATCCTTTCCCGGTCAGTCGGCAGGGAGCAGATGGCGACTTTTTCCACTTCCCTGACTTCATCGATGAACTGCATCAGTGTTTCCACGATCAATCCGGCTCCGGCAATGCCAAGTTTCATTCTACTTCACCTCCAGGAACTTCAGGATGTCTTCCCTGCGCTCTTCCATGTCCTGATAGCCCAGAGCATACATCTCCTCGATCTGCGCTCTGGTGCCCGAAAAACGGCCTACACCGGTATCCCGGCTCGGCCTGATCAGAATGGCGTCACCGCTGTTTTCCAGCTCATAGACGTCATTCATCTCCTGATAATAGGTCTCGACCCTGTGATCCAGCGTTTCAAGCATCACGGGGTAGTTGCGATACAGCATTCTCAGCAGCATATCAGTCGCAAAGCCGTTGGGCTTGCGGACATAGTTTTTGTCCTTGGTGACGATGACCAGATGCTTGGTGTGGCCGGTTTCCCTGCTGCGGTCGATGGAGACCATGTGGCGGATGCCGCCGTCCAGAAACTTCTGGCCGTTGACTTCGACCATCCGGCTGACGATCGGCAGCGAGCAGGCCGCCTGAATGATCCTGATGTCTTCATCAAGCCCGTGCTGGTCATAGTACTCCAGCTGCTGTCTGGTCATGTTGAAGACGCCGACTTCGATCTTGCAGTCGCGCTGACGCAGCTGCCTCAGGGCATCCCCATAGGTGGCCTTGAAGTAGTTGTCGATCAGATAGGAAAAGGAAATGATGCTCTTTTCCCTGATGAAGGCCTTGGGACCGAAGACATTCTTATCGGTGACCCCGTCGATGGAAATGCGCTTATTGACATCGTCCAGCTGAGCCATGTAGTTATAGCCGTAACAGGCCGCCGCCGAAATGGTCACCGCGTAGTCGAAATGAATGCCGTTGTCATTGAGCCATTTCAGCGCTCCCGCGGTATAGCTGCCGCGGAAGCCGCCGCCTTCCAGAACAAGTCCGTAGCTTTTATCCATTGACCTCACCGTCGCAGTCGAAGATTATGCCGGCCTTCAGACGGCACTCGGTCAGCACCTCATGGATGTCCAGCACCTGCTGGAAGGGGTTCATGACGGACTGATCCAGACCGTTTTCCACGCCGTAGACGAAGTCTCTGAGTTCGTTGGCGAACTGATGGTCGAACTGCTCACCGATCCTGACCTTTTCACCGCCTCTGGGACGGTAGTAGATCTCATCAAGCAGGGAGAGATGGGGAATGTAGATGGTTCCCTGCTCACCCTGGATCTCGGAAACGATTTCCGTATCGGTGACCTTGGAATGCCAGGCGATGGCGTCAAAGCCGTCATACTTCAGGACGGAAACGCCCATGCAGTCGGCGCCGCTTTCCAGGATGCTGGCTTCGGAATAGATCTCCTGCGGCTTGCCGAAGAGGGCGACGATGTCGGCGATGACGTAGATGCCCAGATCCATCAGGGAACCGTTATACAGTTCAGAGCGGAAGGTGGTGGGGTTTTCGCCTCTCAGATAGGCGTCATAGCGTGATGAGTACTTGCCGAAGTTGAAGAGCGCCCTGCGGACGCGGCCGATCTTTCCCAGGTATTCCTTAATGACCTTGAGGTTTGGTGAATACATCGGAATGGTGCCGTCATGCAGATAGGTCTTGTTGTCGATGGAGGCCTGGATCATTTCCCTGACCTGGCGGTAGTTGCCGCCCATCGGCTTTTCGCAGAAGGTCGGCATGTGCCGCTTCAGGCACTGCAGTGTCATCTCATAGTGACTGCGGTTGGGCACGGCCAGGTAGATGGCGTCGATGCTGCCGCTTTCCATCATCTCGATGTAGTTGTCATAGACATTGGGGATGCCGTACTTCTCAGCGAACTTCTCGGCATTTTCCCGGTGTCCCGAACAGACGGAAGTCACTTCGATCTGCTCAACGAAAGAAGCTCCGGTCATGAAGAAATCAGAGACGAAATTTGTACCCACTACTCCAAAACGCATAAATGTTCCTCCTATAAGTCGATACGGTAAATCATCTTTACCCGTTCATTGTGATACAGCGGGTGCCACAGCGGTACCCTGACGGTTTTCAGATATCTGGCTCCCGTCTTTTCAATGGTGCGGACGGAAGGCGTATTGTCGGGCGAGACGGTAAGGATGAGATACTGCTCATCAATGCTCCGGGCGACATTTAAAAGAAGCCTGACGGCGTGCAGGGCGTAATTGTGACCCTGATACTCCGGCTTGATCCGATAACCGATGTTGCCGTAGTAATACAGATACGGAGAGTGGCCGATCCGCAGGTCGCAGTAACCGACGATGTCGTCCCTGCCGCTTTCGTAAATGTAGTACATCAGCTGATTATCGTAGTTGGAGACCAGTTTCAGCCTGACCGCCTCATCAGCCAGATCGCTGTACTGCCCGGTGATTTCGTCTTCGCCTTTCATATTTTCATTATAGCATTTTTGTTAAGCCGTCATGAAAAAACCCGCATTCAGCCTTTTTAAACAGCGGAAAACATCCGTTTCCGTCCGGGTAAAAAATCAAAAATAATACTTGCATTGATTCAAATATGTATGCTAATATATATGAGCACGAAGAACCTTGGCATGGAGAAATACTCAAGTGGTCGAAGAGGCGCCCCTGCTAAGGGTGTAGGTCGGGAAACTGGCGCGAGGGTTCAAATCCCTCTTTCTCCGCCATCGATTCTTTCTAAATCTGGTCCAGTGGTGTAGTGGTTTAACATGCCTCCCTGTCACGGAGGAGATCGCGAGTTCGATCCTCGTCTGGACCGCCATTTCCATGCAGGTGTAGTTCAA
>JAFRZA010000002.1 GCA_017442805.1 Erysipelotrichaceae bacterium
CCGGCAGACCGAAGGAGTCAAAGCCGATGGGGTGCAGGACATTGTAGCCCTCCATTCTCTTCTTGCGGCAGACGATGTCCGTGGCCGTGTAGCCTTCCGGATGGCCGACATGCAGGCCCTGACCGCTGGGGTAGGGGAACATTTCGAGGACATAGTACTTGGGCTTGGAGAAATCGCGGATGTCGGTCTTGAACGTCTTGTTTTCTTCCCAGTACTTACGCCATTTCTTTTCGGTTGCTTCATGATTGTAGCTCATAAACTCTCACTCCTTAAACAAAATAAAAGGTGCTACTCTAAGGACCCTTTGCGGGCGGTACCACCTTAGTTGACTTAATGTCCACTCTTGCGACTTTAAAGCAGTCCTGCTTTCAGCTCCCAGGCTGAGTTCAGCATTCGGCGCACCGGTTCGCATCAACCACCGGCTTTCTGAAGGCCGCCTTACTGCCTACTGGTCCTGTTCAACGCTATTACTATCTTATCAGTTCCCCAATAAAAGTCAATTATGCTCTTAGTTCAGAATCTTCAGGTATTATAATGTTATCATGAACAATCCGTTTCCCTATTCACTGGACAACAAGCGCTATCTGACCTGGAACTACTATTCCCAGCGGAAGTACGGACGCAAGATCTACAAGGTGCCCCTGGACGGGCCGTTCACCTGTCCCAACCGTGACGGCACGGTTTCCTTCGGCGGCTGTCTTTACTGTGCCGGCGGTTCCAACGCCTTCCCCGCCCTTTCCGACCGCGACCTGGTAAGGCAGTACCGCCAGAGACTGCCGATCTTTCAGAACAAGTGGCCGGACGGTCTGCCTCTGGCTTACTTCCAGTCCTATTCCAACACCAACGCTCCGCTGGAAAGACTCAGGGAGATCTATCAGCCCTTCATTGAAGCCGGTGACATTTACGGACTGGTGATCGCGACCAGAACCGACTGCCTGGATGAAGAGAAGATCGCCTACCTCAGCTCGCTGACCGCCGTCAAGCCCGTCTGGCTGGAGCTGGGCCTGCAGTCGGTCCACGATCAGACGCTCAGGGAAATGAACCGCGGCCATGACTACCGGAGTTTTCTGGACTGCCTGGATCTTCTGAAGGACACAGACATCAATGTATCCGTTCACCTGATCAACGGCTGGATGAGCGAAAGCGAGGAAATGATGCTGGAAACGGCCCGGCAGGTCGGTAGACTGCCGATCCAGGCCGTCAAATTCCACATGCTGCACGTCTGCCGCAGCACCCCGCTGGGTGAAAGATACCTTAGAGAACCCTTCCCCCTGCTAAGTAAGGAACAGTACACCCGCCTGGTAGCCCGCCAGCTGACGCTGTTAAGGTCGGACATCATCATCGAGCGGCTCACCGGCGACGGCTTACGGGAAGAACTGCTGGCCCCCGAGTGGACGCTTAAGAAGGTCAGCGTCATCAACGACATCGACAAGATCATGGCCGGGGAAGACTGGTGGCAGGGAAAATTCTACGAAGAATGAAACACCGGAAAACGGTGTTTTCTTTCCGAAAGAAAGGAAGAATCAGAGTTCTTCCGTTATCTTCTTAAGCGTTTCAATGGCTTCTTTCTGGCCGGATGGGCTGTGCAGAAACAGCAGTCCCTCAAAGCCGCTGGCGATGCCGCATACCTCGACCTGCTCATCATCCTGTTGGATGAAAGTCAGCTGCAGGGCGACCCTTTCGCCGATCGTGGAGGCAAAGCGCTGGATCATCCTGACGGCCACCTTATGGCCATGGGTCTGATAATTGGCTTCTTCGGTGACGCTGTAACCGGTGCGGCTGGACATGATGCCCTGAGTGATTCTTTCGACGATTTCGTCAAAGTTTCCCTCAACGGTTTTCTGATAGATCATGGCTGTTCTCCTAACCGACGGCGCCTTCCATGTCGATCTTCAGCAGCTGATTGAGTTCAACGGCATATTCGACCGGCAGTTCCTTGGTGAAGGGTTCGAGGAATCCCATGACGATCATCTGCATGGCCTGAGCTTCCGTCAATCCCCTGGACATCAGGTAGAACAGTTCCTCATCGGAGACCTTGGAGACGGTGGCTTCGTGCTCCAGGGTGCAGCGGTCGTTGCGGACGACGTTCTTGGGGATGGTGTCGCTGCGCGACATTTCATCCAGGATCAATGTATCGCACTCGATCCGGGTCCTGGCATTGTCAGCCTTGGGAGCGATGGTCACCCAGTCGCGGAAGTTGGCTTCCCCGCCCAGACGGGCAACCGACTTGGAGATGATGGAACTGGAGGTATCGGGTGCCAGATGGATCATCTTGGCGCCGGTATCCTGTTTCTGAACGCGGCTGGCCACGGCGATGGTGACGGTCATGCCCTTGGCGCCCCTTTGAGCCAGCAGGCAGCAGGGATACTTCATGGTGATCGATGAGCCGATGTTGCCGTCAACCCATTCCATTAAGGCGTTTTCGCCGACCCAGGCTCTCTGAGTGGTCAGGTTGAGGATGTTGGTCGACCAGTTCTGAATGGTGTTGTATCTGGCCTTGGCGTTTTTCTTGACGACGATCTCAACGACGGCGGCGTGCAGGGAATCCTTCTGATAGATCGGGGCGGTGCAGCCTTCGACGTAGTTGACGTTGGCGCCTTCGTCGACGATGATCAGCGTTCTCTCAAACTGGCCGCTTCTTTCCGAATTGATGCGGAAATAGGACTGCAGCGGCTTTTCCAATGTTACTCCCGGAGGCACGTAGATGAACGAGCCGCCCGAGAAGCAGCAGCTGTTGAGCGCCGCGAACTTGTTGTCGGAATAAGGCACGACGGTGCCGAAATACTCCTTAACCAGATCGGGATACATCTGGATGGCGGTATCGATGTCCAGGAAGATGACGCCCTTGTCGTTGACCTCGTGAAGCATGTTGTGGTAGACGACCTCGGAATCGTATTGTGAGGTCACGCCGGCGAAGAACTTCCGTTCGCTTTCCGGAATGCCCAGTTTCTCAAAGGTGTTCTTGATGTTTTCCGGGACTTCGTCCCAGTCGTTGGTCTTTCTGTCCGTCGGACGGATGTAGTAGGTATAGTCATCGAAATCCAGATCGCTCATGTCCGGTCCGAAGTCCGGCATCGGCATCCTTTCGAACGCCTCAAAGGCCTTCAGACGGAACTGAAGGAACCATTCGGGCTCGTTCTTGATCCGGGAAATGGCGATGACCGTTTCCCTGGTCAGGCCCTTTCCGGTGGTAAAGACGTTTTCATTGACGTCGGAAAAACCGTACTGGTATTCGTCCTGCGTCTTGAAAAGGTCCCTGTTCTTTTCCTCACTCACTGCTCTTCACCCTCTTCCAGCAGCTGTTTGAGACCGTTCCAGCCGATGGTGGCGCACTTGATGCGGTTGGCCTGCTTGCCGACATTCTTCATGCAGACGGCTTCGTCCAGCAGTTCCTCGTCGTAGGGCTGGCCGTCGATCATGTTGAAGTAGTTCTCAATGATGACCCTGGCCTCTTCAACGGTCTTGCCCTTGACCAGCTGGGTCATGATGGAAGTGGAAGCCGTGGAAATGGTGCAGGCAACGCCGTCAAAACGGACGTCCTTCACGATGCCGTCTTCGATGTCAGCCTGAACGTGGATGTCGTCGATGCATGACTCGGAAGCCATGTGGATCTTATGGTATTTGCCGTCTTCGACCAGGCTGTGATTGCGGGGATATTCATAATGATCCATGATGATCTCTCTCAGGATGATCGGATCTTCGAAAAGCTTATTCATTTCCAACCTCCGTTCTACAGGAATATGTCAATGCATTTTTCCAGCGTGCAGTCCTTCAGGACTTCCACCAGCCGGTCTGCCTCTTCTCTGGTGTTGTAGAAATACATTGAGGCGCGCACGGTGGCGTCGACTCCCAGGTGTTCCACCAGCATCTTGGCGCAGTGATTGCCGCTTCTTACCGCGATGTTATGGCTGGAAAGGTAGGTTCCGGCGTCCTGGGCGAAGACGCCCTTCACGTTGAAGGAACAGATCGCCGCTTCGGATCCGGGATTGTAGAATTCGATGTTGTCCAGTTCCTTCAGTTTTCCGGAAAGATACTGTTTCAGTTCACGTTCATAGGCTTCGATGCTGTCCATGCCGAGGGACTGCAGATATCTGGCTGCCTCCGCCAGACCGACGGCCTGGGCGATCGGCACGGTACCGGCTTCAAAGCGCTCGGGAATGCGGGAAAGGATCAGATCGCCATGGCTGCTGAAGCGCTTGTTGGCGCCGCCTCCCAGCAGCATCGGCTCCAGTTTTTCCAGGATTTCCATTTTTCCGTAAAGCACGCCGATGCCGGTCGGGCCGCACATCTTGTGGCCGGAGAAAGCCAGCAGGTCGCAGTCAAGGTCCCTGACGTCCACCTTCTTGTGGGGGACGCTCTGAGCGCCGTCGACAACCACGACGGCTCCCTTTTCGTGAGCCAGCCTCGTGATCTCCTTAATGTCGGCGCAGTGTCCCAGCACGTTGGTGACCTGGGCAACGGCGACGATCCTGACTCTTTCATGAAGAGCCCTGCGGAAGTTTTCCACGGACAGGTGACCGTCCTTTTCCAGCGGGATGAACTCGACGCGGGCTCCCGTTCTTTCCGCCAGGCGGAACCAGGGCAAAATGTTGGAGGCATGCTCGGCCAGCGTTGAGAGAATGACATCGCCCTCACCGATCAGCTTTTCCAGCCCGTAAGCGGCCATGTTGAGGCCCTGGGTGGTGCCGGAAGTGAAGATGATCTCATCGGTATCAGCGTGGATAAAATCAGCCAGCGTCTTGCGGGCGCCGTCATAGGCCTGATCGGCCCGGTAGCTGAGCTCATAGTCGCCGCGGTGAATGTTCGCGCTGAAATCAGTGTAGTAGGCCTTCTCCGCGTCGATGACGCTCTGCGGCTTGAAGGCGGTGGCACTGTTGTCCAGATATATCAGTTCTTTTTCCCGCCTGAGCATCGGGAAATCATTGCGGATCTTACTTACATCAAACATTCGCTGACCTTCGTTTCTATCTCCTGTCTTAACAGGCTGTTAATGTTCTCATCGTCGATGACTTCGCTGACCGGCAACAGATAGCCGACGGTGATCAGCTTCATCGCTTCCTGATAGCTGAGGCCCCTGGTCTGCATGTAGAAGATCTGATCACGGTCCGGCTGACCCATGGTGGCGGCGTGGGATGCCCGGACGTCGTTGTCATCAATGTAAAGCACCGGCAGGATCCTGCCCCTGGACTGACTGTCATAGGTCAGGATGCGGGAGGTCTGGTGGGTCTCGGAGCCGTGACAGCCCTTACCGATGCGGTTGCGGACGTCAAAGTCGCAGCTGCCTCCCTTCATGGCGATGCCGTAGTTGTTGACGTTGGCAGTTGTATTGCGCTCATTGTGCAGGGTATTCTGCCGGAAGACCTTGTTGTCGGAGGTCATGGCGGCGTTCTGTACCTTCAGGCTGGCGCCCTGGCCGTCCAGATGATACTCGCCGTCAGCCTGCAGAGGATAGTCGTTGAGCTGGCAGTAGGCGATCACGCTTTCGCTGTCCGCTTCCAGATGATAGCTGTCGTGAAGGATGACTTCTTCCCGGTTATGATTGATCAGCAGAAAGGTCATCCGGCTGCCCTCAAGGGCCCGGACTTCCAGCTGCAGATCAAGTTTACGGTCTCCCTCGATCATCATGACCAGATAAGTCTCTCCCTGTACGGCGAACTGCCGGCTGACGGACTGGCTGTCCGATGATGAAATGACGACGGTCTGAGAAGAACTAACCGTTTCCATTCTTTCTTCCCTTCTGATTTACCGCGCAGGAACCCAGCGAGACTCTGACGGGAACTTCTTCCTTCTTGAACTCGACGTTCTGTGCCTTCAGCCATTCGTAGCCTTCGGTGTCGATCTTTTCGACCAGCTCATAGCCGCCTGAGGCCACGATGCGGCCGTCGACCAGCACATGGGCAAAGGCCGGTCTGACATATTCAAGGAATCTCTCGTAGTGGGAGACGATGATGGCAGCCATGTTATTTGATTCATGCATTTCATTGATGTTGTCGGCGACGATCTTCAGGGCATCGATGTCCAGACCGGAGTCGATCTCATCCAGCATCGCCAGATCGGGTTTCAGAAGCTTCATCTGAACGATCTCGTTCCGCTTCTTTTCTCCGCCCGAGAAGCCTTCGTTCATGTAGCGGTGAGCCAGGTCATCCTTCATGCCCAGATCGCTGAAGGCTTTGTCCATCTGCCTGATGAAGGTGAACAGCGAAATCGGTTCATCCCGGTGGGCGTTGACCGCGGCCTTCAGAAAGTCGGAGTTGGTGACCCCGTCGATGGTCTGGGGATACTGCATGCCCAGAAAAAGACCGGCCTTGCTGCGGGCGTCGACGCTCATGGCCAGCAGGTCCTGACCGTCCAGGGTAATGGAGCCGGAAGTGACCCTGTAGGCGGGATGGCCCATGACGGTCATCAGCAGGGTGCTCTTGCCGTTGCCGTTAGGTCCCATCAGGGCGTGCACTTCGCCTTCATTGACCGTAAGGCTGACTCCCTTGAGTATTTCTTTATCTTCAACACTGACGTGCAGATCCTTAATTTCCAGACGTTTCATGTTAAGCCTCCTGAATCAATTCATTATAACATATCATCACAGCCCTGGTAGACATTAACCCCTTTTCGCCTAAATTTCACATAATATTCACATTGAATTATATGGACATATTTATTATAATAAGTAAGCGTTTGGAGGTTTTTATGAAAAAGTTTATTAAGGAAAATTGGTTCGTAGTCGTCATAGCCGTTTTCTTTGTCGCCATCTCCATCTTCTTTGCCTACGATCAGCACAAGGATGATCTGCCGGGCAAGTCAGTGGGCGGCAAGAGCGTCGCTTACGGCGTCGACAAGAACTACACGACCATGGATGACCTGTATGACGGTCTCTACAAATACTACGGCGAGAGTCTGATTACCCAGCAGTTCTCCAATGCGGTTCTGGACAATGCCGTAGAAACAACTACCGAACTGGAAACGGAAGCTCAGAGCTATACCGATTACTATGCCGAGATGTATTCATCCTACGGCGGTCTGAGTTATCTCAATCAGATCGCTCAGTCTTACTACGGATACAGCGATTTCAAGACCTACATGCTGTACTCCATCAAGTCCAGGGAATTGTCAACCAAGTTTGTTTCCGAACATGCCGAAGAATACGTTGATGACGCCTTCATGGAAAAGTACAGTCCCCGCGTCATCAGTTACTGCCTGATCAAGTTCGAGGATCCCAAGAACCCGACGGCTGACGAAAAGGAAAGACTGCAGAAGGCTCAGGAAGCCTGGGCTTCCGAGCAGTACGGCGCCGGAAACTTCGCCGATTTCGCCAAGGCCTTCTCCGAAGACTCTTCCACCGCTTCCAGCGGCGGCAAGCTCGGCTACGTCGATTCCGCTACCGACACTCTGGTAAGCGAGTTCACCGAAGCGTCCCTGAAGCTCAGCGCCGGCGAGGTCAGCGACTGGGTCTTCTCCGAGAATTACGGCTACTTCCTGATCAAGTGCGATTCCACTTCTCTGGATGATTTCCGCAACGAGACCGATTTTGCTTCCCGCATCCTCAGCGATTTTGAGAATGTCGCCAACGAGATCATGTGGAAAGCCGCGCAGGAAGCCGGAGTAACATTCTCCGATCCTGACATCGAAGCTTACATCAAGAGTGAGCTCGGCCTGGAAAGCGAGGACTAGAAACATGAAGAAGATCACATTAGCGTTCATTGCCATCCTGATGGTCTGCCTGCTGGCCGGCTGCGGCGATGCCCACGGCAAGCTTACCAACGGCAACCAGCCGCTGTTCACCATCGGCAAGACCAAGGTTACCAAGAATGACTTCTATGAGGTCATGCGCGATTATGACTCCGGCGACTACCTGATCAAGCAGACCGCCAAGTACATCGTCAACGCCGAAATCGAAACCACCGATGAGATCACCGCTGAAGCCAGGAAGCAGTTCGATGAAACCGTCGCCGGTTACGACGATCTGGCCGCGGCCCTGAAGGCTCTGGGCTACGCCAGTGAGGAAGAACTGATGGAAGACGTCGTCGACTCCGTCAAGAGCGACAGGATGATCGACAAGTACATCGAAGACAACTGGGATGACCTGACTGCCAAGTACGCTCCCCTGAAGGTCAGAGTGCTGAGTTTCGAAACCGAAGAGAACGAAACGGCCGACTTCAAGGAAAGAGCCGCTGCTGCTCTGGCGGAACTGAAGGCCGGCGAAACCTTTGACGCCGTAGCCAAGAAGTACATGGATGAATCATCCGACGCCTACAAGCTGGCTGCCGAAGCCCTGTATACCACGGCAACTTCCGGTTATGACACCATCGTCAGCGAATACCTCAAGACCGTCACTACTCCGGGACTCTCTGAGGTCCTGACCGACAACACCGGCACCAAGGCCTTCGTCGTCCAGGTCACCAACAACAACCTGACTCAGCTGAAGAACGACTTCGTCAGCTACCTGAAGGGCCTGAGTTCCATTACCCAGGACATGTACACCTTCTACTTCAAGAAGCACAACTTCACCATTTATGACATTGACCTCTACAATCTCATAAAGACGAATTACGCTTCCTACCTGGTACAGGATAATTAATCTCAGATGACAAAGAGCGCTGCTTGAGAGAAGCGGCGCTCTTTTTTACGGTTCTGATGATCAGCAGAAAGAAAAAAGCCCTTGCGGACTTCATTCATCGATGGCAGGGGTGGCAGGAATTGAACCCGCGTCAGCGGTTTTGGAGACCGCTGTACTACCATTGTACGACACCCCTACGGCCCTATCATCATAGCACAGTATGAAAACCGATACAAGCAGAAAATGTTATAATGGCAGGGAGGTGAAGAACATGGATGAACTGATGGCATACCTGAGAAAATTCAACGACGAGCGGGACTGGCACAAGTTCCATACCCCCGCCAATCTGGCCAAATCGATCGTGCTGGAAGCCAACGAACTGCTGGAACATTTCCAGTTTTCCGACGAAGTCTTTGACCGCGAGCGGGTCTGCGAAGAGCTGGCTGACGTCATGACCTACTGCCTGGACATGTGCCAGGCGCTGGACGCTGATCCCATTGAGATCATCCGGGCCAAGATGAAGAAGAACGAGGAGAAATACCCGGCGGATCAGTGCCGGGGCTCATCGAAGAAATATACGGCTTACCTGAAGGACGGAAAGACACATTAAAGACTGCCTTGCGGCAGTCTTTCTTAATTCTCGGGGGTGTACTGGCCTTCCTCGAAGGGCTGGCCCTTGTACTGGAAGGTAATGCCGTCGTTGGCGTTGTAGCCGACGATCCGGCTGGGATACTGGGCCAGTGAACTGTCGAAGTTCAGCGTGTAGTAGCACTTGGTGTTCTTGACCTTTTCATAGGGCAGCAGTTCCATCTCAATGGCCACTTCGTCGTTTTCCCCTCTGACGAAGGTCACGACCACTCTGACGGTGTTCTCGTCAGATGTGGAGCCGAAGAGGTAGCACATGTGCTCATCATCGCTGGTCACGCCGTAGGAGATGGTGTTGACCGGGATGTAGTAGGAACTGGTCGGCTTGCAGAAGTAGTTGGCCAGGTAATCCGGCCACTTGCAGTAGAGGGTGCCGACATGGGATTCCAGACCGACGCCGTTGTTGCTCTTGGCGAAGTACAGCAGGGTGTGCTTGTCGCTGCCGATCTTCTCCTTGTAGATGACGCGGTAGAAACGCGCGCCGTCATTTCTTTCCATGTTGTCAAGATAGCCGATCGGGTATTTATATAAGTAGTTATAGGCGAATGACATGACGCCGACATAGCACAGCATAAATGCCAGAACTATCAGCAGCGCTGTTAACCAGGTTTTTTTCTTTTTCTTCATCAGTATCCCTCCAGATACTCATTCATTATATACTTCCTGACGGTTCATTTCAACACGGACGGCCAATTTGCCTGCCGTCACAGGGGCATGTTTGTCAGCCAAAGCAGGGGTTTCGTTGTATAATAACACTGAGGTGAATAAGATGATCATTCCCAAGGAATTTGAAGGACTGCAGGATCTCGAAGCCATGCTGCTGACCAGCATGCTGGGCACCTTTGAGGCGCTCAAGGAAGACCTCATCTCCATCCAGCAGGCCGAAAGCTACTGGCTCAGCGACTTCACGGCCGAACTGTTCGAGGAAATGAAACTCTCCAGGGAGATCGTCGCCCTGATCCAGGAAGGCGTTCAGCTCAAGGAACTTCAGCAGTTTACCAGCCTTTATTACGAAAAACTCGACAGCCTGATCAGCTCATCCAAGCAGCTGATCGCCCGTTACTATACCGAATATGACGACGTCGACCGCAATGAGATCGAAATAAAGTCGGCACTTAATTAGAAAGAGGATTTTAGATATGAAAAAGGAAGACATTCTGCCCTACAAGGAAGATATCATCAGAGACCTGGGCATGCTGGTAAGCTACCCCAGCGTCTACGCTGAAGACGCGCCTCCTTTCGGACAGGCCAACATCGACTGCCTGAACGCTGCCCTGAAGCTGGCGGAAGGCTACGGCTTCAAGACCGTCAATCTGGACAATTACTGCGGCTACGTGGAAATGGGACAGGGCGATGAGATCGTCGGCATTCTGGCCCATCTGGACGTCGTTCCGGTTTCCGAAAACTGGACGAGCGATCCGTTTGTCCTGAGACAGGAAGGCGACATGCTCTACGGACGGGGCACCTCCGACGACAAGGGCGCCGGAGTCTGCGCGCTGACCGCTCTGAGGATGCTGAAGGATAGAGAACCGCAGTTCAGAAAGCGCGTCAGGCTGATCTGGGGCTGCAATGAGGAAAGCGGTTCAAGAGGCGTGGAACACTACGTCGAACAGGAAGGCTACGTCGACTGCGGCTTTACTCCCGACGGCGAATTCCCCCTGGTCTTCGGCGAGAAGGGCATGGTCTTCGCCACGCTGCGGGCGCCCAGCGAAAAGATCCTGGCCATCGAGGCCAGCAGCGCCCACAACATCGTTCCGGCCAAGTGCACCGTAACCCTGAAGCCGAACTGCTATGACCCCAGGCGGCTGGCTGACTACCTTAATGAACATGAGATCAGCTTTGAGCTGAAGGATGACGTGCTGACCGTCAACGGCGCCGCCGCTCACGCTTCCCTGCCGGAGAAGGGCGTCAACGCTCTCTCCTACGCCATGGAGGCCCTCCATTACGCCGGCATTGACGACGAGTTCGTCAACGTCTACCACGATCTGGTCGGTCTGGACTACAACGGCAAAAACGCCTCGGTCGGTTTTGAGGACGAATACGGCAAGCTCACCATGAATCTGGGCGTAGCCGAGAAAAAGGACGGCGACGTCTGCGCCAGCATCGACATCCGCTTCCCGGTCACCATGAAGAAGGAAGACATCATCAGGCCGCTGGAAGAAGCCGGACAGGGCTACATCATCGAAACGGAAGGCGTTGACCCGCTGTTCTTCCCGCTGGACCACCCGATGATCAAGGCTCTGATGAAGGCCTACGTCGACGTCACCGGCGACACCGAGAGCCAGCCGATGGCCATCGGAGGCGGCACCTACGCCAAGGACATGCACGGCATCGTCGCCTTCGGCTGTGACGACGGCAAGCATAACTACCGCATTCATGACGACGACGAGTTCGTCACCGTCGATTCCCTGCTGATGCAGACGGCCTGTTACTATCAGGCCATCCTGAACCTGCTGGAGATCTGATCCAGTTCAACGGCATCAGACAGCAGGCATTCTCCAAATACGGTATCTGTCTGATCATCATGCTGGCTGCTCTTCCGGCAGTCAGACTGCTCAGGCGCCGCTGATCAGATGAAAAGAACCGTCTCAGTGATGAGGCGGTTTTTTCCTTTTACTTCAGAATGTTCTCAATGCCCGGGTAGGCTTTGGGAATGGTGATCTTGCGCTGCTTGCCCTTGTAGTCATCATAGGTGCACAGGTAGGCATCGCCGGTCTCCTCGAACATCTTCAGGTTATCAAGTTTCATCTGCATGGCCCGGTTGGTGGAAGAGATGCGGTAGACGCTGCCGTCCTTGACCATGTAGGCGCTGTTGGCAGCTCCGACAAAAGGCGAGATCCTGATCGTGCCGATGATCAGGAAGGCGAGGGCACCGATGACTGCCAGAATGAACAGGATGACTGCCCAGGGTTCGTCAGATATCAGCATCGGAACCATGCCGCCGACGGTCAGGGCAAAGTAGGCAATCAGAACGCCGATGAAGGTTCCGGTCTTGGCGACCTTGTTTTCCTTCGCCATTTCCCGGCTGTAGGAATAAAGCTGGGTATCAGCGTCAAAGGTCGTTGACATCTGTTCAACGTGAGCTTCCGCTTCCTCGATGTTGCCGTTCAGCCGCTTTCCCGCCAGGCAGGAAGTTATCAGCTGGAACAGGATCAGTCCTTCGAAGAGGAGGTTGAGCCACAGGGAAGAACTGAAGTTGACCAGATACCATAAGATGACCAGTACGACGGCATCGACGATAAACAGCGCCGTGCCGATGAACAGCCATCTGACGTCCTTCTTGGAAAGAAACCAGCACAGGAAATAAAGCACGATCGGAATGATGACCAGAACGGTAACGGTGATGACCGGACTGATGCCGGCGCGGGTTTCCAGATCACCGACGAAAAGCAGGCTGAACTGCGGGATCGCCGCCGCGTAAAGCAGCTGATAACCGGCGTCCAGAGCCTCCAGAACGCAGTTGACGGCCGTGAAGATGCCGACCATTAACAGCGTCGAGCGTCCGGCCTTGTATTTATTAAGATCATAGAATTGACTGTCCATAGAAAATCCCCCTTATATGTTATTATATATCATTTGCCGGCTGTCAGACCAGGAATGATCATTACTGACCTATGTAAAAGCGGACCGGCTGATCAGCGGTCCGCTTCCTTCCCGTTTTCAAGCCGCCTGCAGTCTTGAGGTCAGGCAGCAGTAATCAAGGTCGTAGCTGACTCCTTTCTCAATCGTCTTCTGTCCGCTCAGCTTTTCCTTGAGGCTTTCTCTTGTGTACCTCCTCCAGAACAGCGATTCCCGTTTCTGATTCAGGAAGACCTCGCAGAGGATGGCGCCGTCTTCTTCGCAATAACTGAGTCTGATGACGTTCTGCCGGCGGCCCCGATATTCCAGCAGCCAGTTCTGAGCGTTCAGGTATGCCGTGCTCTGGCGCTGCGGCTTACCGTTATAGCCCCAGTCCTTCAGGAAATCCTTATCTTTCAGGGTCCTGAAGACCCTGACTCCGTCCTCATGGACGCTTTCGCCCAGAAACATGATCCCCTCTTCACTGCCGGAAACATAGCGGCTGTACTTTCCCGTCAGCGTCAGATTCTCATCATATTCCTTTACCTCAATCTCCACGCCTTCAAGGCCGTGGATCCTGACCTTCTCAAGCGTTTCGATGTGATAGCTGTAGTCCTTCAGATAGCCGTCCTTTACCGGATCATAGATGGCCCAGCTTACCTCGGCGCCGGGCTTGAGGGCGATGAACCAGTTGGGCAGCTCCTCATAGATCACCCTTTCCTCGTGTTCGGAAACATAGGTAAGCTTGAGATCGCCCAGTGATTTCGGCAGCCGGTCGACCTCAAAGCCGTTCAGCAGCTCATCGGTGGAGACTTCCAGGACGTCGGCGATCTTCTTTACCATCAGGATGTTGGGATAATTGAGACCTGCCTCCCAGCTGTAGATGGTCTGGCGGGATACCCCGATGCCATAGGCCAGTTCATCCTGCGACAGGCCTTTTCTCTTTCTCATCAATGTCAGATTCTTTTCAAACTGCATGTTGTTTTCCTCCCTTACACCATCATTCTACGGAACCGGGCGGTCATAATCGACCAATCAGACATTACTGTTTCTGTAAGATTTTTCTTACATTTTCATGATAATGCATCTCAGCAGCCGCGTAAAGAAAAAGAACTGACAGATCGTCAGTCCTCTTTGTCTTCATGGTAGCCTGTACGGGGTTCGAACCCGTGAATGCCGCCTTGAGAGGGCGGTGTGTTGAACCACTTCACCAACAGGCCATGCGCGATTATTATAGCACATTGTCAGCGGTTGTAAACAGGTTATTTCAGTTTTCCCGCTTCAGAATCTCTTCGCCCTTGTGATAATAGGAAACATCGTCAAAGGCGTCAAGGAAGAACCCATCTTCCTGATGGCGGATGATGGTCACCGAACAGTTGCGGATCAGCGTCTGCACCGTCTTTTCGGGAAACAGGTATTCGATCACGTCGGCACTGGCGCAGCTGCTGCTGACCAAAAGCACGTTTCCGCCTTCAGGATGCTCTTCGACGATCCGGTTAAGACCTCTTAGCATCCTTCTGGCCACCTCATCGCAGTGTTCCGCCTCGCCGTCAGGGTCATTGCAGGCCATCTGTTCAAACAGCTGGGTACAGGTCAGGTGGTCGTAAAGCTCTTCGATCCGGCTCATGTCCAGATCAAACTGTCTGAGCAGCGGCTCATACATGATCTGATAGGGACCGGCTTCATAGGAGCCGTAGTACATCTCCCGGAAGTCGGGATCACTGACGCGCGGCGCTTCCCCGTTGCCGGAAGACTGCAGGATGACTTCAGCGGTCTCCATCTGGCGGATCAGATCACCGCTGTAGCATCCGCTGAAAGCCACGCCTTTCAGACCGGTGCCGGTGCACTGGGCCTGATAGACGCCTTTTTCGGTAAGGTGGGAGTCCGACCAGCCCTGGACGATCTGGCGGATGTTGCTGACGGTTTCGCCGTGGCGGATCAGATAGATGAATAATGGCTGTTTGTTCATGCGGTTTTTCCTCATACGATCTGCAGGATGTAGAACTTGAGATAGGCGGTCTCGGGGACGTTGAGCAGGATCGGATGGTCCTTGCTCTGCTGAGAGAATGATACCTGCTTCAGTTCGATGTTCATTTCCTCAGCCGCTTCCCTGAGCATCTTCTCAAAGAGCTGCTGGTTCATGAAATGCGAACAGGAACAGCTTACCAGATAGCCGCCCTTGCCCAGTTTCTTAATGGCCTGCTTGTTGATGTTCTTATAGCCGTTAAAGGCGTTGTTGACGGTCTCCCGGCTCTTGGTGAAGGCGGGAGGGTCAAGAATGATGATGTCGTAGTCCTTCTTATTGATCTTCTCCAGATAGTCAAAGACATCGTCGACCGCAAACTCAATGTTCACACCGTTGAGCTCGGCGTTGCGTCTGGCCATGTCGATGGCGCCCTGGGAAATGTCCACGGCCGTGACTCTGGCGGCCCCGCCCAGGGCGGCGTTTAAGGCGAAGGAACCGGTATGGGTGAAGCAGTCCAACACTTTCTTGCCTTTGGCCAGCTGCTGAACCAGCAATCGGTTAAAGCGCTGGTCCAGGAAGAAGCCGGTCTTCTGACCGTCGATGTAGTCGACCAGATACCTGACGCCGTTTTCACTGATCAGTACTTCCCTGTCTTCAAAGCCTTCCCGGCGGTACCAGTATTCCTTGTACTCTTCCAGGCCTTCCAGCCTGCGGATGGCTACGTCATTGCGCTGGTAGATGGCGTCGATGATGATGCCCTGTTCTTCAAATACTTCCCGCAATGACCGGCAGATGTCATCCTTGATCCTCTCCATGCCGTAGCTGACGATCTGGGTCACCAGGACATGATGATACTTGTCGACCGTCAGTCCCGGCAGTCCGTCGGATTCGCCGAAGATGACCCGGCAGCTGTCGGTGTCATCCAGGACGTCCCGGCGGTATTTCCAGGCGTATTCGATCCGGCGCTTGAAGAACTGCGAGTCGATCTGGTCGGAAGCGTTGCGGCAGAAGATGCGTACCCGGATGCGGGAATTGTCGGAGATGAAGCCGGAGCCCAGGTACTTGCCCTTGCGGGAGATGACATCGACGACGTCGCCGTTTTCATGCTCGCCGGAGATCTCCAGCACTTCCCCGTCATAAAGCCAGGGGTGGCTTTCCAGAAATCTGGCCCCCTTGTCGGTTACGGTAAGCTGCGGGTATGCTCTGGTGATCTTCATCTTTTCTTCCGCCTTTTCTGCCTTAATTATAAACCATGCCTGCTGCTTTTTCATCTTCCCGTGCCCGAAAGAAAATGCCCGTTGCCGGGCATTTTTTGCCTCTCTATTCGCCGCTGGCCTGCTTCATCAGGTCACAGATGCGGTTGGAGAATTCGACCGGGTCTTCGATATTGAAGCCTTCGATCAGCAAGGCCTGCTGATACAGCAGATCAGCATACTCGTCAACTTTCTCCGGAGCGTCCTTCTCCACCTTCTGAAGCACTTTGAAGATGTCATGGTCGGGGTTGATCTCCAGGATCTTGGTCGCCTTGGGGGCGGCATTGCCTTCCGGCATCTTGGAGAGATACTTTTCCATGTCCAGGGAGATGCCGTCGGAAGCGGCCACCAGGCAGACCGGATGGCTCTTCAGCCTTGAAGAGATCCTGACTTCCCTGACCCTGCCTTCCAGGGCTTTACCCATGGCCTTCAGCAGATCTTCGTTGTTCTTGACGAGTTCTTCCTTGGCCTGCTTTTCCTCTTCGGTCTCGACTTCGGTATCGGCCTGCTGGGCATTCTGGAAGCTCTTGCCGTCGTACTCGCGCATCATCATGATCACGAATTCGTCGATGTCGTCGGTCATGAACAGCACCTCATAGCCCTTGTCCAGCAGCTTTTCGATGGCCGGCAGCTTCCTGATCTGTTCAACGGATGAACCGGTAGCGTAGTAGATGTCCTTCTGCCCGTCCTTCATCCGTTCCCTGTATTCCTTCAGGGTGACGTACTTGTCCTCATTGGAGGAATAGAACAGTAGCAGATCCTGCAGCTCATCCTTATGCATGCCGTAATCCTGATAACAGCCGTACTTCAGAGAGTAGCCGAAGTTCTTGTAGAACTTCTCGTACTTCTCGCGCTCCTTGATCAGCATGTTGACCAGGGCGCTCTTGACCCGTTTGGTCACCGACTTGCCCAGTTCCTGCAGCTGGCTGTCCTTCTGCAGCATTTCCCTGCTTATGTTCAGGGAAACGTCGTCCGAGTCGACCAGACCCTTGACGAAGTGGAAGTAGTCAGGCAGCAGTTCCTTGCAGCGGTCCATGATGAAGACGCCCTTGGAATAAAGCTGCAGACCGGCTTCATAGTCGCGGGAATAGTAATTGTAGGGTATCCGGGAAGGAATGTACAGCAGCGCCTTGTAGGAAACGTTGCCTTCCAGGCTGTAGTGGATCACTTCCAGCGGGTCTTCGTAATCATAGAACTGGGACTTGTAGAAGCTGTTGTAGTCCTCGTCCTTGATGTCCTTCTTGTTTCTTCTCCATAAGGGCACCATGGTATTGAGGGTCTTCAGTGTCTCGATGGTCTCGTGTTCATCATCGCTGCCTTCCTTGGGCACGGACTTTTCCACCATCATCTGGATGGGGTAGCGGATGTAGTCGGAATACTTCCTGACCAGCTGTTCGATGCTGTACTTGTCGAGGTATTCGGAATATCTGACCTCGTCGGTATCTTCCCTGAGCTTCAGGGTGATCTTCGTTCCGACGGCCTGGCGTTCGCCCGGTTCGATGGTATAGCCGCTCTGACCGTCAGAATGCCAGCGGTAGGCGTCCTCGCCCACCTTGCGGCTTTCCACGGTGATGGAATCAGCCACCATGAAGGCGGAATAGAAGCCGACGCCGAACTGGCCGATGATGTCGACTTCCTTGCTGTTCTCCAGCTGTTGACGGAACTCGGAAGTGCCGCTGTGAGCGATGGTTCCCAGGTTTTTCTCCAGTTCCTCAGCGTTCATGCCGATGCCGTTATCTTCAATGGACAGCGTCCGGGCGTCCCTGTCGACTTCCAGCTGAATGCTCAGCGGATTGGATGAGGTATAGGCGCTGTCGGTCAGCGACAGGAAATGGCGCTTGTCGAGGGCATCGGAAGCGTTGGAGATCAGCTCACGTAAGAAGATCTCGCGGTTTGTATAAATGGAATTGATCATCAGATCCAGCAGTTTCTTTGATTCAGTCTTAAACTGTTTCTTGCTCATCTTATAAACATCTCCTTTTTTAGCACTCTAAACTCTTGACTGCTAATACATAATACAACATGCGGACGGAGAATTCAACACCTAATGCCTGCTTATTATCCTTTCGCACATCTGCTTCAGTTCATTTCTGACCTCTTCAGGCGACAGGATGGTGACGGCGCCGTCAAAGGTGAAGACCCAGGCGTAGAAGGTCGGCGAGACGGTGGCGTTGACGTTGCAGGTGAAGCTGTCCTCGTCCATATCGGTAATGATCATGTCGCTGCCGAACTGCTTGACCAGTTCATCATACAGGTTGCCCCGGCACTTCAGAGTGACATTGGTCTTCTGACCGGAAAACATCCTGAAGGTCTGGTTCATGTAGGCAGCCACGTCAAACTGCTTCTTCTCGTAGCGCTCATCCAGCAGTTCGACCTTTTCCATCTTGTCCAGGCGGTAGTTGACCGGCTGGCTGTACTTGATCTGCCAGCCGATCAGGTAGTAGCGGTCGGAATCGACGATCAGGTCATAGGGGAACACCTTGTAGTCGTGCTTCCGCTGGCGCTTCTGACCGGAGGCGTCATAGTCGAAGTATTTGAAGGTAATGGCCCGCTGCTGGGCAATGGCCCCGATGATGGCGCTGACGTTGTAGTAGATCTGCTCATTGGCGCTCTTATTGTTTTCATAATCGCCGCTTTCCAGCAGCCGGCGGTCATAGCGGTTGGTCATCTCCAGCAGCTTTTCCATGATCTCCGCGCTCTTCTTACGCGAGAGGAAGCTGCTCGCTCTGATCAGATCGATCAGCACCCGCAGTTCCGCCGTTTCCAGCGCGCCGCCGGAAAAGTAATAGCCCTCACGGCCCGACTCAATGGTATAGCCCATCTCGTTCAGTTCTCTGACATCGCTGTAGATGGTCTTTCTTTCCGCCCGGATGCCTCTGGAATCAAGATGGGAAATGATGGACTCCGTATTGATGCTGTGGTCCTCATTGGAATTGGTCCTGAGGTAATTCAGGACTTCTAACAAACGCTGTTTATTCTTCATTGTCAATCACCACTATCATTATACATCTATGCCGTTTTTTCGGACAGTAAAAGTGACCGGATAATCTAGAATGTAGGTGTCTGGAGGTACAGCAACATGAAGAAAACGGATTTATATCTCATCTCGGAAGGCTTTCTCTTTCTGGCTCTGGGAAGCTATGTCAATGAAGACTGGCTCATCAGTGTGACGGCTTTCACCTTATCCGCCGTGCTGATGGTACTGCTGATGATCACCGGCGAATCCCGCAGGGCGGATGGCAGGGATGTGCTGATCGTCTTTATGATCCAGCTGCTCATCACCCTTTCAACATTCAGCAGCCATACCCTGCTTCCCTGCCTGATGGTAAACGCCGTTTCCGTAATTCAGCTGATCGTTTTAAGTCTCCTTTCTTCCCGAAGCCGGAAAGTCGTCACGGTTTTCTCGCTCAGCGCGGTTGCCCTTGTCTTTCTGGCCGTTGTGCTCGCTCACATCTTCATCAGCGCTGTCTTCCATACCAGAGAAGTGATGGCTGTCTCCTATCTGCCCATGCTGGCCATGTTGTCCGTTCCATACCTCTACCGGCTGGCGGAAGGATTCAGCCTTCATCACCGCCATTCAATGCAGCTGCGCTGACCGCTGCTTCTCATACACCTCCGGAAAGGGGCTTCGGCCCCTTTCTTCAGGCAAATGAAAAGCTCTGATGATTCAGAGCTTTCTTTCTGCTTATGGTGCTCAAGATGGGACTTGAACCCACACGGATTTCACTCCAACGGATTTTGAGTCCGTCGCGTCTGCCGATTTCGCCACTTGAGCGTTCCTGGATTATTCTATAACAAATATCCAGTCTTTTCAATTGCCGGTATCAGTCGGAAACCTTGGTGAGTCTGCCGACCAGCAGATAACGGGCGTTGGTCCATTCGTATGAGCAGGTAACGAAGGAAACGATCTTGTCCTCCTTGCTGATGACGGCGTCGCTGGTGAAAGTCGAGCGGCGGCGCAGTCCCTCAATGTAATCCAGGAAGTCCTGGTCATCCTTGAGGTTGAAGCGGACGAATTCCCTGGCTCCGTTTTCCGTCGTCATCGACAGCATTTCGATCTCATAGGTGCCGTCCGGCGTATAGAGCATCAGCGTCTTGTGCTTTTCATAGTATTCCTGCTTGGAATAGTTCTTGAATTCAGCGAACATCAGGCCCTGCTTGTTGTGGTGGCCGTAGATGATGGTGTTCTTGTCCACAAACGGGTCATCACAGCGGTAGTCGATGAACAGCGTTCCGCACTTGTTGTATTCGCCGGTGATCAGATGTCTCAGGTAATGCTTGTTGTCGGTTCCCTTAACGATCGGATAGTCGACCACGGTGCCCGGCAGGGTGATCCAGGCCCTGACGTTCTTGTCAATGGACTGTAAGGCGGCAAAGTCGATGCTGACTTCACTGCCGTCCTGGCTGTCCGTCTCAACGGGGTGGATCTGTTCCTGAATATCCTTATAAGCGGTCTTGGCCTTGCTATCTTCGATGATGGTTGAAGTCGTCAGATAGGCTCCGATGACAAAGGTACAGAAGAAGAACACGAACAGTGCTGACTGAAGTGCTCTCTGAGCGTTAACCTTTTTCTTTCCCATGTATTTCACTCCTTTAAACACACACCTAATATTTTACCTTTTTTATTTTCTTTTGCAAACTCCGGCTTCACTCCCGCTCAGCCAGCCAGTCATAGGCCAGCCGCGGCGAGCCGTCTTCCAGGCGGATGATCCCGCGCTTCACAAACCCGTTGGCCTCGACGGTCTTCTGCATCGGCAGATTATCCTGATGGGTGTCGACGCGCAGATGGCCGATGACGCTCTTGCAGTAGTCGAAACAGGCTCTGCCTACTCCTCCGGCCATTCCCGAAGAGCCCAGCCGGTGGATGGTGCCGTAAGGCTGATCGCTTCGCCAGCTGCCTTTTTCAATTACCAGATAGGTGGGATCCTCGCCGATGATGAAGGCAAAGACGCCGGCGATCCTTCCTTCATGAAGGCAGATGTACAGGTTTCCCCGTTCAATGTCTTTTCTGATCATTTCCTTCTGCGGATAGCCGTTGATCCACTGGTTCAGGTTGCCGCTGGCGCGCATGAAAGCCCGCGCCTTGTCATAGACTTCCATGATCTCTTCAAGATCCTTGATCCGGGCTCTGACGATTTCCATCTGACGCCTCCTTCATCAGGCATTATTATACGCCGCAAAGTGCTTCTTTCCTAACCAAACGCCTCACGGCAATGGCAAACCGGCCGTTTACCGGCCGGTCTGTCTCTCTCAATAAACTTTCTCGCCCCTGACATAGGTGGCCATCACATTCACGTTCTCATCGATCAGCACCATGTCAGCGTCATAGCCCTTATGCAGTTTTCCCTTGCGGCTGTAACAGCGGGCGATGACGGCGGGGTTGATGCTTGCCATCCGGACGATCTCGTTCCAGGACGCTCCGGTCAGTTCCCTGAAGGTGCTGATTCCCGAGCGCATGTCAACGGCGCTGCCGGCGATCGTGCCTTTATCCACGGTCACGGCCCGGATGCCCTGCTTACTGACGCGATGACCGGAGAAGAAGTACTCGCCGTCCGGCAGTCCTCTGACCAGCGATGAATCGGTGATGATGGCAATGCGGTCCCTGATCAGCTTATAGGTCGTCTTAAGGACGTCGGGATGGATGTGGAAGCCGTCGGTTATCAGTTCGCACAGCAGCTCATCGCATAACAGACCGGCCGTCACCAGCCCGGGCTGACGGTGTTCGTGCTGACCCATGGCGTTGTACATGTGAGTCAGACCTACGGCGCCTTTCGCAATGGCCATCCGGGCCGTCTTTACGTCAGCTTCCGAATGGCCCAGCATCATGGAGATGCCCTGGGAAGTTCCGTATTCGATCAGTTCCATGGCGCCCGGCAGTTCCGGGGCAATGGTCATCTGAACGATCTTATGGCCGGAGGCTTCGATCATCTTTTGGAATTCCTCAGTTGAGGGGTCTCTCAGCGTTTCCGGCTTCATGACCGCCGCTCTCTTCCGGGAAAGAAACGGTCCTTCCATGTGGATGCCCAGACACTGGGCTCCTTCAAAATGAAAGTCAGCGGCATACTGCTTCATGACCTCGATCAGCCTGTCCTGATGATCGCTGACAAAGCTGGCCAGATAAGACGTGCAGCCGGAAGCGGATGCCTGGCGGCTGAAGACTTCCACGGCCTTCAATCCGTCTTCCAGAAAGTCATAGCCGTAACCGCCATGAACGTGGACATCAATGAATCCGGGCAGAAGAATCAGACCATTGCCGTCGATGCGCTGCTCAGCCCGCCCTCGCAGGCTTTCATCTCCCGCTTCCAGAATGTGGCCGTCTTCAAAGAGGACACAGCCGTTTTTGATGAACTGCTTGTCGTCGGGATAGATGCTGACATTATGGATTGCCCTGATCATGATCGTTACCGCCTTTTCTAAATTATAGCATGCCGAATAAAGGAAGGACCTTCATCCTTCCTTTAACCGTTATTCTTCTAAATAATCGTTATAATTATACAGCATATCCACCAGCAGCGCTCTGGTTCCCTTGGTCTTTGGGCGGAACTTGCTGCCGAGGATTCGTTCAAACATGTAGTTGTTGTAGCACCAGATGACCGCCTTCTTGTTATTGGAACTCAGTCCGTCAAGGTCGGTGAACGGGCAGCTCATGCCGGTAACATTGGGCTTACCGGCCATCTTCCAGATCATGATGGCCAGCTGCGCTCTGGTGATTTTGCCCTTGGGCGAGAAGGTGGTTTCAGAGGTTCCGTTGATGATTCCCTGATTGTAGCACCAGATGATGCCTTTCAGATTGTTTCCGGTAATGCCGTCCAGATCAGTGAACGGACAGGTCAGACCATCAACGCTTGGTTTTCCGGCCATTTTGTAAAGCATGATGCAGAACTGCGTCCTGGTACAGTTGCCTTCCGGACTGAAGGTGGTAGAACTGGTGCCGTTGACGATTCCCTCATTGTACGCCCAGCTGATATGACTGAAACCCGGTGAATTCATCGGAACGTCTTCGAACGGATTGAATATTACATACACTTCCAGCGGATAGGCTATGTCGTCAACCTTGGTCGTGATCTTGATGTTATATTCCCAGCCCATTACCAGATCAGTAAAACTATATGATCTGTTCTTTATCGTTGTCAGTTTCTCGCCTTCCAGGTAGATATTGTATTTGCTGGCGCCGGGAACTTCCGTCCAGCTTAAAGTCAGTCCGGAAGCAGACATCTCCACGCTGTCCACAGCCAGGATCCTGGTCCAGGTTCCTGCCCAATCATTGCGGTTTTTCCAGTAACCGGAAGCCAGCTGCTTGGCTGTCTTCACCAGTTCGCCGTTCTGCCAGTAACCATTGCCCAGTGAACTGTAGTTGTCCCAGCCCTTTCCCCACTTGTTTCCCAGCGTGACTTCCCTAAGAGAATTTGTATGGTTAAACATGCCAAAAATGTCAGGCTCTGCCGCAGTGTCAAAATCGGAAATGTCCAGTTCCTTAAGTGAGTGGCAGTTTGAGAACATCCAGTTCATATTTGTTACCGCTGATGTGTCATATTCCTCGCGGACGATTTCTTCCAGTGAATAACATTCGGCAAACATGGCCCACATCGAGGTAACGCCTTCCATATCAATATACGTTTCCGCCGTCTTCAGCGATGTACAGCCTCTGAACATCGAACTTGTTTCTGTGATCTGACCAATCTCCACGTAGACAGTTTCCAGTCTGCAATCATTTTCAAACAAGCTGTTAACTGTGCAATTACATAAGCCCACAAATGCAGCAGTAGCATTTGTGTATTCACGAAAGCTTATTCTGGCTCCGTTTAAGTCATAGACTCCGGTGGTATAGATTCCCTTTACCTTCAGTCTGTTTTCCTCTTCGACATAAAGTCCACCTTGATGGAGAAAATAAACCGTGCCGGTAAACTCATTGTCGGCAACGTCACTGAAAGTACCGGTTTTACCTTCCTGCAGACCATCAAGACTGTTGACGCCGGTAAGGACAAAATCGCCGTTTTTCAGCAGTACGGCAACCATGTAGACTTCCTCGTCGCCTCTGGTAACCCGCATTTCGCGGCAGCTGTACCTGTTGTCAGTTCGCAGAAGGCCGACCGCCTTTCCTTTAACAACTTCTTCCTCATTTACATTGCGCGCTCTGACCGTGACGGGCAGCTGCGGCAACAGGAAAGCCATGGCCAGGACGGCTGTCAGAATAACGCGAAAAAACTTTCTACCTTTCATAATGCATCCTCCTCATATAAATTAAATTATTACTGAAGCATCGCTTCGATATCTTACAGATTGATTATAGCACATAAAAAGGGAAGGATATCCTTCCCTCAGCATATAATCGGTAATCGTAAATGAAAGCTAATCGCTGACGATGATGCCATAGAGAGCGTTATACCCGTACAGCATGTTGGTCAGCTGGGCTCTGGTGCCCCTGACATTGGGTGAGAAGGTAGTGGAACCGGTTCCGTAGTCAATGTCGTTATTGTAAGCCCAGATGATGGCCTTCTGATTGTTGGGAGTCAGATTGCTGATGTCGGTGAACGGACAGCTTAAGCCGGCGACCGACGGCTTGCCGGCCAGTTTCCAGAGCATCAGCGTCAGCTGTGTTCTGGTGATCTTGTTCTTCGGAGCGAATGTCGTGGACGAAGTGCCGTTAATGATACCCTGGTTATAGCACCAGATGACCGCCTTCTGATTGTTGGCTGAAAGACTGTCAAGATCCTTAAACGGACAGCTCAGCCCGCTGGTGGAGGGCTGACCGTACAGTTTCCACAGCATGATGCAGAACTGGGCCCGGGTACAGTTATTATAAGGTGAATAGGTCGTCGTACCTGTGCCCTTGACAATGGCGTTATTGTAGGCCCAGGCGATGGCGTAGTAATCGTCGGAATAGGTCACCACGTCCGCAAACGGGTTGAAGGTCGGTCTGACGACCAGTTTGTGGGTCATGGTACCGAGCTTGGCGGTGATCCTGATTTCCGGTTCATCGCCCATCTGCAGATTGCTCAGGGTGACATAGATCCGGCCGGTAGTAGTCAGCAGTTTCCCGTCCTTGTAAACCCTGTAGCCGTCGGGGGGATTGAGGGGCTGCCAGGTTACCGTCAGTCCTTCCGTAGACATTTCCAATGAAGCCAGCTGGAAGACTCTGGTCCATTCACCTGCCCAGTCTGAGCGGTTATCCCAGTACTCCTGCGCCAGCTGCTTCTGGCTCTTGATGACATCACCATTGGTCCAGTAGCCGGCATCAAGCGCTGAGAGACTGCTGTCCCAGTCATAGCCCCAGTTTTCGCCCAGCGTTACGCTGTTGAGGCTGTAGGTGTAGCCGAACATGTTTTCGCCGATCGGAGTCACCGTGGTGTCAATGCTGCTGATGTCCAGATTCTGCAGGCTGGTACAGCGGCAGAACATGAAGTCGGTATTCGTGACATGCGAGAAGTCCAGATTGGCCATGTACAGGTTTTCCAGCGACGTGCAGTCGTAGAACATGGCCTCCATGTTGATGACCGTACTGGTATTGGCATAGCCGAGATCGATGCTTTCCAGCGAGTAGCAGCCGTAGTACATGTTGGACATGTACCGGGTATTACTCAGGCCGTTGACCGCAAATTTCAGATTGTAGTCGCCCTGGAACATGCCGACATATTCATCCCACTGCTCGACATTGTCAAAGCCGATGATGGCGTAGACCAGATTGGGCATGTAGGAGAAATCGAGGTACGTTCTCGTTCCGACTCCCCAGATGGCTGTGGTATAGATGCCGTGAATCCGGTTTCTCACGTCGTCATCCATCTTCGAGAAACCGTTGGTGTACATGATGTAGACTATTCCCTTGTAGGTGATGTCGTAATAGTCCTTGATCTCAGCGTATTCGCCGTCAGTCAGCCCGGCAGTGTCCGCCGCGGTAATGACCAGTTCATAGAATCCTTCTCTTTCTTCAGAGTCAACGGCGATGCCGATCAGCGCCATCCCGTCGCCATCCTTCGCTCCGGATCGGCCGGCAGGATCAGCTACGCCGGCCATGACCGTTTCGCCCCAGCGGGCCGTTTTCTGAGCCTTAAGATCCGCCATCGTCGCGGCCCTTACCGGCATGGTTTCCAGATGCAGAAGCATCGTCGCCGCCGCCAGAACAACAGTCAGAAATCTTCTGATGATCCTGTTCATCTCAATTCCTCCTATATTGTTGTTTTTCTTTTTTCCGGGGCTGTGCCCCGTTTCTTTTCTGATCTGATTATAACATAAAACGCCGGCAGCCATAAGAAAACCGGAACGGCAGTTCCGGTATCTGTCATTGAATGTCAGGGACTTTACGCAACATCGTCATCATCGCCGTGTGATACCTTGTTGAGGATGACAACGGACAGGGCAATGATGCCCAGGGCAATGAAGGTGCCCAGTTCTCCCTTGAGAATGTAAGGCAGGTTTTCCACGAATTTCATCGGATCAAAAGTCATCTTATTCTACCCACCTTTCTACAGGAAGAAGCTCAGCATCAGACCGCCGGCAACGACCGAGGCGATCTGGCCGGATACGTTGACGGCCATGGAATGCATCAGTAAGAAGTTCTGGTTGTCTTCCTTCAGGCCCATCTTGTGGATGATGCGTCCGGACATCGGGAAGGCCGAAATGCCGGCCGCGCCGATCATCGGATTGACCTTCTTCTTCAGAAAGAGGTTCAGCAGCTTGGCGAACATGACGCCGCCGGCCGTGTCGAAGACGAATCCGAACAGACCCAGACCGAGAATGATCAGGGTATCGGGCTTCAGAAACTGCTCAGCCTGCATCTGCGAGGCGATGGTCAGGCCCAGGATCAGGGTGATCATGTTGGCCATCGCGCCCTGAGCGGTATCGGACAGGCCTCTTAAGACACCGCATTCCTTGATCAGGTTGCCGAACATCAGGAAACCGACCAGCGATACGGAAGCCGGTGAGATGAAGCCGGAAACCAGGGTGATGATGATGGGGAACAGGATCCTGGTCAGCTTGGAAACGGACTTGGGCTCATAATCCATTCTGATCATTCTTTCCTTTCTGGTGGTCAGAAAGCGGATGACCGGGGGCTGGATGATGGGGACCAGAGCCATGTAGGAATAGGCTGCCACCATGATCGGGCTGAGATAGATGGAGTGAAGCTTCTGGGCTACGACGATGGCCGTCGGTCCGTCAGCGGCTGCGATGGTCGCGATGGAAGCGGCATCGTTGGTCGCGAAGAACATGCTGGCCAGACAGAAGGTAATGAAGATGCCGAACTGGGCGGCAGCGCCGAAGACCATCAGCGCGGGATTGGCCAGTAACGGTCCGAAGTCGCACATGGCACCGATGCCGATGAACAGCAACAACGGGAACAGCTCGTTGGCGATGCCGGCGTCGTAGAGGGTGGACAGCGGTCCTTCCTGGAAAATGCCGGAAATGTACTGGCTTACCGCGCCTGAGAAAGGCAGGTTGACCAGAATGGCGCCGAAGCCGATCGGCAGTAACAGTGACGGTTCCATCTCCTTGACGATGGCCAGCCAGATCAGGATGCCGCCGATCACCCACATGGTGACCTGCTGCCAGGTCAGGGCGAACAGATTTTCATATAAAAAACTCATAAACATTCTCCTCAAAAGTGGAAACTGATCTCACCGGAGGTGATGTCGGTTTCCCTATCATCAACCCGGACCCTGAGCGAACCGTCAGGATTCAGGGAAACAGCCTCAACTGTCTTTTCTGCACCATTGACCAGCGCTCTGACGCTTTTACCCTGCAGGTAATCATGCGCCTTCAGCTCAACAAGGAAATCGTGCCCTTCCCTGAGCAGGCGCAGGTTTTCCGTCAGGATCCCGTAAGCCAGACTGCGCAGCCCGGCAATGTCACTTTCCCTCCCCGTCAGTTGATAAACCGATACGGGATCGTGCCGGTAATCGCCTTCGAACCGCTTCTGATTGACGTTCAGTCCGATGCCGATGATCAGACACTGCAGATTCGGCCGGGAAACGCCTTCCAGAAGGATCCCGCAGATCTTTCTGTCGCCGGCGTAGACATCGTTGGGCCACTTGATCATGACCTCATCAAGGCCGATTCCGTTCAGCAGCTGAACGACGCTGTAAGCGGCCAGCAGGGAGATCAGCTGATGCCTGCTCAACAGTTCTTCATCCCTAACCAGCAGGGAGAACATCAGGCTCTCCCCCTTGGGCGAGATCCACCTCCGCCCTCTTCTTCCCCGGCCCGCCGACTGATAATCGGCAGACACGAAGGTCATGTCCTCAAGCCGCTGCCAGTTTTCCTTCAGCCAGCTGTTGGTGGAATCAATGGTTTCAAAGTGGAAGAAGGGCATCTTATTCCAGAACGATCAGGACGTCCTTGTTGCGGATGTCGCTGCCGTTTTCGACCAGGATCTCTCTGACAACGCCGTCAAAGGCAGACTGGATCTCGTTTTCAAGCTTCATGGCTTCGACGATCATCACGGTCTGGCCCTTGCTGACGCGCTCGCCGACCTTGACTCTGATCTCCAGCACCTTGCCGGCGATGGGGGCCAGGATCTCGTTGCGTCCTTCGCTTCTGACCGGCTCAGCGGCCTTCGGAGCCGGAGCTGATACGCTGCCGCTGACTTCCTCAACGGCTTCCACTTCTACTTCGTAAACCTTTCCGTTTACCTTTACTCGATATAACTTCATAATCAAACCTCTCTGACACTGACTATTCTTACGTTCTTATGACATTCATTGCGGCACTCGATGGCAGCTGCCAGGCAGGCCACCGTAGCGTCTTCATCGCTTTCATCCAGCGGCTTTCCGCTGACTGCTCTGCTGACTTCGGCAGGCTTTTCAGCCGGCCGTTTCTTCTTAAAGGCCCTGCTGATGAGCATGATGATCCAGAGAAGCAGAGAATAACCCGCAATGGCGAACAGGCCGGAATAACGGCTGACAATTTCCATCATGTTGCTCTCCCTCTCTAGATGAACATCTCAAATTCATCGCTTTCGGCTGTTTCCGTCTTCTTCTCCGGCACAGCGTATTTCTTCTTCAGGAAGTCGGCGGCCACCTGTTCAAACAGGGCCAGCGACAGGACATCCTCATCGCAGCGGGCGATGTCCCGGTATTTTTCCTTCAGAGACTCGAATTCCGGCTTCAGCAGATCGGCGGGACGGCAGCTGATGACCTCATCATCGCCGATGATCTTCTTACGGACTTCTTCATTGACCGGCGCCGGGGCCTTGCCGTAGCGGCCGTGCAGGTAGTCCTTGACTTCCCTGGCGCACATCTTGTATCTCTCGCCGGCCAGGATGTTCAGCACCGCCTGGGTGCCGACCATCTGGGACATCGGGGTGACCAGCGGCGGATAACCCATGTCCTTGCGGACTTTCGGGATTTCCCTCAAGACTTCTTCATATCTGTCCATGGCTCCCTGGTCGGTAAGCTGCTTGATCATGTTCGACAGCATGCCGCCCGGTACCTGATAGGTCAGGATGTTGGGGTTGATCTGCAGGCTCTTGGGATTGAGCAGACCGTTGGCGACGTACTTGTTGACGATCTTCGTCATCACCGGCTCCGCCTGATGGATGGCGTCGAAGTTGAGCTTCGGGTCATGTTCCGTTCCCCTTAAGGCGACAGCCAGGGCCTGAGTTGAAGGCTGGGCCGTACCGTTGGATAAAGGAGACAGCGAAGTGTCGACGATGTCGACGCCGGCTTTGATGGCGGCCATGTAGGTCATCTCGCAGACCCCGGCCGTGCAGTGGGAGTGCAGTTCCAGGGGAATGCTGATCTCCTTCTTGAGAGCGCGGACCAACTTTTCGGCGTCTTCGGGAATCAGAACGCCGGCCATGTCCTTGATGCACAGGGAGTCAGCGCCCAGCTGTTCGACTTCCCTAGCCAGACTGACGTAGTATTCGATGGTGTGGACCGGGGAAGTGGTATAGGACAGGGCGATCTGACACTCGCCGCCGTACTTCTTGGTTCCCTCCACGGCCATTCTGAGATTTCTGATGTCGTTCAGGGCATCGAAGACCCTGATGATGTCGATGCCGTTTTCGATGGCCTTTCGGCAGAACATCTCCACGACGTCGTCGGAATAATGGCGATAGCCCAGGATGTTCTGGCCGCGGAAAAGCATCTGCAGCTTGGTCTTCTTACAGACTTCTCTGACCAGGCGCAGTCTTTCCCAGGGGTCCTCGTTCAGAAAGCGCATGCAGCTGTCAAAGGTGGCTCCGCCCCAGACTTCAATGGCGTGATAGCCGACCTCATCGAAGATCCTGGCCAGAGAGACCACTTCTTCAGTGTTCATTCTGGTCGCAAACAGCGACTGGTGACCGTCACGGACTGATGTTTCAACGATTTTTACCATATTAGATTACCTTAATAACGATTACAGCTTCGGTCCGGCTTTTACCAGAGCCCTGCCGGCTTCGTTAGTCTCATATTTGGCGAAGTTTCTGATGAACCTTCCGGCCAGATCGCGGGCCTTTTCATCCCATTCAGCCAGGTTTTCATAGGTGTCCCGCGGATCCAGGATGGAGCTGTCCACGCCTTCCAGAAGGGTCGGCACTTCGAAATAGAAGTAGGGGATCTTCTTGCTCGGGGCTTTGTTGATGGCCCCGGACAGGATGGCGTCGATGATGCCTCTGGTATCCCTGATGGAAATGCGCTTACCGGTGCCGTTCCAGCCGGTATTGACCAGATAGGCTTTGGCTCCATTCATTTCCATCTTTCTGACCAGTTCCTCAGCGTACCTGGTGGGATGCAGTTCCAGGAAAGCCTGGCCGAAGCAGGCCGAGAAGGTCGGCTGCGGTTCGGTGATTCCTCTTTCCGTACCGGCCAGCTTGGCCGTGAAGCCGGAAAGGAAGTAGTACTTGGTCTGCTCGGGAGTCAGGATCGAAATCGGCGGCAATACGCCGAAGGCGTCAGCCGACAGGAAGATGACGTTGCGGGCAGCCGGAGCGCTGGAGACGGGTCTGACGATGTTTTCAATGTGATTGATCGGGTAGGATACCCGGGTATTCTCAGTAACGCTCTTGTCGGTGAAGTCGACATGGCCTTCTTCATCAACGGTGACGTTTTCCAGTAAGGCGTCGCGTCTGATGGCGTTGTAGATGTCCGGTTCGGATTCCTTATCCAGATCGATGACCTTGGCGTAGCAGCCGCCTTCCAGGTTGAAGATGCCGTTATCGTCCCAGCCGTGCTCATCGTCGCCGATCAGTAAGCGCTTGGGATCGGTGGAAAGGGTGGTCTTGCCGGTTCCGGAAAGGCCGAAGAAGATGGCGGTATTCTCACCATTTAAATCGGTATTGGCTGAGCAGTGCATGCTGGCGATGCCCTTGAGAGGCAGATAGTAGTTCATCATCGAGAACATGCCCTTCTTCATTTCGCCGCCATACCAGGTATTCAGGATGACCTGTTCACGGGAAGTGATGTTGAAAGCAATGCAGGTCTCGGAATGCAGGCCGAGCTCCTGATAGTTTTCAACAGCGGCCTTGGAAGCGCCGTAGACGATGAAGTCGGGGACGAAGTTCCGCTTTTCCTCATCCGTCGGTCTGATGAACATGTTCTTGACGAAATGCGCCTGCCAGGCGACTTCGACGATGAAGCGGACCGCCATTCTGGTGTCCTTATTGGCGCCGCAGAAGGCGTCGACGACAAACAGCCGCTTGCCGCTCAGTTCATCCAGAGCCAGCTGTCTCACCTTCTGCCAGACCTCTTGGCTCATCGGATGGTTGTCATTGGGGTATTCCGGGCTGTTCCACCAAACGGTATCGCGGGAATTATCATCCATCACGATGTACTTGTCCTTGGGCGAACGGCCGGTGTAGATGCCGGTCATGACGTTGACGGCGCCCAGTTCAGTCAGGGTGCCCTTTTCGTAACCGGTCAGCCGCGGATCGGTTTCCTCAGCGTAAAGATAGTCATATGAGGGGTCGTAAACGACTTCTCCGACGTCTCTTATTCCATATTTTTCCAGGTCTTTGATATTCATAGAAGTTCACCTCGTAAAAAATCCAAAATCAAGGCAATTTTACCACATCTCAGTTGATTAATCAGCACGCATACCCGAGATGTTCGTGAAATCGGCATTATTGTTCACAATGACGACGGACAGGCCCGCAAACAGCGGCTTCAGGCATTCAACTGTCATGCGGAAGACAAAGACTATATAATGTATGCAGACAGGAGGAACTGATCATGAAATACGGAATCCTATCGACCGCTTCGATCGCCGGCCGTTTCATCGCCGGTGTCAGGGAAAACGGGCAGGATGAGATCTACGCCATCGCTTCCCGCAGCGAGGAAAAGGCCCGGAACTTCGCCCGGCAGTACAACATTCCTCATCATTACGGCAGCTATCAGCAGCTCTTTGAAAATCCCGGCATCGACATCATCTACATTCCTTCCGTCAACGTCAACCATTACCGCGACGGTCTCAATGCGCTGTCCTACCGCAAGCATGCGGTCATTGAAAAGCCCTTCGCCTTAAGTCTGCAGGAAGGCAGCGACCTCTTTGATCTGGCTTCTGACATGAACTGCTTCCTGATGGAAGCCCAGAAATCCGTCTTCCTTCCCGTCACCGTCGAACTGAAACGGCTCCTTCAGGAAGAAGCGGTCGGACCGCTGCGCTACATCGATTTTAAGATGAGCCACACCAACCACCCGCTGGACCACTGGATGTATCAGCTTACCATGGGCGGCGGCGCTCTTTACGGCAGCGGCACCTACATCCTGGAATACCTGATGTACCTCTTCGATGACCCGGCCATGACGATCGGCGGCATCAGTCTGCCGTCCCACAGCGACACCGACGCCATCGCCTGCTTCCATTTGAATACCGACCGCGGCTTCATCGTCAATGCGGCGATCGCCACCAACGTGGAATTCGACTCCAAGGCCGTCTTCTACGGAACCAGAGGCAACATCACCGTAAGGGATTTCTGGAAAGCGGACCACCTGGACATCAACATGAACGACGGCAGCTGCCGGCAGGTCAACTTCCCGCAGAACAGCGAATTCGTCTTTGAAGCCCGCCACATTCATGAATGCATTGAAAAAGGGCTCATTGAAAGCCCCGTCATGACCCGTAAGCGGACGCTGGAGACCATAAGGCTGGTCGATCAGCTCCAGCAGCAGTTCCGGACCGGCAAACAGTAACGAAAACTGCCTTAACGGCAGTTTTGTTTTGCCTGTTATTAACGGCAGTAGCGGTTGAACACCTCTTCGACTTCTTCACGGTTTCTTGCTCCGGAAGAGGCACCCTGACTCTGGACCGCCAGGCTGGCGCAGGCCAGGCCGTACTGGCAGCATTCCTTATTATATCTCCCGTCCAGTAAGGCGCAGATGAAGCCGGCCACGAAGCTGTCTCCGGCTCCCGTGGTATCGATCACCTTTGCCGGCAGAGCTTCCAGAAGGTACTCTTCTTCGCTGTTAAGGAAATAACAGCCCCGGCTGCCCGCCTTGATGACGACGTTTCGGACGCCCATCTGTAAGAAGAATCCGGCGGCCTGGCGGAAGTCGCTGAGGGGAGAATCGCTTTTCAGGGCAACGCCGCTGTAGTAGCCCGCTTCGGTCTCGTTGGGGAAGAAGTAGTCCACGCATTCGAAGAATCTGCGGAAATCTTCCACCGGTTCAATGGGGTAAAGAGGAACCTTGCAGTCGGCAAGGACATACGCTCCTTTTTCCCTGGCCTTCATGGCCAGACGGTAGTTGTTTCCGGCGTCATCCAGCGGCGCCCGGAAGCAGCTGGCAAAGCTCACCGCCCGGCAGTCGGGTATGACCTGCGGATCGATCTTCTGGCCGTTAAGCCGGACGGCCTGCGAGTTGATGGAACTGCGGGAGCCGTCCCGGTCGATCCTGATGTTGGCGATGACGGTAGCCAGATCATCTCTCACCCTGACTGCCTCAGTGCCGCATCCGGCCTGCTGAAGGGCATCCAGGATGATCTTTCCGGCGGGGTCATTACCCACGAAACCCGCTGCGGCGCTCCTTAGCCCCAGCCGGGAAGTAATGACGGCTTCATTGAGGGCGTCACCGCCGACGTGCAGGCCGATCTGCTCGGCCGTCGCCGAGCGCTGGGTCGGACCTTTTTCATTGACGTTTCTGACCAGGCAGTCGAGAACCAGCTGGCCCATGCATAGTAAATCTGTCATCTTACTGACCTCTTTCTCTGATTTCCGGCTTCCAGGCCTCAACAAGTCTTTCCAGGGACCAGGCGGCGTTGGCCGGAGAAGTTGACGGCATCCTGACCGCCTGACGGTGTATCAGGGGGCAGAGATGCTTCTGATATAAGCTGTGGGAAGTGCTGCCGTTACACAGAATCTTTTCAATCGGACTGTGCTTAAGGATCCGGCTGATGTCATTAGGGGTGACGTCGCTGATGGTATTGTCGGCCGAACCGGTGATCTCACAGCTGGCGATCACGTCCCATAAGGCGATGCCGTTATCCAGCAGCAGTTTCTTCTTCTCCTCAATGCTCTTCGGTTCATCAGTATTCAATGCCATTGCCAGCATCTTCCAGAAACGGTTCTGCGGGTGGCCGTAGAAGAACTTCTGCTCTCTTGACCTGACCGAAGGAAAGGAGCCCAGAATAAGAATCCGCGATCTTTCGTCAAATACCGGTTCAATATTGTGATGCTCCATGTTTATTACCTTTTATTCTACAATTCTATGCCGAACTCGCTGGGCTGGAAGCGCGGGCAGACATTTTCGCTGGTAACGATCGTACTGGCCGCCAGCCGGGTACCGATCTCGCAGGCTTCCGCCAGGCTCTTGCCGTAAGTCAGACCGATGGTCACCCCGGCAAAGAAGGCGTCTCCGCAGCCGGCCACGTCCTTGACGATGACCTTCATGCTCGGGCACAGGCCCTTTTCGCCGCCCTGTTCAACATAGACGGCGCCTTCCGAGCCCATGGTGACCACCAGGCGCTTGATGCCGGCAGTCTTTATCTTGTCGGCCAGAACTTCGACCATCTCTTCGGCGGGTATGTCATCAAAGTCTTCGGAGAAGAACAGCCCGGCTTCCTCAAGGTTGCAGACCATGCAGTCGACGTGCTTCAGCAGATCCCTTCTCTTGACGGCGATGGACATGTTGGAGACCACCGCGTAGACTTTCTTCTTATACTTGCGGGCCAGCTTCAGAATGCGGCTGACCAGGTCCTTTTCCATGTCGATCTCCAGCGCGACGCTGTCGCAGTTGCGGAAGATCTCATCACCCTGCTCGTCGAGGATCTCGCCGATCACGGAAAGGTCCGGGCGCTTGGAAATGGAGGCATAGACATCGCCCTTCTCGTCAAAGATGGCCAGCCAGGTGCCCATGCCGTCGTGAACCTGCCGCATGTAGCGGGTGTCGACGTTATGTTCCTTCAGCTTGCGGATGACGTCGCTTCCCGAACCGGTGTCGTCGACCACGCTGACGTAGGTCGGCCGCAGTTCCACGTTGCCGATGTCCTCAACGACGTTGCGGCTTACCCCGCCGTGAACCTGCTCGACCTTGCCGGCGTTACGCCCCTTCGGCAGAAAGTTCTTGAGCGGATAGCCCTTGATGTCCACAAAGACGGCGCCAAATACCACAATTCCCATAACCAGATCCTCCCGGCTGCCATAAAGGCAGCGTGTACGCAGCGGTTAAAATTTCGAATTTCTGAAGCAAGGCAATCGGACAGCACTCTTCCAAGGAAAAGTGATAACTTATTATAGCACTGCCTTGTGCTCTTTTTGCGCCAAATCGCCTGTCTTACACACATTTTCTGCGGTGGGAAGTTTTGCGGCAATCTGTTATAATTAATAAAGTACTGAAGAAACAGGATCATTATGGAAATACAGCAGAGCAAGTCACTTAAACGCAAGATCTTCAACGGTACGGTCCAGATCTCCATCATCGTCATGCTGATCGTCGGACTTCTGAACTACATGCAGATCTCCTCCAGCATCCGTACCCTCTATTTCGATACCGTCGAGCGCAACGCCGCCACCATGGCCATCCTGATGGACAGCGAAGACGTCGTTTTTCTGCGCGAGAACGTTCTGAAAACTATGGCGGAAAGCGGACCACGCGATCCCGAAAACGACGCCTATGCCTACATTCAGGAAACCGAACAGTACAAGCGCGTGGTCGAACTGCTCAACCGGGTCTGCGCCGAGGAACGCTCCTCGTTCATGACGCTGGTGATCGCCGATAACGAAAACATGCGCTTCATCTATCTGGCCGACGCTGACGCCTTCGGACTGTCGTCCAACCATGTCAGTTTCCCCGGCGACGTCTACGCGATGAGCGAAGCGGAGAAGGCTTCGCTGGAAGAAAACGAGACCTTCCTGCCCGCCTATTTCTATGAATATGAGGAGCGCGGCCATACCGTCATCCTCTACTCCGCCGGCCGGGCCGTTCTGGCTTTCGACGGCTTCAGCGTACTGGCCTATGCCATCGCCGATCTGCGGGCGGAAAACATCGCCAAGCGGATCTGGCCGGTCATCCTGGGCAATCTGGCCATCATGGCCGGTACCATCCTGTTTCTGGCCATTGCCGTGGTGATCATGGGCAACCTGCACGTCATCGAGCCGCTCAACAAGCTCTCCAAGGCCGCCCGTCAGTTCATCACCGACCGCAAGAACAGCAAGCACAACGAGGTCGCCTACTTCAAGGCCCTGGGCATCAAGACCCAGGACGAGCTGGAACAGCTGGCCCGTTCCATGAGCACCATGGAAAAGGACCTGAATAATTACGAGACGGAGATCGTCGCCCTGACCAAGGACAAGGAAAGGATCCGCACCGAGCTCTCGCTGGCCCGCAACATCCAGCACGACACCCTGCCGACCACTTTCCCGCCCTTCCCGGAGAGAAAGGACATCGACATCTACGCCATCATCGATCCGGCCAGGGAAGTCGGCGGCGACTTCTACGACCTGTTCCTCATCGATGAGAATCATCTGGCTCTGGTGGTAGCCGACGTTTCCGGCAAGGGCATTCCGGCAGCGCTGTTCATGATGGTCTCCAAGATCCTGATCAATACCACCTGCAGGGCTTCCCTCTCACCGGCTGAAGTGCTATCCAGGGTAAATCAGCTGTTATGCGAAAACAACAAGGAAGAAATGTTCGTGACCGTCTGGCTGGCCATCGTCGACCTCAGCAGCGGCGAGGTGCGCTATGCCAACGCCGGACACGAAAACCCGCTGATCTGTCGCAACGGCGAGTGGTCCTACATTACGACCAGACACGGTCTGGTCCTCTCCGCCCTCGAGGGCATGCAGTATACCGATTACACCCTGCAGCTTAACGACGGCGACTGGCTGTTCCAGTATTCCGACGGAATACCGGAAGCTGCCAACGTCAACAACGAACTGTTCGGTGATGAAAGGCTTCTGGAAAGCTGCCGGAAAGCCGCCATGGACAGCACGGCCGGCTTCCTCAGGAGCATCCAGAATGACATAGACGAATTTGTCGGTGAAGCGGAGCAGTTTGATGACATCACCATGCTGGCTTACCGCTTCCGTAAGAAAGAAGGTAGTGATAATGGAAATAATTAAGAACCGCGAAGACAACAACTTTGAAGTAGCCATCATCGGAAGGCTGGACACCGTTTCCTCTCCTCAGCTGCAGAGCGAGTTGGAAGAGATCATCCCCGAGGCTGAGAACATCACCCTGGATCTCCGGGAACTGGAGTACATCTCCTCGGCCGGACTGCGCGTCATCCTGCTCCTCAAGAAAGCCATGGATCAGAAGGGCAACCTGGTTCTGAAGAACGTCAGCGATACGGTCATATCCATTCTCGAAGTCACCGGCTTCAGCACCATTCTCAACATCGAACCGATTCAGGAAGACCATGAAGGCACTGAAGACGGAAGCGAAGGTTGAGAACCTTCAGCAGGTCCTGGGCTTTCTGGAAGAATACCTGGAAGAGATGAACTGTCCCCCCAGGCTTCTCATGCAGCTGCAGATAGCTCTGGAAGAACTGTATACCAACATCTGTTTCTACGCTTATGAACCGCTGACCGGCGACGCTTTGGTCGTGCTCGACCATAACGAAAGCGTTCTTAAGGTCTATCTGATCGACCACGGCATACCCTTTGACCCGACGGCCAAGGAAGACCCCGACATCTATCTCGATGCTGCTGAGCGTCCGATCGGCGGCCTGGGCATCTACATGGTCAAGCAGATCGTCGACAGGATGGACTACTCACGGGTTGGCGACATGAACATTCTCTGCCTGACCAAGGACCTTAACAGGGAGATCGCCAATGTTAAAATTTGACCGGGCGGTGGTATTCGCGACTGAGGCCCACAGCGGTCAGAAGCGCCGCGGCAGCAACGCTCCCTACATCATTCACCCGCTGGAAGTCGCCACCATCGCGGCGACGCTGAGCGATGATGAGGACATCATGTGCGCAGCCCTGCTGCACGACACCGTCGAAGACACCGAGGTGACCATCGAAGAGATCGAGGAGAACTTCGGCCCTCACGTCCGCCGGCTGGTCGCCAGCGAAACGGAAAACAAGTACCGCGGGATCGACCCCTCACTGTCCTGGCGAAGGCGCAAGGAGGAATCGCTGGTCGATCTGGCCAACGCGGATGAAGAGGAGAAGATGCTGTGGCTGTCGGACAAGCTGAGCAACATGCGTTCCTTCTTCCGGATGTATCTGGAAGAGGATGACCTGTTGTGGCAGCACTTCAACATGAAGGACCCCGAACAGCAGTACTGGTACTACTCCACCATTCTGGATTATCTGTCCGATCTTGAATTCCATCCTGCCTATCAGGAATTCAAGCGGCTGATGGGGATCGTCTTCTCCACCACCATCAAGAAAAGAGGTATTGAAAATGACGGAACTGACTGAAAAGAGAGAAAACGGCACACTGACCATCGGCTTAAGCGGCCGCATTGATACATCCAATTCCCACGAAGTGGAGGAAGCCATCCGGGCCATCCTGGAAAAACAGCCAGCGGAAAACGTCATCCTGGACTGCGAAAAGCTGGAGTACATTTCTTCTTCCGGACTGCGCGTGCTGTTAAGGCTGCACAAGGAACTGGGCGACCTGCACATCATCAACGCTTCCACCGAAGTCTATGAGATCTTCGACATGACCGGCTTTACCGAGATGATGAAGATCGACCGCGCCTACAAGCAGCTTTCCGTTGATGGCTGCACCGTCATCGGCGAAGGCGCCAAGGGCCGGGTCTACCGGCTGGACGATGAGACCTGCGTCAAGGTCTACTTCAACCCCGATGCTCTGCAGGACATCCAGAGAGAACGCGAACTGGCCCGCAAGGCCCTGATCAAGGGCGTGCCCACCGCCATCTCCTACGATGTTGCCAAAGTCGGCGACAGCTACGCTTCCGTCTTTGAACTGCTAAATGCCAAGCCGTTCTCCTGGCTGATCGAAAACGACAGCGAAAACATCGACAATTACATCACCATGTATGTCGATCTGTTAAAGAACGTTCACGCCATTGAGGCCAGAGAAGGCGAACTGCCTGACCAGAAGGCCGAAGCCATGGTCTGGGCCCAGTGGTGCAGGGACTACTTCAAGGATGCGGTAGGTGACAGAATCTACGAACTGTTTGAAGGCATTCCCGAAAACAACCACATGATCCACGGCGACTTCCACACTCAGAATGTCATGTTCCAGAACGGCGAAGTCATGCTGATCGACATGGATACCGTCGCCGCCGGCGATCCCGTCTATGAACTGGGCAACATCTATCAGTCCTTCGTCGCCTATAACGAGGTCAATCACGATCATGCCATGGAGTTTCTCGGCATGAGCTATGAACATACCGTCTACATGTGGGAGAAGACCCTGGAACTCTACATGGGTACCACCGACCGCAGGATCCTGGATGAAGCGGAAAACAAGGCCAAGATCGTCGCCTACGCCCGTCTGCTCAGACGCACCGTCCGCAAGGACAGCGAAAACAAGGCGCTGATCGCCAACTGCGAAGAAAAACTGAGAGAGCTGGTCGGCAAGGTCGACAGCCTGGCTCTCTAGGAGATCAGCCATGATCCTGTTGATTGAAAGCGTCATTCTCTGCCTGATCTTCACCCTGATGGTGTATAAGATGAGCCGGGAGCCGATCAAAACGCTGTACAACTACCCTCCCCGGATCCAGGAAAGAGTGAAATCATTGCCACAGTATGAAGGACAGATCCCCACTCAGGAAAACAAGCTGACCGCCAAGCTGGCAGCCTGCGTGATCTTCCTGACCGTCTTAAGCCTGTTATTGCGTTACGTCAACGGCTGCACCACCTTCATCTCGGCTCTGGCACAGGGATTTCTGTTATGGACCGTCGTCAATCTGTTTGACGCCATTGTCCTGGATATCATCTGGTTCTGCCATGACCCCTATTTCGTATTCGAAGGGACCGAGGACATGGTCGATGATTACCATGATTACCGGTTCCACATCAGGGGATTCTTCATCGGCGAAGCCCTGGCGCTAGTCATCTGCACTCTGGCCGCCGTCATCGTCCCCCTGTTTCCCTGAAACATGCTGCAAGCGATAAGGCCTCTGTCCGCGGACAGAGGCTTTGACATTTCGGCCTGATTTATCTATATTATTAGGTATATTCAAAAATAGGAAAGGAGATCTGAACATGAAGTTAAGTCCACCGAAGAAAGTAACCTGGATCATTGCCGTTATCCTGGCCGTTGCCGCTCTGGTTGTCTTTTTTGCCAAGCTGGCCGCTGTCACCGTTGCTTTCTGGTTAGCCTTCGCTGCCGCTGCCTTACTGGTACTGGCAACTTTCCTGACCGGTCTGTAAACCGACAATATTCACTTACAGAAAGAAAGAGCGGGGATCACGGATCCCTGCTCTTTCTTATTATCCTATCTATTCCAGTTCAATGGTTCCCGGAGGCTTGCTGGTGATGTCGTAGAAGACGCGGTTGACGCCTCTTACCTCATTGATGATCCTGGTCATGATCTTCTGCAGGACGTCATAGGGAATGTCGGTCGCTTCGGCAGTCATGAAGTCCACGGTATTGACTGACCGCAGCACGACGGCGTAGTCATAGGTCCTTTCATCGCCCATGACCCCAACCGACTGCATATTGCTCAGGGCCGCGAAGTACTGATTGGCCACCTTGTCCAGACCGGCCTCTGCTATTTCCTGACGGAAGATGTAATCAGCGTCCTGAACGATGCGCACCTTTTCGGCGGTCACCTCACCGACGATGCGGACACCTAAGCCCGGTCCCGGGAAAGGCTGGCGGGAGACCAGGTATTCGGGAATGCCCAGCTGTCGTCCCGCTTCTCTGACCTCATCCTTGAACAGGTCTCTAAGCGGTTCGATGATCTCACGGAAATCGACGTGATCAGGCAGACCGCCGACATTGTGATGCGACTTGATGACGGCTGACTCGCCGCCCAGTCCGCTTTCCACCACGTCGGGATAAATGGTTCCCTGAACCAGGAAGTCGACCCTGCCGATCTTGCGGGCTTCCTCTTCAAAAACGCGGATGAACTGCTCGCCGATGATCTTCCGCTTTCTTTCCGGCTCACTGACGCCCTTAAGGGCGGCGTAGAACTGCTCTCTGGCATCTACCCGGATGAAGTTGAGGTCATAAGGTCCCTGCTCTCCGAAAACGGCGCTGACTTCATCAGCCTCATTCTTTCGTAACAGACCGTGGTCGACGAAGACGCAGGTCAGCTGCCTGCCGACGGCCCGGGAAAGCAGCACGGCGCAGACGGAGGAATCAACTCCGCCGCTTAAGGCGCACAGCACCTTTCCGTCACCGATCTTCTGACGCAGAGCGGTGATGGAGTTTTGTACAAAGCTGCCCATGTCCCAGTCACCCCGGCAGTGACAGACGTTGTAGACGAAATTGCTTAATATCTCCCTGCCTCTGACGGTGTGGAGAACTTCGGGATGAAACTGCAGAGCGTAGAGCTTTCTTTCCTCGTTCTGGCAGCCGGCTGCCGGGCAGTTGGCCGTCTCGGCGATGATCTCAAAACCCGGCGCGATTGCGGAAATGTAGTCGGAATGACTCATCCAGCAGACGGTCTGCTCCTCAATGCCCGCAAAAAGCGGACTGGAAGTATTTACTCTGACCGGCGTCTTGCCGTATTCGCGGTTGTCGGCCCGCTGAACTTTGCCGCCCAGCATGTGCATCATCAGCTGTGCCCCGTAACATAAGCCCAGAACGGGAATGCCGCAGTCAAACAGTTCAGGCGGACAAAGCGGGGAATCAGGCAGATAACAGCTGTTGGGTCCGCCGGTCAGAATGATGCCCCTGGGTTTTCTTTCCAGGATCTTCTTCAGTTCAGTCCGGTAGGAATATATTTCGGTGTATACGCCGCACTCTCTTACCCGCCGGGCAATCAGCTGATTGTACTGCCCGCCGAAGTCGATCACGATCACCGGTTCCTTTTCCATGGCTGTCTTCCTTTCCTTATTTCCAAGCTGATCCAGCAGCTGCCGGTCAGCCTGACACAGTTCATACTCTTCGCAATCATCGATGCTAACCCATCTCAGATCATTATGTTCCAGTAACTGCGGCTTACCCTCAGCTACCAGACAGCGGTAAAGGGTCAGATGCACATCGAATTCCGGATAATAGCAGACCGTTTCGCACAGTCTTTCACCGACTTCAGCCCGGAAACCCAGTTCTTCCTGAAGCTCCCTTTCCAACGCCTGCGGCCGGCTTTCGTTCTCCTCGACCTTGCCGCCGGGGAACTCCCATAGCAGACCCCTGTCCTTATGGGCGTTGCGCTGGCAGATCATGAACCTGTCGCCGTCAAAGATCATGGCGGCCACGACTTCAATCATTCTTCTCTCATTTTCCGACCCGTTCATTTTTCACGCGCATCCTCCATATGCCTAATATTATAGCTTAATAATGCTCTTTCAAGACAAAAAGCGGCCGCAGCCGCTTAAAATTCCGTTTATGAATCCCCGTATCTATTTCCTTTTCGCCCTGCGGAAGACGGGAATGTAGAATACGGCCACCAGCGCAAATGCCAGCACGGTGATCACGGCCAGGTAGAGATACCAGTGCCAGATTTCCGTCAGGGCGATGTTGATGGGCGGACGGTAAGTGAAGAACATGTTGGTGATGAAATCCACGCTTACCAGCTGGCCGTTGACATAGGTCGGGGAAGCCAGCAGGGAGTTGACGTAGAGGGAAAGGAAGGCCATCAGGGCGACGATGCCCATCGTGCTGAAGTAATGTTTCGGCCTGATCTCAACTTCGCCGCATCTGTAGATGTAAAGGCCGAGAATTATCAGCATCGTGTGATAAAGGAAGAACTGATAAGCCATCGGATGAGTGAATGACTGATCCGGTCTGATCGTCGTCGAATAGATCGAAGGCATGGCCAGCGCCATGAAGGCGCCTAAGATCGTGGTCGGATACATGAAGGCCAGAACGGAATCGTGGAAATCGCTCTTCTTGCTGAAACGGGCGTAGAAGATGATCAGGATCTGAATGGAACACAGATGCAGGGGCATGTGGTTCAGCTCGATGTAGGGGTAAACCAGCGAGCCGTCTGATGAGGGTACCATTCTGATCATCGAGAAGACCTTGATTATCTCGGAAAGCACGCAGACCACGCAGCAGACGCTCAGCACGTCCTTAAGCTCCGGTTTGTTCTTCTTGAGATAAACCGTAAAGCCGGCAACGATGGCCAGGCAGATTACCAGCCAGATGATGTGGTAGATCGAAAACATACATTATTCTCCTTCTGATACGGTGATCAGCAACTGTCAATTAACAGACATCCTGATTAGATTATACAACACTGAATGGCCATTTACATACCGCCTGAAGTCCCGCAAGCGGGTCATTTCATCAATTCTTCACAAAAATCTGGCAGAATGAGGCTGAAAACAAGAGGACTTACCATGACAAAGAATCAGATCTTCATGATCGCGGCGATCGTCCTGACCGTCGTGATGATCGTCTGGAAGCTCGTCAGCCGCGCCCGGACGAAGCGGATCACCGATGAACTGACCGCCTGCATGATGGCAGGCGATTTTGAGCGCTTCGACGCTCTGGCTGACGATCCGGAAACCCGGAAGGCCGTCTACCCCTTCAATCTGACCTACGCGAAGCTCAACAGCTATCTGATGCGCAACGACCTTGAGAAGGCGACCGCGATGTTCGATGAACTGCGCGACTTCCGTCTCAGCAACAGCCAGAAGCTGGAAGTAAGCCAGCTGGGCTTCAATTTCTTCATTTCCCGCGACGACGCCGAAAGAGCTTCCTACTATCACGACGTCATCAACTCGCTGCCCGGCAATGAAGCCGCCAAGGATAACATCAATGCCATCTACGAAATCATCGTGGAAAAGAAGACCGACCGCCTGCAACAGCTGCTGGACATCAATGAAAAGCTTGACGACATGCGCCGCAGCAGCAACGAATACCTGATCTCCGAGATCTACGCCAGCATGGGCGATGAGAAAAACCGGCAGAAATACGAAAGACTGGCGAAAAAGCATCTGGAAAACTACCAGCGGATGCTCTCGGGAAGGAAATGAACCCCGCCGCTTGAAACGAGCATAATTACTGCGTGTTTGCGTATTCTGTTGTTAAACAAGCGCAGATTTTGCTGATTATTTTTCGTTTCGGCGCGATATTTATTGTGAATGTAAGGGTTTTTACTTTATGATTAAATCATAAATCAGGCAGTTCTATGATTAAAACAGAACTCATTTATAAGGAGGATTTACATAATGGGTATGAATGTAGTGTTTGCCAGAGTCGATAACAGACTCATGCACGGTATTGTTATTACGCAGTATTTCCCGACTACCGGTGCCAAGAGAATCATGGTTGTCGATGATGATACCGCAAACAATCCCGCCAGAAAGGACATGATGAACCTGGCCAAGCCCAACGGCGTTGCTTCCAGCATCATCACCTTCGAGAAGGCCAAGGAAAACATCCTGGCGAATAAGTACGGCGACCAGACCATCTTCTTACTGGCCAAGTCACCGCGGACCATCGCTGAGATCGTCAAGCTCGGTGTTCCGATCAAGAAACTGATCATCGGCTGCACAGACATGCTCAACGAAGGCCATAAGCTTTCCGACCGGGCTTTCATCAATGATGATGAAGTCGAAGCCTGCAAGGAACTGCGCGATGCCGGCACCCAGATCGTTGTTCAGCACAACCCGGCCATTCCGCAGGTCGATGTCTGGTCTGTCTTAAAGTAGTATCTAATTAAAATTTAGATATAGAAGAAAGGAGATTTACTCTATTATGTTTGGAATGAATATTCTGCAGGCTCTGCTGATCATTCTATTCGCTGTCTACAGAGCAGTCGACATGTATGGACCACAGACCTTCGTTCTCGGTTGGAGTAACGTTGGTGAAGGCTTCATCGTCGGTGCCATCCTGGGTAACCCGGCTGTAGGTATTGAGATCGGTGCTACTCTGTCACTGATGTCTCTTGGTGTAGTAGGTCTGGGCGGTGCTTCCGTTCCCAACTTCCACATCACTACCTTCGTCGCAACCATCGTTGCCGTTCAGCTGAATGAACCCATCGCCACTGGTATGGCCGTTGGCTTACCGGTTGCCATGCTGTCCGTTTATCTTGACATCCTGATCAAGACCATCGGTACCGGCATCGCCGCCAGAGCTCAGCAGCACATTGAAAAGGGCGAATTCGACAAGGGTATTAAGTTACCGTTAGTCATCGCCTTCATGAACTACTTCCAGTGGGCCTTACCGGTCGCCATCGTTATCTTTGCCGGCCAGGGTGTTGTTCAGGCTATCGTTAACATCATGCCCGAATGGCTGTACAACGGCTTAAATGTTGCCGGTAAGTTACTGCCTGTCACAGGTATGGCAATGTTAATCAACTACATGCCGATCGACAAGCATTGGCAGTATCTGCTGCTCGGCTTCGTACTGTATTCATATCTGAAGCTCAGCGTTCTGCCGATTGGTATGATCGGTCTCGTCTTCGCTCTGATCTACTACAAGAACGAAGTCAAGTTCAAGCAGCTGCAGGCCAGCGGTGTTTCTGTTGGAGGTGACATGGAAGATGAGTAAGCCAGTATATCAGTTAACCAACAAGGATATCAAGGAAGCCAATTTCCGTTTCTTATGGGTATCCATCGCATGCTTCAACTACGGCACCCAGCTCGGACCGAGCGTCGTCTGGGGCATCTCTAAGGCTTTAAGAAAGCTTTATCCTGAGGATGAAGACTACAAGGCCGCATTACTTAACCATTCAAAGTACTATAACTCACAGCCGTACATGGGCAGCTTGATCATCGGTGCTGCTCTGGGTATGGAACAGGAATTAGGTATTGAAGGCAAGGACGCCATTCAGGACTTCAAAGCTGGTCTGATGGGCCCGACTGCCGGTATCGGTGACTCCATTTTCTGGATCATGATGCCCGCCATCTTCACTCCGATTGCTGCTTCAATGGCTTATGACGGATCACTGGTAGGCTGGCTGATCGAATGTGTTTACTGGATCATCCTGCACTGCTTCCGTATGAGATTCTTCGGTTGGGGCTTCAAGATGGGTGGAAACTTCGTTTCCGTCATCAAGGATCAGCTGCCGTTAGTTACTGACGCTGTCGGTATCTTAGGCTTAACCGTTTTAGGTGCTCTGATCCCCTCAACTATCGGTATCACCTGCCCGGTCGTCCTGGACTTAGGCAATGACAACATCGTTAATATCCAGGGTCTGTTAGACACTCTGTTACCGAACTTCCTGGCAGTTCTGTCAACCTTCATTGCTGCCAAGTTATTAAGAGGAAGAAAGTTAACCATGACTCAGCTGGTTCTGGCTGTTCTGGCTATCTCCATCCTCTTATCAGCATTAGGCATCATCGCTTAATCAAGCAACCGTCTTACAGGCAGGCTCATACAGCCTGCCTGTATTTTTTTGAACAAGGAGGACACTCATTATGAAATTGGCATTTGAAGAAATCATTATCAACCCTGAAAAGCCCTGCATGCAGTGCGGTTACGTGCAGCGCGATCACCCGTATGAGACCGTTCACGACGACGTCAAGGCAGTGATTTACGTTCTGACCCTGCAGAGCGGCAAGATGGCCTGGGTCTCCCTCGACTCCGTCGGCTTAGGCGAGAAGCTGCTGCAGCTGCTTTACCGCAAGGCGGCCAAAAAGGGCGTAGAGTTGAATGATGACAATCTGATAATCGGTGTCTCTCACGACCACAGCGCTCCGGCCATGGGCATGATCATCGCCGACAGGGACGATTCCGACCCCGAGTATCTGGAATACCTCTCCGAGATTCTCTCCGCCGCCATCGCGCGCTGTTGGAACGCTGAGGGCGAGGAAGTATTCCCCCGCTATAGCAATCTCACCGTTGACGGCATTTACTCTAATCGCAATGACGCCAACAAGCTGTCCGACAAGATCGTCCATTTGATCGGCTTCTTTGATAAGGAAGATGATCTGAAGGCGCTGTTCTGCCAGCTGTCCTGTCATAACACGATCCTGGGTCCCCGCAACTACGCGCTGACCGCCGAGCTCTTCGGCGCTCTGAGAGACCGTCTGGGGCAGTACTTCCATTGCCAGGTCCTGATGGCCAACGGCAACAGCGGCGACATGGGCAACCGCCAGTACCGCACCGGTCAGAACTTCCCTGATCTGGAACTGATGGCCGATAACCTGGCTGAGCAGATCGAAAGAAAGCGCGCCGTCTGGCAGCCCTTTGAAATGAACAGGGTGACCAGAAAGCACGTTGAATACAGCGAAGATGTCACCTTTAACTCAAAACAGTGGGCTGACAAGATTGCCGACTTCCAGGAAAGGCTCAGGCACACTGATGATCTAACCGAAAGAAAGGTCCTGCTCTCCGGCATCGAAGGCTTCAAGTACAAGCAGTCGCTGGGCGACGGTACCCGGAAGATCGAAATGCGGGCTGACGTCTATGACTTCGACGAGCTGCAGATCATTTCCGTACCCGGAGAACTTGGTTCCATCCTGGGATTGCGGGCCAAGGCTGCTTCCCCGAAGAGATTCTGCATCCTCTGGGGCTATACCGGAAATCTGAATCTGGGCTACATGGTCGATGAGGAAGCCTACACCATGGAATCTCAGGAAACTAACACCACCGTCTATCCAAAAGGTATGCCGGAACGGTTTGTTGATGCTATAATAAAGGTAATGAACAATTAAGGAGAAAACATAATGAAAGGTATCTTATTACTCAGTCACGGAACCCTGTCCAAGGGCATGTATGAAACCACCCAGTGGTTCATGGGCGAAGACATCCCCCAGTACGACTATCTCTGCCTGGAACCGGATGATTCACCGGAAGCTTTTGATGAAAAGATCAAGGCCAAGCTCGAAACCCTCGACACCGGCGAAGGCGTCATCTTCATCGTTGACCTGATGGGCGGCACCCCGTTCAACCGCTCTGCTACCTTCATGAGCCAGGGCGTCGATGTATTCACCGGCCTGAACCTTCCGCTGGTTCTGGAACTCTTAGGCAAGAGACTTTTCGAAGGCGAAGAGATCGACATGGCTGCTCTGGAACAGATCGGCAAGGACGGCGTTGTCTATGTCAACAAGCTGTTTGCCTCCATGGCGTCAGGATCTGACGACGAGTAACATCATCTGACAAAACACATAAAACAAATGACTGCTGCCTTTGCGATAAGACAGCAGTTATTGAATGGGAAGGAAACGGACATGCTTCAGCAGTATGATTTTGAAGTAAACGGACTTCAGGTTCTGGCTCAGTACGACAGCGATGACGTTGAAAACGTCTTCATGCCGTTACTGAGGAAGATCCGGGAGTTACAGAAAGAAGCCGGCAGGCGGATCTTCATTTTCCTGGCGGCTCCGCCGGGCAGCGGCAAGAGCACTCTGCTCGCTTTTCTGCTGCACCTGGCTGAAGAGATGGGCATTGACAACCTGCAGATCGCCGGCATGGACGGCTTCCACTACCCCCAGGCTTACCTGGATACTCATTATCTGGATCTGGAAGACCGCCGGATCAGGCTGGCCGAGATCAAGGGTCAGAAACATACCTTCGACGTCGATAAGCTGTACGATAAGCTGAAGGACAGCCAGCAGGGAAAGTCCTTATGGCCGGTATACAGCCGGCAGATTCACGACCCCATCGACGATGTTCTGCCCATTGAAAAGGACATCGTCCTGCTGGAAGGCAACTACCTGCTTCTGGAAGGACCCTGGGCCCGACTGAGGGAGTTCAGTTCGCTGAACATTATGATCAGATGCGAGCCCGAAGTCGTCAGGGAAAGGCTCATCAACCGCAAGCTCAAGGCCGTTGATACCCTTCAGCAGGCCGTTGAGTGGTACGAGAAGACCGACAGCGTCAATGTCGGCGTCGTACTGAACGAAAGCGTCGATCCGGACATCCTGATCAACTATGACGGAATTCGCTATCAGGTCGTCTACGGCCTGTAAGGAAAGGAAAACCACATGATACACTCAACCTTTACCATGAGATCGGTCGCCCTGGACATGGATACCAAGGTCGACGTCCTCTTACCGGAAAACCGGCATAAGACCGAAGACATCCGGGGAACCAAATACCCTGTTCTCTACGTCCTTCACGGCTACAAGAACGATAACAGCAGCTGGCTCAACCTCAGCAATCTCTTCCTGATGTGCCGTGACCTTGACCTGATCGTCGTGATGCCGGCGGTCAACAACAGCATGTACACCGATGAGTATTACGGCCAGGATTACTACACCTGGATCACTGAGGAACTGCCGGTCAAGCTGAAGAACTACCTGCCGGTCACCGATGATCCTGATCAGACCTTCATCATGGGTGAAAGCATGGGAGGCTACGGCACCATGAAGTGCGCGCTCTCCAAGCCGGAAAACTACGGCAAGGCAGTCTGCCTTTCCGGGGTCAACATCATCTGGTTTGACCGCAACATTGCCGGACGCCACTACGAAGGCGTCTTCGGTCCGGACGGCCAGAGCACCGTCAATGTCGATCCCGACATCAACGTGCTGTGCGAGAAACTTGCTGACCGTCAGGGCCACAAGCCGCAGTTCATGTTCTTCTGCGGCACCGAGGACTTCGCCATCACCAGCTGCCGGCAGATGGCCGACAAGCTGAAACAGACCTGTCCGGACTGCTTTGCCGGGGAACAGTACTGGCCGGGCGAACACAACTTCTTCTTCTGGAATCAGGCCATTCCCAAGGCGCTGAAGTTCTTCGGCTTTGATGTCAGACAGGACAGCGTTATCTGATCGTACAGTTAATCAACAATTACTTCAGGGAGGCACAGGCCTCCTTTTATTACGGCCTTGACATATTAAGATCAGTTTATATAATTAATGTTATATAACATATGTTATATATAGAGAGGTGATCAAATGCCACCAAGAACCCGCATCAGTGAAGACATGATCGTCAATGCCGCCCTGGACATCATCAGACAATCCGGAGAGGAATGCCTGAACGCCCGCACGCTCGCCAGAAAGCTCAACTGTTCCACTCAGCCGATCATGTATCATTTTTCTACCATTGAACAATTGAAGAATAAGGTTTACGCACAGGCGGACCATTACCATACGGAATGGCTTATGCGCCCTTCTGATCAGAATGATCCGCTGCTGCAGATCGGCCTGAACTACATCCGTTTTGCGGCTGAGCAGCCAAATCTCTTCCGCTTCCTGTTTCAGTCAGGATACGTAAGGGAAAAAAACATCAGAGAAATGATCGATTCCCCTGAACTGCTGCCGGTGCTCTCCGCCATGCAGCAGGGGCTGCAGCTGAGCATGGAGAAGACCAGGGAAGTCTTCCTGACCGTGGCCCTGTTTACCCACGGCTACGCCAGCATTGTTGCCAACAACGATCTGGAATCTGATGAAGAAACAATAGCCGGCCTTCTGGAGCGCGCTCTTAACGGTGCTCTGATGGCAGCCGGCATGGAGGAATAGAATGAAGAAACTTTACGAAAAGAATGAACTGCTGTTTGCGATCCTCTGGATCGTCCTGTATACCGTTGTCATGGGCAATCTGCGCCCGCTGGGCGATGACAGCCCTTACCCAACGATCGGACTGGCTGTCATATGTTTGGGCGCTTTCCTGTTTGTCAAAGCCAATGGATTGATGGAAAAGTACGGACTTGCCTGCTGGCAGGGCGGCAGGAAAATGCTTTGGCTGATACCGCTGTGGCTGATCACCTCCGGCAATCTCTGGGGCGGCATCAAGCCGGATTACCCGATGCCGGGACTGCTCTACGGAATTCTTACCATGGCCATGGTCGGCTTTGCCGAGGAGCTGATCTTCCGCGGCTTCCTTTTCAAGGCCATGATCAATGACGGCAGTTCCATCGCCGCCATCATCGTCTGCGCCGTATCCTTCGGACTTGGACACATACTGAATCTGTTCATTGGTCAGGACTTCTTCGACACCATCACCCAGGTCATCGGAGCCATCGCCATCGGCTTCATCTATACCATGGTATTCTACAAGAGCGGCAGCCTACTGCCCTGCATCCTCTCTCACAGTCTGATTGACGTCACTTCCAAACTGACCCCGGGCAAGAGCCTGGTTCTGGACTGGGTCTACTTCGGACTGCTGTTCGTCGTTGCCCTGGCTTACTGCCTGTATCTGCGCAAAGTGCCGACTCCACAGATCAACCTGCCGGAAAAGAAGGAAAGCTGACAACATCACACCTGAAGACAAATGCCTGACTGCTGAGCAGTCAGGCATTTTCCTTTTCGTTAATTAGCCAGGTAAAGATGATCAGAGATCGGCCACATGCTCAGCCAGAGCCAGAGCGATCTCAAAGTGCCCTGAATCATGTTGAGTGTTCTTGATCTGACCTTCGCTGATCCGGGGCGTCCATTCATCGGCGTCAAGCAGATCACCGCTGGTAAAGAACATGTAGACCTCCAGACCGCGGAAGTCACAGACGGCCTGAACGGCTGAACCTTCCATTTCCACGGAAATGCAGCCGTCAGCCTTGCGTTTTTCGAAGTTATTCTCGGTTTCCCGGTAGAAGGCGTCAGTAGTCCAGGTCTTGCCCAGAACGTATGGAATACCGTTTCCTTCCATGAATTCAGCTACGACCGGAGCATTCCTGATGGGAATGTAATCACCAGCCGGAGCATAGTGGTAGGAAGTTCCTTCATCCCGGTAAGCCGCCGTGGGAACCATGATCTTGCCCCGGGCTATTTCTCTGTCCAGACATCCGGATCCGCCGAAGTGAATGAATCTGGTGGCGTTGAGAATGCCACGGACTTCTTCAACCGATCCCACGCAGGCCGGCGCTCTGACCCAGGTCTTAAAGAAGCCAAAGCGGTATCCGTGATACGGGAAGACATAAACATCGGTAGTACCGCCGGCATTGTGCAGTTCACCGGCTTTTTCACAGCCATAGTTTTCCCGAACGTATTCCTCGATGATCCGGGAGAAAGTATAGATCACGGCATCGACCCTGACGGCGCTCTCGTTTACCGGCACGTTGATCTTGGCCGGAGAGCTGGCGTCAAATGTATCGGTAATCATGTTATCTCTCTGCTTTCCGTCTTTCAGCTGACGATTTCAAAGTAATATGAGCATTCAAACTGCCCACCGGAAGGCAGCAGGTTGTTTTCGGTATCATTTCGGAAGGTTGTGGCCTGTTTCAGATGGGAAACAGGCTGCCAGGGTTCGATGCAGATGAAGGGCGTGTCAGAACTCTTCTTCCAGAAGCCCAGGATCTGATAACCTTCCAGGGAGACCCTGATGGCATGAACCCCGTCGGTCAGCTGGCACCAGCTGCTTTTGATCTGGCTGTCGGTATAGAAGTAGGAACCGTCGACCAGATTGTCATAAAGGGTAAAGCTCTTTCCGGAAGTGAGTCCCGGCTTTTCCGGATGACGGAGGTCTTCTTCCTGTTCAAACTCAATGACGTAGTCTTCATACTTCTTATCCGGGGTAAACGGGCAGTTGAAGGCCGGGTGGAAGCCGATGTTGAACGGCAGTTCCCTTTCACCGTCATTGATGATCTTATAACTGATCATTAGCTTACAGCCGTCAAGCTGATATCTGACCTTCAGGGTGAAATGGAAGGGATAAACTTCCCAGGTCTCTTCATTATCATGAAGCACCAGCTGGCAGCTGTTTTCATCATGGTCTTCAAACTCAAACACCGCCCGGCGGGCAAAGCCGTGCTGGCCCAGTTCGATGGTCTTACCGTCGATGGTATACCTGCCGTCGATAAGCTTGCTGTAGTAGGGGAAGAGGATGGGATTGCAGTTGTACCAGTACTTTGGGTCGCGGCACCAGATCATCTCGATTCCGTTGTCCTTTCTTTTGAAACTGATGACCTCTGCCGCCTGGCTTGAGATCACGGCCTCGACAAATTCGTTTTCCAGTCTTACGGTTTTTTCTTCGCTCATCTTGCTTCTCCTTTTCTAGATCGTTTCCCTGACGAAATACACTTCTGACAGGGAAGAAGTTACCATGACGCTTTCCTGATGGAAAAAGGCGCACAGATCCTGGGCGATCTCCTGAATGACTTCCTTTTCAACATCCAGAAGCGTCAGCACCAGGGTATTCTCCTCAACATAGGTACCGTCATCGTGAAAATAGCCGCCGTTTACCATGTTGACGGAAAAAGCCACGTGGTAGTTCTGGCATACGATTTTCAGGATCTCGATGTACTTGTCAGTCTCATGGATCTGTGTCTTGGTTTCGGAATCGTTAAGTCCGATGTAGATGGTCGTCTGTCTTACCTCATTCATGCTTTATCACCCCTGTGTCTTTCTCAGATCCGCCGTATCCTGTACAGCCTTCGGAAGCCAGTCAGCATTGACATAGTCAAAGGGTATTACCAGTTCCTGAATCCTGTCATCTCTGCCGGGTCTTCGGATATCAGCCGGCAGATAATTCAGACCGACTTCCCGCAGACTCATGACGCCGTCATGGATCCAGCCTACGGCCTGGCCGTCACAGTAAAGACAGTAACAGCCAAACATCTTCCTGACTCTTACATCCAGTTCATTCAGTGAATTCAGCCACTGCTGAACTACCTGAGGATCTTCATAGGCCATGTTGTTTCCTTCCCGGCAGTCATCATCTGTCTGCCCATAAAACTACCTTAATTATACCAGTTTCTAAAGATAGCTGACGGTTTCCTCCAGTGGCTTGCGGTTAGTGTGATTGGGCAGCGGTCCGGCTTCTTCCGTGCCGTAGCCCAGATCCATCAGCATCAGTATCTCCTCATTTTCCGGTAATCCCAGTTGCTCTTTGATCACCTGAGCATCAAGCCGGTTGATCCAGCAGCTGTCAACACCTTCATCAGCAGCCGCCAGGATCATGTGGGTAGCCACGATTGTCGCATCCTCGGCTCCGGAATCATGATCGCCGTTGGGATAGGTGTAAACGTTATTGCGGTCGTAGGTTACTACCAGCACCGTCGGAGCCCCATAGCGGCAGGGTGTTCCCTGATCCAGTCTGGCCAGATTCTCCGGACTATGCACGACGTAGATGTGCTGTTCCTGCAGATTCTTGGCGGTCGGTGCCAGTCTGCCTGCTTCCAGAATGGCGGCCAGACTGCTTTCTTCCACCTGCTTACTCTGATACTTCTTGCATGAGTATCTCTTTCTGATTACTTCCCTGTATTCCATGGTTGTCTTTCCTTTCTATCTGCGGATATATTTATCGTCAGCACTGTTTTCCTCAGTACTGACATATCTTTCCACGCGCATGTGCAGATCGTATTTCTCTCTCAGTTCAGCTATCCTGGGCATCAGTTCGCTTTGATGATGCGCATCCAAGGCTTTCTGGCTGCTCCAGGAGTCAATCAGCACAACCGTATCCGGGTCATTGAGAGGCTGAAAGTACTCATAGCGCAGATTGCCCTTACGGTCTCTGATCGCCGGCGCCAGGCCGCTTTCTTCCATTTCCTGAGCGAAGCGATGAGCTGATCCGTCTTTTCCGGTGTAGTAAACCATTACGGTCAGCACACCCGGAAAGCTGATCTGATCGGTCTTCCACTGCTCTCTGGTCAGGCAGTTGACGTAGCCCGTGCGCTTTTCCCTGAGCTGCGGGACTTCGACTTCGTCACTTCTCCACTGAAAGCGGAAGCCCAGCTTTTCCTGAACTCTTCTGCTCTTTTCGTTGCCTTCATAATAGCCGCACCACACTCGTGCCATATGCAAATCCTCGAAGGCATACCTCAGCATTTCCCTTCCTGCTTCCGGCACCAGTCCCTGTCCCCAATAGGGAGAACCCAGCCAGTAACCCAGTTCCAGCTCATCTTCCTTGTGAGCCAGGTCGCTGTTTTTCATCAGGCTGATGCTGCCGATGGGCTTGCCGGTTTCCTTAAGTACGATGGCGCAGTCGCCAGGACCGCTCAGAAACTTTTCAATGACCAGCCGGCTTTCCTCAGCGCTGCGGTGCGGCTGCCAGCCGGCTGCCGGTCCCACCTGGGGATCGCTGGCGTAGCGGTAGCACTCTTCGGCATCATCGACCGACCATGGTCTTAATATCAGTCTTTCCGTTTCCAGATACATGTCATCACGCCTTTCTGATCGGATGTCTGATCACCGTTTTCTGTTTGTCAGCAGAAGTCTTGCGGGCATCGGTGAGATAGATCTCATGATGCATCCGCTCGTCGGTGATGTCCAGCACATATCCGTTCTGCTTAATGTATTCATCCATTTTCTCCACCGTGGCCGGTTCATCATCATAGGGACCGATGTGCAGACACTGCACGCATAGTCCTTCATCATAACTGAAGAACTCGACATTGGAGAAATCCATTTTCTTTTTCCTGGTTGCCTCTTTGACAGCCCATAAGAAATCCTCTTCACTTACGAAATCAGGCAGCCGGATGACGGAGATCCACTTGAAGGTCTCCTTATGGCCGTAGTCGATTCCTCTGACGCCTTCCTGCCACCAGAAGCCTTCCAGCGGCGGAACGACATAGTCAAAATAGCCGTCGATCTTATGATCGCCCTTTTTGCTCATCTTGATGGTATAGGCGATGCCGTATAAGAGTCCGATGGCCTGCTTGTACCGGCCGTCTTCCTCGTTGGGATCGCCCTGACCGCGTACCGCGATGAAGTTCATCTTCGGCACCGTCACGATGGCCGGCTCAACGGCAGGAAGATAGAATTCCTTGTATTCCTTCTTGTAGTCAAACGCCATTGTCTTTTCTCCCCTTGGATCATTCGATCATTTTCATAATGTCTTTAACGTACTCATCAGGCTGATTCAGGGAATACTGCCCGTGGATCAGTCCCTTTCTGATTTCCAGGGTACTGCCGGGTATGGTTTCCCGAAGCAGTTTAGCAGAAGCGAGGATGCCCTTCTGTTCCTTTTCCCCGGCCACGATCCTGACCTTTGCCTTGCAGTTCTTTACCTCCGGTTTAAGCTGATAGCCGGTACTGGCCTTCAGAAAGGCGATCATGTTGTCTTTGGAGATCCTTACGGTATCGCGGTAATAATCATCAAACAGGTCCTCTCTGATGCCCAGATACTTAAACTGCATCTTTGAAAACCACTTCTTGCCGATCAGTCCGTAGCTGGAAGCTATTGAAGGACCGATCAGTTTTTCCGTCAGCGGTGAGGGAATGACTGAGGCGCTCTCGATGACGGCGTATTTACAGATATCCTTTCTCTGCGCCAGCATTTCCGCCAGGATCTGTCCTCCCAGGGACAGACCGCCGATCAATAACAGCTGACCGTCATACCGTTCATCGATCAGATCGATGAGCCTTCGGGCATTGTCTTCAATGGAAGTAAACGGTTCGTCAGTGTCATTGTGGCCGTCCAGTACGGGAAGTATGACATGATATCCATCCTGCAGAAGCTCAGCTTCTGAGTGGTAATTCCACCAGGAAAGACCACCGCCGTGCAGCAGCATGATCACCTCTTTGTTTTCCCTGCCGTATTCTCTGATTTCCATTTTTCTTACCCTATTTCTGTTTCCGGCAGATCTCCAGCACCTTCTTCATGGTGTTGGCCGTTCTGATAGTTATCTTATCCCGGATGTCCGTACTGGCCGATCTGACCCACCAGTCCGACTTGCGGTAGCTGTCCAGATCAAAGGACCAGAAGATGCTGTTGGCGTATTCCTCAACCTTCTCGATCTCCGGTTTCGGCTCTCCTAAGGCGCCGTATACTTCAGCACACACGGTTGGCGGAATCAGGAAGATAAGGTTATCGTAGATTTTCTTATCAGCCGTCGCCCACCACTTCGGAGCATGGTCAAGCAGATCTTCCAGTTCATCAGCAGTGATCACGAAGACCGGAATGTCCAGTTGGAAATTGTCGGCGATCAGCTGATGAATGTCATTTCTGATGGCTTCCCGCTCATCGCTGTCACAGTCGAAGATGACGTTGCCGCTGTTAAGATGGGTGGTGACGTTTTCATATCTTTCAGCCATCACCTTCTTAAGTTCACTCATGGCGATTTTGTTCTTTCCGCTGATGTTGATTCCTCTTAACAATGCCACATACTTCATGTTCTTATCCTTCCCTGACGTCATCCGCCAGAATGCCGTAAATGTAATAATCACACCAGGTATTTACCATTTTTCCCTGCCTGATCATTCCTTCTCTCTGGTATCCGCATTTCTCCAGCATCCGCCAGGATGCGGTGTTACGGACGTCAACTTCCGCCCAAAGTCTCTGCAGTTCCGTTTTTTCGAAACAGAACCCGGTCATCGCTGACAGGCTTTCGGTCCCGTAGCCTTTTCCTTGTGCTGATCTGGCCAATCTGAGGGCAACGGAAGCCATCCGGTCGTTTTCAATCAGGTAGACCCAGATGTCACCGATCACCCTGTTAGTTTTCTTCTCCGCAATACCGAGGTGGAAACTCTTTGTGAGCCGTTTCGGCTTTTCAAACAGCAGTTCGGGATCCTTTTCCGCCTTGCTGGGACCCTTGCCCCAGTATTCATATATCTGTTCATCACCCATCCATTGCCGGAGATTCGGAACATCATCGGGAACCATTTCCCTGATGATCAGTCTCTCCGTTTCAATGACCGGTTTGTTTTCAATGTAATCAGCAAGAGCCATCTGACACCTCCGTGCTTCATCTGTCTGAAGCCTCTGATTCCATTCTACAAGGTGTCAGTTATACTTCAATCCCTTCCCATGAAGCAGTTGAACCAGGCTCTTTCCTCAAAGGCCTTTTTCACGGCTTTTCCCGTTTCTTCAGCCGGAATGCCGACCGGCAGGAAGCAGACCAGTTCATAGTCTTCCGGTACGCCGAGAATTTCAGCCATCTTGCGGCCGATGCCGTCATCGTCAGTGATGTGGCCTTCATACCAGCAGCTCTGATATCCCAGTTCCACGATCGTCAGCAGCATGTTCTCGATGGCGGCTGCGTAATCCTGCACCGCGTAGCACTTGTCACGGTAGGCGTTTATCCTCTGGGTAAGCACGCAGATGGCGGCCGGCGCCGTCTCGCCGACCGGCGGGTCGATGACTTCGTGAAGCCTCTTCAGCACTTCGCCGTCATCGACGGCTATCAGCGAACAGGTCTGGCGGTTGCAGCCGGAAGGAGCGGCCAGACCGGCTTCCATGATCTTTTTGAGATCTTCCCGGGGGACCGGGGTGCTTTCATAACGGCCGCGATAGCTGTGGCGGCTGAAGATCGTTTCCAATGTATTCATATGCTCTCCCTGAATCAGGATTCTTCAAAGCCGAAGAATTCCTTCAGTCCTTCTCTTTCCTTAAGTATTTCCGGAGTGAATCCGTAATGAGCTGCCGCTGCCAGAGTCACGACGTTTTCCAGAAACTCGTCATAGGACAGTTGAAACCATTCTTCCGGTATCTCCCGATGAATGGTGCCGCCGTCATTATGACTGCCGCCCCACCACCAGGCTTCATCCAGGGCTGCTTCATAGGTGCCGTCATCCATCTTCACAAAGGCGTACCAGCTGGCCCATTCCCTCATGTCTTCCGGAGTGTGCGGGCCTTCGTAGTGCTTGGCATCATGTGCCAGAGGCGAATAATCAGGATCGCCCTTTTCCGCCCACCGGCGGTAAACGGAGAAGCGTTCATCAGTCTCGTTGGGAATTCTTTCCAGGGTAAGCGGGCCGTCCTGATAAATGATCCGCTTTCTTCCCGCTATTCGGTTTTCTTCTTTGATCAGTTCGCTGAAGGGCTTGAACGCTCTCTTTCTCTCCTTATCCTTATCCAGGCCCAGTTCCCTGAGCTGTTCTTCAATGTCCCACGGGCAGCCCCAGCTGGTGACAAACCTGACGCTGTCTTCATAGACATAGTAAATGCCGATCTGTCGATCATTGTAGGATATGGTGTAATGCTCTTTCAGGTAACTCATGTTCATGCCTCCCTCGTTATCCGGGCTTCTGCCTCTTGCCTGTCACGGTATCGAGTGTGTTCTAATTAGAGCGGTCATTTTCAGATAATAACGCTTTTCTTCAGAAAAAAGGTCGTCGACCTCTTTTCGTTCTAGATAAGATTCTTGTCGGTAAGTATCCGCCACAGGGAGAAATACTTAATCAGGGCGAAGCCTTCCGGACGGTACATCTCATAGCGGTTACCATTACAGGTCATATACAGTCCGTTGTTGCGGAACATTCCCAGCTTGGTAATGTCCTTCCAGTTAAAGGAGACGATTTCACCATGACTGCTGGTCATAACCAGACGGTCTCCGTACAGCTGGGCAGTCAGGTTTGCTTCGATCAGAACTCTTTCATTATCAATGATTTCAAACAGATTCAATCTCTCATCCTGGGAGAACGGCTTGTCGGTCTGCGCCTTCAGCTCATTCCGATGGTCGCGGAGCCAGCGTTTCTGGAAATCGTTCCACTTGATAGTGTTATTGTATTCTTCAATCATCTCACCGTTGAGATAGCCGTATTCATCATAAGTGCCCTTCATTCCGCAGTCACAGTGAAACTCATTGCCCTGTGAGTGAATGGTGTCAAATTTCTGACAGATCGGACAGAGATAGAGAAGATTCTCAATCCCCTCAGCCAAAGCATCACCTGTGTAACTGACCCGATGCTCATCCTGATACTGATAGGCGTCAGCCTGCAGATCCCGGACAATGATATCGTAGTTCTCATCAACACTGAGGCTTTCCAGCTGCTGACGGGTGTATTCATTGACGACCCGGCCGAAGATCCGGCCCCTGCGCTTGGTTCTGGCCCAGCGCGGGGAACGCAGATAGCCGCCGTCGAAGCGGTAGGTGACCAGTCCGCATTTGGCCTGCTTGAAGATCTCCGCCGTTCTTCTGGAGATGAAACCGGTCGAGCCGTCCCAGGACTTGTTGCCCTCGGGGAACATCGCCACATCGATGCCGGCGTTCAGGTTCTTTACGATCAGTTCGACGGTGTCGTCAGCCGCCGCTCCCTTTCCCCGGGGAATCAGACCGGTCAGAAAACCAATCAGCTTGCCGATGGGCCCGGAGAGGATGTTGGCGCTGCCGACGAATTTGAAATGCTTCTTCAGAGCGATGACCATCAGCAGGGCGTCAAAGTCGGAATTATGATTGGCAAGGACCAGCACTGGTTTTCCCTTGATATGATAGTATTCACCGGTAAAATTCCTGAGCACCACGATCAGCCAGCCGACCGTGATCCTCAGGAAGTGATAGACAAACTTATGGCGTGTCAGCCCCCGGCGAACGTCGTTATTCATTTTCGCTCTTGCTGTTTTTCTGCTCGAGATAGTCTCTCTTGGCGTTGCGGATGGGGATCAGAACTAACGGCATCCACAGAGCCGCCACGATGAAGGTCACCCAGTTGGCGGAATAGCCGGCGACGCCGTACTCATTCTGCATGGCAAAGCCGAAGTGCTTGATCAGGAAGGAACCGATCGGCGTACCGATGCACATCGGAATGACAACGTAGAAGACCTGTCTGATGCCTTCGGACTGGCCGTGCATGCTCTTGGGCATGCAGTTTTTCAGCATGACCATCAGAGCCTGATACATACACATGTAGCCGGTGCCGAACAGGAAGATGCCCAGGCAGGTAACGACTGTACTGGGAATCCAGACGATCAGCAGTCCGGCAATGGTCAGAGCCACTGATCCGTACATGATGTAGTAGAACTTGCCTTCATCCAGATAGCGGGAACACATGAATGTAAAGGGCAGAGCTGCGATAAGCGGCAGACCCAGAACCAGTCCGGCGTTTCCGGTTGAATAACCCTGAGTATAGACCAAAAAGTTGGTAAGATGGGAGAAATACATCTGGAAACCGATGAAGTAGACCGCAAAGATGATGCAGACATCCTTCATCAGCTTATTATTCTTAAGCAATGAGAAATCAAAGACGGAGAAGACCTGATGCCAGAAGCCCTTGGGATCCCGGTTGGGAGTCAGGTCAGGAGCGTCCTTTACCATGAAATGAACGCCGATGCTCATCAGCACCAAAAAGACGCCCAGAACGATGAAGAACTTGAAGTAGTCGATCTTTTCGATGATTTTGCCAAACAACAGACCGCCCAGAATCGTTCCGGCGACCGGAAGGACCGCCACGACGGCGCCCATCTTGCCCCGGTTGCCTTCTTCAGTGATGTCCGTAGTCCAGGCGATGAAGCCCGAGTCATTGGCCATGGCGCCGATGAAGCTCATTATGCAGTCAGCAGCGACAACCAGAGCCGTCAGCATGACCAGATTGGAATGATCAAAATATTCAGTTAAGCCGAACAGCACTACGGTGATGCCCCAGGCGGCGTAGCCTATCAGCATCTGCGGCCTTCTCTTGGCCAGTCTGTCGCCCATGGTTCCCCAGACAAAGCAACCGAAGGTTGAAGCCAGAGCGCTTAAGGCTACCATCCAGGAAATGATCGAGGCATCCGGCGCGATCTTGGCATAGACGAAGTTGGGATACCAGGTGTTTTCCACACACCAGATCAGCTGGCCGGCCAGACCGACGATCACAACGAACAGCCATTCCTTGCCGGTCAGCACCCGCTGACCCTTCTCGTTGTGATGAATCTCCAGGGTTTTCTTGTTCTTTTTCTCACTCATATGCAAATTCTCAAATCTAAATAAACTCTATTTATAATTATAACACGACATAATTCCCAATATGAAAACATCATCTTCATATCATTGATTTTTTCCTCAGAAGAAAGGAACATTAAGCATTTGAGACAAACTGCTTATTCTCTAAGTTCCTTTACCATCCTCATGCGCTTCCCCTGATCTTCATTATCCAGGTAACCCAGTTTTCGGTACAGCTGATGGGCTTTCTCATTTGTCTTATCCACATGAAAGACTATTGTATAAATGCCAATGGATCTTGAATAGTCCTCTGCCATCATGATGAGTTTGGACCCTATTCCATTATTCCGGCACTCTGCCGTCACCGACAAATCATCCAGATAGACATATCCTTCTTCTCCGTAGACTTCAACGGAAAGAAAGGCCACGACTTCTTCCCGCAGCTGGGCGACATATATGAGATCATCGCCTGCTGAAAAGAACTTATCAAGATAACCTTCCCGGTATCCTTCCACATCTTCACAGTGGTGTATGGTTCTCAGCATTTCCTCATACAATTCCGCAATTCTTTGGCGATCAGATGATTCTGCTTTTCGATATGTAAACTCCATGACTCTTAAGCCTCTCAGTTCTCTTCATGCTTCCCGGCTTATTTGTTCCAGTTCCTTTATGTCATTCTCTGTAAGCGGGCGAAGTTCTCCGTTCTGTTTATCACATAAACAAAAGAGAGCCCGTTAGCCTCATCATGATAATCCTTGAGGAAATGCATGCCGATTGCTTCTGCAGTCTTACATGATGCTTCATTACTGTATTTGCAGTACGAATACAGTGATGGATAACCGGTGTTCGCAAATGCCCAGTCCCGGACCGCCTGCCCGGCTTCCCTGGCAAATCCGCGTCTCCAGTACTTCTTATGGATGTGATAGCCGATTTCCGGCAAAAGTTCTCCGTCAATGTTCTGGATGGTAACGCCGCAGTCTCCGATAAGCTCACCGGTTTCTTTTAAAATGACTGCCCATAGTCCAAACCCGTACTTCGCATAGTTTTCCAGGTTCCACTTGATCCAGCGTCTGGTCTTTGCTTCATCAAACGGGGCAGGATAAAACTGCATTGTCTCGGCGTCAGACATTATTTCATGTAGTTCATCGAAATCATTCATCGTATACTCCCTTAACAGGAGTCTTTCAGTTTCTATCATCTTTTTAACATACAAATGGCATACCTTTAATCATATCAGGTATGCCGGTCTTACAGGCTTCTGTTCAGTTATTTCTCAGCTGGCTCCCACTTGCATCTGACAGGTGAAACAATAGAGCCTTCTTTCTTCATCTCTGAAAATGCCTTGTCAACGACCTTCCGGTCCAGACCGGTCAGTTCAGCAACCTTACCGGCATTCAGAGGTTCTCCGGCTTTTCTCATAGCCTCTAAAATCCGTTCCTTTTCATTCATATCAATTTCTCCTTTACTCATCGAGTATCTCGATCAGATAGCTTTCCCTACCAATCTGTTCGATTCCTCTCTTTATCATTATTCTACCATTTATCAGATGCTTATTCCTGAATTTACAGCGGTATTGAGGGATCCGCTCCGTACCAGGTTTCGGCATCCCGGCGATCATTGTTTTCATCAATGCGATTATCCAACTCTACGTTATCAATCCATGCAATTCCGAAAGCATAATAATCTGTTTTTGTATTGGCATTCAGCAGATAAGCCATTCCGTTTCCCAAATACTCTACGTCATAATCGTACTCGCCGGATAGCATATCGCCTTCGACGCCAATGGACATCTTAAACTTGGAATCGTTATAAAAGCTCTGACATTCCAGCCGCTCCCCACTTTCCAGAGTTCTTTCATATGAACAGTCGGGTTCAAAAACGCAAGCTATGGTATGCTCTTTCCCGTCAGGAAGAAACCGGACGGTAATATGGTATCTTCCCAAAAGATCAGGGCATGTTACTTCGATTTTTCTGCCCTCCTGCGCATGGAACATAACCGGCTTTCCATCTATCAGTATTTTTATCTCTCCAAAAGGAGTTGAAAGCTTCTCCATTCTCTTCTCCGTAAATCCCGATTTATCGAGCAAATCCAAATATGTCGGGGATGACATCCGCCCCAAATGTAAGTACACCCATTCTGTACATCGCTTTGCCGTGGATCCTGTCATGCCAGATGAAGCGTCGCAAAAGCTTTCGCACTGACCATTGCTCATCGTAACTGCCTGTTACAGCTTCCCACGATAAATAACCTGCCATGGATTCAAGCGCTTCAAAGCCTCTGGCCCTGCATGAAACGATC
>JAFRZA010000012.1 GCA_017442805.1 Erysipelotrichaceae bacterium
CGCTTTTGCATCTCGATGTTTTAGGCTTTTCCACCTTCTTCCCTTTTAGATAGCTTTCTACACAATCCAATTTGAATTCCCAGTTGTACCTAATATAAAAACCCCCTTTACTGGTTGGTCCAGTTTAGGGGGTACATATCACCGGCCGGGTTTTATGATGGCAGACAGGCGCATTTCTCTTCTTGCATTCAAACACCTAATCTTTTATAATCATTTCAGGCGAGGAAGAGCAGCAGTAACGGGAAACCGGAAAGCAGAGAATGCCGGGAAGGTGAAACGGCATCAGAGGCGAACCGTGAAGTCGGCTTGGAGCTGACATGGTGAAACAGCAGTAGTCATGTCCGTATTAAGGCGTTAACTTATTGAGAAGTAATTAAGGTGGTACCACGTTAAGCGTCCTTTGCGGCGCTTTTATTGTTTAAGGAGGACTTTTGTATGTTGGATAACAGATATGATCACCTGAAGGTTGAGGAAAACCAGTATGACGGCTGGATCAGCGCGGGCTATTTTACCGCCGGCGATACCAGTAAGAAGCCGTACTGTCTGGTGATTCCGCCGCCGAACGTCACCGGTAAGCTGCATCTGGGACATTCCTGGGACAATACCCTGCAGGACATCATCACCCGCTACAAGCGGATGTGCGGCTTTGATACCCTGTATCTGCCGGGCATGGACCATGCCGGCATCGCCACGCAGGCCAAGGTCGATCAGCGTCTCAAGGAACAGGGGATCTCCCGCTATGACATCGGCAGAGAGAAATTCCTGGAACAGGCCTGGGCCTGGAAGGAAGAGTACGCCGGCCACATCAGAAAGCAGTGGGCGGCCATGGGCGTCGCTCTGGACTACACCAGAGAACGCTTTACCCTGGATGAAGGGCTCTCCCGGGCCGTCAGAAAGGCTTTTGTCCAGCTTTACAAGGAAGGCCTCATCTACCAGGGCGAAAGGATCATCAACTGGGACCCCGAAGCCAAGACAGCCTTAAGCAACATCGAAGTCATCTACAAACCAACCAAGGGATACATGTATCACTTCATCTATGACGTGGTTGAAACCGGAAGGAAGATCGTGGTCGCCACGACCAGACCGGAGACCATGTTCGGCGATGTCTGCGTCGTCGTTCATCCTGATGATGAAAGATACAGGGACATCGTCGGACTGCACGTCATCAACCCGGCCAATCACGAGCCTCTTCCCATCATCACCGATGACTACATCGACATCGAATTCGGCACCGGCGCCATGAAGTGCACGCCTGCCCATGACCCCAATGACTTCATCATCGGTGAGAAGTACGGCTTCGACAAGCCGGTCTGTATCAACCCGGACGGCACCATGAACGCTCTGGCCGGCAAATATGAAGGCCTGGACCGTTATGAATGCCGTGAAAGACTGGTGGAAAGGATCAGGTCTGAAGGCCATCTTGACCATCTGGAGGACATCGAGCACAATGTCGGCTATTCCGAACGGACCGACGTCATCGTTGAACCCTATCTGTCCAAGCAGTGGTTCGTATCCATGAAGCCGCTGGCTGAAGACGTTCTTAAATATCAGAAGGATGACGAGACCAAGATCCATTTCTATCCCGAACGCTTTGAGAAGACCTTCCTGCAGTGGCTGGAAAACATCGAAGACTGGTGCATTTCCCGTCAGCTGTGGTGGGGCCACCGCATCCCGGTCTGGTATCATAAGGATACCGGCGAGATCTACTGTGAGATGACTGATCCGGCCGATCCGGAAAACTGGATCCAGGATGAAGACGTGCTGGACACCTGGTTCTCCAGCGCCCTGTGGCCGTTTACGACGCTGAACTGGCCCGATGAGGATGATCCGGATTACAAGCGTTACTATTCGACTGACTGCCTGGTGACCGGCTACGACATCATCTTCTTCTGGGTCGCCCGTATGGCCTTCCAGGCCAGACACTTCACCCATGACCGTCCCTTCCGCGACGTGCTGATCCACGGTCTGGTCAGAGACGAACAGGGCCGCAAGATGAGCAAGTCGCTGGGCAACGGCGTTGACCCGATGGACGTCAAGCAGCGCTACGGCGCCGACGCCCTGCGTTTCTTCCTGACCACCAATTCAACTCCAGGTGCCGACCTGCGCTATTCCGATACCAAGGTCGAAGCCGCCTGGAACTTCATCAACAAGATCTGGAACGCCAGCCGCTTCGTGCAGATGAATACGGAAGGCATGAGCATCGATGACATCGACCTTTCCCATCTCAGCGCCATCGACAGCTGGCTGCTGGGCAAGCTGAACAAGACGATCGCCTCCACTTCCGCCAACATGGAAAAATATGAATTTGCCATGGTCGGCAATGAACTGTACAGTTTCGTCTGGAATGACTTCTGCAGCTGGTACATCGAACTGAGCAAGTCAACGCTCAATTCCGAGGATCCCCAGGTGGTGAAGGCTACCAGATCAATGCTTCTGTACGCCCTGATCGCCATTCTGAAGCTGCTGCACCCCTTCATGCCGTTTGTAACCGAGAAGATCTACGGCGATCTGCCGCATAAGGCAGCGGCGCTGTGCGTGGACAGCTGGCCACAGGTTATGCCCCTGAAGGATGAGAATACCGATGAAGTTGATCTGATCATCAACGTTATTTCCATCATCCGTCAGCTGCGCGTCGACTATGACATCAAGCCTTCGACAATGATTGAGATCACCCTCAGGGATGAAAACGGCAGGCTGATCGACGTTGACGCGGAAACCAACGCCATGCTCAGCAAGCTGGCGAAGGTCACCTGCACCAATGAGACAGGCGATGACATGATCGTCCGTCCGCTGGAAAGCGGTTCGCTGGCCGTCAGCGCCAGCCGGATAATTGATTATCAGGCCGAATATGATAAACTGATTAAGGAACAGCAGCGCCTGGAGGGCGAAATCAGAAGATCGGAGGGAATGCTGGGCAATGAACGCTTCATCGCCAAGGCTCCCAGGGAAAAGATCGATAATGAAAAGGAGAAACTCGAGAGCTACAGGTCTCAGTACGCTGTCGTCACTGAGCAGCTGGCTCAGGTAAAGGCCAAACTGCACTGAAAATGAAGAAACTCGTTATCATTCTGCTGGTGCTGGCTCTGTGCGCCGGAAGCTATCTGTTCTTCTTCGTCAACAGGACGGATTATGACGTCTTCAGCGAAAACGGATATACCTACCGGCTCAACAGCGACAACAGCGCCGACATCATCAAATACGAAGGCTCCGATGATGAGAACATCATCATTGTTCCTTCCTACCTTTCCGACTATGAAGTCACCAGCATAGCCAGAAAGGCTTTTGACTGTGAGAACATAACGAGCATCGTCATCTCCGACAGCATCACCAGCATCGAAAACGACGCCTTCGTCAAATGCGGCGACGTCATGTCGCTTACCTGGCCGGCCAGCCTGCTGGCCGATAAGCCCTTCTCCGGATTAAGCAACCTCAATGAACTGGTCATTTCCTTCGGAAGCGACGGCTTCATGAAGGACCTCGGTTCGGAGACGCTGCCGGTCTGGTCTCAAAGCAGCGAGTCGATAACCACCCTGACGGTAGAGGACGGCGTCCGCTATCTGGGAAACTACTGCTTCCGCAATCTGGTGAATCTGGAGATCGCCGATCTTCCGGATACCATTGAGGCCATCGGCATCGAATGTTTCTACAACGACACCATGATCCAGAATCTGACTCTGACCTCCACGCTCAAGAGCATCGGCCGAAGGGCCTTCGACAGCGATGGCGCGGCTTCCTCGGATACCGTTCTGACCATTCCGCAGTCGGTGGAATACATGGGCGAAAACGCCCTGGGTGCCGGCTTCCGTTACTTTGTCTACAAGGATTCCTACGGCGAGCGTTTCCTCAATAACCTCAACCGCAGCTACTCAACGGTCGATCTGTCGCTGGACATGAAGCAGAAGAGCGTTGATCTCGGTTCGCAGCTGATGCTGCACAGCAAATCGCTCCCTGAGGGCTTCAGCGAGAGCGTAAGCTTCGTTTCACTGAATCAGGATATTCTGACCGTGGACGAAAAAGGCGTCATGATCGCCGTAGGATCAGGCCAGGCGACGGTCCGCATGCAGACGCAGAGCGGCCAGTATGACGATCTGATCAATGTTGAAAGCGAAAACATCCAGGATAAGTACCGCCTGCTGAACGTCGGTGAAAACTTCCTGGCTGACCCTTATGAGTTTGATATCTTCAATGAGTACATGAGCGAGTTCTTCTATTACTCGACGACCGATTATGACATTGCTTCCGTCAGCGCGGACGGCGACGTCATCGCCAGGGGACCGGGCATCTGCAACATCTACATAACCGATGAATACGAAAACACCGTATCCTATCTGGTAAGAGTCCAGCAGCTGGTCGAGGAGATCAGGCTCAACGGCGAATCAATCCGCCTGCGCAAGGGCAACACCTACCTGATCAGCGCCAGCGTGCTGCCGTCAAATGCCGGCAACAGGCAGCTGACCTATGAGTCGGACAACACCAATGTCGCCGTAGTCAACCGCGACGGCAAGGTCACGGCCCTGGCCTATGGCGACTGTACGGTAACGGTGCGCAGCACCGACGGCTCCAACGTCATCGCCAGACTGACCGTCGTGGTCTCCAACAGCCGGGTCAGCATCGACAACAACGTCGCCGTGGTGATGGTGGGAAAGAAGTACAACATCCGCTACAGCAGTTCTTCGGACGACATCCTGTTCTCTTCATCCAATGAGAACATCGCCACCGTCGATGCCAACGGAACCATTACCGGCGTTTCCGAGGGAAAGTGCATCGTCATGGTCTCCGACAAGCATAAGAGCGCCTACTCGATGATCACCGTCGCTGTCTATGACGCCTTCGCCTACGGCATCGACATCTCCCGCTGGAACGGCAACAGCCTCAGTGCCGATACCTTCAGGAAGGCAAGAGCAGAGGGCATAGACTTCGTCTACATTCGGGCCGGCTACGGCAATTCCGACAAGGACCGCAACTTCGAGCGCAACTACAAGGCCGCCAGGGCAGCCAATCTGGACATCGGCGCCTACCACTACATCATGGCTACCAGCGCCTATGAAGCCCGCAACGAGGCCAACGCGATGCTCAAGTGGATCGCCGGCAAGCAGTTCGAATACCCGATCATGATCGACATCGAGGACCGCAGCCAGAAGTTTCTGCTGAACACCACCTTCAACGAGATCATCAGCGCCTACTGCGAGGTCATGGAGAAGGCCGGATACAGCTGCATCGTCTACTCCTATGCCGCCATGCTCAACAAGAGCGCCGGCCGCTACGATCACTGGGTCGCTCAGTGGAACGTTACCTGGCCGAGCTACTTCCGCAAGGACTTCACCATGTGGCAGTTTACCGACAACGGCCGGGTCGCCGGTTTTGCCGGAGCGGTTGACATGGACATCTGCTTCTTCGATTATCCGTCCTACATTAAGAAAAAACATCTTAATGGCTATTAAGACGCGGATGTGATATGATGGTATTACACAGTTATACAGGAGGACTTCCATGGCTATTTCATTAAGACTCAGCAGAGAAGACGAGGAACTGTTCAAGAAATACGCTTCCCTGCACAATCTGACCGTATCCGATCTGGTGCGGGAATCCGTTCTGCGCCGCATTGAGGATGACACCGACCTGCAGGACTACCGCAGACTGCTTCAGGAATACCACCAGTCCGCTGCCTCGCTGACGCTGGATGAAATGCTGAGGAGAAGGTAAGATGGCTTTCAGGGTCCGCTTTTCACCACAGGCCGCCGGCCAGCTGGACAGCCTTGACGCGGTGACGCGCTCGCTGATCCTGGGCTGGCTGGGAAGGAATCTGGAAAACTGCTACAACCCCAGAGCGTTCGGCTATCAGCTGGAAAAGTACAATTACAGCTGCTGGAAGTACACGCTGGGCGATTACCGGCTGATATCGGCCATTGAAAAGGATGACATCGTCATCCTGGCCGTCAAGAACCGTCACAATGAAGGGACCGTTTAGGTCCCTTTTTCATGTCAGTAATTTTTCTTGGATTCGTTTCCCTCAATCAGTCTCTTGATGTTTTCGTGATGGCGGAAGGCCACCAGAGCGAAGATCAGCGTAAATACAAGAGTGACATAAATGTTATCGCACGCCAGCGTGGAAAGACAGGCGGATACCAGCAGCGCGAACAGCGACGCCAGGGAAACGTATTCGGTGAAATGCGAGATCAGAAACCAGACGATCACCGGTATGATGAAGCAGATGTCAAGCATCTTCCAGTCAGACAGTGAGACTCCCAGGATCACGCCGAATGCCGTGGCAACGCCCTTGCCGCCCTTGAAGGAGGCGAAGAGCGGCCAGCAGTGGCCGATGACGGTGAAGAGCGCCGCAAACAGAGCGGCTGATGGATTGATCAGCGCTTCCAGAAGATAGGCGAGCGTTCCCTTCAGACCGTCGAGAAAGGCGACGATGAAGGCCGGACGGCGTCCCAGAACCCGGCCGGTGTTGGTGGCGCCGGGATTGCCGGAACCGTACTGACGGACGTCGGTATGGTAGAAGACCTTGCCGATGACCAGAGCCCAGGGAACGGAGCCGATGAGATAGTTGATCAGGGAAAAGATAACGTATTTCATAGTCTTGACCTCACAGTCATTATACATCATTTTGCCCTCCTCAGGTTAGGCATCTGACCTGCTGTTGTGATATAATATAAATGAATTGAGGTGTTTTACTGTGGCAAAAAGCACGAAGTATGATGCCAGCAGCATCATCAAACTTGAAGGCCTGGAACCGGTCCGCAAGAGACCGGGTATGTATATCGGATCAACGGACCACTACGGTCTGCATCATTTGGTGTGGGAAATTCTGGACAACTCCATGGACGAGGCCATCAACGGCTTTGGCAAGGTGATCAGAGTCACCATTGAGAAGGACAATGTCATCTGCGTCGAAGACGAAGGACGCGGCGTTCCCACGGACATGCATTCATCCGGCAAGCCGACCATCGAGGTCGTCTATACCGAACTGCATGCCGGAGGCAAGTTCTCCTCCGATTCCGGCTACAAGATGGCCGGCGGTCTGCACGGCGTCGGCGCTTCCGTCGTCAATGCCCTGAGCGAATGGATGGAAGTAACTTCCTGCTACAACGGCAAGATCGGTTTCATGCGCTTTGAAAACGGCGGTAGCAAGGTCTCCAAGCTCAAGAATCTCGGGCCGACCACCAAGACCGGAACCAAGGTCCGCTTTCTGGCTGACAAGAAGATCTTCAGCCATGTCGACTACAGCTACAACACCATCGCCGAAAGAGTCCGCGAAGCGGCTTTCCTGACCGAAGGACTGAAACTGGTCCTGAAGGATGAAAGGACCGGCCAGTCAGCGGAATACTGTTACGAAAACGGCTTACAGGCCTTCATCGAATATCTCCATGACAACAAGACTGCCCTTTCGCCGATCGTCCGTTTCAGCGGCACCGCCAACCGCATCGGCATCGATGTCGCTTTCCAGTTCATCGATTCCTACCGCGACGAAAACACCTATTCCTTCTGCAACAAGGTCAGAACGGCAGACGGCGGCTCCCATGAAGTCGGCTACCGCGCCGCCTTTACGAAATGCTTCAACGACTATGCCCGCCGCAACGGCATCCTGAAGGAAAAGGATCCGAACCTGGACGGCCGCGACATCAGGGAAGGTCTGACCAGCATCATCTCCGTCGCCGTACCTGAGGACATCCTGCAGTTTGAGGGCCAGACCAAGGGCAAACTGGGAACTCCGGAAGCCCGGACGGCTCTGGACAGCTTCATCAGCGAGAAGCTGAGCTTCTGGCTGGAAGAAAACAAGGAAATGGCGACGCTGCTGACCCGCAAGATGCTCAAAAGTTATCAGGCAAGAGAGGCAGCCAGAGCGGCCGCGCAGGCCATCAGGGAAGGCAAGAAGAACAATAAGAAGGCGGAGAAACTGATCTCCGGAAAGCTTTCACCCGCCCATTCCAATGACTCCCGCAAGAAGGAACTCTTCATCGTCGAGGGCGATTCCGCCGGCGGCAGCGCCAAGCAGGGCCGCGACTCCACCTATCAGGCCATCCTTCCCTTAAGGGGAAAGGTCCTGAATACGGAAAAGGCAAGGATGGAGGAAATCACCGCCAACGAAGAGCTCAATACGCTTATCTATACCATCGGAGCCGGCGTCGGCGACAGTTTTGACGTTGAGTCCTCCAACTACAACAAGATCATCATCATGACCGATGCCGATACCGACGGCGCCCACATCCAGGTACTGCTTCTGACGTTCTTCTACCGCTACATGCGGCCGCTGATCGACGCCAACATGGTTTACATTGCCCTGCCGCCTCTCTACAAGGCCACCAAGGGCAAGGAGACCTGGTACGCCTTCAATGACGACGAACTCAATCAGATCCGCGAAGAACACGGCAAGGTCGAAATCCAGCGTTACAAGGGCCTGGGCGAGATGAACGCCGAACAGCTCTGGGAAACCACCATGGACCCGGCCAGCCGGACGCTTCTGCAGGTCCACATTGACGACAACATCGCTACCGACAACAAGTTCTCCATACTGATGGGCAAGGACGCCGATGTCCGCCGCAGCTGGATCGAGGACTATGTCGTCTTCACTCTGGAAGACAATTATCATCTGGAGGAGAGAAAATGAAGAAGCAGCAGGTAATCAATGAGACGATCATGCAGGCTCCCCTGAATGATCTGATCTCGGAAAGATACGGCGATTACGCCAAGTACATCATCCAGGAAAGAGCTCTGCCGGATGCCAGAGACGGTCTTAAGCCGGTTCAGAGAAGGATCCTCTACGCCATGTACCGCGATCACAATACCGCTGACAAGCCCTTCCGCAAGAGCGCCAAGACCGTTGGCAACGTCATCGGCAACTACCATCCCCACGGCGATTCCTCCGTATATGAGGCTATGGTCCACATGTCCCAGTCCTGGAAGTTCAACCATCCGCTGGTGGAGATGCACGGCAACAACGGCTCCATCGACAACGACCCGGCCGCGGCCATGCGTTATACCGAAGCGAGACTGGCCGCCATTACCCATGAACTTTTGGAGGACATCGACAAGGGCACCGTCAGCTGGACGCCCAACTTTGACGATACCGAAAATGAGCCTACCGTCTTACCGGCCAAGTTCCCCAACCTGCTGATCAACGGTTCCAGCGGCATCGCTTCCGGCTATGCCACCAACATTCCCCCGCACAATCTCAATGAGATCGTCGAGGGTACGGTCTACCGGATCAATCATCCCGACTGTTCGCTGGAGGATCTGATGCAGTACATCAAGGGACCGGATTTCCCGACCAGAGGAATCGTACAGGGCTATGAAGGCATCATGGAAGCCTTCCGCACCGGCAAGGGCAGGATCGTCATCAGAGCCCAGGCCCTGATCGAAACCGACAAGCGGGGTCAGCACATCATCGTCACTGAGATCCCCTACGAAGTCGTCAAGAGCGACATAGTCAGAAAGATTGACGAGATCAGGCTCAACAACGCCATCAACGGCATTACCGACTGCCGTGACGAATCCGACCGCAACGGCCTGAAGATCGTCATCGACGTTCACAAAGACGCTGACGCCGCGCTGATCCTCAACTACCTCTACAAGAACACCTCGCTGCAGGTCTACTATAACTACAACATGATCGCCATCGTCAATAACCGGCCGATGCTGCTGGGTCTGCGCGAAGCCCTGGATGCCTACATTGAGTTCATGAAGGACTTCGTGCTCAAGCGAAGCAAGTTCGAATTCCGCAAGCGCATCGACCGCTGTGAAGTCCTGGAAGGTTTGATCAAGGCGGTAAGCGTCATGGATGAAGTCATCGCGATCATCCGGGCATCTAAGGACAAGGCTGACGCCAAGCGCAACCTGATCGCCCGCTTCCAGTTCTCCGAGCCGCAGGCGGAAGCCATCGTCGTCCTGCGTCTGCATCAGCTGACCAATACCGACATCCTGGAACTGCGCAGCGAATACGAGAAGCTGGTCAATGAGATGAAGGAACTCAACGACATCATCAATAACCGCGCCAAGCTGGCGAAGGTACTGTGCGATGAACTGCGCAATACGGCCAAGCAATACGGCCACGAGCGCTACACGCAGATCGAAAGAGAAGTCGAAAACATCGTCATCGACCGCATGAGCATGATTCCCAACGAAAGAGTCGTAGTCAGCCTGAGCCGCGACGGCTACATCAAGCGGGTCTCCATGAAGTCCTACAACGCCTCCGAGAGCGAGCTGACCGGACTGAAGAACGAGGATGAGCTGATCGGCGTCAGCGAGGCCGACAGCTATGATACCCTGCTGATCTTCACCGAGTCGGGCGAATATGTCCAGATCCCGGTCTATCAGCTGGAGGAATTCAAGTGGAAGGAGATCGGCAAGCACATCTCCAACTACGTCAAGGTCAACAACAACGAGAAGTTCATCGGCTGCTTCGTCATACGCGACTTCGATTCATACTGCTGGGTGGTTACCGGCAGCCGCAGCGGCATGATCAAGAAGACGGCGCTGTCTGAATTCAAACTCCAGAGAGCTTCGCGCAGCTCAACGGCGATGCTGCTGAGTGATGATGACGTCATGATCTCCGCTGCCATCGGCTATCAGGGAGACAGCGTCTACCTGGTTTCCCGCAACGGCTATTCGATGTACTTCAGCCTTGATGAGGTAAATCAGATCGGTGCCCGCGCCAAGGGCATCATCGGCATGCGTCTGGCTGCCGACGACGCGCTGGCTGACATGACGCTGATCACCAGAAACGATTCTGAGATGGTTTATCTGACCGCTAAGGGCAATTCCAAGCGCCTGAAGATAAATGACATACCGGTTACCAAACGCGCGACCAGGGGCGTTCTGATCGCCAAGAGAAACAAGACCAATCCGGCGGTGGTGCGCTACTGCGTGGCCGGCAGTCTGAACGACGATCTCAATCTGATCTGCGAAAGCGAGCCGTCGCATCTCAAGTTCAAGGACATTTCCCTGATGGACGCGGAATCACGCTTCTCCGTTTCGACTATCGCGCGCAGCTATTATCACTGCCCCGGCATCCGGGAGGTGCGCATCGTTGATTATCCCGCTGAAGAACAGCACAAGAGCGATTATGAAGAGATCCGGCTGGAGGTGTAGAACATGACCAGAATCAAGAGAATTATCCTGATGACCCTGCTTTACGCGGCTCTGTTTTCCTCGTCGTTTTTCATGGTCAGCTACTTCAACGGCTATCATTTCATGAAACAGGCCGCTCTGCAGCTGATCATCGGAGTCGCTTCACTTATAGCCGCCGTCATCATCATCGCGCTGCTTTTCAAACGCAGCAACTACTCCCTGATGGACATGGTCCGCGTTCAGGAAAGCGAAGAGCAGTCTGAAGCAGAACTGATGGAACCGGAAGGCACGGAAGAACCTTCTGAAGAAGCGGAAGAAAACCAGCTTTCCGCCGGACAGCTGGAAGTGGCGCGGGATGAATTCATCCATACGACTTCAATACATACCGCTGATGGCGAGGTGAACACTCAGACTGACATTAAGACTGAAGAACAACCGGGACCTCAGGCTCAGGTTCAGCAGGCTGAAGAAAATGCTGAAGCAGCTGAAGAGACGGAAACGGCCGCTGAGGCGGAAAAGGAACCGGAGAACGAAGAAGGATCGGCGCATCAGCCGCAATGGAAGCCCCTGAGCAGCGAAATCAGTCAGCCGGTGCTGACCGTGACGCCGGAAGTCAGGGAAGATCCCCTTACCGCCACCCAGATCAGCTACATTAACGCATCGGCTAATTCCTACATCAACGAGGAAGGGCTTCCTCAGCTGGTGATGACCAAGGACCTTTCCAAGGAAGACATCGAAAGAAGAAAGCGTCAGTATGAAAGACCCGGCGAGATCAGGGAAGCCGTTTCCCGGATGTCCGATGACGAGGAACTGGATGATGATTTCTACGTCCAGGACGAACGGGAAGACCGTCTGGCGGCCGTTCTCGGAAGGATCATCATGGTGCTTTCGATCATCCTGATATTCATCTGCGGCTATTACTTCTACAGCCGTTATCTGGGGTAGAACATGGAAAAGAAATGCAGAGGCTGCGGCATCGAGCTGCAGAACAGCAACAAAGACGCCCTTGGTTATGTGGTCGATTTGAACATGGACTACTGTCAGAGATGCTTCCGCATGACTCATTATGACGCTCATCTGATCAAGGACTTCATTCCCGACAACGAGAAGATCCTCGATGATCTTGAAAAGCTGGACGGACAGTACATCTGGGTCATCGACGTCTTTGATCTGGACACCTCGCTGAGATCGTCGCTGGTAAGCTTTTACCGGCAGCACGAGTGCACCATCATTCTCAACAAGTGCGATCTGCTGCCGCACAACATCAATTTGGACAAGCTGGCTGCCTATGTACTGGAGCGCATCGGCCAGATCGATGTCCGCTGCAGCCGCATCGTCACCAGGGGAATCAACCGCGACTTCCGGGAAAGCCTGGAAAGCGTGATCGACATTGAAAGACCGCTGATCATTACCGGCGTCGCCAATACCGGAAAGAGCACGGTCATCAATGAGCTGATCGGTCAGAACATCCTTACGGTCAATTCCTATCCCGCCACCACGATGCGCATAAACGAGATAACCTCGGAAAGATATCACATCTATGACAGCGCCGGGCTGTGGATGAGCGAAAGCATGCAGGCCTGGCTCAATGTCGATGACCTGCGTCTCGCCGTACCGCAGAAGACGGTACGGCCTACCGTCTATCAGCTGGAAAACGGTCAGTCGCTTTCCCTGGCCGGACTGGCGCGCCTGGACATGGAATTCAATGGCCGGTATACCGCCGTAAGCTATCTGTCCAACCAGCTCAGTGTCCACCGCGGAAAGAAGGAAAAGGCTGAGCAGCTGTGGAACGCCAATTACGGCAAGGACGACCTCCGCCCGATACCCATGGATACGGACTATCCGCCGGGATTCAAGCATGTCCGCTTCCACCATGAAGGCAAGGCTGATTACTTCATCTGCGGTCTGGGGTTTGTCACGGTAACCGGTGAAAGCGGGACGGTGGATGCCTACATTCCTGCCGGAGTGCAGATCATCAAGAGAAAGGCGATGATTTAATGCTGAAGAAGAAACAGAAACAGTATCTGAAAGGCCTGGCCAATCCGCTCAAGCCGGTGATCATCATCGGAGCGGGCGGACTGAGCGAAACGGTCATCAGTTCCATTGATGAATACCTCAGAGCCCACGAGCTACTGAAGATAAACATTCTGAAGAGCTGTGAACAGGAGATCGGTGAGATCGTCCTCGACGTCATCGCCTGTACCGGCGCGGAACTGATCAGTCAGCTGGGACGCAAGATCGTCATCTACCGGCGCAACAATGAGCAGCCGGTCATTGAACTGCCCAGATGAAGAAGACGGGTGTTTTTTACGGCCGTTTTGATCCCATTACCGACAGGCATCTGAATGATGCCCGCCTGTTCATCAGAAAGCACGGTCTCAATCGGCTTCTGCTGGTGTGCGAGGAAGAAGGGACGGCGGACGGTACGATGCGTTACTGCCTGGCAAAGAAAGCTCTGTCTCCCTGGCGGAAAATGGCTGTCGCCGGGGAAATACGCGGCAACAGAGTGAAAATCATTGAGTTTCATGAAAGCGAAGAGCAGCGTCAGGAAAGCGAAAGGGTCAGAAACGGTGATTTCAGCCATCTGCCCAAGGCAATCAGAAAAGACGTGATCGAATCGGGGATCTACGGCGAAAGCATCGTCCGAAACATGGTCAATCCCCGCCGCTATGGCCATAGTCTTTCGGTAGCAGACCTCTCAGCGCAGCTGGCCAAGGCGCATCATCTGGATTCCTTCAAGGCATATCTCATAGGTCTGTACCACGACATCGCCAAGGGACTGACGGAAAAGCAGACGGACGAATACATCGCCGTCAGCAGCCCTTATGAATCTGCTTATCCCGAAGGGGTATGGCACGCCTATGTCGGCTATTACCTGTTAAAGCACCGCTATGGCATGCGCGACGGCGTAATGCTGAAGGCAGTAAGACATCACTGCCTGGGGGATGACAGAGCCCCGCTGAGCATGATCGTCTATCTGGCGGACAAGCTTGATCCCGCAAGAGGATATGATTCCTCTGCGGAGATAACTCTGGCAAAAAAGGACCTGGAAGCTGCCTTTGAACTGGTACACCGGCAGCAGGCTGATTATCTGGCTGGAAAGGAGAAGGAATGATTGCGGTATTATGCGCGATGAAGAGCGAACTGGCGGAAGTGGTTTCCCGGATGAGCGAAGTGGAGGTCTTTGAACATCTTGAACGTGAGTATCACCTCGGAAAGATCGCCGGCCGGGACGTTGTCGCCGCTGAATGCGGCATCGGCAAGGTGGCCAGCGCGGTGGTTTGCGCCATGATGATCGAGAAGTATCATCCTGAACTGCTCATCAATGTCGGCGTCGCCGGCGGCTGCCGGGATTTTGAGAACACCATGGATGTCGTCATCGCCGACCAGCTGACCTATCATGACTGGAACAACCTGGTGATCAATGATCAGCCCAACGGCTTTGCCCATAATCAGTATGTCTTTGAAAGCGACCGTGAAATAAATGAACTGGCCGTCAGGGCCTTTCCGGAAAACTGCCGATCCCGCATTTACGTTGGTCCGATCGTTTCCGGCGATACCTTCGTGACCCTGAGACAAGACGTGGACAGGATCCTGAAGGATTATTCCGAGGCTTACGCCTGCGACATGGAATCGGCTTCGATAGCGCACTGCTGCAGCGCTTATCAGACAGGGTATCTGATTCTGAGGTCATTGTCTGACATCGTAATAAGGGAGAATAACGGCCTTGATTTCGTGGAATTCTGTCAGAGAGCGGCAGCGCAGGCAGCCGAACTGCTGGTCAATTTCATAAGGCTCTATTCAGAAAGAAAATAAAAGAACTGCCGCCTGAGGCGGCAGTGATTTGTTTAATTGGGAAAGGATGGGAAACATGGACCTTCTGTACATTGCCATTATTTCGATACTGCTGATAATCTGCATCATATTGCTGGTAAGTTTCAACATGCTAAGCCGCAAGATCGATATCAGCGGCGAGCGGCAGAATGCGGCCAGCCAGCAGCTCAACGAGAAGCTGCTCAGTCTTTATACCGCTTCCGATTACTCCTCAAGGGCAGTCGAACGCATTGAGGCGGAAATGAACAGCGGAATGATGAACATCAATTCCCAGACCAGCCGTTCCTTCAGCGAGATCTTCCGTGATCTGGAAAGCGTAAAGGCTTCGCAGAATGAGATGAGCGAACTGAAGAACAGCCTGCGGTCCCTGGAAGACATCTTCACCGACAAGAAGACCCGAGGCACCTTCGGCGAGATCGAACTCTACAGCATTCTCAAGTATCATTACGGTGAAAGCGAAGAGCGCTGGAAGAAACAGTACAAGCTGGATAACGGCAGCATTGCCGATGCCGTCATCTACGCTCCCCAGCCCCTTGGCCTGATCAGCGTGGACGCCAAGTTCCCGCTGGAGAACTACCGGCGCATCTATGACGATTCCCTGAGTGAGGCGGAAAGAAATCAGGCAGTACGCAAATTCCGCGACGACTGCAGAAAGCACATCAATGACATCCACGATAAGTATGTCATCTCGCCGCAGACCAGCGAGTTCGCCTTCATGTTCGTTCCCGCGGAAGCGATCTTCGCGGAGATCTACGGCCATTATCCCGATGTCATCGAATACAGCCAGAAGAAAAGCGTCTACATCGTTTCTCCGACGACGCTGATCGCCTATCTTACCAGCATGAAGGCCATCTATCTGCAGCAGCGTAAGGATGAAAACGTGGAAAAGATCCAGAAGGAACTCAACAGCCTTTCCCTGGAATTCGAACGCTATCAGACAAGATACGGGGAACTGGCATCCAATCTGGAGAAAGCCATCGGCGCCTTCCGTCAGCTTGATGTGACCAGCGAGAAGATCATCAGGGACTTCAACCGGATCCGCGACGTGGAGATCGGCGAAAAAAACGGGTAATCAGTTACCCGTATTGTTTTCACTTTCGCCGCCGGATACCAGCAGTTCGTTTTCCGTCAGCCATTTTAGAATTGTATCAGCCGTAAGCGAGGTGGATCCGTGTTCCTGCAGGATGCTGGAAACGGTGATGCCTCCGTTTTCATAAAGCAGATTCTCAAGAGCCGGAAGGCTGCGGTAGCCCAGCTTGCTGAGAGCTATCTGCGCGCCTTCATTATCGCTGACGTCAACATAGATGATCCTGTCAGCCATTATTCCGGAATTATCCTCCAGAAGAGCAGGCCAGGTGTTGTTGAAGAAATACTGCGAGTTGACCTGCGTGCGGTCGAAGAAGATGACCCTGATGGAATCGCTGCTGGCGGTAAGATGCTCCTCAAAGCGCGCCAGCGAGTAGCGGTTAGGGAAGTTATAGGTTATGACATCCGTATCGACGACATCGATGTTCTTGGGCTTGTAGGCCTGAAAGACGCTGTAGACGCCATAGAATACGGCAAACAGAAACAGGGCATAGACGACATATCTTTTCTTCATGTTATCACCTGTCTTGTATTTTAGCATAACGAATGGAGTTAGTAAATTAAGCTTATTGATATATAATGATATGGGAAGTGAGAACATGGACATCTACCGGGAAAAATACTTTAACCGCCGTAACTGGATACTGGAAAACCTCAGCGCGCTGAACCTGACTGCCGCTGAGTCCCTGATCGTGCTTTTGATCGATTTCTGCAACGAGTTTTCTCAGCCGATCGACATTCAGGTGCTTTCCCGGCTTTCCAATCTCAATAAGGAAGACGTCGATGACGCCATCGTCAAGCTGTGCTCGAAGGGCTATCTGACCATCGAGCAGTCCGGCAGCGTCATCAGTTTCAATATTGACGCCGTCTTCACGCATCATAACATCAGCTACGCGGGAGCCGAACTCTATAAGATCTTTGAGGCGGAATTCGGCAGGATCCTGAGCGAAAGGGAACTGGAAAGACTGAGCGAATGGACCAGACTGTACAGCCATGAACAGATCGTTGACGCCCTGAGGGAAGCCTCGATCAACCGTAAGCTGAACTTCAGCTTCATCGACCGCCAGCTGGCCAGTAAGGACGAAGATGGACAGAAGTGATCTTATCTACGAGAGTCTTCTGAAGATGTATCCTGACGCGCACTGCCAGCTTGACTACGACAGTGATTTTCAGCTGGCGGTAGCGGTACTGCTTTCCGCTCAGACGACCGACGTTTCCGTCAATAAGGTCACAAAGCAGCTGTTTGCCCGTTATCCCGATGCCCGCAGTCTATCTGAAGCCCCTCTGGAAGAGCTGGAGAGCATAATCCGTCAGCTCGGTCTGTTTCACGCCAAGGCCAGAAACATCAGGCAGATGGCCTCAGAAATCGTCAGGCGGCATGACGGCGTGCTTCCCAAGGATTTTGACGGACTGACCACGCTGTCCGGCATCGGAGTCAAGTGCGCCAACGTGATAATGGCAGAGATATATCATATTCCCGCCTTCCCGGTCGACACCCATGTCAGCCGCATTGCCAGAAGACTTGGGATCGCTGAAGAAAACGACAGCCTGGCGGCTGTGGAGCGGAAACTGAGAGATTATTTTCCGGAAGAAAGGTGGATAAAGATGCATCATCTTCTCATCTTCTTCGGACGAAACATGTGCAGGGCCCGCAATCCGCAGTGCCGAGACTGTCCGTTTACGGAATTCTGCAGAGAAAAAGCCGACGATCAGTCATGATCGTCAGCTTTTTTTATGGCGTTACCGGCTCGGGCGGTTCGACGGCCTGTGAAGGAACGTTGACGGTCACGGAGATCTGATTGCTCTTGAGATCCCGCTTCGAATAGCCGTAGTAGCCGGTGATGGTATAGGTTACGGTGGAACCGGAAGTGTTGTTGATGGTGATCGAAGTCTTGTTCTTCGAACTGGTCACGATCTGCGTCTCGCCGGTGGCGTTATTGGTCACGGCGGCGCAGTACTGAACGACGCCGGTGATCAGCGAGGTATCAAACTTCCGGGTCAGCGTATAGGTCTTGCCGTCAAAGACGATGCGTACCGTGCGTCCTGACCTGGTCGCTTCCGCGTTGGGATAGCTCGTCCAGGCGATGGTAAGCTGCTTGCTGTCGGCGTTGTAGGAAGCGCTGAAGTTCTTCAATTTGTCCAGCTTGGTCGGCACCTTGAAGGAATACTTCGAGGTGTAGGTGCTGTCATTGACGTGCTTCTTAAGAATATAGCTGGTAGCGGACGGAGCGCTGATGGCGCCGGACTTCAGGTAGGGGTAGAGACCCTTGATGTGTCTGATTGTGGTTACTTCATCCGGTCTGGGATTGTTGACTACCGGCTTGCCGAAGGCTTCTACCAGTGAATTAAGAAGACCGTTGACGATCTTGCCGTCGGTACGGTTGCCCTTCAGGCTGTTGGGAACGTGCGTTGTCTTGTCCATGAAGCGCCCGGTGTCGTAACCGATCCACAAAGCGAAGGTGTAGTCATTGGTACCGCCGATCATCAGGTAGTCCTTGGTGGCGTTGTCCGGCCAATTGTACTTCTTGATGATGTTCTTGTCATACAGACCGGTTCCGGTCTTTCCGTAGACGGTGTAGTCACTGTGCTTGATGAAGTTCAGTCGGCCGTTGACGATCCAGTCATCGGCGTTGCCGTTGCCGTTGACGGAGACTTCCTGAAGGTACCTGGTCAGCCAGGCAGCGCCTTCAGAAAGCACTTGTGAGCCTTCAAGGCTGCATTCGATCGGCATGCGGTCGCTGTTGATGAACTCAATGCGCCTGATGGTATGGGGCTGAATGTACTGGCCATGGGAGAGAATGACGCTCTCGGCTCCTGCCAGCTGGATCGGAGATACGCGGAAGTTCTGCATGCCGATGGCATACTGTTCATTCATGCCTTCAATGACCTTGGCGTCGACGCCGATGGACTTCAGATAGTCCTTCATGACATCCATGCCCACCGTTTGTTCGACCCACTGGAAGAGCTTGACAGCTACGACGTTGTAGGATGTGGTGAAAGCTCTCTGCGTTGAGACGTCGCCGGCATAGCCGTGGTCCTCACCGATCCTGATCCTGGTCCAGGTCCAGTAGATCGGTTCATCGAAGATGTAATGGTTGGTGGCCAGCGGTACGTGCTCAAAGGCCATCGGATAGGTGAAGATGCCCTTTGAAGTCGAACCGGGGTTGACGCGGTTGTCGTAGGCGTAGTTGAACATCTTCTTGCCGTCGTAGTCGCGTCCGCCGCACAGACCAACCAGCTCACCGGTGTTGTTGCGGATGCAGACCAGCGAGGTGTTGATGTGTTCATCAGGGAAGGCAACGATGTTGCCTCTGGAAACCTCATCGCAATAGCTCTGAACAGTCTGGTTCATGCAGGTATAGACCAGAACCGGCGTATCGTACGGGTTGATGTCGTAGAGTTCATCCAGTTCGGCGAGAACAATGTCGATGTAGGCCTGATTGTCAACGGTCTCACCCTGGCCGTACTTGTATTCCTGGGTGCCGACGAGCAGGTTTTCGATCCTGACGCTGCAGGCATAGCGGTATTCCTCATCGGTGATGTAGCCGTGGTTTTTCATCTGATAAAGCACTTCACCGGTACGCTTGGTGCATTCCTCCAGATGGAAATACGGGTTATTGGTGTTGGGGGCCTGAACCAGGCCGGCCAGCAACGCGGCTTCAACAAGGGTAAGGTTGTTGCAGTCCTTGCCGAAGTAGTACTGCGAAGCAACCTGAATGCCTCTGGCGGTCTCGCCGAAGTTGACTTTATTGACATATAACTCAAAGATCTTCTCCTTGGAGACGATGTTATTGATCTTAAGAGAGTAGTAGATCTCCTGGACCTTGCGGTCAATGCCTTTTTCCGCAATGGTATCGACGGCGAAATAAGTGTTCTTGATGACCTGCATGGTCAGTGTTGAGCCGCCCTGAGCGAAACTCAGCGTCTTGATGTTTTCCAAAAAGGCCTTGGCAAAACGGGGAACGTCAAATCCAGGATGCTCGAAGAAACGCGAGTCTTCGATGGCGACGAAGGCATCGACGACGACCTGCGGGAAGGTCGAGTAGGAAACGGATATGCGTGATTCCTGACCGATGATGGCGATCTGTTCGCCCTGGTCGTCAAAGATACGGGTGGAGTCCTGGTTATGGATGTCGGCGATGTCCAGAACGACGTCAGTCTTGTTGAGAATGACGGCAATGGTACTGAATCCGCTTAAGGCACCGAGCAGGATGAAGAAGACGATGACGCCCATGAAGGCATTGGCAAGCCTGCGGAGCTTAAGGGCGCGGCGCTCAGAGGGTTCAAGTTCTTCCTCGAATTCTTCCGGCTGCTGTTCGGCTTCAGCCTGCTGCTGCTGTTTCTTCTGAGCCCGCTTTTCCCTGATTGAGGCGATGAATTCCCTGATCCTGGTGATTGGCCCCTTGTATATGACTTCGCCTTCCTGAGGCTTCTTGGCAGCTTTCTTCTCTTCAATCTTCTTCTTGAGATTGCGGAAGTAATCTCTTATGTGAATGCTGAGACGGCGGAAAAGCGGAAGCTTTCCGAGCGTTTCCGGTTTCTTCAGATCGATTATGTTGCCGTCACTGTCAACGACCTGAACAGGAATGATCAGACCGTCTTCATTGAAACTCAGGCTCTCGTTCTGCGGGATCTCCTTTTTGAACAGCTTGGCCAGAATGCTTCCGAATTTGCGGAATGGAGCAAGCAGGCCGGTCAGCAGCGCGGTAAAGAAGGCGGCAAGGCGGGATTTCTTTCCGGAGACCTCGGGTTCTTCATCAAGAAGGAAGTTGTTTTCGTAATGCTCGATCTTCTCTTCCTTCTTGTCGGACTGTTCAGCCATCTGCTGAAGTTCGTTCTTGATGTCTTCAAGTTCCTCAGCTTCCGAAAGGTCATAGTGAACGGTATATTCTTCCTTTTTCTCAGGACCCCCGGCAGTTTCCTGCTCATCAACACTGAAAACCGTCGGTTTCTCTGCGGATTCCGCCGTTTCCTTCTCTTTAGGGATTTCATTCTCGTCGCTTATGTCATAATAGGCAGCCTGCTGATCGGATTTTCCATCGTCTTTGTGATCTGATGAAGATTCATCATCAAGATTGAAGACCGTTTTTTCCTGATCACCGTTTTCTGAAGTTGTGGGCTTCGGTTTCTGGTTCTTTTTCTTCTTGGAAGACTTTTTCTTCTTTTTGGCAGCCGGCTGTCCGGTGGTTTCCAGATTTTCCTTCTCATCTGAGAGTACTTCAGATGCGGTTGCGGCTTCAGCTTCCACGGCGGTATCTTCCGGAATCTCAAATACCGTTTCGCCAGCCGTTTCCCTATCTGCGTCTTCCGGAATCATGAATTCCGCTTGATTTCCGGTTTCTGCCGGAATTTCTGCTGTCTCTTCCGGAATCTCAAAAACCGCTTCAGGCGCCGTTTCCTTTACTGACTTCTTCGAAGTCTTTTTTTCGGATTCGGACTGTGTCTTTTTCTTTTTGTTGCCGGAAGCCGTTTTCCTGCTTGCGGAAGATGCGTTCTTCCTTTCCGAAGTCTGCTCAGAGGAGCGTTTTTTCTTCGGCTTCTGAGGCTTTTCGGAATTTTCGGAAGGAGCAGAAGAAACAGCGGCCGGGGAAGCTTCCGGTTCGGAAACAACTAAAAGATTCTGACTGTCTTCAGCAGATTCCTTGATGATTTCCTTTTCTTCGACCGGTTTGATCTCCTGGGGCTTTACAGCCGCCGGCCTTTTCTTCTTTTTCTTCTTTGCAGACATGTTAATTCTCCGGGAAACTGATTATCAGAAATTGAAATAGTCAAATATCAGAGCGTCACCCTCATCGCCGGGATCGACAGGATCAACGGGATCGACGGGATCATCCGGGTTCGGATCTGGTGGCGTGGGATGACGGCCAGGTACGGTTACTCTGACGGTAATGCAGTTGGAACGGATGCCGACGGCGCTGTAGGCGTAATAGCCGACGACTTCATAAACGATGTCATGGTCGGTATCGTTCTTGATCGTATAACTGGCGTTGGCCAGGCCTGAAGAGTAATAGTTGGTCTCTCCGGTCTCGGTATTGGTTATGTCGCAGCTGTAGGTAACTACGCCGTCGATCCAGGAACGGTCAAAGCCGCGGGCGCCGGTATAGGTCTTGTTGCGGTAGACCATTTCCTTGGTTTCCTCAGCGATGACCAGAGCGCTGGCATCGGGATAGGCAGCCCATGCGCAGTTGAGAACCTTGCTGGTTTCGTTATAGGTTGCCGTAAATGAATTGATCGACTGTATCTCGGCGTTGGATTCATATGTCGCGAAACTGCCGTTACCGGCCAGGATGTAGCTGGTGGCGATATAGGCGGGATCGCAGTATTCCGGCGGAGTGGTGTACGGATAAATGCCGCGGATGTGGCTGATCGAGATGACGCTTGAAGGCTTGTTGTTGGCGTTCTTGGGTGCGCCGAAAGCCTCGTAGGCGGCTTCAAGCAGTCCTCTGGCGGTCTTGCCGTCGTTACGTGATTTCTTGTATTCAGATGAAATGTAGGTCGTTTCATCAATGTGCTGGCCGGTATCGAAACCCATCCAGAAGGCGAAACTGTAGTCGTTGGTTCCGCCGATCATCAGCCAGTCCTTGGCCGCTGATCTGGGGTATTTGTACTTTCTTCTGATCCTCTTGTCGTACAGAGAGGTACCGGTCTTGCCGTAGACGGTATATTTGCTGCTCTTGATCTCCTGAAGACGTCCGTTGGGTTTCCAGTCGGAAGCGGTGGAGTTGCCGTTAACACTGACCTGCTGCAAATATCTGGTAAGCCAGGCAGCGCCGTCGGAGAGCACCTGCGTCTGCGCCGGCTGAGCGTCGATCGGTTCTTCAGTGGAGTTGATGAATTCAATTCTGGTAATGGTATGAGGCTGGGTATACAGTCCGTTGGAAAGGATGACGCTTTCAGCGGCAGCCATCTGGATCGGTGAAGCCAGGAAGTTCTGTTCGCCGATGGCGTACTGTTCGTTGACGCCGTTATAGACGGAAGCGTCAATGCCAATGTTCTTCATGTATTCCTTGATGGTTTCCACGCCGACGGTCTCAGCCACCCACCTGAACAGCTTGACCGCGCAGACGTTATATGAAGAGGTAAAGGCTCTCTGTGCTGATACGTCGCCCTGATAGCCGCCGTCTTCGGTGATCAGATAGCTTGATCCGGCCCAGGTCATCGGTCCGTCTTCACTGTAGTAGTTGGTTCCCAGACCGGTGTACTCAAAGGCCAGAGGATAGGTAAGGATTCCCTTGGCGGTTGAACCGGGGTTGACGCGGTTGTCGTAGGCGTAGTTGAACATCTTGACGCCGTCATAGTCACGGCCGCCGCATAATCCGACGATCAGGCCGGTGTAGTTCTGCAGCAGAACGACGGAGACGTTGGCATAGCCGTTGGGGAAGTTGATGATGTTGCCGCGGGAAAGCTCGTCACAGTATTCCTGAACATGCTTGTTCATTCCGGTGTAGATGCGCACGGGGGTGTTATAGGGATTGATGTTGTAGACATCAACGCATTCCGCCAGGACGACGTCGATGTAGGCCTGGTAGTCTACTGTCGTGCCGGTTCCGAACTGCTTGTCTGACTTGCCGTTGAGCAGGTTTTCCAGTTTGATGGAGCAGTTATAGGCGTATTCGTCTTCGGTAATGTAGCCGTGGTTCTTCATCTGGTAGAGAACTTCCTTAGTCCTCTTGGTACATTCGTCAAGATGATAGTAGGGGTTGTTGAGGTTAGGAGCGTTGATGATGCCGGCCAGCATGGCGGCTTCCACGGTAGTAAGTTCGGTACAGTCCTTGCCGAAGTAATACTGGGAAGCGACCTGGATGCCGCGGGCATTGGCGCCGAAGTTGACCTTGTTAACGTATAATTCGAAGATCTTCTCCTTGGTTACGATGTTGTTGATCTTCAGTGAGTAGTAGATTTCCTGGACCTTGCGGTCAATGCCTTTTTCCGCGATGGTATCAACGGCGAAATAGGTGTTCTTTATGACCTGCATGGTCAGCGTGGAGCCGCCCTGGGCGAAGCTCAGAGACTTGATGTTTTCGAGGAATGCCTTGGCGAAACGCGGAACGTCAAATCCGGTATGCTCGAAGAAACGGGAGTCCTCGACGGCGACGAAGGCATCGACGACCGACTGCGGCAGTGAACCGTAGGGGTAGGAGATGCGTGACTCGGAACCGACGATGGCGATCTGTTCACCCTGGTCATCGTAGATAAGCGAGGAGTCATGAGAGCGCAGGTCGCTGGTGTCAAGGACAACGTCAGTCTTGGAAAGAATGACCTTGATGATGCTGACACCGCTGAGAGCGCCCAAGAGCACGCAGAAAACGACAAAACCCATCAGGGCATTGACGACTTTTCTTCTCTTCACGGATCTCTGGTATCTCTGCTTCTGCTTTTCCTTTTTCATCTGTAATTTTATCTTTTCGTCTTCTTCAGGGGTGCTAACCGGTGTTTCAGACAGGTTTTCAATGTTATCGTTATTTACCTGGATATCATCCATTTACTTTCCCTCCAATATGTACTGGTCAATGACCTTGAGATAGTCAACCTTAATAAGGTAATTGTATGGTATCAGGATACCGTTTTCCGCAAACCATTTATGAGGGATGCTCTTGCGGGTCGCCGATCTGAGATAGTTGATGATCTTGGCGGCGAAAACGAAATAGGTTTCGTTGAGATTGTAGAAGCGCACGATCACGAAGGCAATGCCACCGTAGCGGATGACCCTTTCCATGTGGGCCAGCTGATGCGGATGGATCATTGATGAGACCAGTGAAGTCTTCGACTGGGTCTCCTTGGCTTCGAAATCGATGTAGAGGCTTTTGTAGACACCGTTGTAATCGGTAGTTGAAGGTGTCTGGAAATAGGCCTCGGTTATCTTGGCGGTGGCTCTGGACTTGTATTCCACCTTGGTTATCTGAATCGGCGTGGGCTTCTTGTAGACAGCCGCGATGTCCGCTTCCAGATAATACTTGTTTGTCGCGTTCAGATCGTCTTCCAGCGACATTCCTCTTCGGCCGTAGTCGATGGTCTTATCGACCTTGACATGCGATCCGTCAGGGTAGTTTATCATAAGAATCACCTTAGTAATTATACACTCATAATTATTGAAAGACAAATTAAGAAAACAGTTGATTTTGATAGGGGGATATGCTAGTATTTTCGTGTTGCAGTCTCCACTGTGGGATTTCAACCGCTCTGAATAAGGTATTTAAGCGTATTTTACCACCTTAACAGGCGAGTCTAGATTAAACAAGGAGGTGTAATTGTAATGTATGCAATTATCGAAACTGGTGGCAAACAGCTGAAGGTTGAAGTCGGTTCAGTCATCTATGTTGAAAAGCTTGATGCTGAAGAGAAGTCAGACGTCGAATTCGACAAGGTCGTCCTGGTCGCTGACAAGACTACCAAGGTAGGAACCCCTTACATCAAGGGCGCCAAGGTTACCGCAACTGTTGAAAAGCAGGGCAAGGGCAAGAAGATCCAGATCTTCAAGTACAGACCCAAGAAGGGTTCAACGAGAAGACGTCAGGGACACCGTCAGCCTTACACCAAGTGCACCGTTACAGCTATTGAGGCTTAGTCATGCTGCTGATCCGCATCGGTGTTAAGGAGCAGGACATCAGGGTGATCGACATCAGCAAGCACGCTGAGAAACAGAACGATGAAGATGAACTTTACCGTCTGGTGTGCGCCGGTGTCAGCGCCATAGCCGTCGGGCTCTGCAATGCCATTGACGTGCTGGCTGAAGAGCAGTGCGACATCGACTTTGTGAGCGATGAAAACGATCCGGGCCAGCTAAATCACATTACCATAGCTGTAAAGAAGAACAGTTTGGATCTGCAGGGGATCCTGAAAGTCGGAGAGATCCAGCTCAGGACCTGTGCGGAGAGTTATCAGAATTACATTGATTTTAAGATTACGGAGGTATAACCATGAAGTATACGTTAAACATTCAGATGTTCGCATCCAAAAAGGGTGTAGGTTCAACGAAGAACGGCCGTGACTCCCATTCCAAGCGTTTAGGTGCCAAGAAGGCAGATGGTCAGTTTACCAATGCCGGTTCAATCATCTACCGTCAGAGGGGAACCAAGATTCATCCGGGTGTCAATGTCGGACGCGGAGGCGATGATACTTTATTCGCCCTGACCGCAGGAATCGTCAGATACGAAAGACTCGGCAAGGACAGAAAACAGGTATCTGTATATCCAATTGCCTAATGAACATCAATCCCCATTATTTGGGGATTTGTTTTTCGGAAAGAAAGGAAGGGTTCGCAAATGAAGTTTATTGACAGCGCAAAGATTTATCTTAAGGCCGGCAAGGGCGGAGACGGAATCGTTGCTTTCCGACGGGAAGCCCATGTTCCCTTAGGCGGACCTTTCGGCGGAGACGGCGGAAAGGGCGGCTCGGTCATCTTTGAAGTTGATACGGCCAAGACCACGCTGCTCGATCTGCGCTACCGTAAGAAGATCGTGGCCGAAAACGGCGAAAACGGCAAAACCAAGAAGATGCACGGCGCTGACGGCGAAGATCAGATCGTTGCCGTTCCCCGGGGAACGATCGTCAAGAACATGACAACCGGAAACATCGTCGCTGACCTGACCAATCCCGGTCAGCGCGTTGAGATCTGCAAGGGCGGCAAGGGCGGAAGAGGAAACTTTCATTTCCGCACATCCCGCAATCCCGCTCCCGAATATGCGGAAAAGGGCGAAGCCGGCGAAGAATTTGAGGCCTACATCGAACTGAAGCTTCTGGCAGATGTCGGGCTGGTCGGTTTTCCGTCCGTCGGAAAGAGCACTATTCTTTCCGTAGTTTCAGCTGCCCGTCCGGAAATTGCCGACTATCCGTTTACGACTCTGACTCCCAAGATGGGCGTGGTAGCCGTCGGCGACGGCCGCAGCTTCGTCATGGCTGACCTGCCGGGTCTGATCGAAGGCGCTTCCCAGGGCAAGGGCCTGGGTCATGAGTTCCTTAAGCATATTGAAAGATGCCGGGTCATCATCCACGTCGTGGACATGTCGCCCAACAGCGGCCGGGATCCCGTTGAGGACTACCGCATCATCAACAGGGAACTGGAAGAATACAAGTACCGCCTGCTGCAGAGACCGCAGATCGTGGTAGCCAACAAGATGGACGAAGACGGCGCTGAGGAGAATCTGGAAAGATTCCGTCAGGCCTACCCCGAACTCGAAGTATTCCCGGTCATTTCCCTGATCGGCGACGGCATGCAGGCTGTTCTTTACAAGGCAGCCGATCTGCTTGATGTTACCGAGCCGTTCCCGCTGGAAGATGAGAATGAGGAGATCGGCGTTGTTTACGGTTATGTCAAGGAAGAAGAACCGTTCATCATCAGAAATCTGGGCAACGGCAGCTGGTCATTGGAATCCGAAAGGATCACCCGCCTGATGGCGCGGACCAACTTTGAGGATGAGGAACAGATCATCCGCTTCGGCATGTCGCTGAAGAAGATGGGCGTTGACGACGCACTCAGGGAAAGAGGAGCAAAGGAGACCGACACCGTCTACATCGATGATTACATTTTCGAACTGACAGAACTTCTGTAAGTCCGTTATAATATAACTGACGACCGGAGGTATTGACATGATAACCTTCATTAACGGAACAGTTTACTCATTCGGTGCCGATTACGTCATTCTGGACAACAACGGCATCGGCTATTACATCAACTTCATGCATCCTGAAGTACTTTCACTGTCCCAGCAGATCACCATCTTCACTTATCAGCATTTCCGTGAAGACGGCCAGACGCTCTACGGCTTCATTGATTCCAGCGAGCTGGAGTTATTCAAGAACCTGATATCGGTAAAGGGCCTGGGTCCCAAGACCGCTCAGACGATGCTGGGCAGCTGCAAGTACCAGGATCTGATCAACGCCATCGAGCTCGGTGACGTGGCCTTCCTCAAGCGGATGCCTTCCATCGGTTCCAAGACGGCCCAGCAGATCATTCTGGACCTCAAGGGCAAGCTTGTCGAGGACGAAAAGGGCAAGCCGGTGAATAACGCCGAACTGGAAGAAGCCTATGCCGGACTGAAGGCGTTAGGATATAAGGCCTATGAAATCAATAGTATATCGGGAGAGCTTAAGAAGATGGTCGGACTGAGCGCCGATGAGTATCTCAAGGCCGGTCTGAAGCTTCTGATCGCTCATAAGGGAGTATGACGATATGACGGAAAGACTAATGAGTTCCTACAGCCAGGAAAACGATGATGATATTTCCCTGCGTCCCCAGTCATTGGATGAATATGTCGGCCAGGATTCTCTCAAGGAAAACCTGCGGATCTTCATTCAGGCGGCCAGAGGACGTAATGAATCGCTTGATCATGTCCTGCTTTACGGTCCTCCGGGACTGGGCAAGACGACCCTGGCCTACATCATCGCCAATGAAATGGGCGGAAACATCAGAGTAACTTCCGGCCCTTCGATTGAAAGGAGCGGCGATCTCGCTGCCATTCTTTCAACACTGCAGCCGGGAGACGTTCTCTTCATTGACGAGATCCACCGCCTGCCCAAGCAGGTTGAGGAAGTCCTTTATCCCGCCATGGAAGACTTCGCCATCGACGTGGTGGTCGGCAAGGAAAACGCGGTCAGAAGCATCCGTCTGGAACTGCCGCCGTTCACGCTGGTAGGTGCCACAACCAGAGCCGGCGACATCACCGCGCCGTTAAGAGACCGCTTCGGCGTCATCAGCAAGCTTGATTACTATACCCATGAGCAGCTCGGCCAGATCATCCGCCGTACCTCCCGGGTTCTTAACTGCCCGATCGATGACGATGCGGTGGCTGAACTTGCCAAGCGCTCCAGAGGAACCCCGCGGATCGCCAACCGGCTGTTCAGAAGAGTGCGTGACTTCGCCCAGATCCTCAATGACGGACACATCAATCTCGATATCACCATGACCGCTCTTAACAAGCTCAAGGTCGATACCCTGGGTCTTGATGACGTCGACCAGCGCTATCTGCGCGGCATCATCGAAAGATTCAAGGGCGGACCGGTCGGCGTGGAAGCTCTGGCCAACTCGATATCAGAGGAAACGACTACGCTGGAAGATGTCTATGAACCCTATCTTCTGCAGATCGGCTTCATCCAGAGGACGCCGAGGGGAAGGATCGCTACCGAGCTCGCCTATGAGCATCTCGGCATCCCTCTGCAGGGAACACTGTTCAATACGAAGTGAGTAATACATCTTATTACTCACTTTTCTTCTGATTTGAAAGAAAGCAGAACAAATAACTGATTGTTCACCTGCATTATGACGATACTTTCTTCCCGGCGGATATGATATAATTTTTTAGGTGATTTCTATGAAAATACTTCTGGCCACCGGCGGAACCGGAGGGCACATCTATCCGGCAACCGCACTGGCTGACAAGCTGATGCAGGATAACAGCAAAAACGAGATCCTTTTTGTCGGCAACGAAGACCGCATGGAATCGGTCGAAGTAGTCAAGCAGGGCTACCGTTTCATCGGCATCAAGGCAGCCAAGTTCAACAACAACAGAAACAAGCTCAGCGCGCTTAAGACGCTGTATAAGGCCTATAAGGAATGCCTGGGAATCGTCCGGGATTTTGCCCCGGATGCCGTAATGGGCTTTGGCGGCTATGTTACCGTTCCGGTAGTCATGGCAGCGCATAAGCTGGGCATCAGGACACTGATACATGAACAGAACAGCCTTACCGGCCTGGCCAACCGGGTTCTCGGCCATTTCGTCGACAAGGTCGTCATCTGTTATCCCTCGGCAGCCGAGGCCTTCTCATCCAAAAAGGTTTCGCTTCTGGGAAACCCGCGGGAAAGCGCCGTTCTCAATTTCGTAAAGGACAGGGAGATCTTCTCTCAGTTCGGACTGAACTGTGATCTCAAGACGGTCCTGATCGTCATGGGTTCACTGGGCTCGGTAAGCGTCAATCAGAAGATGACCGGCATCCTGGAAGGTTTGAAGCATAAGGACTACAACGTCCTTTACGTCACCGGAAGAAACAACTATGAACAGTTTGCCGGATTATCGCTGGAAACCGACACCCTTAAGATCGTGCCGTACATCAACCAGTTCAACATCGCCGGAAACTGCGCTCTGGTAATGAGCAGAGGCGGGGCGACCAGCGCTTCCGAATACATGGCCCTTGGCGTTCCCACGATCATCGTGCCCTCACCATACGTCACCAACAACCACCAGTACATCAATGCCAAGGCAATGCTGGATAACGGCGCTGCCGTACTGCTGGAAGAAAAGGACATGAACATCGCCAGCACCATCGAGCTCATCGATGAGCTGATCCACGATGATGAGCGGCTCGCTCAGATGAGCGAGGCGGCCCGCAGCATGTCGCATCCCAACGCCGCCTATGACATAATCGCCCTGATAAAGGAAATAACCGGTTGCAAAGATGAATAAGGAAACGGAAAACAAGCTCAAGCAGTTTGGCGATCTCGAGTCAAACGTATCTTTCAGAAATCTGACGACATTCAGAGTCGGCGGGAACGCCCAGAATGTATTTTATCCGCGTAACATCTTCGGCCTGACCAACGCCATCAGCATCTGCCGTCAGGAAGGCATTCCCTTCAAGGTTCTGGGAAACGGCTCCAACATCCTGCCTTCTGATGATGACTTTGAAGGCGTCATTATCAAGCTGACCAGGTATTTCATTGACTACTACTTTGACGATGAAACGCTGTACGCCCAATGCGGCTGTTCCCTGATCGCCCTGTCCTACAAGGCGATGGAGATGTCGCTTTCCGGTCTGGAATTCGCCAACGGCATTCCGGCGACCCTGGGAGGCGCGCTGTTCATGAACGCCGGCGCCTACAAGTGCGAGATGAGCGACATCGTCGAGGAAGTGCAGGTACTGGTTGATGATGATGTCATGTGGCTGGGCAGGGACCAGTGTCAGTTTTCCTACCGGTCATCGATCTTCCAGAGACATCCGGAATGGACGATCGTCAGCTGCAAGCTGAAGCTGAAAAGAGGAGACCACGAAGCCATCCAGCAGCTGGTTGAAAGCCGCCGGGAAAAGCGCCGCTCCACCCAACCTCTGAACTTCCCATCCGCGGGAAGCACTTTCCGAAATCCGGAAGGATCCTTTGCCTGGAAATACATCGATGAGATCGGATACAGAGGCAAGCGGATCGGCGGCGCGCAGGTAAGCGAGAAGCATTCCAACTTCATCATCAATACCGGAGACGCGACGGCGACCGACATTCGTACCCTGGCTGATGAAATCATTGAAAAGGTCAGAAAAGAGCATAACGTCGATCTGAAGATGGAAGTGGAGAAATTCAATTGGAAAGAATAGAGACTCCCTTTATCGAAAACAGGGATAAGCAGAAAGGAAAAAGGCACGCACCGAAAGGCGGCATCAGAAGGAAGATCCTTGCTATTGTTGCCGGTGTTTTGTTATGCGCGGCCGTTATTGCCGCAGCCATGTACTTTCTTTTCCCGATAAAGAACGTCATCATCAGAGGCAACCGCTACCTGGCTGAGGAATACGTCCGTAAGATAGCAGGCATTGAGGAGAATCAGCGCTATTTCTTCCGCTTCACCGGAAAGATCCGCGAACAGATGAAAGAGGATCAGCTGATCAGAAACGTTACGATAACCAGGGGAGAGAACCTCAGCTACATCATCGACGTTGAGGAAAACACCATCGTCGGCTATCAGATAACCGGCAGCAACCGCGACGTCACCTCAACGCTGATCCTGGCTGACGGACAGATCATACCGTTTTCCGCCGAATACATGAAGAACATCGCCCTGACACCGATGTTCATCGACATCTCTGACGAAAACTGCCGCGACATCGCCGTGCAACTGGGAAAACTGGAGTTTGACGTCATTTCCCGCATCTCGGAAGTAAGCGTAGTCAGTTTCACATACGATGAAAATATGATAAAATTGACTATGGAAGACGGGTATAAGGTTTACTCGTCAATCAACGGCTTAGGCTACATGAAGGACTATTTTGACATTGTGATCAACAAGTCAGACAATAGCGGATCATGCATTCTCATCATGGAAGAATATTCCAGCGCCGCGATTCTGGAATGCCGTGAAATTGAAGAGAACTACATCAGTCACGCTGAATGACAGGAAGGTACAGTTATGAAGAAAAAAACGACAAAGATTGGAGACATCAACATTACCACCGAAGCCATCGCTTCTCTGACCGGCGAACTGGTCAATGAGTGCTACGGTGTTGTCGGCATGGCCTCCAGACGCCTTATCAAGGATTCCGTGGCGGTAATGCTGCGGAAGGACAACTATTCAAAGGGCGTTGTGGTAAAGCATACCAATGACGGTATCGAACTGGACATCTACGTGATCATCTTATTCGGTGTCAAAATCATGGAAGTCGTCAATGAAGTTCAGAAGAAGGTGAAATACGAACTCGAAAACATGTTCGACATGGAATTCACCTCGATCAACGTATTCGTACAGGGAATCAAGGTCATTGATTAGGCGGTAGCGTTATGGAACTTCTCGATTGCAAAAACTTCAAGGAAATGATCCTTTCCGGAGCCAATAATCTGGCCAATAACGCGGAAAGAGTCAACAAGCTCAATGTCTTCCCGGTACCGGACGGTGATACGGGAACCAACATGAACATGACCATGGCTTCCGCCGCCGAGGAAACGGCGAAGTTCATGAACGATTACATCGGCGATACCTGCAAATTCCTGAGCAAGAACATGCTGATGAACGCCCGCGGAAACTCAGGCGTCATTCTTTCGCAGGTCTTCAAGGGCATTGCCAAGTCACTGGCCGGCGTTCAGTCGGCTGATGTCAAGCAGCTGGCCGAAGCCTTCCTTAACGGCTCCAGAGCGGCCTATAAGGCCATCATGAAGCCGGTTGAAGGAACCATTCTGACCGTCGTCAGGGAATCGGCGGAGATGGGCGAATATCTGGTCAAGAAGAACCCGAAATGCTCAATAGAGGATTACATGGCCTACATGGTCGTGGAAGCCAATGAGTCACTGAAGAGAACGCCGGAACTGCTGGAAGTTCTCAAGGAAGCCGGCGTGCTGGACAGCGGCGCTACCGGATATTGCTGCATTCTGGAAGGATTCAACGCTTTCCTGCAGGGAAAACCGGTTACCAGAGCTGAACAGGGCCAGGCGGACGAGCAGGCGGAAGAAGGATACTGCGTGGAGATCGTCGTAAATCTCAACGAGCAGTATAAGAAGGAATTCGTCATCAACAGACTGGAAACCTCGCTGGGCCGCAGCTGCAACAGCATTAAGATCGCCAGGGTCGATGACAGCGTGAAGCTGCACGTTCATTCGGAAAGACCAGGCGACATCATAAATACGTTGCAGCGCTTCGGCGACCTTGATACCGTAAACGTCGCCAAGCTCTCCAAGGGCCATAATCCGACCCTGAACTTCGAGACCGCCAGTGAAGAGAGAAAGAACTGCGCCGTCATCACCGTCTGCAACGCGGAAGGCATCGCCAGCAAGTTCAAGGAACTGGCCGTCGACTACATCGTCTTCGGCGGTCAGACCATGAATCCCTCGACTCAGGACTTCGTCAACGCGATCAGGGAGGCCAACGCCAATAACATCATCATTCTGCCCAATAACTCCAACATCATTCTGGCTGCCAAGCAGGCCAAGCAGCTCGCTAAGAACTGCCACGTTGAGGTAATTGAGTCCCGAAGCGTTATCGAAGGCATCAACGCCTGCATCAATTACAGCCCGGACGTTGAAATCGAAGACAACATCAGGTCGATGAGCCAGGCCATCGGCGACATCAGAACGATCTCGCTGACCCAGGCGGTCAAGAATACGACCATGAACGGACTGAAGATCAGAAAGAACAACTACATCGGTCTGCTGGACAAGGATCTGGTCGCTACCGGCAAGGCGCTTGACAAGACCCTTCTGGCGACGATCGACAGAGCGGCTCAGGACGCGGAGATCTCCTATCTGACCATCATCTACGGCAAGGAGATCACCAAGGCCCAGGCTCAGCAGATCCTGGATTACGCTGAGGAAAAGTTCGACGCTGAAGGCGAGCTGATCGCCGGTCAGCAGGACCTTTATCCATACATTATCGGTGTCGAATAGTCTTGCGGCACCGCGGGTGCTGAAATGAAGGAAATCAGATTAACCGCAAAACAGAAACAAGCCTTTGAGGCCTTAGGAATCGAAGATACTAAGGCCCTTTTAACATATTATCCCTACCGTTATGAAAAGCTTGATTATCTGCCATATGATCAATGGGTCATTGACAGCAGGGTGATAATCGAAGGCAGGATCGTCGGCACGCCGAAACTGAACTATTACAAGGGACGCAATTCCGTTCTTTACATGAACGTCGAAGATCAGTACAACCAGTACAGGGTTACCGTTTTCAACCGTCCCTGGCTGAAAAGGCAGAAGGACGGCGATACCGTTACGGTCATCGGCAAATATGAAGGAAATCTGAAGATCCTTGCTTATCAGATAACCAATATCCCGATGAATGAGATGCTGGGGATCCATCCGGTATATTCGCTCAAGGACAGGATCACCGAAAAGACGTTTCTCAGGCTGATGGATCAGGCATTAAATGAAAATGCCGGGCAGATCGAAGATTTCATTCCCGAGAAGTATCTGGAAAAATACGGATATCTGCACCGGGGACAGGCGCTCAGATACATTCATCAGCCGCAAAGCGAAAGCCAGCTGACCAGAGCCCTGGACACCATGAAATATGAGGAATTTCTGCGCTTCAACCTGCTGATGCTCAGCAGGCGCAGGGAAAACTTCGCCAGTGACCAGCGCTACGCCAAGAATTTTGATGAGAATATGGTAGAATCCTTAATAAAAAGTCTTCCGTTTGAACTGACGGATGATCAGCTTAAGGCTGTTGAGGAAATAACCGCTGATCTGAGAAGCGAGAGGCAGATGAGCAGACTGCTTCAGGGTGATGTCGGCACCGGAAAGACCATTGTCGGCTTCATCGCAATGTATGAAACGGCACTGGCCGGAAAGCAGTCAGCCCTGATGGCGCCGACGGAAATCCTGGCCCGCCAGCATTACGAAAAAATACGCAGACTGTTTGAGCCGCTGGGAATCAGATGCGGACTGCTGATATCAGCACTGTCTGCTCAGCAGCGTAAGGAAGTACTGCAGGGTCTTTCCGACGGAACGATAAGCGTTGCGGTCGGCACTCACGCCCTTTTCCAGAATGACGTTGAGTATCGTGACCTCGGCCTGGTGATCTCCGATGAGCAGCAGCGCTTCGGTGTCCGTCAGAGAGCGGCTTTGCTGGCAAAGGGAAACTACTGCGACATTCTGATGATGTCGGCGACTCCGATTCCCCGGACGCTGGCTACCACCCTGTATGGCGACATAGATGTCTCAACCATCACGCAGTCCCCCAACAGCGGAAAGGAAATTGTAACCAAACTGATAAAGGGAAATTCATTCATTCCCGTTCTTGACGAAATCGAAAAGCTGCTTGCTGAAGGCGATCAGATGTATGTCGTCTGTCCGAGCATCGAAAACAGCGAGTCTTCCCGCAACGCCAGCGACATCTATAACAATCTGAAGAAATACTATGCCGGACGCTACCGGGTAGACATCCTTCACGGACAGATGTCGGAAGAAGAAAAACAGGAAGTTGAGGAAGCCTTCCGCCGCGGCGAAGTTAAGATTCTGGTATGCACGACGGTTGTGGAAGTCGGTGTCGATGTCCACAGCGCCAATGTGATGGTCATCTACAACGCCAACCGTTTCGGACTTTCCCAGCTTCATCAGCTGCGCGGACGCATCGGAAGAGGCAGCCGGAAAGGGTGCTGTTATCTGTTAAGCGATAGCGATGATCCCCAGGCTCTGGAAAAGCTGCAGGTGATCGTTGATAATACCGACGGTTTCAAGATCTCCTATTATGATCTTAAACTGCGCGGACCGGGTGATGTGATGGGTTACAAGCAGTCAGGACTTCCCGAATTTGAACTGGCGAACATCATTAACGATTCCTCGATCCTGCTGAACGCCAAAAACGACGCCATGGAAATCATGAAGGTAATCGAAAGCTATCCGCAGATCGTAAAATATGTCAGTGAAAACCTTGATAATGATATAATCAGGGCCTGATTTCATGGTACAATTATCTCACACGTTAAAAGAAGGTATCAGGCATGGATGTAATAGAATATCTGGAAAAGAATTACGGCATAACAGCCCGCGACAGAACGCTTTACCGGGATGCTTTTACTCATGCCAGCTACATAAATGAAAGCCGGGAAGAGACCGGCGACTATGAGAGACTTGAATTCATCGGCGACGCCGTCGTCGAGATCTGGGTCAGCAACAAGCTCTTTCATCATAAGCCTGAGATCTCGGAAGGAAGAATGACGACGATGCGATCACAGCTGGTATGCGAGAAGTCACTTGCCAGTTTCCTCAAGCAGATGGATCTGCCCCGTTTCATCCGTCTGGGTGCCGGAGAGATCAAGAATCACGGCCGGGAGCGGGAATCCCTGCAGGCTGACGTATTTGAAGCGCTGATGGGCGCAATATACGTTGATCTGGGCTTCGAGGAAGTCAGCCGGGTCCTCGATAAGGTGATAACGATCGTCGATACCCCGGAAGCTGCCGGAGTCGTCGATTACAAGACAAAGCTTCAGGAACTGGTACAGGCGGACAGCCGCCGGGTACTGCAGTATGTCGTACTGAATGAAACGGGTACATCCAATAATCCGCTGTTTGAGATCGGATGCTACCTTGATGATGTGCTGATGGGAACGGGAAAGGAACATTCAAAGAAGAAGGCTGAACAGCTGGCAGCCCGGGAAGCTTTGAACAAACTGGCGTTATGATTGATTATCAGGAAATTCTCAGCAAGATCAAAGCATCGGATAAGTTAATAGCGGCATTGAATAATGCCGTCTTTTGCCGTCCGCAGTACCATAAGAAGAGCGGAAAAGTGGAAATACTCATCAGGACCGCTGATTATCCCGAATCAAGTCTGGTTGAAGAACTGAAAGCGAAACTTTCTGAATACCTCGCATGCGATACCTGTCTGAAATTCGATGTCGGAAACCGGGAAATCAGCTATAACCGCGTTCAGGATTACATTTCGTATTACAACGGAATACACAATACGGACGTTAACGGCGTGCCTGTTATCAAGCCTGACTGCATTTACCTGGATGTAAGCGACAGCCATGCCGAAAGTCTCAAGGACTTTCTTAAAGATATGGGTGTGAAAAGCAATATCATCATCGGACGGCCGACGGAAAACGCAATACCGGAAGTAGTCATTGAGCCGGAAGTCCGCAAGGTGAACTTCGAGGATTTCCGCCGCAGCAAGTTCACCAGTGAGGATGAATACCAGTTCATGCCGATGAACAAACTGACTGCTTCCGACCGCAAGGTCAGATGCGTAGGCAAGATCTTCTCGCTGGAAAGCGTCACCAAGCGCAAGGCAACGCGCCGTTTCACCATTGAAACGGTCATTGTTACCGACTTTACCGATGCCGTTACCTTCAAGCGATTTGATTCCGACACCAAGATACCGGAACTCTCGCTGGTTCTTCACGAAGGCCAGACGGTCGAGATCTTCGGCATCATAGCCTATGATTCCTATGAGAACGGAAACGTCTTCAAGCTTCATTACATCCGTGAACTAGAGGAAGATCCCTTCACAGTCAAGGATGAATATCCGGGCGAGCACCATATCGACCTTCATGTTCATACCAACCGTTCGGAAATGGACGGAAACAGCCATACTCCTGATCTGATAAGGAGAGCTTTCGACATGGGGCAGAAAGCGATTGCCATCACCGATACTTCCGTCGTCCAGGCTTTCCCGCTGGCTCAGTCCGCTCATTTTGATTTGGACAAGAAGTATCCCGGCAATGACTTCAAGGTCATTTACGGAATGGACGTCAAGATGGCTGAGAGCACGCTGCGCATCGTCTATAATGCCAATGACAGTCGGATAAAGGGAAGCGAATTCGCGGTGATCGACTTTGAAACCACCGGTCTTTCCACCCGCTTTGATCACATCATTGAATTCGGCGGCGTCATCGTAAAAAACAATTCCGTCACCGATATCCGCAAGCAGCTGTTCATCAAGCCTCCGGTAGAAGTTCCGCCTTTCATCGAAAAGAAGACCAACATCACCAATCAGATGCTGGCCAATGCCCGACCCATCGAAGAGGCCATTGATGAGATACTTGATTTCATCGGCGACAGGGTCATTGTCGCCCATAATGCCGATTTCGACTTCAACTTCCTCAATGACACCCTGATCAGGATCGGCCGCAGGCCCGTCACCAACGTCTGCCTCGATACCCTTAATCTGGCCAGACTGGTCGTTCAGGACCGCAAGTATTACCGCCTAGGCGTCATCGCGAATTACTACGGCGTTGAATATGATGAGGAAACCGCCCATAGAGGTGATTATGACGCCGAAGTACTGGCCAACGTGCTGGTAAGAATGCTGCCGGACATCGAAAACTACGACCGGATCACCTTCAGCGAACTCCAGAACAGCCAGCCCGATGACATTTACAAGAAAGCCAGAACCTATAACTGCACGCTTCTGGCCAGAAACATGAACGGAATCAGAAAACTGTATGAGATAGTTACGCTTTCGCATACGAATTATCTGACCTATTTCGCCAAGAAGAACGCCAAGAAGATCGATTCGGAAGTTCAGGCAGAACCGCGCATCATCAGGGAAGAAGTGGAAAAGAGACGTGATGACCTGATCATCGGAAGCTCAAACCAGTTCTCCGAAATGTTTGAGATCGCCATGAACCATTCGCTGAATGATCTCCGTAAATGCATGGAATTCTACGATTACGTGGAGATCAACCCGATCGATAACTACCGCAACCTCATGGAAGAAGGCACGGCAGTTGACCGCAGCCGCATTGAAGAAGTTCTTCATGACATCATCACTACGGCTGATCAGCTGGGCAAGCCGATCATCGCCAGCAATGACGTCTATTACGCCAATCCCTATGAAAAGGCCGCTCATGAGATCTTCATTAACGCTTCCCGCATAGGCGGCGGGCATCATCCGCTGTGGTCGCCCGATCAGAAAAAGCGGCGCAGTTTCAAGTGCGCTGACCATCATCTGATGAGTACCCAGCAGCTGCTCAAGGCGTTTGCCTTTACCGGAAGAGAGCAACAGTTTGTCATCGATAATCCCGGAAAGATTGCGGACATGATAGAAAAACTTTATCCGATCCGCACCAAGCTGGCTGTTCCGGACATTCCCGGAGCAGAGGAGAATCTCAAGAGAATCGTCTATGACAACGCGCATGCGCGCTATGGCGATCCATTGCCCGAACTGGTCGCTTCACGTCTGGAAAAGGAACTCGGAAAGATCATCGAGTACGGCAACACCGTGCAGTATTACATTGCCCATCTGCTGGTAAAGAAATCAAATGAAGACGGCTATCCCGTCGGCTCAAGAGGCTCGGTCGGATCAAGCTTCGTGGCCACGATGGCAGACATAACCGAAGTCAATCCGCTGGTACCGCATTATCTGTGCCCTCATTGCCAGCATTCCGAGTTCTTCGAAAACAACGAATACGCCAACGGCTTTGACCTGCCGGAAAAGAACTGCCCGGTATGCGGCAGCAGCATGATCCGCGACGGTCACAACATCCCGTTTGAAACCTTCCTGGGATTCGAAGGTGACAAGGTTCCTGACATCGACCTGAACTTCTCCGATGACTATCAGTCCAAGGCTCAGCAGATGGTGTCCGATGTCTTCGGTGAGGAGTATTCATTCCGTGCCGGAACCATTTCCGGAGTCAAGAACAAGACGGCCTTCGGCTACATCAAGGCCTATTGCGAAGACATGGATATGCCGATGTTCAGCAATTCCTATACCAATGTCCTTGCCAAGATGTGCGAGGAGGTAAAGAGAACCAGCGGACAGCACCCCGGCGGCATCGTCGTAATACCGAAGAATACCGAAATCCATGATTTCACGCCGCTGCAGTATCCAGCCAACAACCCGTTTGCGGAATGGCAGACCACCCACTTCGCCTTCAAGGACCTTCACGACAGCATTCTCAAGCTTGACATCCTTGGACACGTCGACCCCAAGGCCATCAGACTGCTTTCGCTGATCTCCGGAATCCGATATCAGGACGTGCCTCTCAATGACCGGGTTGCGCTGAGTCTGTTTTCATTCACTGAGGCGATGAACATCAATGATTACAGCGATTACCACGAGGTGACCGGAGCGGCCGGTCTGCCGGAATTCGGCACGCAGAACAACCGCCGCATTCTGGCGAAGACCAAGCCGACGACGTTCAATGAACTGGTCAACTTCGAAGGCCTTACCCACGGAACCGACGTATGGGCCAACAACGCCGAACTGCTGGTCGATCAGGGAATCGCGACGATCAGTGAAGTCATTTCCTGCCGTGACGACATCATGACATACCTGATCAGCAAGGGAGTGCAGAAAAAGGCATCCTTTGACATCATGGAAAGAGTCAGAAAGGGAAAGGGCCTGACTGATGATCAGATTGAGATCATGAACGCCAACGGCGTTCCGCAGTGGTACATCAATTCCTGTCTGCTGATAAAGTACATGTTCCCCAAGGCCCATGCCGTGGCCTACGCCATGAATGCCGTACGCGTGGCCTGGTACAAGGTTCACAAGCCCAGCGCTTACTATGCTGTCTTCTTCTCCATCCGCTGTGACGTCTATGAAATCGAGACGATGCTGGAAGGTCTGGAATCGATCAGGGAACGGCTGAGAGGCATCCAGAAGCGCAGGGAGTCGTACCAGAAGATAACCACCAAGGAGGAATCGCTGGAACCTGTTCTTGAAATAGCCCTGGAAATGTATCTGCGCGGCTATCACTTCAGCCCGATGTCGCTGATGAAGTCGGATTCCGTGATGTTCTTACCGGATCCCGAGGACCCGATGGGTATAATTCCCTCGTTCAGCTGCATTGACGGACTCGGCGAAGTAGTAGCCAGAAGGATCGTGGAAGAAAGAGAGCGTCAGCCATTCATTTCCCGCGAGGATTTCGGCAAGCGAACCGGAATCAACACTTCCCAGCTGGCGACCATGGAAAGAATGGGAGTTCTGAAGGAACTTCCGGCGGAGAATCAGCTGTCATTATTCTGATTACAAAAATTAAAGGGGAATGATTTCCCCTTTATTACTGATAGGTTATGAAGAGCTTGCGGAACCACATCTTGCGGAACTGCGAGAGATTCTCAACATCCAGATGCTTGTCACGCGATAAGTGCAGCGTCATGTAGGAAATGATCCCGCAGCAGTAGAATCCGATGGAAGCTTCGATTTCCGGATTCAGTTCGATACCCGACTGGATGAACTTGCTTTTCATGAAGTTTTCCGAACGGGTCTGCAGATCGGTCAGAAAGGAAATGACCTTATCATAGCTCAGAAGAAGATAGAGATTGTTCTCGTTTTCGTGAACGTAAGCGAAAACATGATCGTAATAGCCGTCGAAATCACTTAACTTGACGAAATCGGGATAATCGAAGAGGTCGTGCCGGATGTTTTCCGCGATTTCATGAGCGACCGCCCTGATGTTGGGGTAATGGTTATAGAAGGTACCTCTGTTGATGTCAGCCCTCTTAACCAGTTCGGAAACGGTTATGTCCTCGATCCTTCTTTTCTCATGAATCAGTTCACAGAATGTTCTTTCAATTAGTCTTTTTGTTCTGATAGTTGCGTAGTTTGTTCTTTTAACGGTTGTCATAGGTACTCCTTAATAGATATTAATTATGCCCATTCAGTAAAATTGTCTAAATAATATCATAGTGGAAGAAAAAGTGTTAGATATTTTGACCATAAATAACGTAAATGTGTTTTATTGGCCATTTTGCGTGATAGAATTCTCTTGGAGGAAATTGTATATGACAAGAATATTCGGGCACAGGGGAGCGAGCGGCTACGCGCCGGAGAACACGCTGGAGTCATTTGCCCTGGCCGCCCAGCAGAATGCCGAAGGCGTGGAACTGGATGTTCAGCTGAGCAGAGACGGAGAGGTCGTGGTCATCCATGATGAAACGATTGACCGGACCAGCGATCATCAGGGAAGGGTCATGTTCCATACGCTTGAAGAACTGAAGTCTTTCAATTTCAACAATCACAATCCCGATTATCCCTTCTGCGCCATTCCGACGCTCAGAGAGGTGTTTGAACTGCTGAAGCCGACGCCCTTAATGATAAATGTGGAACTGAAGACCGGAATATTCCCGTATCCGGGAATTGAGGAAAAGGTCATCAGCCTGGTTGAGGAATTCGGCATGGAAGACAGGATAATCTATTCCAGCTTCAATCATTATTCCGTAGCGAAGATCAGGCAGGTTAAACCGGAAGCCTACTGCGGAATGCTGCACACCGACTGCTTCATAGATATGGCGCATTATGCCCGGGAGCATCAGATGAACGCCCTGCACCCGGCCTTCTGGCTGCTGGCTGATCAGAATTACGTCAGCCAGGCCAGAGATTACGGGCTGGATATCAACAGCTGGACGATCAATGAGGACGAATACATTGACGCGGCGCTGAGGCTGGGCATCAATGTTCTGATCACCAATTACCCCGACAGGGCTCTGGAGATCAGAGATCATCTGATCGAAAGCGGACAGATCAGGTAATCATTTTTCGAAAAGAATGAATTGAAAGCAGAGCTGACCGATTTTTCTTGCAAACCCCGGACAGATGTGATAGAGTTAATACGCCTAAAGGAGTGGTAAAGCCACTCCTTAGTTATTGTTTGGAGGTATTATGGTCAATCTGGAAAAGATCAGAGAAGCGATTCAGCCGGTGATCAGGGACAATGACATAACTGATTTCTCGCTGATATTCATCCCCGGAAATCCCCCGGTGCTGGAACTGGCTCTGGAAAGAAGCGAAGGTAACGTCGATCTGGATTTCTGTGAGAAGATATCCAGGGAAGTATCCGACATTCTCGATGAAGTCGACGATTCCGCGGACAGCTACATGCTGGATGTCTGTTCCTTCGGAGCGGAAAGAGTGCTGGAAAACGCTCAGCAGATCAGAGATCACGTGGGAAGCTATGTTCACGTTGAACTGATCAATCCCCAGAAGGGTCTCGACAAGATCGAAGGTTATCTGGAGGAATACGGTGATGAGGGAATGACCATCGCCTACATGGATAAGACCTTTAAGAGAAAGGCTCAGATCAGTAATGATAATATCAGGCTCATCAGATTAGCCGTGAAATTGTAAGAAGGGTTTATTATGAACGTTAAAGATTTAATCAATGCTATCGCCGATATCAAGGATAGCCGCTCAATCTCCAATGACATCATCATCGAGGCGCTTGCCGAAGGTCTGGAAAAGGCTTACCGCAAGCACATTTCCTGCCCCGATGCTTCTTTGCGGGTGGAAGTAAAGGAAGATGATTCCATTCATCTGTACCAGCAGAGGACCGTCGTCGAGGAAGTTGACGATGATGAGATCGAACTGGCTCTTGAAGATGTCAGGGAAACCAATCCCGACGCTCAGCTGGGTGACATCATCGAAGAGGAAGTTTCCATTGCCGATTTCGGACGCAGCTCCGTAACTCTGGTCAAGAATGTCATGCTGCAGAAGATCAAGGAAGCCAGCAAGCAGGTCATCTATGATGAATACAGTGACAAGGTTTCCGATCTGGTCTGGGGTAACGTGGAAACGGTTGAGGAAAAATTCGTCCTCGTCAATCTGGGAAAGACACTGGCCATCATGCTCAAGAATGACCAGATTCCCGGAGAAAGATACTATGACGGACAGAGACTCCAGGTCATCATCAAGTCCGTTAACAAGGAATCAAAGGGTGCTCAGGTCATGGTCAGCCGTTCTTCAGCTGATCTGGTCAAGAGACTGTTTGAGAACTCCGTTCCCGAGATCTATGACGGCACCGTCGTAGTCAAGGCTGTCGCGCGTGAAGCCGGCGAACGCAGCAAAATGGCCGTTTACTCAAACAATGTCAACGTTGACGCCATCGGTTCCTGCATCGGCCCGAGAGGCAACCGTGTCATTGCCGTCATTGACGCCATAACCGACAAGACCAATCCGTCATCCCATGAAAGCATTGACATTGTCGAATGGAGTCCCAATTACATCGAATACGTCAAGAACATCATGAAGCCCGCCAACGTGCTGGCCGTCATTCCCAATGAAGAGACCGGAAATCTGCTGATCGTCGTTGAAAATGACCAGCTCTCACTCGCCATCGGCAAGCGCGGCATCAACGCCAAGCTGGCCGTCAAGCTGCTGGGACGCAAGATCGACATCAAGACGCAGGATGCCGTTGAGGAAGAAGGCATCGACTGGTACAACGAAATGATGATGTACCAGGCCAAGGAAGCTGCCAGACTGAGACAGGAAGAAGTTGACAGAGCCAGGGAAAAGGCTGAAGAAGAGGCCCGCATCGCCGAGGAAAAGAAGGCTGAGGAAGCTGAGGAAACTGTCAGCGAAGCAGTTGACGCAGCTGTAGAAGAACCCGTTGAGGAAAAGCCTGCTGAGACCGTAGCTGAAGAGACCACAGAAGAAGAAACCAGGCCGGCTGATACCGCCGTCGAAGAAAAGAAGGAAACTGAGGAAGAAACCAGGGAAGTCACCAAGCGCCGCAAGCCCAAGCTGACGGTCAAGGCTTCCGAATATGTTTCCAAATTCGAAGAATACGCCGACGCCAAGAAGACGGAAAAACAGACGGTTTCCAAGAAGAAGAAATCCACGAAGTCCAGAGAAGATGAAGAAGATAAGCTGCTGAAGGAAAAGATCGAAAGCCTGAAAAACAAGGAATACGAGATCAGACCTGAATACACGGAAGAGGAGCTCGATGAATTCAACAACGCCGAAGAAGAGCATTGGTATGATGAAGATGTCAACTTCGACGATTACGATGAATTCTACGACAAATAGAAATGGTCAAGAAAATTCCCATGCGCAAGTGCGTCGTTACCAACGAACACTGGCCGAAAAAGGAACTGATCCGTGTTGTCAGAACTCCTGACAACACGGTCATCGTTGACCTGACCGGCAAGGCAAACGGCCGGGGAGCTTATCTGAAAAAGGATCTGGAAGTCATCGAAACGGCAAAAAGGAAGAAGATACTGGACAGGCACCTGGAGATTACCGTGGGCGATGAAGTATATGAAGAGTTAAAGAAGAATCTGAATTAGAAAGGTGGTGCATGCTGATGGCTAAGAAAAGCAATCAAAAGAATAAGAAGAAGAATTACCACGAGGGTAACTACACACCTAGAAAGGTGGAAGCTGCACGTGACTGTACCTATACGGAAGGCATCACTGTTAAGGAACTGAGCGAGAAGATCAACCGCACACCCGCAGAAATCATCAAGTTTCTGTTCATGATGGACAAGATGGTTACCATCAACAATTCGCTTGATGACGATACCATCGATCTGATCGCCATGCAGTACAACATAACCATTACCAAGGAAGAGACCGTTGACGAATCTTCATTGGAAGATGACATCCCCGATGAACCCGACCAGCTCGTCTTAAGAGCACCGGTCGTCACCATCATGGGACACGTTGACCATGGCAAGACCACGCTTTTGGACAACATCAGAAAGACCAATGTCACCGAAAGCGAATTCGGCGGCATCACTCAGCACATCGGCGCCTACCAGGTCGATGTCAAGGGTCAGAAGGTAACATTCCTGGATACTCCGGGTCATGAGGCCTTCACGGCCATGCGCGCCAGAGGCGCCAAGATGACGGATATTGTCGTCATCGTTGTCGCTGCCGACGACGGCGTCATGCCGCAGACCAAGGAAGCCATTGACCATGCCCGCGTTGCCAATGTTCCGATCATCGTTGCCATCAACAAGATCGATAAGCATAACGCCAACGTCGACAAGGTCTACAGCGAACTGGCCGATTACGGTCTGATGCCCGAAGAATGGGGTGGAAGCACGATGTTTGCCAAGATCGTCGCCAAGACCGGCCAGGGCGTACCTGAACTGCTGGAAATGATCCTGCTGCTGTCTGAAGTGCTTGAACTCAAGGCAAATCCGAACAAGACCGCCAGCGGAACTGTCGTTGAAAGCAAGCTGGACAAGGGCAGAGGCCCGGTCGCCACGCTGCTGGTCCAGAACGGTACCCTGCATACCGGCGATTACCTGGTTGCCGGAAGCAGTTACTGCCGCATCAGGAAAATGACGGACGACAAGGGCAGAGAGATCAAGAGTGCCCTGCCGTCAACACCGGTTGAGATCATCGGCCTTAACGACGTACCGGAGGCCGGTGACAAGTTCAAGGTCTACAATGATGAAAAGAGCGCCAGAAGAGTGGCTGACAAGAGAACTCAGGCCAAGATTGAAGCTGAGCGCAACATCACCAGCGCCATGAGTCTTGACGACCTGGCTGCCCAGATCAAGGAAGGCAATGTTCAGGACATCAACATCATCATCAAGGCTGACGTGGCCGGCAGTGCCGAAGCCGTCAGAAGCTCAATGGAGAAACTTTCCAATGATGAAGTAAAGGTCAAGGTCATCAGAGCCAGCGCCGGTGCGATCAGCGAAAGCGACATCATGCTGGCCAGTGCTTCCAATGCGCTGATCTACGGATTCAACGTCAGACCTGATGCCACCATCAAGAAGCTGGCGGCTGAAAGCAAGGTCGAGATCCGTCTCCACAACATCATCTACAAGGCTCTGGAAGAGCTTGAAGGCATCATGAAGGGCATGCTGGCTCCGGTATACGAAGATGTCGTAATCGGTCAGGCTACCGTCAGACAGACCTTCAAGGTTTCCAAGATCGGTACCATTGCCGGATGCATGGTCGATGACGGCGTCATCAGAAGAAACTGCGGCGTCCGTTTGATCAGAGACGGCGTAGTCATCTATACCGGTGTTCTGGGTTCCCTGCAGAGATTCAAGGACCAGGCCAGAGAAGTGGCCGCTGGCTATGAATGCGGTCTGACGATCGAACGCTACAACGACATCAAGGAAGGCGACGTCATCGAGGCCTTTGAATCTCAGGAGGTCAAGGAAGACTGATGTCAATCAAGAATGAACGGATCGCTTCGATCATCAAGAAGAACGTTTCCAGCATTCTGCAGTATGAGATCACCAACAGGAACGTCGGCTTTGTGACGGTTACGGATGTGGAAGTCACAAACGACCTGTCATTTGCCAAGATATTCGTGACATTCCTGGATGATGAAAAGCATCACAAAACGCACATGGAAGCGCTCGAAAACGTCAAGGGACTGATCCGCAGCAAGCTGGCCAGAACACTTTCCACCAGAAAGTGCCCGGAACTGATCTTCAAGTACGACAGTTCGCTGTCGACGGGAAACCGGATCGATAGCATCATCAATGATTTAAACAGCGAAGCAGACAAATAAGTCTGCTTTTCTGTCGTCTGATATGATAAGATTTACTTAAGGATAAACAAATGGAACAGAAATACGTACTGGGCATCGGAGCTGCCAATGTCGACATAACGGGCAAGAGCAAGAAACAGCTGATCATGAAGGATTCAAATCCCGGCTTCATGCATGTTTCCATCGGCGGCGTTACCCGCAACGTTCTGGAAAACATCGCCAGACTGAAGCATCCCTGCAAGCTGATCTCGGCTTTGGGAAATGATCTGTACGGAAAGATGATCGAAGACTATTCCGCCTCAGCCGGCATCGACATGTCCGGCTGTCTCCATGTGGACAACGTTTCCTCATCGACCTATCTGGCCATCCTTAATGACGACGGCGACATGCACCTGGCCTTAAGCGACATGCACATCATCGACAATCTGACCGTTGACGTTCTCAGGGAAAGAATGGAACTGCTCAGAAACGCTGAAGTGATAACCTTTGATCCCTGTCTGAGAGAAGATGTCATTGAGTTCATCTGCCGGGAGTGCTCCGGATACGCCCGGATCTTCTGCGATCCGGTTTCCAGCGCCTATGCCGCCAGACTGAAGCCCTATGTCGGCCACGTTGACACCTTGAAGCCCAATGAGATGGAACTGGCGATTCTTGCCGGTCAACAGGTGAATAACGAATTCGACATGATCCAGGCGTGCCGGATCCTTGTCGAAAAGGGCGTCAGGAGGATCTTTGTTTCCCGAGGGGAAAAGGGCTGCATGTATTACGACAGTGAAGGTCAGCTGTTCTTCAGACATCTGAAGCCGGTCGAAGACATGGTGAACGCCTCCGGAGCAGGAGACTCATTCATGGCCGGAGTGATCTACAGTTACGTCAACGGCTTTGATACCGGAAAAACAATCGATTATGCCCTGGCCTGCGGCATTGCCGCGATCAATTCGGAAATGACGATAAATCCCGATCTGGGGATCGAAATGATAGAGAAAATCATAGAAAGAGGATAGAAAATGGAAAACCTGAACAAGTATCTTGACATCTCGCCGGAAGTAAAGGCTGCCCTTGATGAAGGCAGACCGGTCGTTGCCCTGGAAAGCACCATTCTTTCCCACGGCATGCCCTATCCGGAGAATGCTGAATTTGCCCATAACGTTGAAGTGATCATCAAGGAAAAAGGAGCCGTTCCGGCTACCACTGCCATCATCAACGGCCGTCTAAAGGTCGGTCTTACCGCTGATGAGCTGAATCTGATGTGCACCGGAAAGGACATCGGGAAGATCTCCCGCAGAGACGTGGCTGTCTACATCGCTACCGGCAAGACCGGAGCCACCACCGTAGCCACGACAATGCTGCTGGCATCACTGGCCGGAATTAAGATCTTCGCGACGGGTGGCATCGGCGGTGTTCACCGCGGAGCGCAGCAGACGATGGACATCAGCGCTGACCTGCAGGAACTGGCAAACACGCCGGTATGCGTCGTAACAGCAGGCTGCAAGAGCATTCTCGACATCGGGCTGACGCTTGAATATCTGGAAACCTTCGGCGTTCCCGTTCTCGGATACGGTACCGATGATTTCCCGGCTTTCTACTGCCGCAAGAGCGGTTTCGGTGTTGACTACAATGTCCCCGATGCCGTCACGGCTGCCAGGATCATGAAAACCAAATGGGACCTGGGATTAAAGGGCGGCATCGTCCTGGGCAATCCGGTTCCCGAGGAATACAGTCTTGACTTCGAAAAGATGGAAGGCGTCATAAATCAGGCCCTGGAGATGGCCAGGGAAAAAGGCATCAGAGGAAAGGCGACCACGCCGTTCCTTCTGGCGGCCATCAAGGACATTACCGGAGGCGAATCGCTGGCTACCAACCTGCAGCTAGCCTATAACAACGCCCGCGTTGCCAGTGAGATCGCCTGCGAATTTGCCAGGCTGAAGTAATTGTGATTAAAGAGTCTCAGGATACTTCCTGGCTCTTTATTTGTCTTCATGAAAGGAGAAACCATGGATCTCAGAGAAGTCATTGCGGAAAGAGCGCACAAGAAGATCTACCGGGACGGCGACGCCTGCGTCAAGGTCTTTGACGAGACTTTCAGCAAGTCTGACATTCTCAATGAAGCGCTGAATCAGGCGCGCGTCGAGGAGACCGGACTGCTGATACCGCACATCAGAGCCGTAACCGTCATCGACGGCTGCTGGGCGATCATATCGGATTACATTGAAGGACCGACTCTTCAGCAGCTGATGGATGAAAATCCCGATAAGCTTGAAGAGTATCTTGAGCTTTTTGTCGACATTCAGAACGAGATCTGCTCGCATACTTCCCCACTGCTGACCCAGCACAAGAGCAAGATGAACCGCAAGATCGACCTTACCGATTTTGACGCGGTCACCCGCTATGACCTGCACAGACGCGTGGAAGGAATGCCAAGGCACTCCAAGCTGCTGCACGGTGACTTCAATCCCAGCAATGTCATCATAACCAAGGACGGCAGACATTACGTCCTTGACTGGTCGCACGCCACTCAGGGAAACTGTGAAGCTGACGCCGCCCGCACATACCTGATTTTCACTCTTAACGGTCCTGAAGGACTTGCTGACAGATACCTGGACATCTTCACCGCCAAAAACGGAATAACCAGACAGGACGTAACTGCCTGGCTGCCGATCGTCGCGTCAACCCAGTCGCTGAAGGCCATACCCGGAGAACGCGACTTCCTCGTTGATCTGGTCAAGGCTGATTACCTGTAAAAGTGTCCGCATTTAAGGAAGAAAGAGATACGCTTATGCCTATTTTTGATACCAAGATTCAGGAACTTAAATACCAGGCTCTTAAGGAAATTGCCACCAATGCGTATGACGATACGCTGGTAGACAATCTTCTTTCCATTCCCAACAAGATCATTCCCAACAACACGGCGACGATGCGCTGCTGCGTTTACAAGGAAAGAGCGATCTTCGCGGAAAGACTGAAGATCGCCATGGGCGGAAACAAATCGATCAAGGGAATCGTGGAGGTAATCGACATCGCCTGTGACGAATGTCCGATGAGCGGTTACGAAGTGACTTCGATCTGCCGCGGCTGTCTGGCGCATCCCTGCTACAATGCCTGTAAGAAGGATGCCATCAGTTTCGACAGCAATCACGTCGCCTTCATTGACAAGACAAAATGCGTCAACTGCGGCAGCTGCTCCAAGGTATGTCCCTATTCAGCCATCGCCAACCGCATCAGGCCGTGCGAAAACTCCTGTAAGGTCAAGGCGATCAGCGCTTCCGAGCATCAGTACGCCTCCATCGATTACGACAAGTGCATCGACTGCGGCGTCTGCATCTATACCTGTCCGTTCGGCGCCCTGGTCGACAAGTCATATCTGATCAATGCCATCGACTATCTCAAGAAAAGCGATGACAACCGCAACTATCACGTCTACGCGATCGTGGCGCCGAGCATCGTCAGCCAGTTTGCCGATGTCAGGCTTTTCCAGATTGTCAGCGCCCTGAAGAAGCTGGGATTCTGGAAGGTCGTTGAAGTGGCATTAGGAGCGGACATGGTCGCTGACAGAGAAGCAGTTGAACTGGCGGAAAAGGGATTCCTGACCTCGTCATGCTGCCCGGCGTTCGTCAGATTCATCAGAAAGAACTTCCCGTCTCTTGAGGAACACATCTCGACGAATCTCTCGCCGATGGCAACCCTGGCGAAATCCATCAAGCAGTCTGATCCCGACTGCCGGATCGTCTTCATCGGACCGTGTACGGCCAAGAAAGCCGAGGTCCGGAGAAAGGAAGTCAGAGACTATGTTGATGTAGCACTGACGTTTGAAGAACTGCAGGCGCTCATCGATTCCCGCGACATCGACATCGCTTCAATGGCGGATGATTCAATGGAAGATGCTTCCTATTACGGAAGGGTATTTGCCCGCAGCGGCGGCCTAAGCGAGGCCGTCCAGCAGGCTCTGAAGGAACACGGCATAACTGAATTCGATCTGCGCAGCTGTCAGTGCAGCGGCATTGAGGAATGCCGGATCGCCCTGATGAAGGCCAAAAGAGGCGTGCTTAACGAAAACTTCATTGAGGGAATGGCCTGCATCGGCGGATGCATTTCCGGTGCCGGTGTTCTCCACCGCGGCGAAAAGAGCTCTGCGGCGGTCGATCAGCACGGCCGTCAGAGCGTTCATCCCACCATTTCCGACGCTCTTGAAGAAGCCGGGAAAAGCTGACGCTTCTTTCACGGGTGGAATTTTTGCTTTATCTATTGTAAAATCTATATAGAACTTTCGGAGGTAAATTATGAATATTGCTCTTATCATTGCCGGCGGCGTAGGCGCCAGAATGCACCAGTCCATCCCCAAACAGTTCATCAACGTCGATGATAAACCGGTCATCGTTTATACAATGGAATGTTTCCAGAATCATCCGGACATCGATGAGATCGTCGTTGTCTGTGTTGACGGCTGGCACGAGATACTGAAGGCTTATGCCAAGCAGTTCAATATCACCAAGCTGACCAAGGTCGTCCCCGGCGGCGAAACCGGACAGGCTTCCATCCGCAACGGTGTTTATGCCATCGCTGAAGACCATGATGAGCAGGATTTCGTCCTGATCCATGACGCCATAAGACCGATGCTTTCAACGGACATCATCTCTGACGCGCTGGTAACCGCCCGCAAGTACGGCAACTCCGTCGTTACCATTCCCTGCGCTGAAGTCATGCTGTACAGCGAAGACGGCAAGACATCAACCAAGAACATCAACCGCGACCTGCTGAAGAGAACGCAGACTCCGCAGACTTTCCATCTGGGCGATCTGGTTAAGGTTCACAAGAAAGCCCTGGAAATGGGCATCACCTCAGCTACCGCCTCCGCGTCGCTGTTTGCTGACATGGGATACACGATCTACTTCTCCCAGGGTTCGGAAAAGAACCTGAAGCTGACGACCGTTGATGACATTGAGATTTTCAAGGCGCTCTTACAGGCAAAACGCGCTGACTGGATGAAATAATGAACAAGAGCTACCGCATAGGTGCATATGAAAAAGCCTTCCCTGAAGGCTTTAATATTGCTTACATGCTGGAGATGGCCCGCAATGCCGGCTATGATTTTTTCGAACTGAGCATTGACCGGACGGAAAAGCGGATCGGGCGTCTTTACAGCGACGAATACATCGATAACCTGAAGAAGGCGATGGATGAGAAGAAAATAAGAGTTGAATCAATCTGTCTTTCCGCGCTGAGCACCTACACATTGGGCAACAGCGATCCTGAGAAGGAGAAAAGAGCAGTTGAGATCTTCCGCAAGACCATGGATTTCGCCTGCCGTCTTGACATTCCGGTCATTCAGATTCCGGCCTGCGACATGCCGAAGTTTGATCCCCGCGACGGCCAGACCGACAGACGTTTCCGCGATAATCTGAAGATGCTTCTTAAAGAAGCTCAGCAGAAGGGACTGACGATCGGACTGGAAAACATGGAAAACGACTACATGGACACCATCGCCAAGAGCATAGATCTGTTAAGGGAAATGAACTGTGCCTGTTTCCGGCTTTATTCCGATTCCGGCAATACCTATAACGGTAACCGGCTGGCCGGCAGCGATTATCTGGAAGATCTGGAGAAAGGCAGAGGATATTACCATGCTTTCCATCTCAAGGAAGTAAATGAAGTTCGCTATGGCGGTCTGTTTTACGGAAAGGGCCATTGCGATTTTGCCGGAATGGTCAGAAAGGTCTGGTCCATGGGCGTCAGGCAGTTCGTTCTGGAATACTGGTATACCGGAAGTCCGAACTGGCTGAAGGATCTGGCCGAAGCCAGAAGAATGTGCGAGGAATGGATACGGGGAGCGATGGAAAATGTTTGATTTTGATAAGGAACTGCAGCTGGCAGCCGGTCTGGAAATAAAATGGTCAGCCATTGACAATAAGAAGATCCTGATAACTGGAGCTACCGGACTAATCGGCAAGTATCTGATTGAAGTGATCCTCAAAAGAAATGAGATCAGCGGTACCGATACCCATGTGATCGCGGTAGGGCGTAATGAAGAGAAGTTCAGAGCCCGTTTTGCCGACGTCAGGGGAATTGAGACGGTCAGCTTCCTGAAGCACGACGTTCAGCAACCGTTCGATGACTTTGATCAGCGCGTTGACATGATCGTTCACATGGCTTCCAATACCCATCCCAAGCTTTACGCTACCGACCCCATCGGAACGGAAATGAGCAACATCCTCGGTACTTATTACCTGCTTCAGCTGGCCGGACGCAACCCGGGATGCCGGTTCGTCTTCGCTTCTTCGGGAGACATCTACGGCGACAACCGCTCGGGAAACGAATTCATCAGCGAAGATGACTGCGGCTACATCAACTGCAACACTCTGAGAGCCGGCTACATCGAAGGCAAGAGAGCCTCGGAAGCCCTCTGCAACGCCTATCACGAAGCTGAAGGAATTGACTTCGTCATTGCCCGTTTCTGCCGTCTCTACGGTCCGACGATGCAGCTGTCTGATTCAAAGGCGATCTCGCAGTTCATCAACAAGGCCATCAACAGGGAAGACATCGTGCTCAAGAGCAAGGGCACCCAGACTTTCTCCTATCTCTACATCCATGACGCCGTCTGCGGATTGCTGACGGTGATGTGCAACGGCATCGACGGCAACGCCTACAACATTGCCGACAATGATCAGGCGCTTTCGCTGAAGGACCTGGCTGCCGTACTGGCGCAGATCGGTGAAAGCCGGGTAGTATTCGATCTTCCCGATGATGTGGAAAAGAAAGGCGCTTCAACATTCCAGAACGTCAAGCTGGACGGCCGGAAGCTGATGTCGCTGAGCTGGAAGAGCCGGGTAGAGCTGGCTGACGGTTTGAGACATACCGTTGAAGAATTAAGAAAAATGAACTAGAAAGAGGATCCATATGCTTGAAGAAATGAAGGAAAGAGTATACCGGGCCAACATGGATTTGGTGGCCAAGGGAGTTGTCATCTATACCTGGGGAAATGTCAGTGAAATCGACCGTGAGAAGGGTCTGGTCGTCATCAAGCCTTCCGGCGTCGATTATGACAGCATGAAACCGTCAGACATGGTAGTCGTGGACCTGAAGACGGGCAAAGTAGTCGAAGGGGAACTCAATCCCTCAAGCGATACCCCGACGCATCTGAAGCTTTACAACGCCTTTGAGCAGATCGGCGGCATCACCCATACTCATTCCACCTACTGCGCAGCCTTTGCCCAGGCCGGCCGCGACCTGAAGGCGCTGGGAACGACGCACGCCGATTCTTTCTACGGCGATGTTCCCTGCACCAGAAGCCTGACCAGGGAAGAAGTTGAAGGCGATTATGAAGGCAATACCGGTGAAGTCATCATTGAAACGATAAGGGAAAAGGGCTATGACGTCATGGCCATTCCCGCCATCCTGGTCAGAAATCACGGACCGTTTGCCTGGGGAAAGAACGCCGCCAGTTCCGTATATAACGCGGTGGTATGCGAAAAATGCGCGGAAATGGCGCTGAAGTCTTTCGCTCTGAATCCCGAGGCCGACATGCCGCAGTACATTCTCGACAAGCATTATTACCGCAAGCACGGCCCCAACGCCTATTACGGTCAGATCAAAAAGAGGAAATAGGATCATGGAGCTTACCGACCATAACGGACATACCTATTCACTGGAAAGACTGCAGGAAAGGATGCTTGGCATCCTTAAATACATCGATTCCGTAGCCCGGAAAAACGGCATTCCCTATTATCTGGCTTACGGTACTCTGATCGGCGCCGTCAGACATCACGGCTTCATCCCCTGGGATGACGACGCGGACATCCTGATCACCAGAGACAACTATTACAGGCTGATCGATGCCATCGTCAGCGACAATGACCAACGATATCAGATCATGTCGCTGGTCAACAATAAGGACTGGTATACTTCCTGCGCAAGAGTAGTCGATACCCATACCAGAATCGGCCAGCCGTTTTCCCGGCTTCTCAAGGATCATCACGTCTTCGTCGACATCATGCCTCTTGACGGCATGCCCGAAGGCGATCTGGTATGTAAATTCCACTTTACGCTGATGAGCTTCTACAAGATCATGGCGCAGTGCGCTGACCATCAGTTCGTCGTCGATTATGAGCGCTTCCCGACGATAAAGAAGATCCTGAAGCCTTTCGCTTCGATCATGGGCGCCCGCTACTGGGGCGAAAAAGCCGACCGTCTGGCCAGAAAGCGTAATTACAACACCTCCAGGCTGATCGGCTATGGAACGGCGAATCACAAGGAAGGCGAGATCACCAAAGACGCCTATGCTTCAACGCTTGACTGCGATTTCTGCGATACGAAGCTGATGATCCCCGTTGGCTATGATGAGATACTGACGAGTCAGTACGGCGATTACATGCAGCTGCCTCCGGAGAACAAGCGCATGCCGATCCACATTTACGACATTTACGATCTGGGAGAAGACTGATGCTATACATCGTAATGCAGATCATCTTCCTCGGACTTGATTTCCTGTATCTTTTCATCAAGTTATGCCCGAGACGGCATAAGGTCGTTTTCCTTTCGCGGCAGTCCAATAAGCCCAGCAGCGACATCCTGCTGGTACAAAAGCGGCTGCATGAGACTGATCCGCAGATTGAAACGGTAATTTTATGCCGCACGCTGGACAGCGGTCTTAAGAATAAGATTTCCTACATCTTCCACATGTTCGTTCAGATGTATCACATCGCCACCAGCGAAACGGCCGTTCTGGATTCCTACTGCATCGTAATCAGCTGCCTGCATCATAAGAAAAGCCTGAAGGTAATTCAGATGTGGCACGGACTGGGATGCTTCAAGAAGTTCGGCTACAGCGTTCTGGGAAAGAGCGGAGGCTCTTCCCTGAAGATCGCCAGAGCCATGCACATGCACGAAAACTATGACATGGTATTCACTTCTTCCAAACATACCGTAAAGGCCTTCATGGAAGGTTTCAACGCCAGGGAGGAACAGATGGTGATAGCTCCGCTGCCGAAAGTCGACCTGCTGCGCGACAAAAAGTACATGAATGACAGAGCCGAAGAGATCAGAAACCGTCATCCTGAAATGCGCCGGAAGTTCAACATCGTCTACGCTCCCACCTTCCGCAAGGATGAAAGCCGGCTGGAGGAAGCGATCCGGGAAATGATCGAGTATACCGATTTCAGCCGCTACAATCTGATCCTCTGCCTGCATCCCGTCAGCAGAATAACCATTGAGGATCCCCGCATCATCGTTGACCGGGACTTCTATTCCTATGAAATGGCCGCTGCCGGTGATGCCGTCATCAGCGACTATTCGGCAACGACATACGAAATGGCCATCATGGACAAGAAGATCTATTACTACGTCTTTGACCGTGAACTATATGACGAGGAACGCGGCTTTTATACGCCGCTGGACGAATTCCCGGGCACGAAGTGCCGTGATCTTAAAACGCTGTTCGCGGAGATCGAGAAGCCGGATTACGATCAGCAGGCTGTCCGGGATTTCGTGGATAAGTACATCGATCCGGATATCAGAGACTGCTGCGGACACATCGTAGAATTGATTCTGAAGAAGAAAAACTAAAAGCGCTCATCAGCGCTTTTATTCTCCGTTAATCTCTGTTTCGTTTTCGTCTTCGTGAGCCAGCGGATGAAACAGCGCGAACTGCCGTTCATTTCGCAGCATCAGTTCGAAATTGTCACGGGCCTTGGGGTACTTATGATAGATGCCGTGCAGAAGATCCTTCATGCTCTGTCTTTCGCTGCTGCCGTCATTACCGCAGAGATTCTTGGATATCGGCATTTCCAGGGATGACGCGAATCTGGCGATGTCCTTTTCATAGGCGTAGATCAGCGGACGGATCTGCGTCATGCCGCTTCTTTCCAGAAAGGCTCTGGGCTGAAATGTGGCGACTCTGCCGCCGTAGATCATGTTCATGAACAGGGTTTCAAGAGCGTCATCGTTATGATGGGCCAGAGCCAGTTTGTTACAGCCGTGCTCTATGGCAGCGTTGATCAGGGCGCCTTTGCGCAGCCGGGAACAGAGCGAACAGGAGATCCTTCCCTCATCATTGGCGTGAAGTCTCAGTATTTCCGCGATCTGAGTAGAATGAATGATCACTTCAAGATCGCAACGGCGGAAGTACTCCTGTACTTCCTCCATGCCTCTGTTTCCGAAACCCATGTCGCAGTAGATCGGTACCAGCTCATAGTTCTTGTGGGAAAACTGTCTGTACAGATTCAGACAGTAAAGCAGAACGGAGGAATCCTTGCCGCCGGAAACACCGACCGCGATGCGGTCGCCGTCATGGATCAGATCGTAATCATTGTCGGCTTTTCGGAGACAGCCAAGAACCTTTTTTACGCATTTCATACTCTAATATTATAGCCCGAAGGGGAAAATATGCTATTATTTCAAGGGTGAAAACATGGACGGAATCATTCCTGTAAACAAGCCGTCAGGCATTACTTCCCATGATCTGGTACAGAAGGCGAGAAAGAAACTGGGTACCAGCCGCATCGGGCACACCGGGACTCTTGATCCGCTGGCGGAAGGGCTCATGATCCTGACCGTCGGCAAAGCCACCAAGATCCTTCCTTTCCTGTCGCACTGCTTCAAGGAATATGTCGCGACGATGAAGCTGGGAATCAGAACGGATACGCTGGACGTTACCGGGGAAGTTCTGGAAACCGCTGATGTCAGAGAATATGATGATGAAACGATCAACGGAATTCTGCAGTCCTTTCTGGGAGACAGCCTGCAGATGCCGCCCATGTACTCAGCCAAGAAGGTAAACGGAAAGAAACTCTATGAACTGGCCAGAAAAAACCGGGAAATAGAAAGACCGAAGCAGCCGATAACCGTCAGGGAGATGGAGCTGCTCAGTCATCATGGAAATGTGATCATCTTCCGTACCGTCTGTTCAACCGGTACTTATGTCCGGGTGCTGATTGAAGACATCGCGGAAAAACTGGGAACGGTCGCGGTGATGAGCGCCCTGAAGAGGACGGCAATCGACCGCTACCTGTTGGAAGATGCCTGTCAGATTGACCAGCTTGATGAAAACGTCAGGCTCATCAGCGCCTATGAAGCGCTGAACAACTATCATTATGTCGAAGTAGAAGACATCAGTGATGTAATGAACGGCAAGCCGCTGAAACTGGATGAAGATCTTCCCGATACGGTGATGATCACTCATGAAGGCGAAGTACTGGCCTGTTATGAAAGACAGAACGGCATGTTTTACTGCCGGAGAGGGTTATGGTAATGATATACGACTGCTGCATAGGAAACTTTGACGGTGTCCACAGAGGGCATCAGAAACTGATCGCCCGGACCGTACAGTCAGCCAGGGAACACGGCATGATACCGGCGGCCATCGTTTTCGATCCCCATCCCGCAGTATTTCTCAGCGGAAAAAGCGTGCCGCTGCTGACTTCTCTTGAACAGAAGAAGAAACTGCTTTATCAGTACGGGATCGAGGAAGTGATCATCTTTCCCTTCGATGAAGTGATCGCTTCAATGAGAGCGGAGGATTTCCTGAACTTCGTTCTCAATGAAATGGAAATACATACGCTGTTCTGCGGCACGGACTTCCGCTTCGGAAACAGGGCTTTGGGCAATAAGGAGACGCTGTTAAACAGCGACAGAAGGAAATTTGAAGTCGAGGTAGTTGATGAGCTGATCCTGGATGAGCGGAAGGTTTCCTCTTCCGTCATCAGAAATCTGATCGCTGATGGTGAAGTGGAAAAAGCCGTCGAGTACCTCGGTCATTACTATGAGATCGAGAGTGCGGAAAACGTCCTGCCGCCTGAAGGGAAGTATCTTGTTGAAGTCAACGGTGAAGAAAGGGAATACCGCTTTAAGACAGCGTCCAAAGTCCGCCGCCTGAGCTTCATCCGTGAACTGTAATCTGTAATTTTACGCTTTTGTATGATAAAATGAATGAGAGGTTTTAACTATGGGATATATAGCTGCTAAGAAAAAAGAAAACTCTATCGGCCTGATCGCGCTGTCAACAGCGGTTTTCGAGGGAATTGCCAAGCACGCTCTTGATGAAGACAGGGACGTAAAGCCCTACAGACCTTCCAGCAGGAACTCTTTCAAGTGCAAGGTCGTCGAAGACCATATCCACATTGACGCCGGCGTTCTGATCAGAAACGGAGCGATCGTATCCGATACGGCTGCCAGAGCGCAGGCTCTGATCAAAAACAGCGTCGCTCAGATGACGGGCTACCACAATACCAGCGTTAATGTCGTAGTGAAGGGATTCTTCAAATAGGAAAATGACCAGAAGAGAACAGAGAATAAGGATCATGACCTGTATCTATCAGTATCTTTTGACCGGAAAGGACATTGATGATATCTTCTCAGAGAACCTTGACATTGACGATAAGGAATCGATTTCCTACATCGTCAACAATACCGTTGGCGTCCTGAACAATCTCGATGAGCTGATTGCCCGGATCGAGCTTTTTCTGACGGATTATCAGTTTGACAGGCTCGGCTATCTGGAACAGTCCATCCTGCTATTGGGCGCTTATGAACTGGACCAGAAACAGATTGACAGACCGGTCATCATCAATGAGGCCATCGAGATAGCCAAGCAGTACTGTGACAAGGACGCTCCGAAATTCATCAACGGAGTTCTTGACAACTTATGAGTCTTAAGGTCTGGACCATCAGTCAGCTGGTAAGTTACATCAAGCAGCAGCTGGCCAATGACTTTACATTGAAAAACATATCAGTGCAGGGAGAGATAGGTAATTTCACCAATCATTTCAGCGGGCACTGGTATTTTACTTTAAAGGACGACAAGGCGCTGATCAACTGCGCCATGTTCAAGGGTTTTAACAGTCACGCGGACTTTCTGCCCAAAAACGGCGACAGCGTCATTGCGACGGGCAATATCAGCGTCTTCGAAAAGTCGGGACAGATGCAGCTGATCGTCAGTTCGCTGAAGATGAGCGGTCAGGGTGATTTCTACGTTCAGTTTGAAAAGACCAGAAAAAAGCTTGAACCGCTGGGCTATTTCGATCAGGGCCGCAAGAAACCCCTGCCTTCCTATCCCCGTACCATTTCCGTGGTGACCGGCGCAAATACGGCAGCTCTGCAGGACGTCAGAATAACCCTCAGGCGCCGCTGGCCGGTAGAACTCAGGGAAGTCTACGCCATCGTTCAGGGAAACGAAGCAATCGATTCCATCGTCGACGGCCTCCGACAGGCGGACAGTCAGAATTCTGACGTGATCATTCTGGCCAGAGGCGGCGGTTCGGTCGATGA